>RDYN01000091.1 GCA_004293365.1 Oscillatoriales cyanobacterium | reverse complement strand
GCACACTCGAACGTTCCAACGCCAAGCTCAAACTATGCTTTATTCGGCTGATGCTCAAGCGACTAGCCGCCTAAAAAGATCTCAAATGGGTTCTATACCACGGGCGAGATGATTGAACAGGGTAGAGCCTCGTTCCGGCGGATGTGGGAACTCAGGGGGGGGCTAAGCATGGTTGGCGCTGATGGACAGCGATACTGGAAAATGCGATGCCTAGACTATTCCTTGCCACTGAAGCATTGCGGGTGTACCTGGTTCTACGGGTATTGAAGCAGTTACAGTCTATAATAGTCTTAGCCGTTTACAGAAATGGCAATCCCATGGTAGCTCAAGTGGCAGAGCTTTTAAAATGACGGTTGGCTGGCGGTTCAAGTCCGCCCCATGGGAATGAGGATTATGTTAATTGTGTTCTAGCAAGTAGCTCCCTACTTTAGCTCCCTACTTTAGGATAAGTATCTAGCCCGCCCTAGCCCGGCGGGTTTTTTATTATGTAGACAGTGTAGACAATGTAGACAGTACCTTATTACCAAGCTCTAGAATATTGCTAGAGACACTGGAGGTAGGTAAACGAGTCACAGTAAGGGCTAGAAAGCGCCTAAAATGGCTGCTTTGCTAGAGTCGTGATAGAAATCAGGTTGGGAAGGGCTGGAAGTATTGAGGAATATAAGGCTGTTCAAAACCTTAACATGTATGCCTGGCCAATTATCGGGAGACCACAAGGCGGGCGATCGACAATGTTTTGCTGCAAATACTTAATCGGAAGATTCTAATATTACCGCAGCACGATGTCCGATCGCAATCTGACTGATAAATCTTCTTCCGGGCGAATCACGATCACGTCAACACTGCGCCGCCCCAACAATACTCCCGCTAATGCGCCGATGCCAGCGCCTCCCAATACTTCTTCAGTGGCAATTGCCTTGTCCCCGGTAATGCCTGCTAGGGCTGCTGCTGCTGCTGCGCCTAATGCTGCACCTTGCGCTACTGAACCTGTGCCGGCACCTTTTTGAACTCTTTCGGTTCTGGTAATAACTCCGGAATAGCCATCAATCCGATAGCGTTGGCGGCGGCTGACAATTAACTCTCTGGCAACAAATTGAGTACCCCTTTGATTGCCCCTTCTAACCGGTCGCAATTCCCCGACAATTTGGCTGCCTGCGGGGATTAATACTCTTCCTCGATCTGTGCGGATGTCTCGCGATACGGTTAAAGTTAAAGGTGCAGTTTCATCGCGGGTAACAACAATTTTTTCTTTTTCGTAGCTAACTGGAATTACACTGCCAGACGGAATTCGGATGCTATCATATTGTGAAATTCGTTGTTGAGCTTCTGCGGGAGTAGCTACCACCAGAGGCGCGCTGGTTGCAACTGTAATGCCTACTGCGAGGATTGCTGCTGTTGCTGAGCGCCATTTGTGAGAAGTAATCATATAATTTGTCTCCTTGGTTTTGTTTTGTTTTACTTAGGAATGTACTACTGCTAAATCTGTTTCGCGTTTCGGATTCATTTGATGTTTTAATGATGGCAGGTAGAGATTCTGCAAGTTGGGAAGATAAGGTAGATAATCAAGAATTTTTAATTTTGGCAAAATCTCGAAAATTGGCAAGGCTGGGGCGATCGGGAAGATAAGGAAGATAAAGGAGAGATTGGGATTCATCGTCCTTTTAGCAGTTAAGCTGAAATCCTAGCAGGAAGCGCCGGACGAGCTTAATTCTTGAGAGCGTTTAATGCTAACAACGCTGCACCGAAAGCTGGTTCGGATCGGGGCAAAATTACCTTAGCATTCGGGGCGATCGCACTTATCGCACTTTCAAACCTACCCCGGAAATTAGCTTCTGAACCCCACACACCTCCGATCGTCACAATTTCAAATTCCTCTGTGGGGCTAAACAGCGCTGAAATAGCTGTTTCGGTGGAAAATGTTAATTCTGCCACAGCACGACTAATAATGCCGTCAGCGACGCGATCGCCCTCTGCTGCTGCTCGATCGACAATCGGCGCTAAAGCTGCAATTTCTGTCACTCCCCAACCGCGCCGGTAAACGACTTCTACCAATTCTTCCAGGTTATTTAGACCTAAATGCTGTTGAAATTTTTGGGCCAGCACGGTAAACTCCGAGCGTCCGTCATAGAACTTCAAAGCAGCTTGCAAACCGGCAACAGCGATGTCATATCCGCTACCTTCATCGCCTAAAATATATCCCCAACCGCCGACTCGTTTAGTTTTCCCTTGACGGTTTTGCCCGAAAACGATCGAACCAGTTCCAGCAATAACGGCGATACCGACTGGATTGCCGATACCGCCGACAAGTGCGATCGCGCAGTCGCTGCAAATTAGGATATTCCTCGGTAAGAGCGATCGGGTTACTGGTAAAGTCTTCGCCAACTGCAAGTTCTGCACTACAAATTGCACTATTTCAATATCTTTGGGACGCGCCACGCCTGCTAGTCCCAGACAAATTGCTTCTATGTTGAGATTGCTATTTGGCTGGATTTTAGCGGACAGAACTGCTCGTTCGATCGCCAATTCAATCGATTGTTTTGCTGTCTCGATTCCCACGGTTTGATAATTTGACGGCCCAGCTTCCCCGCGTCCCAAAACAACTCTGTTTTCGTCCATTAAGATGCAGATAGTTTTAGTTCCGCCGCCGTCGATGCCGAATACGTAACTCATGGATAATTTAGAGAATGAACCGCATAGCAAGCCCGACCGACGCAGATATCTCTATTCTACGCTTGATATAATTAGATTAAATGGACAGGGCAATGCTGATAATAATTAAACCAAATAAAGCCAGCCAAATGATATTTCGCTGACACCAATTTTTGATAGATTGCGGCACACCACCGCTGATGTAACGGCTCGTCTGCGGCACCAGCGGCTCAGATCGATCGTGATAAAGCGTGCATTCTTTGGCGAAGGGACGCTGCGGGTAGTTGCAGGTGTCGTCTTCGTGGTAAATACAGGTAGCGCACAGAAATTCTGCGGATGTCGATCGATAAAGCGGGATACCCGGATGACCGAAAGCTTTGAGAGGGGTTTTGCAGTGCGCGCAGGCGATCGCTCGGGAGTCTACAGGTTGGTGACAGCGGGGACACTCAGGCATTGGATAGCAGGGTGGTGGGGTAATTTTGTCGGCAGGCTTTGAATGCGGGTTTTCCGAACGCCCATTGGCGGGTTAGACTCGCCAGCAGGCTGCTAGATGCTCCAAAATAGAAAGGTAGGTCAGTGCTGATGTAACTAAAATTGTACAAAGAGTTTCGCAGCGACCGCAGGCGACCTGAGCCGATCGGGTATTTTGGGGCAAACAGTAGGAAAAATCTATGGATAACAATAGCAACTTACTCAAACAACTGGTAATGCTGGGCATTGGTACTACCTCCTTGGTGGCGGAAAAATTGCAGGAAGCCAGCGAGCAATGGGTCAAAGATGGCAAAATCAATCCCGAGCAAGCCAAAACCTTTGTCGATGACATGACTGAGCACCTCAAGTCCGAACAGGGCAATTGGGATACGCAGTTGCAGCGCCAACTCCGCAATATCCTGCAAGATATGGGCGTTCCCCGACAGTCGGAAATGGATGAGTTGCGCGGCAGGCTCGATCGTCTCGAACGTCAGATGCGGGATTTGGAAAACCGCAACTGGCGCTAAGTGCGATCGGGCACTTGCTGCTATTTTGTGATAAAATTGTCACCCGAACGCAGAAGGCTCGATCGGGCACTTATGTAGAAAGCAGAAGGTAGAATTACAAACATTCTGACTTCATACTTTCTTTTGCCTTTAAAATTCACTGGCACCCGCCATCTTTTGGCGAAAAAGTTCAGATAAAATTTTGTAGTTCTTGTTGTACAAGATATCTTAGATATCTGAGAGACCGCCGTTAAAAGTATCAGGAGGATTAATTTTGCAAGGAATTCTGGTCAGCTTGGGGGTAATGCTAGTTTGCTTTGTGTTTTTGATAGTCGCTCAAATGAGCGGTTATGTACCTACAGCAGTTGCCTCCGAAGTGAATAATCCTTTAACCGATGCTGCGCTTGAGATACTCTCAGCGAAGTCTTTCACTGAAGATAGTTTGCTAGTAGCTGATGCTAATGTACCAAAAGAACCAGCTACTATCGCTGGCAATAACATGACTGGTAATACTGAAAAAACTGAGACAACTGTCACCACAAATTCAGGTCTGAAATATGTTGAATTGAAAGAAGGTGATGGGGCGACTCCAAAAACCGGCCAGACGGTTGTAGTGCACTATACTGGCACTTTGGAGGATGGCACGAAATTTGATAGTTCGCGCGATCGCAATTCTCCGTTTCAGTTCAAAATTGGTGTCGGTCAAGTAATTAAGGGTTGGGATGAAGGCGTCGGTACAATGAAAGTTGGAGAACGCCGCAAGTTGATTATTCCTCCAGACCTCGGTTACGGTGCTCGCGGTGCGGGCGGGGTGATTCCTCCTAATGCTACGCTGATTTTTGATGTGGAATTATTGAAAATCGCTGGCTAGGTAGCTTAACTTAACTAAGCGTAAAACTTTGACGGTGTGGAGAAACCCGGTTTTTTTAAGAAACCGGGTTTCTGTGTAAATCCTGGTTGATTTAAGTAAATTGACCTAATTAAACGTAAAATATCGATCGCGCTCAAGCTTGCTGTGTGTTCCTTCTTCCTTCTTCCTTCTTCCTTCTTCCTTCTTCCTTCTTAAGAGCGCTTCGGAGATGCGAGATTGCGGAAGGAGGTATATTGAGCGTCAAATAATAGTTTGATGATTCCTGTGGGGCCGTTTCTGTGTTTGGTGATGATTACTTCGGCAATTCCGCGATCGGGCGAATCAGGGTTATAGTATTCATCACGGTAAAGCATAATTACTAAGTCGGCGTCTTGCTCGATCGAATTATGGGCATATAAACCTTGTGTGGCAAAGCTTTCAAGATTTTCGACTGTTATATCGTAAACCATTTCTTCACCACAAAAATCAATTTTCTTCACCTTATCCCAATAGATATCGCTAACAGCTAGCTTGCATATCTCTTCGGCATCCAAAATATTCCCTAACTGATGTGTGCGTTCTCGACCAATATCACATTTGTAATCCGTTGTGGCTGAATAACGCATACCCAAGCAATCTTGCATCTGTTTGATGGTTAAACCAAGGCGTTTTTGGGCAAGATTGACTTGAGTTCGCCAAAGTTCATTCGGAATTAAATCCCGATTTGTCTTCCCACATTCAGAATTATTGAGATATACTTTCACATCTTCTAAACTGGATTTTTTATAATTACCAACTGCACCGATTACATTCGCAAATATTTCTATATCTGACTTTCCTCCCAACCAAACTTGATATTGTGTACGCCCTTTTCCACCTTGAGAAACAACTCTGACAGCCGCATTGATGTTCAGTCTAAGCAACAGAGAACGGACTCCTCTGGCTAACTTCTCGCTACTAGAGGCATAATAAATAGCTGGATAAAGACATTTCTTCCCTTTAGCCGGTTTGATACAACCATCAGTTGCCCATAGGTGTCGAAGGAAAAGAGCGATCGATTCTTGGGGTTGGGTAAATACTAAACTGGGAATAAATTTTTCATGGGAACGTAAACCAAAGACTTCTAATTGTTCTAGCCATTTAGTAATCGGATTTTTAATATTGGGAGCGAGATGATAACTAGCAGGGAGATAAACTTGATACCAATCACGTTCGCGTTTGATACGGGAATTAATTTCATCACCAAATACTTCTGTAGCCAAATGTGCAACTAATTCAGCTAAATCTAATTCTCGCGTCGTGTACTGAATACTATGTCGGGGTAAAGTACAACCATCACCAATTAAATGTCCTAGTAAAGCTAATTCAGCATTACCCATCGTCTGCACTTCAGTACAAGGAATAGATCGAGGTATAGCAATCCGATCGCCTATTTTTAATTCATCTAAACGCTTCCAACCATCTGATGCAAAGAACTTATGATTGCCTGTTGCTTTAATTGAATTTCCCAAGCTAGTTGTCATCTCCCAGACTGGCTTTACCCCTGTACAAAAAGCATTAGTCACTATCGCTTTTTCCTGTTTCAGGGTATGTGAATTTAATCCCCAAACAGCAAAGCCAGATTTACCGACCAAATCGCGAATCGGGACTTCTAATCCACTATCAGCCATAGTAACTAAACTATCACCACTCAGACATCCACTTTCCCGTAAATCCGACATCATCGGCCGCTTATTTGTCCTGGCTTCCACACTTCGACTCAACTGAGACAAAGCAATAATCGGCACGTTGATCTCGCGGGCTAAACCTTTGAGACTTCTTGTAATTCGAGATAATTCTTGCACGCGGTTGTCGCTGCTACCTTCCATTAATTGCAGGTAATCTAGCAAGATTAATCCGAGAGATCCGCCTTGTTCTGCTTGGAGGCGGCGGACTTTGGAGCGAATCTCCATCACGGTAATATTAGGAGTATCATCAATAAACAGCGGTAGTTCTGATAAGTTACCAATGGCTGTACTGATGGGTTCCCATTCATTTTGACTGATTCTGCCCGATCGCAACCTATTACTTTCTATTTTGGCTTCACTGGACAGAATGCGCTGCACTAGCTGTTCTTTGGACATTTCCAAGCTAAAAACGGCAACCGGCAGTTTCTGCTGTCCAGCGGCGATGTGGTGCGCGATGTTGGTACAAAAGGCCGTATTGTGAACGCAGATATCATTAGCCACAAAATTGTGTGTCTCCGGGATAGTTAAGTCATAGACTTGCTTGTTTCCCATCGGTTCGATCGAAACTATTTCATCCCAGTAAACCTCGCTATCTGCCAGTTGTTTCAGCCACGAATTATTTAAAGCAGTTGCTAAAACCAAAAGTCTTTGCCTGGACAGCGCACGTTGACCAACGTGAATATTGGAATAACCTTTGATGCCTGCGCGTTTTGCTAAGGATGCCCAAGATTCGTTGCCTTTGGCTAATGCTATGTATTCCCAAACCTCGACAGGAATTAAATCACGGTTATTGTGAGATATTTTGTTTTCTAGTGCTTTTTTAACTTTAAATAATGCTTCTTCTTTGCCAAAAATGCCAATCTCTGATATAAATATTTTGATAGATATAGCATCAGTAATATCGATTTGCCAAGCTGGTCTGCGAGTATTTTTGTATTTGACAGAGCGCTTTTTGAGGGCAGCAATGATACCAAATCTCAGCAGTAGATGCTGTACGTGTCTAGCTAGTCCTTCGCTGACAGAACAGTAGCCTAGTTGAGATTGACCGCTGGTAAGTAGGGTAGCCCAGCCGTCAGTGGAAAAGAGGCGGTTGAGGAAAAGGGCAACTTGCGATCGCTCTAATTTAAAAACTATATCTGGTACTGTTTTCTGGTGAGCATTTTTCCCCATCAGACCTAATTCTTCTAACCAGAATCTCAGCGGGTTTTGATGCAAGGTATTAATAGCCTCCAGTCCCGGGCTGGCTAGTTTTTTGGGAGCGACATCTAAAGTTTCACAGATGCGACTAAATAATTTTTGCTTTGGGAATGCCAATCCTAGCACCCAATCCGAGGCTAAATCGGGTGAAACCTTCAATATTTTAGCAAATTCTTTAACATACAAATGTTGTTCTTTAAGGACTTTTTGCAAATTCAGACCAAAGAAAGATATTTTGTCTTTGTAACTGTCTCGATCGCCCATGACGTAATATTCTGGTGCGCGTCTCCCTTGATCGTTGTATCGCAGCCTAAGACCTCCGAAGCTAGTAGCAGCCTTAGCAAAGTCTTCTAGTATAGCAGTATTTCCATTGGTGAAGTGCGGCGCGCTGCGTGTCAAACACCCATCGCCAATTAGATAAGCCAATAACTTAACTTCACAGTCACGAATGGTTTCTTTACCAAAAACATCCATCCTGCGGGGTACAGCAATTTTATCGCCTGCTTGTATCTCCGCCAACTGCCGCCATCCCTTAATCGTTAAAAATGGATGTGTAATTGTAGTTTCTATAAAGCGTCCGAGTCTTGTTGTGACGCGGAATACAGGCTTAATTCCATCATCTATAAAAGCTGATGGTTTAGTTAGATGAAACTTCCAATCTTTTCCTAAAGTTAGTAATTCAGCTTGACGTTTTTGATAGATTTCTTCAATGGTAGCAAGGCTTCCATCGCTTTGAAGCGTTATGGTAGAGCTTGCTTGGCATTTTCCCATTGCCGGCCTGGCAGCAACGATGATTAAATCCGATCGCTGAAAGCCACCTGTCATGGCATCTAAATCATAAAAACCGCACGGAATACCGGGAAGCGTGAGGCCTTCATTGCGATTTTCTAAGTCTTGAAATGTTTGGTTTAGGGTTTCGCCGATCGATACTAAATCTTGTTGCGGGCGGTCTTGAGTGATGCCGAAAACTTCTTGTTCGGCACGGTCTAAGACTGTTTCTAGTGGCGCTGATGTCTCGTAACCTAATTGTACTATGTTGTTGCCCGCTTCGATCAATCGGCGCCGCTGATATTTGTCTTCGACTAAAGCTGCATATTGGTCGATGTTGACTGCTGAAACTGTGCGATCGACTAATTGTGCTAATTTAGTTAATCCTCCGACTTGTTCTAACTGGTTGCGATCCGTCAGCCAAGTCGTTACGGTCATTAAATCCGTCGGTTGACCTTGCAAAAATAGCCCTAATGCCGATCGATAAATGACTTGATGAGCGCTGATGGCAAAAAATTCGGGACGCAAAAGCTCAGCAATTCGGGAAATAGCTTCGGGGTCAATTAAAATCCCGCCCAAAATTGCTTCCTCTGCCTCTATATTTGTCGGCATCAAATCGCTCATTAGTTATTGAAAATGGGGAATGGGGAATGGGGAATTGGTTATGAGTTATGAGTTATGAGTTATGGGTTATGGGTTATGAGTTATGAGTTATGGGTTATGGGTTATTGGTTATTATAAAAACAAATGACAATGCCCAATGCCCAATGACCTGTTTGGCCTTCTTCCCAATGCCCAATTCCCAATTCCCAATGCCCAATTCCCAATTCCCAATTACATCGGGACAACTTGAATATCAACTTCGGCGGTAACTTCTGCGTGCAGTTTGATTTCAGCTTTGTATGTACCAATGCCGCGAATTTCGGGTAGGGTGATGCCACGCCGATCGACTTCTTGACTGGTAGAGTTGAAAATCAGCTCTGCTACTTCTTGGTTGGTGACAGTACCAAAAATCGCGTCTCCTTCGCCGACTTGCTTGGAAATGATGAAAGGCCCGGCTGCTTCCAGGGCGGTTTTGCGGACTTCTGCTTGCTGCTTGAGCTCTAGCTGGCGCAGTCTTTCTTCTTCTCTGCGGCGGGCTGCTTGCTTGAGAATGCCTGGAGTGGCTTTAAATCCCATTCCTTGGGGTACTAGGTAGTTGCGGGCGTAGCCTGGGGCTACTTCTACTACGTCGCCAGCTTTGCCGAGTTTGCTGACATCTTTGTTTAAAACTAATTGGACGCGCTTGGCCATGATCTTTGCTTCTGGGTTTTAACTCGAACTGTTTATAATAGCGAAGTTTGAGGGGCGATCGCAAGAGCGAAGGAAGTTCGGCAACGGATTTTGTAGCGGATTTAACGGATTTAACCCTCCGAAAGTGTCAACAACCAGGTTAAACGTAGTTTCAGTCTGCTGTCTGACGATTAGGGCCTCGATCGCCCAGGCGCCCCCCTTCTTAAGGGGGGAACCGTCCATTTCTCTTGCGTCAACCCCTACTCCCCTTGGGAAGCTGCTGTGTACACACAAGTTGCTCTAAACTAGAGTAAAAGCGCTGAAAGCATTATCAGATATGAATAGCCCCATTTTAATCCATGCCGCTAACCTCCCACAAACCGCCTTTGGAGACCCTCGGCTGGTAAAAAGGGGGCTTCACTTTACGAGGCAATCAGCCAGCATCACTCGATAAATATTCGCCGAATTAGCCGTAATCGGGCTGAGCAGGTGGGATATTACCGCTTCATAGAGAATGAGAATGTGACGATATCCGAACTTGTTCGTAGTCTGTCAGACCATTGCCAACAGCAAGTAAATGGCCGTCATGTCAAGGCCATCAACGACAGCAGTGAGATTAACTTGCAAGCCCATGCTGGACGATTGAAATCTAAGTCGTTAGGTGTTGTCGGGAACAATCAAGATGTGGGCTTTTTCCTTCATCCAACACTGATATTGGATGCACAGTCCGGCTTTCCTCTGGGATTGAGTCACGTTCAACTCTGGACTCGGGAAGCTGACCATAAGACAAAAAAGGAGCGAAACTACCAGAAATTACCCATTGAAGACAAGGAATCTTTTAAATGGATTGACTCTGCTGAAAGTTCTGGTCGGTGTCTCGAAGGCGGCGGTGCTAAGTTAGTGACGCATATTGGAGACCGTGAAAGCGATATCTATGAAGCATGGGCTAGAATTCCTGATGGCTATAACCATCTACTGGTCAGGGTTCGTCAGGATCGTCGATTGCATCATCAATCTGATTCTTTGTATTCATTTTTGGGTCAGCAAGAGGTTCAGGGCACCTATTCTGTCAAAGTTCTAGCGGACGCAAGAATCAACCGGACAGCCCGCAGCGCATGGTTAGCCGTTCGTTTTACACCCGTTCAAATTCAAAGACCGGATAACCTGAGTGCAGAGGACTATCCAGACTATGTGGGACTATGGGCCGTTGAAGCCAGAGAAGTCAGTCCGCCGACGGGTCAAAAACCGATTCTCTGGCGACTGCTGACGACCCATCCCGTCGAGTCTATTGAACAAGCTTTACAAGTTGTCTTGTGGTACCGCTGGCGGTGGTGGATTGAACAACTATTTGCCGCACTTAAACGCGATGGTTTAGATATTGAATCGACCCAACTAGAATCCATAGAAGCCATTCAACGATTGACGATTCTGGGGCTAGGGGTGGCGCTAAGGACGCTTCAATTGGTGGAGGGCCGGGATAAACCAGACCTCGAAGCAACTTTGGCATTCACCAAGGAGCAGCAATCATTCCTGGAGCAATTGGAGCCAAAGCTAGAAGGCAGGACTAAAAAGTTGCAAAACCCTCACCCTAAACGCTCCTTACCCTGGGCAACTTGGTTGATTGCTAGATTGGGAGGATGGTCTGGCTATCAATCAGGGCGTCCCCCCGGAATTGCTACTCTGGTACAGGGTTTGAGGAAATTTGAGTCCATCTTTTGGGGATGGCAACTAGCTCAACCCTGACTTGTGTGTACACAGCAGCCTTGGGAAGGGGGACTTTTAGACTCTTTCTCCCCCCTTGGGAAGGGGGGCCGGGGGGGATCTCAGAGGCAAGAAAACACGCCCTAATGCTTACTACGAACCCGATCGAGAAGGACTGAAGTCCGAACGGTCGAACCTATGAGGGGTGTTTTACGCTCTGCCGATCGCCCGCGCTACAGTCGTAACTAACAGAGTCGGATCGATCGGCTTCGATAAGTGCTTGTCAAATCCGGCTTGCAAAACTTGGCGCTCGTTCGCTTCTCCAGCATAGGCCGTTAGGGCGATCGCCACCAGCCCCCCATACTCTGGCGCCAGTTGAGTGCGGATGTGACGTATCAGCATATACCCGTCCATCTCGGGCATTCCGATGTCGCTGACGAGCAAATCCGGTGCAGTTTGGGCGATCGATCGCAGCACCTCAGCAGCAGATGACACCGAAATCAGCTCCGCACCCGCTTCCTCTAGCACGAAAGCGACAAAATCGCGCGAGTCCGGCTCATCATCTACCACCAAAATTCTCAATCCTGCCAGCGGTAAAGATGAAATACCGGCACTCTCAGATGAATGACGTTCTTCCTCCTCCTGCTTTCTAGAATCATCATTTAATAGCGGCAACCTCACCGTAAACGTCGCTCCTTGACCTTCTCCGGGGCTTTCTGCAAACACCCTTCCGCCGTGAAGTTCGATCAGTTGGCGGACGATCGCCAATCCCAATCCCAAGCCGCCAAATTTGCGAGTTGTAGCGCCGTCTTCTTGTCGGAAATGCTCGAAAACATAGGGCAAGAAATCGGGAACAATACCTTTCCCCGTGTCTGAAACTTGAATTTGAACTTCCCGTGCGATTTGCGATAATCTAACTTCAACTCGACCGCCTTCTGGCGTGAATTTCACCGCGTTCGATAACAAATTCCACACAATTTGCTGCAAGCGACCTGTATCGCCGAGAACAAGTTCGACATCGGGATTTAAGATTGTTTCGATTTGAATCTTTTTAGCTTCTGCTGCTAATTGCACGGTGTCCAAAGCAGACAATATAATTGTTGCGACATTCACCGGAGCAACATTCAATCGGAGTTTTCCTTGCAGAATCCGAGACACGTCGAGCAAGTCTTCGATTAATTGAGATTGCAGTCTGGCGTTGCGCTCGATCGTCTCGTAGGCCTGGGCGGTTTTAGCCGCGCTCAGCTTGCCGCCGCGCAGCAGTTGCGACCACCCTAAAATTGGATTTAAGGGCGATCGCAACTCGTGAGAAAGCACCGCCAAAAACTCGTCTTTAATCCGGTTAGCCCGCTCGGCTTCCGCGCGCGCCGTTTGTTCCAATTGCAGAACCATATCGCGCTCGGTTTCCACTTGTTTGCGCTCTGTAATGTCCATCGCAGAACCGATAAAACCCTCAAATTGTCCGCTTTCGGTAAATCTGGGAACAGCCGCATCCAGCGCCCAATAATATCGGTTATCCGCGCCCCCCAGGCGAAATTCTGTGCTGTAAGGTTCCTGGCTTTCGTGGGCCATCAAAAATGCCTTCAAGGCGTATTCTCTGTCTTCTGGATGCACTGCGTTTATCCAACCAAATCCCAAAGCTGTTTCCTCAGTTTGACCTGTGAATTTATACCAGTTGTCGCTCGCGAAAGTGCGGTAGGCTGTGGAATCTGTTACCCAGACCATAAATGGAGCGTTGTTAGCCATATTGCGGAATCGCGCTTCGCTCTCAAGCAGCGCTGCTTCTGCTTGTTTGCGTTCTGTGATATCCCGACAGACAATTACTCCGCCTTTGATGGTGCTGCTAGTATCAACCACCGGATAACCGCTGATACTGACCCAGCGACCTTCGCAATCTTGGCGGCGGACAAATATCCCTACATCATTGACATATTCACCTTTGATTGCTCTGGTTAGAGGTAGTTCCTCTTCGGGGAAAAGGGTTTTTTGGTCGGCTAAAAATAGTCCGTAGGTGCTCGACCATTCCTCATGAGATTTTTCATTCGTTAGCTGACCGAACATCCCCACCGCGGCTCGGTTAAACAGCACAAATTCCCCTTGTGGGTTGGCGAGAATCAAACCGTCACCAATGCTGTCTATAATTACTTGCAATAACTTAGTTTGTTCTTGCAGCGCGACTTCGGCTCGCTTGCGATTTGTGATGTCGTTGGAAATGCCAATCAAGCCGATTACTTCTCCCGCTTCATTGCGGTAGGGAGCTTTCATTCCCAGAAATGTCCGAATTCCGTCGGGAGATTCTTCGACAACTTCTGTTTGACCGGATGCCATGATGCGCTGATCGTTGGCGCTGACGATCGCTCCCCTTTCTGCTACTGGGTATAAATCGCGATCGCGCCGCCCAATTACGACCGCAGCCGGTTTGCCGATCGCCTCAAGCGTAGCTGGATTTGCATAAATAATACATCCTGCTCGATCTTTGACAAAAATTGGCGTGGGCGCTGACTCGTTAATCACGTTCAAAATAGCATTCTTTTGCCGCAGTTCTTCTTCTGTACGTTTGCGATCGCTAATATCGCTCCAATAAGCCGTAAGTCCTTCGGCGGCTGGATAGGCGCTGAGTTCTACATATATTTGAAGCGACGGCGAAAACTCTTCAAACTTGACAGAAACTTGCTCGTTAACCACTCGATGAAATTCTTGATACAGCGTCGAATTGGATTCTACCTCGGCGGGGAATAGCTCCCAGATCGATCGACCTAGCAAGTCGTTTCTCGATCGAGAAAGCAGTTTTTCAGCAGCGGCATTAACGTAGGTGTAGCGCCACTGCGAATCGATCGCAATAAAGGCATCGGTAATACTTTCTAAAATATTGCTAACTTGCTGGGAGGCAGCAGAGAGCGCCTGTTCAGCGTTTTTGCGCTCGGTGATTACTTCGGAAAAAATCATGATCCCGCCAATCTCGCCGCTGTTGGTTCGCCAAGGGTGAATTTCCCAGCGCACCCAGTCGATCGACCCATCAGCGCGGGGAAACGGATCTTCTGGGCACATTTCGACTGCTCCCGCCAGACAGCGCTGGTGGATTTGTTTCCAACGATCGGGTACATCGGGAAAGATGTCGTAGTGCGATCGGCCTACAATGTTTCGATCGCCCAGTCCGTAACTTGTCAGCCAGCGATCGCTCGCCAGCATATACCGCATCTCGCGGTCAAACATCGCTACCCCCGCAGGCGAGTGTTTGACGAACAAGCGCAGTTGCGTTTCCTGTTGCCGCAGGCGATTTTCTGCCTGTTTGCGATCGCTGATTTCTTTGAAAAGCAAGGCGACTTTGCGGCTGTGCGGCTCAGGAGTGCGGAACGCCGAAACCTCAAACCAGCGGTTCATGGCTTCCGAGCCGTGTTCAAAGCGCAATGGTTCCCCCGTCAGCGCAACTTTGCCGTACATCTCAAACCAAAAATTTTCGAGTTCTGGAACGAGTTCTCGCGCTGTTTTACCCGCAGCTTGTACGAGTCCGGTTTGTTTCTCGAAGGCGGGATTGACTTCCAAAAAGCGGTAGTCGATCGGCTTGTCGTTGTCGTCAAACAGCATTTCGATGACGCAAAAACCTTCGTCTAGGGACTCAAACAAAGTGCGGTAGCGTTCCTGGGAGCGGCGCAAAGCAGCAACAGCTTGTTTGCGATCGGTAATATCCACAAAGGCCGCCACACAGCCGCGAACAGCGCCCTCCCCGTCAAATAACGGCATCGCATTCATCAACCAATCAAACGCCACTCCGTCCGATCGCACCACTTGAAATTCCGCATCTCGCACGGGGGCGCCCGAAGCCGCAGCCCGCTGCATTGGGAGCTCTGCTGGCCCGATTTCCTGGCCGTTGCTAAATAGTCTGAACGGAAGCAGTGCAGCTTCGTCTCCGCTTGCAGAAACATTGGCATCCGGCGGCACTGTTAGCATCGACTGAGCAAACTTGTTAGTGCGAATTACATGACACTGCGCGTCGCGGGCGATCGCAATCCCGACGGGTACAGCATCGAGGATTAATTGCAGTTCATTAACTCTGCGCTCTAGTTCCTCGTTGAGCCGTTGAATTTCTTTTTCGGCAGCTTTGCGATGGGTAATTTCGTGCACCGTCACATTCACGCCCAGCACGCGATCGTCCTCGGATGTCAGCGGATAAAGACTCAACAGCCAAGTGCGTTCTACTCCCGGCTGCGCTGAGTTTGTCCCCCCAACTTCGAGCTGTTCGAGGGGAACTTTAGTTGCAATAACTTGTCGGTAAAGCGGCTCTAAATCATCGGCTTGTTCTGGTAAGATTTCGCGCAATGTTTTGCCGATGTGGGCGGCGGCGGTCACTCCGTTAATTTCTGCGAGGCGCGAGTTGATGCGGACAAATCGCAAGTCAGTATCGATAAAGCAAAGTCCGATCGGCGCGCTAGCATAAATTGCCTCAATTTCTCCCCGTTGTTGCTGCGCCATTTGCGCTTGTTCGATCGCAGCAGCCCGAGCCGCTTTGGAGTCGGTGACATCTTGAAAATAAACAGCAATTCCCGAGGCGATCGGATAAGCTCGTACCGCATACCAAGCATTGAGTGGCTGATAAAAAGATTCAAAACTAACTGTAACTTGCTCTCGGTTGCAGCGCAGGTATTCCTGCTCGAACAAACTCCCCGCAGATTCGGGAAACTCTTCCCAAACGCTGTTCCCGATCAAATCTTTTGAGGTTCGATTCAGCCACCGCGCCGCTTGAGAATTAACGTAGGTAAACCGCCAGTTTCTATCCAAAGCAAAAAAGCCGTCGGAAATACTTTCGAGGGTGTCTGAGAGTTGTTGGGCGGGCGCGTGATTGACGAATTGTGACCCTGGTCGATCGATTGCGGTGAAGGTGGTAATTACTGCGTAGGGAGTCGATCGATCTCCCTGAAATAAAGGTTGAGAATTCAGTTTCAACCAAATCAATTCTCCCTGCGGCTGATAAAAACCCATGATGACATTTGAACAGGGTTGTCCGGTTTGCAGCGCCACCATCGCCGGATGCGTCTCGCCGGGAAAATCCGATCCATCTTCGCGCACAGTCTGCCACGGACAGTTTATGGAAGTGTTGCTCTGCATCTGTTCTGCTGTGATTCCCAACAGTTTCTCGGCGCAAGAATTGCACGCCTGAATGCCGCCGTCTGCCAATTGCAGAACCATCCCTACATCTGTTGCGAGCAAAGCCTCGCCCTGGTAGAGTGCTGTGTTAGAATCCTCTGAAACAGAGGCGTCAATTTTCGGTTCTGGTTCAGTATTGCCTACATTTTTCATCTTCTGACAACGGTCGTTTTACTTTTGGTCAAGCCGAGCGCGCTCATCTATATATAAGGAAATAATTCCGAGGAACTTTTGATTTAACCAGGGTAACAATTCAATCTAATACCAATTTAATGGGTCGTTGCACATATCTCGAGCCCCCTCGCATCCCCCTTAAGAAAGGGGACGAAAGAGAAGACTCTTGTTCCCCCCTTAAGAAGGGGGGCTAGGGGGGATCGGAGCTTAATTGTCAAACAGTAGGTCGATACTACGTTTTACATTAAGTTGACACGCTCTTGCTACTTGTCAAAACCGGTCTTTCATGCCGCGCAATCGAGCGAAGGTTTGGACTGGATCGATGCTGTTTGCCGCTGATTGGAGGTTAGGAAAATCCCAGCGCAAAAAGGGGTTTGTCTTTTTCTCAATGCCGATCGATGATGGTATGGTAGGTTGCGATCGGCTGCGCGCTTCTTTAACTGCGGCCAAGCGCTGCTGTAACTCAAGATTGTCGCCATCTACGCTAATGGCAAATTGCAAGTTTTTCAGCGTGTATTCGTGGGCGCACCAAACTCTGGTACTGTCGGGCAAGTTTCGCAATTGTTCGAGGGAAGCTACCATTTGGGCGGGAGTGCCTTCTTTGAGTCTGCCGCAGCCTCCAGCAAACAAAGTGTCCCCACAGAACAATTCGCCGGTTTCCCCTGCGTTGCTGGGCGGGAAATAGTAGGCTATGTGGGCTTTTGTGTGACCGGGTACGAAGAACATGGAAGCGGTTCTGCCGGCAAATTCTACGCGATCGCCCGCTTGCAAAAATACTTGCTGTCCGGGTATTCTGCCTCTGTCTTCGGCGCCGCCGTAAACTGTGATTTGGGGAAAGCGATCGATCAGTTCCAGGTTGCCGCCTACGTGATCGCGATCGTGGTGTGTATTAAAAATTGCTATTAACTCCGCTCCGAGCGATCGCACTTGCTGCAAGACTGGTTCTGCGACGGCTGGATCGACGACTGCTGCTGTATGGCGATCGCGATCGTGCAGCAAGAAAATGTAATTGTCGGACAATACCGGAATCCGATACACCTGCATATAAGACTGCCTCTGTTGGAAAATTAATATACAATTGGATTAGTTTGAACGCTCTTTGAAGGCAGAACGCAGAATTATAAAATCCGCGCATCTATCTTTGGGAGTAAAATTCTGATACCTTATTTCTGGGGTTCCACAAATTGAATTGCGGTCTGGTATCGCTCATTTTTGGGTCAACAACTGCAAGCAGCTTTAACTATTCTGACATAAATGCGATCGAATAAATGCGAACATCTCAAAACAAATCCAACTTAACAATTTCTCAAATGGTCGATCGGATTGTCGCGTCTGGCAAAATCTCTCGCCGGGAACACTTAGTTTTGACTTCTACTATCCTATCTGATGATAAAATTTCAGAGGAAGACCGATATCAAATCAATCGGATATTTGATTACATCCAAATTGGTCGCCTCAAGTTCATCGATTGAACTTTTCAGTTGACAGTTAAGGCCGATCCCCCTAACCCCCCTTTTGAAGGGGGGGACAAGAGAATTATCTCGCGTCCCCCTAAAAAATCGGGGGACAAGAGAATTATCTCGCGTCCCCCTTCTTAAGGGGAGTAGGGGTTGACTGTCGATCGGATTCTTGTCCCCCCCTTTTGAAGGGGGGTTAGGGGGGATCTCCGGGGAATAAACAAACTTAACCCAACCGTATAGCAATCTCACCGACAGTTACAGTTACAAAACAACCCAGAATAAAATGAGTACAGAAAAACCAACAATTTTGGTAACGGGCGGAGCAGGATATATTGGCTCTCACGCGGTATTAGCGCTGAAAAACGCCGGTTACGGTGTAGTGATTTTAGATAATTTAGTTTACGGACACCGAGATATAGTAGATCGGGCTTTGCAGGTAGAGCTCGTAGTTGGCGAGACGAGCGATCGCACTTTGCTCGACAACTTGTTCGCCACCCACAAAATTGATGCGGTAATGCACTTTTCTGCTTACGCTTACGTCGGCGAATCTGTTACCGACCCAGCTAAATATTACCGCAACAACGTCATCGGCACAATTACCCTTTTGGAAGCGATGATTGGTGCTGGCGTCAAGAAATTGGTGTTTTCTTCTACTTGCGCGACTTACGGCGTACCGCAGAAAATCCCGCTCACAGAAGACCACCCGCAAAATCCGATCAACCCCTACGGTGCTACTAAGTTAATGGTAGAACGGATTTTGTCGGATTTTGACGCTGCGTACAATTTTAAGTCTGTTTGTTTCCGCTATTTTAACGCGGCTGGGGCCGACCCGAACGGGTTGTTAGGAGAAGATCACAATCCCGAAACTCACCTGATTCCGCTGGTGTTGTTCGCTGCTTTGGGGAAACGAGATGCGATCGCAATTTTCGGCACGGATTACGATACTCCTGACGGTACTTGCATCCGCGATTACATTCACGTTAACGATTTGGCGTCGGCTCACATTTTGGGATTGGAATATTTGCTAAATGACGGCAAATCTGATTTCTTTAATTTGGGGAACGGCGGCGGATTTTCGGTGAAAGAGGTGATAGAAACGGCGCGCCAAGTGACGGGAAAAGAGATTAAGGCTGTGGAGTGCGATCGGCGTCCGGGAGACCCGCCTAGTTTAGTTGGTAGCAGCAAAAAGGCGATCGAAACCTTGGGATGGTCTCCAGAATATCCCGACATTAAGGATATTGTAACTCACGCTTGGCAGTGGCACCAAAAACGCCACAGCTCTTAGTCTGTAGGGTGCGCCACAAGCACCTTACTATTATGTAGGGTGCTTGTGGCGCACCCGATCTTAACAAAAAAGGCGAGTATGTTGATAATATCTGCTAAATCGGGACAACTCGGCAACCGACTGCTGCTGTTTGCCAACTTCATAGCTTGGGCGATCGAGCATAATTTGACCGTTCTCAATCCGGCTTTTGAGGAATATGCAGAATTTTTTTCAGGAACAGCGAGGAATTTTTTGTGTTGTTATCCTCCATATTTTACCGCAGCCGGTAACAAGTTTATCAGAAGTAAATATTATAAATTAATCAAGTATTTCAGCGATAACAAAGTATTAAAAACGCAAAAACTTACCCGAAAAAAACCTTTTAGTTGGACAAAATATCAGGATGCAGAACAAATCGATCGCAGTTCAATTATTTGTTTTCAAGGCTGGCTGTTTCGAGATGGCTGGTTTGTAGAAGATGTTCCCAAGTTACACAAGCACGCCGACAAGATTAGAGCCTACTTTGCGCCCTTAGAGCGATATACAATTAATGTAGAGCGTTTGATATTAAATGTCAAAAACAACTCGGATCTAATCGTCGGAATTCACATCCGTCAAGGCGATTATGCCCAGCATCAAAAGGGGAGATACTTTTACACAACTCAGCAATATATAGAAGTCATGAAATCTGCCGTAAAGCTATTTGAAGGACAAAATATCAATTTTTTGATTTGTTCTAATCTTCAACAAAATCCCAATATATTTAATGATTTTAACTGTGAATTTGGCAGCGGTCACTTAATTGAAGATTTGTATGCTTTGGCTGAGTGCGACTATATTGTCGGGCCGCCTAGCAGTTATACTATGTGGGCTTCTTTTTATGGAGATAAACCTCTTTACATGATTAGAAATGTCAATAAAATAATTAACCTGAAAGATTTTGTACATTTTTATGAATGGGAAGGAGTTTTTCACGAGCGAGAAGACTGGAGCGAGAGTTTTTGGGAGTGGACGCACTAATGAAACTAGAAAATAAGGGATTTATCACTATTTTAACCGGTCTTTACTCTTGCCAAGATTGCGTTCATTTTCTGGCCTCTGTCAGGAAGTTTCACCGGGAACCAATTATTATTTTAATCGATAGAGTCCCTCAATTTTTATATCCTTTACTTCTGGTATTTGGAAATGTCACATTGAAAAGAGCACCCTCTCACGAAAATCCTGTTTTAGCGTCGCGTCAAGCCAAGCTGGCTTTGTACGGGGAATCTCTGTTTGACAAGACTATTTATATGGATTGCGATATTTGTTTGCTGTCGCCAATAGATGAAGTTTTCGACTATCTTGACGGGGTGGATTTGTTGGTGACGGAAGACGTGCAGCCTGCGATCGCCAAAGCGGGCAATTTATTAAGAGTCAAGCAAGATATTCTGTCAACTTTGCAGTCTGTGGGATTGCCGCTAAACGAAAATAGCATTCAATACAACGGCGGATTTATCGCTTTTACGAAAAGTAGTAAAAATCAGCAATTGTTCGCAGAATTTAAGAAAAATTTCGAGATGGTAGTTGCCCATCAAAATGTGCTACTGTTGAAAGACCAGGGTGCTTTTGCGGCTGCTATTGAATCTGTGAAGCCGAAAATGACAACTTTGTCCCCTGTTTACAACTACTTGGATAAGTGGAAAGATGTTTATGCGATCGACAAACCGATCAAGGTCATGCACTGCACCTATCCCTACCGCCCGCAGTACGCAAAGAACGTCACGCGATCGCTCTTTACTCGAATAGTCGATCGCACCGCTAAAATATTTTTACCAAATCAAATTAACAATCCCTGGCGCTTAAAATAAACTTCAGTATTATACCAACCGCAGCCAAATTTGCGAAGATCGCACACACACACTGTCTCTTATCTCTCTGCGCCCTCTGCGCCCTCTGCGGTTAAAAATCACAAAAGATAAATAGGGCTTGCTGAAAAAGTCAGAAAACAGCATTTAGAAAGATGAGTGAATTTGAGCTGGCATCGGCAATATAAGTTTTGTCAATCTTGTGATGG
>RDYN01000090.1 GCA_004293365.1 Oscillatoriales cyanobacterium | reverse complement strand
GAAACCGGGTTTTTTGCGAAAATACTCGCTACACATCGCAAAAACCCCGAAAAACCCGGTTTCTTAGCCCCCACAGCCAACTCAGAAACCGGGTTTTTTACACAATCCTGGGTTGTTACCGACAGATTAGGTAAAAAACCCGGTTTCTTTGGCCTTAATGGGTAATTCCTAGATAAATCCCAACTTCACCTATCAGCCATCTGCTGAACTGTAGCAAGAATTCTCTTCACTGTCTCTGCGTCGGGAGAATGCAAATGCTGCAAAATCTCCAAAGATTGCTGCAAATAATTCAAAGCTTGCTCAAAATCTCCCTGGGATGCTAACAATTGTCCTAACATTGCGAAACTAGCAGTTGTCCCTTGAACATTGCCAATTTTTTCGTAAAGTTCCAGAGATTGTTGATAAAGTGCGATCGCCCTTCAACCACCCTCATTCCCTCACTCCCGTCTCCCGCAACAGAGAATCAGCCCAAACAGCATCGGGTTCAGCAAGTGGCGGCACGGGTTCGGTAGTATAATCGATTCTAAAATCATAGGCGGCGCGATCGTAAACCCCATTTAATAACACTTGTAAATCTACAATTGGTTCCGCATCGCCCGGGCGCAAAGGCAATGGAAATTGAGGAATCATATTGGGTAAATTGAAAAGGTACAAATCTGCCAAAGGCTTTTGATTTGTCCGACTTACCAAAATTCGATAACTTGCCTCAATCTCATTACCAAAAACTAATAGAGGTTGGTAACTTCGCAGCAAGTCAATCTCTACCATCTGAGTGCGACTACCAAACACCTTTTCTCGCTTTTCTTCATACATTTGTCGCCCTTTTCCAGGACGCTTGTTGGCGGGTGATAGCACTTCTATCACTGTCACAACTTCCCTAGTTTCTGTATCTCGCACCTCTAGATAGGCTTCCCTAAATTCGACAGGTACTGGCAGTCTTACTTTCAAAGCTGTCACAGGTGGTGCGGCAACTTCGATATTAGAAGAAGTAGGGTTTGTTTGAATTGGAGAGCGCTGCACGGTGACATCAGGAATCCCCACTAATAGGGAATTTTCCCCGCTAATCTCATAAACTCTTTTTTCAATATCGACGATATATCTTGGCAGCAACTGCGGCACTAATGATTCAAAAATGCTACTAATTAGCAAGTGATGTACTTGGGGCCAAAAGTCAGGACTTTCTAAATAGGGATTCATCCCCGGAAATGGATTAGGCATAATCTTAATTCCCGTTTATTGCATTTTATCAAAAATCTCAAAAGTTCAGACTGTTTCACGGTTGGCGCGGGTGGAGGCGAGAAACCGGGTTTCTGAATTCTGTGAAACGGGCGTCTCGGTAACGGTTTGTAGTGAGGACTTCAGTCCTTCTTAAAAGTTTGTAATAGACATCTCCTAAAAAGATTGTGAAAGTTTTGCCCCACCTGGACAAAAAACTAATTTTGCGAGATGTCTAATAAAGAAGAAGGACTGAAGTCCTCACTACGAACCTATTTTATTGTTACTGTGTTCAAGCAGATACAATATTTAGCTTAAAAATCGCCGTAACTGCTAATAGCAGACTGCAACCTTGCGATCGCCTCATCAACCGAAATCGCCCCCAACTCCCCAGAAGCACGAGTCCGAATATTCAAGCTATTAGCCTCAACCTCCTTAGCACCCACAACACACATCACCGGAATTTTATCCTTCTCAGCATTGCGAATCAACTTACCCAAACGCTCGCTACTCTCAACTTCCGCGCGAATATTCAGCGCCTTCATCTTCGCCTCCACTTCCTTAGCAAACGGCAAAAACTCCTCGCTAACAGGCAACAACCGCACCTGAATCGGCGCTAACCATATCGGGAAATCCCCCGCGTACTGTTCGATCAAAATCCCGATCAAACGCTCCAAAGAACCAAAAGGAGCGCGGTGAATCATCACCGGACGCTGGCGGCTGCCGTCTTCAGAAACGTATTGCAAATCAAAACGTTCTGGCAAATTGTAATCTACCTGAACAGTTCCTAATTGCCATTCTCTATCCAACACATCTTGGAAAATGAAATCGAGTTTCGGGCCGTAAAAAGCCGCTTCGCCAATTCCCTCAAAATAATTCATTCCCAAAGTTTCCACCGCGCGGCGGATGGCACCTTGCGCTTTTTCCCAAGCTTCATCGGAACCGATGTATTTCTCTAAATTTTCCGGATCGCGGAAACTCAAACGCGCCTTAAAATTCTTCAGTTGCAAACTCTTGAATACTGACAGAATTAAATCCACCACATTCAAGAATTCCGCATCCAACTGTTCCGGCGTGACAAACAAGTGGGAATCATCCACCGTAAAGCCGCGCACTCTGGTTAAACCGCCCAATTCTCCCGATTGTTCGTAGCGGTAAACTGTGCCGAATTCTGCTAAGCGCATGGGCAATTCCCGATAGGAACGCAGTTCGCTTTTGTAAATTTGAATGTGAAAAGGGCAGTTCATGGGTTTCATCACAAAACCCTGTTCGTTTGCTGCCGCTTCCTCATCCTCCGCCATCAGCGGAAACATATCTTCTTTGTATTTCTGCCAATGTCCCGAAATTTTGAACAAATCGACTCTGGCGATGTGCGGAGTCACAACTTGCAAATAGCCGCGCTTGATTTGTTCTTGTTTCAAGAAATCTTCTAGAATACTTCTCAAAATAGTGCCTTTGGGCGTCCACAAAGGCAAACCGGGACCCACCGGATCGGCAAAAATAAACAAGCCTAATTCTTTGCCGAGTTTGCGGTGATCTCGCCTTAAGGCTTCTTCTTTGCGGTGTTTGTAGGCTTCCAATTGTTCGGGAGTTTCCCAAGCTGTGCCGTAAATCCGCTGCAATTGAGCTTTGGTTTCGTCGCCGCGCCAGTACGCACCCGCGAGGCTTTCTAGCTCGATCGCCCTTCCATTGATTTCACTGGTATTATCCAAATGGGGCCCAGCGCACAAATCCCACCATTCGTCGCCCAAATGGTAAAGAGTAATTGGTTCGATCAAACCTGCCAAAATTTCTAATTTGTAAGGTTCGTTTATCTCTTTGATTCGGCGTTCCGCTTCTTCGCGGCTGACTTCTTCCCGAGTTACAGGCAATTTGCGGTTGATGATTTTGATCATTTCTTTTTTGATTGCCTTGAGATCCTTTTCAGTAAAAGGTTCCGGGCAATCAAAATCGTAATAGAAACCGTTTTCAATCCAAGGGCCAATTGTTACTTGGGCCTTGGGAAATAATTTCTGTACCGCCATCGCCATAACGTGGGAGGTGGTGTGGCGAATTTTTTTTAGTTGTTCCGACTCACTCGTGCGGGGCAACTCTATCTTAACGGACTCTTCTGGAGCGTTCATGGATTCTGAGCTAGACATCGGCTGAATTTAGCAATTAATTTCGTTGCAGTTGCTTCTATCTTACTCAGATTGGGACGGCAAGCGCCGACTTCCGGTTGGGGCTATTGGTATCAACTTCAGACTAGAACACTTCAAAAATCTCGCTTTTAGCTAAGTCTAGATCCCCCTCGCATCCCCCTGGTTGTAGGGGGACTTTGATGATCGTTTCCGGTTCCCCCCGACTATACGGGGGGCTAGGGGGGATCTGCTGCTTAATCGTCAGACAGCCGACTGGTAATACGTTTGATGTAATTTGATACCTATGGATGTTCTTGATTTTTGAAACGTTTGCTTTTGTTGTTTTCTGTATAACAGAGCGTTCAGCTATACACGCGCTGTATGAGCCGATATGGGCATAATTTGCGGATTTTGACTCAAAAATCGCTGCTGACACTGTTAAATTTCTTGACACTCACCTGCTAATTTTTGTGAAATTCTTGAATTTTTGTTAAAAGTATGTTACAAATTGTAAAGCGCGTTTAAGGTTAGAATAAATAAATAACCCAATTTTAATCCATGCTTAATTCCAATTTGCCAGAATCAGAATTGCTCAAATCCCTACTGGAACCGCTGTTAGAGGATTTTAAATACTGGTTCGAGCGATCGGCTACTCTCTTAGAAACTGAGGAAATTCATTTTCTGAGCGGCGAAGCTCAATCCGACTTGCTGGCGCGAGTCAAACAGGCTCAGCAAGAATTAGCGGCTGCTAAAGCTCTATTTCAAGCAACCGGAGGGCAAGTTGCAATTGAAACGGCAGCACTCATGCCGTGGCACAGACTGCTCGCCGAATGCTGGCAAGTATCGGCGCGCTTTCGCTCATCGCAGTCCCATTCCCCTGGAAAATAAAGAGGCCTGTTCAAGTTCAACCGGCATTCAAATTCCAAACAAGAGGAAATGTCCAGGCCACTTGAACTCGCTCAAACAGATTTCCAGTTAATAAGTTATTACTTGCTGAAACACTTTTGTAAATTGCTGTGTGGCTATCAGAGCCCGGAGGAGAAAATAATGTTACACCTGCTTTATATTTTAGCTTTCACCGTTCTTGCCTTTTTGGCCGTCGGTAACTTAATCCGCAGTCTAATCACGGTAGGTATGGAGTCCCAGCGCCCCCAACAATTCAGGGCAAATAATCGCTACGGATCCTATCCTCGCTCTCAAGCCGTACCCCATCCCGAACTGTTAGACGAATACGGAAATATTGTCAACGAACCGCTGTTAGTGATGCGTTCGCTGACTGTCCAAGATGCGCGCGAACAATTAGATGCTCTTTACAAATCATCTCCCGGCGGCAGTGACGAAGGCGGCGAATTAGCCTGATTCGATCGCATTCCCAGCATTTATACTTACGGGCGATCGCCCCCTAAAAATAATTGGCCGTTAGTTTCTCGCTAACGCCCAATTTGTAGTTAGTTTTGAGAGATACTTAAAAGGGATCGATCTCAACTGATTTTCGATCGTTCCCGTTTTGTCATCGGCAAAAATGCACGCTTAAGGCTAGATGATCGTTCCTATTTCATTACTGGCAGAACTTCTGCAAGCTTTGCCCCATCTGCGGGCACAAATTTATTTCAAATCTTCCATGACAGCGCTGTCTCACGCGATGGAAGACTTGGTTTTGGCGGGCTCCGACGACGAACCCCTAGTCATTGCCAGCTTTCAGCAAGAGCGCTTCTACCGCCAAGAAGCTCACCGCTATCGACGAATTGCCGATCGATCTTCTCAGGTATACGTGCTGTCATCACCGGAAACTGAGTTTAAAAATTCCTCTGAATGTCACGAAAATGTGGCCTTTGCAGCGGAAGATCCCTTAAGTAAAGAGTGGCACTTAGTGGTGCTGGGGCAACATTACTCAACTTGTCTGATTTGTCAAGAAAAAATTGTGCCGATCGACCACCAGGACGATCGCGGCCCGCTGTTGATGGATCAAGCTCGCCGATTTGAAGGAATTTGGACGTTCGATCGCGAGGTAAGCTGCAAAGCTGCCGAATTGTTGCTCGATAAAATTGTCAAATATCGCCCGGAATTGGCCGAAAAGATCGATCGAGCGCGCACCACTTACAATCTGGGCAAAAAACCTAAAAAAACGCGGAAATCCGCGGCTTCCAAAGCCACAAAACCCGACCGAAGTGCGGTAAAAGACTCAAAAATTCCCAATCCCAAATTGAGCGATGCTTTTGCCGAACGCTTAGTCACCTACTTGCAATCAGGTCAACACGAACTGCTCAAAGCATACAGCGCGATCGCCGCCCAGGAACGCAAAGAACGCCTGATCAACTTAATTACCACCGCCATGCGGCAGTCTCTCAACCCGCAAGAAATTGTCGAAGTCGCAGTCCAAGAATTGGGAACCGCCCTGTCAGCAAGCCGCTGTTTGATTTATCGCTGCAAAGCCGCAGATATTGCCGTCAAAATCGATCGCGAGTTTTTGCGTGCCGGCGCTACTTCTCTACTAAATCAGACTTGGCAGTTGCAGGAAAATCCCATATTTCGGGACGCGGTAGCGCGGCAAGAGCGAGTTTACATCCAAGACACAGCACAACACCCGCAGATTGTCAAGAAAAAATCCCTGGAAGAAATTGTCAAAAATTGGCAGATTATCTCTTGGTTAATGGTGCCGGTGCTTTATCAAGGGCGGGTTTTGGGCATGGTGGAAATGCACCAGTGCCGATCGACTTCGCCTTGGGAAGAAGACGAAATTGCTCTCGTAGAGGCGATCGCCACCCAACTCGGAGCAGCCTTAATTCAAGCCGAAACCTACGCTCACTTAGAAGAACTCAACCAACAATTAGAAGCATTAGACCGCACTCGCAGCAATCTAATTGCCATCACCGGACACGAACTCCGCACACCGCTTTCTACCATTCAAGTGTGTCTAGAAAGTTTGAACTCCGAGCCAGATATGCCCCAAGAATTGCGGCAAATCATGTTAGAAACAGCCCTCAGCGATGCCGATCGAATGCGGAAACTCGTGCAGGATTTCTTAACACTTTCTCACTTAGAAAGCGGGCGAGTTCAATGGAATGTAGAATCGCTGACGTTGCAAGAATGCGTTGATTTGGCCCTCAGCAGCGTGCGATCGCGCGGCGGAGTCGATCGCCAGTTACCACAAATTATCGCCGAAGTCTCCGCAGAATTGCCATTAGTGCAAGCAGACGGCGAGTGGTTGGTGGAGGTGCTCTCCAAACTCCTAGACAACGCCTGCAAATTCACCACACCGCAGGGAAGCGTGACTGTGCGCGCTGTCTTCAACGGTTCTCGGATGGTGGAAGTGCTTGTAGCCGATACAGGGCGGGGAATAGAGGCGAATAGTTTGAAAGTAGTGTTCGATCGATTTTATCAAGAAGAAGGAGCATTGCGGCGCAGCGCCGGCGGCACCGGTTTGGGATTAGCAATATGCAAACAAATTGTTGCCGGCTGGGGCGGCAACATTTGGGCAGATTCCCCAGGAAAAGACCTAGGAAGCGAATTTCATTTTACCATTCCGATTGTTTAGAATCAATGGACAAATGTTAACTAATGACTAATCGTATTTTGTCCCAACGATCGACCATAATAAAATAGGTTTGTAGTGAGGACTTTAGTCCGCATCATCATCATCATCATCATCAGAGGACTAAAGTCCTCACTACAAACAGTTTTTATGACGGGTAATTTAAGGAAAATGACCAATAACAAATGACCAATGACTAATGACTCCCTGAAATCGGAAGACTAATCACAAACTCTGTTCCACCTCCTAACGAAGACAAACATTCCAAAGTTCCCCCATGTCTTTCAGTCACTATCTGATGGCAAATAGACAGTCCCAATCCCGTACCTTTACCTTCTACTTTAGTTGTAAAAAATGGCGCAAATATTTTTTTGCTGACTGATTCCGACATTCCCATTCCATTGTCAGCAATCTGAATCACAATCGTGTCTATGATTTCCCGTTCTTGCTGGCCAACACCCAGCGTAGAAATCATAATTATATTAGGATTTTGTTCAATCTCTGCGTAGGTTTTGCCCGCGTTGGATTCTTCCACAGCATCGATCGCATTAGCAATCAAATTCATAAATACTTGATTAATTTGTCCCGGATGGCATTCTAATTTTGGTAACTCACCGTAATGTTTAATAATTTTAATTGCCGGTCTGTTGTGCTTGGCCTTGAGGCGGTGAGACAAAATCATTAAAGTAGTTTCCAGGCCTTCGTGGATGTCAACAGCTCTTTTTTCCTGACTGTCGCTACGGGAATAGTTCCGCAGAGATTGCATAATGTCGCGGATGCGATCGATTCCCATCTTCATGGACGCCGTAGTTTTGGGCAAGTCGGCTAAGAGATATTGTAGATCGATCGATTCAATTTCTTGTTCAATTTCTGCTCCAGGTTCGGGAAACTTTTTTTGATAAAGATTCACCAAGTTAATTAAATCACCAATATATTCTTGAACGTGGTGCAAGTTCCCAGAAATAAAGCCAATAGGATTGTTAACTTCGTGAGCAACTCCAGCTACCAGTTGTCCGAGTTGCGAGATTTTTTCAGTTTGAACTAATTGTGCTTGAGTTTGTTGCAGTTCGATTAATATAGCTTCTAAATTTTCAGCTTTCTCTCTCAGTTGAGCTTCCGATTTTTGTAAAGCTTGTTCCGCTGCTTTGCGCTGGCTGATATCGCGACCAATTGACAAAGCATGGGGTTTCCCTCTGTATTCAAAAAACTTTGCTTTTACCTCAATATCGAATTGTGTACCATCTTTTCGCAGCATCACAGATTCACAATAAAATTCTTGACGCGAGCTGACAGTTCCCATAAACTCCTCGAATAAATGTAGGTACTTTGGGTGCAGAAGTTCAACGGGATTTAACTTCAAAAACTCCTCCACCGAATAACCGTACATTTCGCAGGCTACCGGGTTTACTGCCACCATTTTTGCTGTTTCCAAATCTACTAAGGTAAGCCCGTCGGCTACACTCTCAAAAATACTGCGGTACTCCTCTTCTTTTTGAGCGATTTCGGCTTGAGATTGTTGCAAGTTTTCTAGGGATTCAGCTAACTGGCGGGATTTGTCTTGTTCGCTGGCGTAGGAACGCGCATTTGCAATGGCAATTGCTGCTTGTGCTGTCAACATTTCCAAAAGTGTCAAGCCTTCGGGAGTGAATGCTCCGGCGACCAAATTGTTTTCTAAATAAACTATACCGATCGACTTTCCTTGATAGACAATTGGCGCGCACAAAACTGACTTCGGTTGCTGATGTTGAATGTAGGTATCGAATTGGTAAAGTGTTTCTTGACTTGCATCGTTCAGCAGCAGCGGTTCCTGGGTTCTAGCCACGTAATTGACGATAGAAAGAGGGACTTGGCAGTTATTTTTGACTGGGTGCAATTCTTCAAATATTGCATAATCCTGCGGGTCGCTATCCGACACTTCAACGAATAAGTACCCGGATTGTTCCAAAAGAATGCAGCCGGTTTGGGCGCCTGCATTTTCTAAAATAATATGCAGCAGTTTTTTTAACAATTTTTCTAAGACTATTTCGCTAGAAATAGCCTGAGAGGCTTTGATTACTGTTTTCAAATCAAAAATATTGGCATCAGTGGCGGTACTCGCAGTTGTATTTATTGTGATGCGCTCGTCGCTGATTTTGTTAAACCAATCTGGATGAGATTGTTCTAGTTGATGAACTTTGGCGGTTGCACCCCACTCGATATAGCAAAAGCGGGCATCGTTGAGATAAATTTTGGCGAGATTGGCACGATTTTGTGCTAGGTAAAATCTGGCAGCTAATTCATTGGCTAGGGCAGCATTTTGGATGAAGCCATTTTTGAGGGCGGAGGCGATCGCCCAATCATAATGTTGTGCTGCTGTATGGCTGTCTCCTGACAACTTCGCTATTTCTGCCTGAATTAATGAATATTTGTGCAGATAATTGGCTGGACAGTGTTCTGCCAAATCTCGAAAATTCTCCAGACTAATATTGAGCTGTTTTCGGTAGAGTTTGGACTCGGTATCATTGGCGTTTGTGCAAGCAGCAGCTAGGGCGATCGCGTGATGGAACCGAAAAACCGGGTTGACAAAATGACCGGCACCGCCTTTCAAAAATTCCGCGCCGAAGAGAGCATATTCTAAGGCGCGATCGACATCGCCAAACCAATTAGCCTGGGTGAGTTTGTAAAGATAGATGACAAAAGCAGTGGTAAGATCGGCTGAGGATTTCGCAAATTCTAAAAGCTGGTGTTCGTCGATGAAGGTTTCCGGCTCTAGGTTGGTTTCTGGTGAGCTAGTGAGTTGGGCGATCGCATTTTTGGTCAGCAAGTGATAAGCTAACATATTGCGATCGACCTTTGAGATCGCTGGCATAAATTGATCGGCAATTTCTGTAGCTTTTGCCAAAGATTCGTTCCCAAAAAAGCAGACCCAGAGATAATTAATCGAAGCATATCCCGACCATTGATAAGCACCTGTTTCTAAACCGCTATTGAAAGCTTTGAGCATAAAAGGCTTGCATTCATCGATATATTTCATATAATGTAAAGTTAAAGCCCCCCACATATGAAAAATACAAGTACCTAACTCTTTATTGTCACAGCCTTCGTAGAGATTGAGCGAGAGTTCTCCGGCGGCGCAACCGGCCTTGATTTCGCGATATTTGTTGACCAAAGTAAAGGCGTACAAAGTGTAACCAAAGGCGGAAAATGGTGAATTTCCGTACAGAATGCTCGTTTGTACAAACTTCATCGCGCAGAGATATTGAGCGTTGGGACTGGTAAAATAGGCGATCGGGAAAAGTTCTTTCAAAATCCGGTGAGCGGCCAGTTGTAGCGGATCGGTAAGTTCGGGTAAATCTGCTAATATATCGATCGATCGCCCGATCGTCCTCTTCGTCTCTGCTAATTCTCGGGCTAGAAATTCATCATCCGGGTACGGTTCAATCTCCACCCCCAAAGAATTTAAGGTTTCAATCCCTAACTGATAAGCGGCAGATAAGTCATTCTTCATCCGCAGACAAGTTATTTTCAATTCCGCGATCGCACACTGTTCTAACAAAGTCTGAGTTTGGGGCCAAATCCAATCAAAAATTGCTAAAGCTGCATCATTCTTGCCATTTAAATATTCCGCTTCACCGAGCTCCAAATTTAGCGCGAAACTCAAGGTATAATTATCTTGCCAACTTGAGACAGGCAAACAATCGCAGCCGGCTTGAAAAAAAGTAAGCGCATCTTCAAAAGCCGAAGCAGCTTTAGCAGTTTTACCTGCTTGTAAATTTAATTGCGCTAATTCATAAAGTTCTTCAGAATTAGCAATCAACTCCCGAGCAAAGTTCAAATGATTGACAATATCAAAAATCTGTTCTTGACGTTGGGCTTCATTGCTTCCCTCCAACAACAAACGTCCCAGCTTCCAGTGAACGGATTGTTTTTGCGAGTCAGGAATCATGACATAAGCTGCTTGTTGAACCCGATCGTGCAAGAACTGGTAGCGCACTTGGCAGACTCTTTTACCTAACTTTTCTAATTCCTGCTGCTCAAATACTTGCGGTACTAGATAGGCGCCATCTACAGGCAAAATCAACCCTACTTCTAGCGCTTCCCACAAATATTGTGCTGTTTGAGTCAAAGATTGTTCGCTCACTACTGATAATATATCCAGATTAAATTCGTTGTTTATACAAGCAGCTAATTGTAAAACTGTCTGACTTTTTTCAGACAAATATTGAATCTTATGAACCATTAAATCAACCACATTTTCGGAAATATTCTGCTGTTTAATTTCTTGGGTATCCCATTCCCATTCGGCAAGTTCTATATTAAATATTAGAAAATTTTCTTGAGACAATGACCTCAATAACTGCTTTAAAAAGAAAGGATTACCGTGAGTTTTTTCGAGCAGTAATTGTGCCAAGGATGCGACCTTTCTAGGAGAACAGTTCAAGCTGTCAGAAACTAACCGATTCACATCATAAATTGCTAAGGGTTCCAGGCGAATATTGGCGATGGCAATTCCTGTAGCCCTCATTGCCTCATTTGCCAGCATGAAGGGATGCGTCGGACTTACTTCGCTATTTCGATAAGCAAGAATAAGCAGGAAGTAAGGATTTTCTTCGGTGCAGTTGTTTTGATACAGATTAACGGTTCCAGCATCCATCCACTGACAGTCATCAAGAAAGATTACCAAGGGATGTTCGGCTGTGGCAATTGCTTGGACAAACTTCTTCATCACTCGGTTGAAGCGGTTTTGAGATTCAATAGCACCGAGTTCGGGTACGGGAGGTTGTTCGCCCAAAATTAATTGTAACTCCGGGATAACATCGATCGCAATTCGAGCATTTTTCTGCAAAGCGTCTAGTAGTGTTTGTCGCCATGCTGCTAGCTGAGTTGGGCTTTCCATCAAGATTTGCTGCACGAAGTTGCCCATAGCTTGAGCAAAACAAGCGTAGGGAACATTCCGCTTAAACTGGTCGAATTTACCGGAAATGAAATAGCCGTGCTGCCGCGTTATATCGCGGACAATTTCATGAACTAATGCAGATTTCCCGATGCCGGAATAGCCGCTGACTAGGACAATTTCACCGCTGCCTTTGCAGACGCGATCGAACACTTCTAGTAATTGTGCTATTTGGGTTTCTCGTCCGTAGAGTTTCTGAGGAATTGACAACTGACTCAGGGCATCTAGTTGTCCGGGAATAAAGTTAGAAATTGTCCCTGAATTCTTTATTTGATTTTGGCAGCGTTCTAAATCTGCTAATAATCCTGTGGCAGTTTGATATCTAAGTTCGGCATTTTTTGCCATGAGTTTTGCCACAATTTGGGTCAAAACTATAGGAATTTGTGGGTTGAGTTGTTGCAGGGGAGCGGGTTGTTTGGCTATGTGACAGTGTACCATTTCTAACGGGTCACTGCTGGTAAATGGTAATTGTCCAGTCAGCAATTCGTAAAAGGTGACGCCGAGAGAGTAGAAATCGCTGCGGTAGTCGATGGAACGGTTCATGCGCCCGGTTTGTTCGGGGGACATATATGCCAGGGTTCCTTCTAGGCGATCGGGATTTTTTAAGTCTGTTTGTTCTTTTCTTAACCGCGAAGCGATGCTAAAATCAGCAAGCTTTACTTGCTTTGTTTGGGGATTTATGATGATATTATCCGGTTTGATGTCTTTATGGATGATTTGATTTTGATGCAGGAATACTAAAGCTTTTGCCAAGGATACGGCTATGTTGAAAAAATTGGTAAGGGATAATTGGTAATTCGTGGCACTCGCTACTGGATTGTCGGTTGCGCCCTCGGCTAATTTTGGTTGATTTTTTAGGTGTTCGATCCAAGATTTCAGGGAGATTCCTCCGATATCTTCTAATACTAGCACTAAACAAAAATGATGAATTTCGAGTCGAGAGACTTTGATGACATACTCAGAGTCGATATGTTTTGTGATTTGATATTCGTGTTTTAAACTGGCGCTCTGTTCTATGGTGGGACAGTCGGTGTTTAAGACTTTGAGAATGACTGACTGTTTTTCTGCTGTCGATATGGCCCGATAAATAACTGTGTTAGTTCCTTGGTGAATCAGTTCTTGTAAGTTGTAACCAGAAATTCCTGAAGCTGGCAGCATGGTAGATTTTTCCCAGTTGATTATAAATCAATGCCGAATTAATTAGAAATGGCACATATGGAACCCCGATGAATGGCGGGCGATCGCTCTTTTGCAAAGCAGCAGGTTGGAGCGATGTATCGAACGATCGCACAATTTAAAAATTACTTACGTATTTAGCAGGTGTTTGTTTTAAGAGGTCTAGCGACCGAGAAAGGGCAACTGTTGATTTTTTTATGGCGGAAGTGTTACAGGCTTTAAATGAAATTATACAACATCCCACCGATTGTTGTAAATGACTTTGTTAAATTTTAATAATAAAAGTGAGGTCGTAGATAAATAGCTGGTCGCGGGGAGTTGGGGAAAGCAATTGCAGAATTGGGAGATTCCTGGACAAAACAAAGAATCACAGAAACACTTGGTCTTTAGATTTGCATAATCAATATAATTGTAGCTACACATTGCGTACATTACTGATGGATTTAAGATTGTTTAATTATACAGATTGTGGATATTACTTAGCTAAAAACTATTTTTGTAAGCAGTTAGTGGCGTAGATTAACCATACTTGCGTAAAAACTCGGCTTTTTAAGAAAATATTGGTTCACTTTCTGGAATAAAGTTAAAATTTTTTCACGGCAGAACTCGCCTCCGCTGCCAGATCCCCTCTCACCCCGCGAGATAGCGCTTATACCAATTTCATAAAGTAGCGCTAAATATTACCCCCCCAACCCCCCCGCGATTTCGGGGGGGCTAAGACTTCATCCATAGCATATATGAAAGAAAAATGGTATTACAGGTGATGCGGGCCGGCGGTGTTGGGCATTAGGATCGAAAGTATCAAAGCAGATTCAGGACGGGCTTGCCTCTTAAACCCGGCTTTTAGGCAAAATTGAGGGTTGGGCGGCAGAGCACTACCGGGATATTCCGAGAATTAAGTCGGAAGGCGCACAAGTCTGGAGAGGGAAAAAGTCGATCGAATCTGTTGAGACACGGGCGGGCATCAGTGTTGATTCGTGAAAAGTTAAGGATGCCCATATTTCGCCCGGAAAAACTTTTTTGCCATCAGAATACTCAAACCTAGAGGAAAATCCATATGTCATTTACAACCAAGATGAAATCTACCCAACAAGCTATTGCTAACAAGCCACAATTGCAATTAGGTTCTCAAGGTCAAGCGGTACTGGAACTAGAACAACTGTTAACCAAGTTGCGGGTGTACCGGCAGCCTGCTAAAGGAATTTTTAACCAAGCAGTTGAATTTGCTGTGAAACTGTTTCAGTATCGGGTTTTCTTGTCGCCCGACGGCATTGTCGGGCCGTTGACTTGGCAGGCGCTTTATACTGAAGCTCCTGTGAATATGCCGGTACTTAAATTCGGCAGTTCTGGGGAAGCAGTCACCACTGTTCAGGAAGTTCTGACCATTTCCCAGCACTATCGCGGCTCCATTGACGGTCAATTTGCTACTTTGACGGATGAGGCTGTTCGCGCATTTCAAAAAAGCTTTGGGATGAAGGCCGACGGGATTGTCGATAGACAAACTTGGGCTGCTTTGAGTCAAATTCCGCGCGGCTATGACCCGAATTGGTTCTTGACTTAGGGTTTATACCATTTTCGATTTAAGAGTTTCCCATTGAATATTTGGTCGTAATTGTGCGATCGCGTGTGAGGAATTGGGCAATGTGCGATGCTTCGGGTGCGCGACCAGTACCCGAAGCATTGCGTTTTTTTGAGATATTTTTTCGGGATTAGTGCAGAGAGATTTCTGTTTTATAAATTTGCTATAAATTGCCAATTATCACTTATTAATTACTAATTACCAATTATCAAAAAAGATCGATCGCCAAAAAACTGTTAACTTTCCTTACAATTTCGAGAACAGCGCGCAGTCGGGATGATAGGATGCCGTAAAAATCCTTTGGATATATCTATGGCAGAAGAACTGACTGGACAACCCCCCATCTTCGGCGGCAGCACCGGCGGCTTGCTGACCAAGGCGCTAGTTGAAGAGAAGTATGCTATCACTTGGACTAGCCCCAAGGAACAAGTCTTTGAAATGCCTTCCGGTGGCGCTGCGATTATGCGTCAAGGCGACAACTTGCTGTATCTGCCCCGGAAAGAGCAGTGCATCGCTTTGGGCGGCCAGCAACTGCGGGCTAAATTCAAAATCTCGAACTACAAAATCTACCGCGTATTTCCCGACGGTTCTACTGAGTACCTGCATCCCAAGGATGGCGTGTTCCCTGAGAAGGTGAACGAAGGTCGTGTTGCTAATGGTAGTGTCCCTCGCAATATTGGCAGCAATCCCAATCCGATCAAGGTGAAGTTCACCAGTAAGAAGACCTTCGATCCTTAGGTCATGACTGTATTGCTGAGCATAACATAAGTAATATTGCTTATTTGGGACTCAGTTAAGACGGATCCCCCTAGCCCCCCTTAGGTCGGGGGGGACAGGAGCATTCTCTTTCGTCTCCTTCTTAAGAAAGGGGGGACAAGAGTATTCTCTTTCCTCCCCTTTCTTAAGGGGGATTGAGGGGGATCGGGACTCGGTTATAAAGGAGAATACAAAGGTTTTTAGGGTTAATTGGGTAGGAATGGGGAGGGCTCAGCTATACTGCCAACTTCCAATCTAATTAAAAATTAATCGTTAAAATTCAAATGAATGTCGCAATCAGGCGATCGCAGCCTTATGATATCGATGCTTGCGCTCCCATTAATTATGAAGCTTTTAAAGGTATTTCCGATCGCCATCAATTCCCTCAAACAGATTTTATAACAGTAGAGTTGGCGGCCCAAATCACTCGGTTTTGGCTCGAAAGTCCGTCATATTTTGGCGTTGTAGCCGAGAGTGAGGGTGCGGTTGTCGGCTGCGGTTTTATGGACGAACGCAACCCGATTCGCGGCATCGGGCCCGTCAGTGTCGTAGGCGCAAGCCGGGGCGTAGCCATCGCACTTTTCAAGGCCGCGGCGCGGGGCGGGAAATCATGAAAGCTTTGCTCGATCGGGGAAAAGACGCTCGGGGCATTCGTTTGGTGCAAGAATCTTTCAACATGGCCTCGCTGTCGCTGTACGCTTCTGTTGGTTTCGATGTGAAGGAACCTTTCGCGTTAATGGAGGGGAAGTTTCACAGCCCGCCGCAGTATGGGTTTGAGGTGCGGCCGATGGCAATTGAGGATGTTGGCGAATGTGCGGATTTGTGCGAAAAAGTCTGTGGGTGCGATCGAACTTCCGAGATTGAATACGCCCTAAATAACTATTCTCCCTTGGTGGCTTGCCAGCAAGGTCGGATTGTGGCTTATACTTGTGCGGTGTCCGCTTTGGGTCACAGCGTCGCCGAAACCGAGGCAGATATTGACATAAAGCACCTCATGAAGAGACCCCTGATATCCCCAAGCGATCGCTCTCCAATTTGATTCCTGTCAACTGTCAACTGTCAACTGTCAACTGTCAACTGCTATATATGATATTTCCCGATTTCTCACAATTTTCGGAACTGGCGAAACAAGGCAATTTTGTACCCGTGTATCAAGAATGGGTTGCTGATTTGGATACGCCTGTTTCTGCGTGGTATCGGGTTTGCGCCGGTCAACCTTACAGTTTTCTGCTGGAGTCGGTGGAAGGTGGGGAGAAGCTCGGGCGTTATAGTTTCTTAGGGTGCGATCCGCTGTGGATTTTGGAGGCTAGGGGCGATCGTACCACTCAAGTTTACCGCGACGGTTCCCAAAAAGTATTTACGGGCGATCCGTTTGCCGCTTTAACTGAATGTTTGCAGCCTTACAAACCTGTGAAATTGCCGCAGTTACCGTCGGGAATTGGTGGGTTATTCGGTTTTTGGGGTTACGAGTTAATTAAGTGGATTGAACCGCGAGTTCCGGTGCACCCAGCGGGGGAAAATGATTTGCCGGATGGGTTGTGGATGCAGGTTGATAATTTGTTGATTTTTGACCAGGTGAAACGGAAGATTTGGGCGATCGCCTATGCGGATTTGCGCGAGACTGGCGTTGATTTGGCAAGCGCTTATGGTGCAGCGTGCGATCGAGTTTCTCAGTTAGTAAATAAGCTGAAATCGCCGCTTTCGCAGCAATCTACCCTGATAGAATGGACTCCGCCGAGTTACGGGCAAGATGCCCGTTCCACCAGCGGAAATACAGAATTAGGTTACAGCAGCAATACCACCCGCGACAAGTATTGTGCAAATGTATTGAAAGCCAAGGATTATATCAAGGCCGGAGATATTTTTCAAGTAGTTATTTCCCAGCGCCTGGAGGCTGAATACAGCGGCGATCCTTTTGCACTTTACCGCTCTTTGCGCCTGATCAATCCTTCTCCGTACATGGCTTATTTTAATTTTGGAGATTGGCAGATTATCGGTTCCAGTCCAGAAATTATGGTGAAGGCAGAAAATACGGCTGACGGCAAAAAGATGGCAACTTTGCGGCCGATTGCGGGTACGCGCCGCCGGGGTCAAACTCCAGAACAAGATGATGCTTTGGCGGCAGAATTGCTGCAAGATCCGAAGGAAATTGCGGAACACGTGATGTTAGTAGATTTGGGACGGAACGATTTAGGTAGAGTTTGCCGAAACGGTACTGTCAAAGTAGACGAATTAATGGGAATTGAGCGCTATTCTCACGTGATGCACATCGTCAGCAATGTGATAGGAGAATTGGCCCAAGATAAGACGGCTTGGGATTTGTTGAAAGCTGGTTTTCCAGCGGGTACGGTTAGCGGTGCACCCAAGATTCGGGCGATGGAAATTGTCCACGAGTTGGAGGGTTGCCGCCGGGGCCCGTATTCTGGGGTTTATGGATTTTATGATTTTGAGGGACAGTTGAATAGTGCGATCGCAATTCGGACTATGGTTGTGCGCGATCTCGGAAGTGGCAAACATTCTGTTTCTGTGCAAGCCGGTGCTGGTTTGGTGGCCGATTCTAACCCGGATATGGAGTACGAAGAAACTCTCAATAAAGCCCGGGGAATGTTGGAGGCTATTCGCTGTTTGAAGTAGCGAGTTATAAGGGCTAAAGCATTGGTGTCAACAATCGCCTAAAACCCTTTTGATCTCTCGTTTATAGCCAAGGTCTGATCCCCCCTAGCCCCCCCCTATAGTCGGGGGGGGATTGGAATATCTCAAAGTCCCCCGACTATACGGGGGATTTAGGGGGATCTAGACTCGGCTATAAACTAGAGATACAACTGGTTTCAGTCTTAAGCTGACATCAATGGATATAAAGTCCTGACTACAAACCATTTTTTGCAAGAGGGAACTGTGAATTTTTATATCATTGACGTGTTTGCCGAGTCAAAATATGCTGGCAATCAGCTAGCAGTATTTTGCGGCGCTGGAGTTGCTGAACTCTCCGAAGCCGAAATGCTGCTGATTGCGAAGGAAATCAATTATTCGGAAACGACGTTTATTCGATCGCCCTTCCTCCAAAATAACGGCTACGACGTGCGGATATTCACGCCCAAGAAGGAATTGCCCTTTGCCGGTCATCCGACGCTGGGGACGGCGTTTGTGTTGCAGCAAGAGATAATTGGCGAAAAGGTCGATCGGGTAATTCTCAATTTAGCAGTAGGTCAAATTCCAGTCACCTTTAATTATCGTAACCAATCCGCAGATATATTGTGGATGCGACAAAACCCGCCAACATTCGGTCAAATTTTGCCAGCCGCAACTCTCGCAAGCATCCTAAATTTAGAAGTCGATGAAATTGATGCAAACTTCCCAATTCAAGAAGTTTCTACTGGAGTACCGTTTATAATTGTACCGTTAAAAACCCTCGCCTCGATCAAAAAAGCTCAAGTCAACTTAGACAAATATTTTGAACTGATTAATACTACAGAAGCGAAAGAAATTTTAATCTTCTGTCCCGAAACTTACAATGATATTAATGATTTGAACGTCCGAGTTTTCGCTTATTCCCTAGGAATTCCCGAAGATCCTGCTACGGGGAGTGCCAATGGCTGTTTGGCTGGGTATTTGGTAGAATATAGTTATTGCGGGGAAGCACAGATTGATGTGAGAGTCGAACAGGGTTATGAGATTGGTAGACCTTCGCTGCTGTTGCTGAAAGGTCAAAAAAATCAGGAAGAAATAGAAGTTTTAGTGGGAGGTAAAGTCGTGATGGTGGCGAAAGGAGAATTTGTTTAAAATATTCAAATATAGGTTCGTCTCTAGGTTCGATCGTTCGGACTTTAGTCCTTCTTAATTTTTGCGGACTAAAGTCCGAACGATCGAACCTATTCAGCTAACATGAGGTAGCTCATATTCATTGCTGTGCGTTACTGCCATAGTAAAAGAGTCATCTCTACCAGATACTTTCCAATGCTAGCAACATTTTCGCGCACTTTAAATTTATCCCCTGACGCTTCCGAAGCCCTGCTTTCACTTCCATTAACCAGCTTGCTAGATTCACCGGAATTAGATCGAGTTTTGGGAAGTCTGGATACTGCTTTGCTCAAAGAAACTTTGCCGACTGCTGGGGCTGTATTATCCCAAAAACTCCCAGCTTTTTATGATTGGTTGCAAACTGAACTAGGCCTTCAAAATGTCCCTGACAGTCCCGATTATGCCACAAAATGGGTAGTCGGTTTTCTGAAGAATCAAGAGAGTTTAACTCATTTAGTTGAGATGCACAAATCGATTCCCAGACTTGCATTAGAACGATCGATCCCTCGCTTAGTTAGCGCCTTTGATGAGGTTCAACCCACCGCAGTTAAGGAAGAGTGGGAAAAAGCGATCGCAGCGCTTTGTCTGATACTCGCCGCCGCAGCCCGGGAAAATCAGCCAGCGGGCGCATCGAAGGCTTTGGTAGGAGTTTAGGTAAAGCGGTTTTTTCGGAAAATTTGTAATTGCGCGCGATCGATCTCAACGACTACCGGCTTTTTCTTGTTGAGGACGATCGCATTGTGCCGATTTAACAGCAGCCACTGAGCCAACATTACCACCAAGACTCGCCTTTTGCGAAACTTGCCTTCAAAACGAGCCATTCGGACGATCGCCTCTTCGATTTTATACCACCAGTTTTTCCCTTTTTGGGAAATCACAAAAATCGTTCCCGGTATGTAATCGCCTCCATTTGCCCAGAAAGCATACCTTTCGCCTAAAGTAAAGTAGTGGAAAACATTCTTAGCGGTGCAAGTTTGAGCTAACTTTTCCGCAACGCCCAAAGAATTAAACGTTACAGTCGATCGAATATACTCCGGGTATTTTGCTACTATCTGTTGAGCAACTTTGCCGCCCAAACTTTCTCCGATGACATCCGCCGGATTTCCGCTGCTCCATTGCTGTTTTATCCAATCAACAGCGCCTACAGTCTCCGCCGCTTTTAACTGGCGTTCTAGTTTTGCCACAAATACATCGGGCGTATCTTCCAAAACGCGATCGAAAGGATACCACGAACCGTACCCGCGAATCACGAGCACGGGCGGATTATTTCCAGAAACCGGAAGGCGACTTTCAGCATAAAAACCAGTGCGAAAGTCTTCAAAGACTTTTTCTATGGTATAATTTCCATCAACAACTTGCCCCTCTGCGTGCCGAACATAAATTGACGGATTGCTGGGCTCCTCAGTATCGTGGAGTTGGGGTTTGGCAAACTTTTCGTAGAGGAAATCTAGCAAGTGCCTTCCTGTAGGGCGATCGACAAAATTCAATTTTATTGATCCATACTAAACTAAAACAATCTAAAAAAGTTCGTAGTGAGGACTTTAGTCCGCAATCACAATTTCGCGCTCAAAAAGGTTTGTAGTGAGGACTTTAGTCCGCAATCAGAAGGACTAAAGTCCTCACTACGAACCTCAATTTCGCGCTCAAAAAGGTTCGTAGTGAGGACTTTAGTCCGCAATCAGAAGGACTAAAGTCCTCACTACGAACCTCGCGTAATCCTTACAAAACTCGCAACGTGCTCGCAATACTATCGACTGCTTCCATCGCGCGAATTTCATCGAGTGCTTGCTGAAAATTACCTTCCCTAACATCGTGAGTCACGACAACAATTTCTGCTAAATCGCCGTGAATTCCAGTTTGCACAATCGACTCCAAACTAACTTGGTGGTTCCCGAAACAAGTACCCAGTTTGCCAATTACCCCCGGAGTATCCCGCGTCAGAAAACGCGCGTAAAACCGAGTCACAAGTTCCTGCATTTCGGCAATTTTGCAGTAGTGTTGGTGAGTGCAACTCAGCAAAGGATGGGGAATCGGCACAGTTTCCGTTTTCAGAATAGCCGCCACATTCAAAATGTCCGATACCACCGCACTAGCTGTGGGCCCAGCCCCCGCACCGCGTCCGTACAGCATCAATTGCCCGATCGCATCTCCTTCGACTAAAATTGCGTTATAAACCCCGTTAACACTCGCCAGCGGATGAGATTTCGGCACAAAAGTAGGATGTACCCGAATCGAGAGGAGTTCCCCTTCTGCATCCCCATTTTGTTCGGAAATTTTGCTAGTTTCTCGAGCAATAGCCAACAATTTGATTGCAAATCCCAGCTTGTGGGCGTAGTCAATATCAGCCGCACTAACTTGTGTGATACCTTCGCAGTGAATATCTGCTAATTTGATGCGTCCGCCAAAAGCTAACGAAGCTAAAATAGCAATTTTATCAGCAGCATCTAATCCATCCACATCTGCTGTGGGGTCAGCTTCAGCATAACCTAATTGCTGAGCGTCCGCGAGCACTTCGGCAAAGTCTGCACCTTCTGTCTGCATCCGCGTCAGGATGTAATTAGTTGTCCCGTTAACAATGCCGGTGACACTTTTGATGCGGTTTGCACCTAAAGATTGCTTGAGGGTTTGAATGACCGGAATGCCGCCGCCGACAGCAGCTTCTAGCATTACGTAAACGCCTTTTTCGTTAGCAGCGTCGAAGATTTCATTACCGTAGCGGGCGATAACTGCTTTGTTGGCGGTGACTACGTGCTTCCCGTGGGCGATCGCTTGCAGAATGAGCGATCGGGCCGGTTCCAATCCGCCAATCAATTCTACTACAATATCAACTTTCGGGTCAGTGGCGATCGCCTTTAGGTCAGTTGTCAGCACATTTTCTGGCAATTGTAAAGACCGAGTTCGAGAAATATCGCGCACTCCCACCCGATAAATTTCCAATTCCTGCAACAGCGGATGGCGCCCATCTGCAGAGAGCAAAATCTCTGCTGTTCCCGCGCCAACCGTACCCAAACCTAGCAAACCAATTTTGAAAGCCACGACTTTGACCCGTTGAAACTCACTTAATCTACAATCATTGTATGATAACCGCGCCTTCACTGAATACCCAGATCCCCGACTTCTCAAAAATATCTGACTCTACATCATATCAGATTCCGTAAATCACTCGTAATAAAAACGGTTCGTAGTGAGGACTTTAGTCCGGATAAATCTTCATTCAGTTGACAGTTGACAGTTGACAGTTGACAGTTGACAGCAACCTCTTCCGGTCAGTCCGAGGATTGGAGTAATGAATCGTCTGCTTTTAATTTCTGCCTAAAACGGAGAGGCTTTCCACCAATTATTTCTGGTAAATCACTCGTAATAAAAACGGTTCGTAGTGAGGACTTTAGTCCGCATAAATCCTAAATTCCTCGTAATAAAAACGGTTCGTAGTGAGGACTTTAGTCCGCATAA
>RDYN01000089.1:21137-25208 GCA_004293365.1 Oscillatoriales cyanobacterium | reverse complement strand
GTAAGGCTAACACTGCATAATTTCAGCCCAAAAGCGTTTGGCTTCCAAGTTTTCACAACTGATAAAAAAATCCGACCCACATCTGCGGAATGTGGGTTACGATGGTTGGCGATGCAGAATTAGCTGCTGCCGGTTTTGCTCTCGGTATACTTCCCCGCGGCAGCCAAACTATTGGCTTTAAGTTTGATAAATCTTTGCTGCCTGTTGGAAGTTATACTGCTAGTTTACTTGAAGAATGCAACAATGACGCTATGGCGATCGAGGGAGAGACTAAAGTACCGGAACCTTCTTCGATATTGGCGACATTGTTAGGAGTTGGTGCGATCGCTGCGAGGCGCAAGCGCCAGCAAAAATTAGCGGTGTGATGTTGCAATCTGGGCGATCTGCGCGATCGCCCTTCTATTCCCCTTGCTGAATTTGAATCCTCACCCACTCCCGAAACAACCGCAACAAAGCCTTTTCTTTTGTAGTCTTCCTCAATTCCAAAAACCGCAGCATTTCAGACTTCAACAAAAAAGGAAAAGTCGGAGAAACCTCGCACTCTGCGTATTCATTGCCTTCTAACTGATAGATAATTAAACGATTGCCATCGTAGCGCCAAACTTCAGGTACGCCCAAACTTGCGTAAAGTTCGAGACGAACGATAGAACTGCTGGTAATGTCAATTTCAATAGCTAAATCTGGTGGTGGATCTTCATTGAGATCGATTTGTTCTTTATTCCAGACAGTATCTTCATTCTGAATGTAGTAACATTTATCAGGTTCTAACCCCCGTGCCAAATCTTGCCGCTTGCAGGTTAGCGATCCCAGGCTGCAAATGTCAACATTTAATTCATCAGTGAGAACTTCAACAAAATTCCCTAATAATTCTCCAGACTTTTCATGTGGTGCTGATGGACTCATAATTTCTAATTTACCTCGATCGTAAGTCAGGCGAATTCCTCTCTGTTGGGCTAACTCGTTCAGCAGTGATTCGTAGGTTTTCCAGCTAATGTTGTTTAGCAGAATTCCGCTAGTTTGATTCTGGATTAGGGTGGCTGTCATGGCTACCTGCCTCGGTTTTAAATTATTAATTGTATGTTAGCAAATATGATATTTGACTTATTGCATCAATCTGCGATCGCCCGAAACCGCAAATCAACGCAAATCAACGCAGATAAAATTAAGATTCGTGGACGCATAAATATCGAAGAAACCGGGTTTTTTCCCTAATCTCGTCGCTGCGGCGAAGATTTTCGTAAAAAAACCCTTTCTGGCTACCTCGCATAAATATCGAAGAAACCGGGTTTTTTCCCTAATCTCGTCGCTGCGGCGAAGATTTTCGTAAAAAAACCCGGTTTCTGGCTACTTGTTCGTGGAGTAGGATCGCACTATTCGATCGCACTCAACACACTACTTACTTAGCAGCTTGACGCTCTTTGGCATCCTTGATCACTTCCTCAGCGATATTGCTCGGACAAGGAGCATAGTGCGAGAAAGACATGGAAAACTGGCCGCGCCCAGAAGTCATGGTACGCAAATCGCCAATATAGCCAAACATTTCGCTCAACGGGACATCAGCCTTAATCCGCGCGCCTGTTTGTCCGGTTTCCTGGGATTTCATCATCCCCCGGCGGCGGTTGAGGTCGCCGATGACATCGCCCATGTGATCGTCTGGAGTGAAGACATCGACATTCATGATCGGTTCCAACAACTGAGGCCCAGCCTTGGGTACAGATTGGCGGTAGGCGGCTTTGGCTGCAATTTCAAAGGCCATTGCTGAAGAGTCAACCGGGTGGAAACCTCCATCCAGCAGGGTGAATTTCAAGTCCAAGCAGGGGAAACCAGCCAAGACGCCCACATCGATGCAGCTTTGGAAGCCTTTTTGTACCGCTGGCCAATACTCTCTCGGTACGCTACCGCCAGTTACTTTTGACTCGAACACGAAGCCGCTTCCCACTTCACCGGGTTCGACGATATAGCCGATTTTCGCAAATTGACCGGAACCACCAGATTGCTTCTTGTGGGTGTAGTTGTCTTCGAGGCGCTTGGTGATGGACTCGCGGTAGGCTACTTGCGGTTCGCCAACTTCTACCTCGACGCCGTGGGTGCGTCGCAGAATGTCCACTTTGATGTCGAGGTGCAGTTCGCCCATGCCCTTGAGGATGGTTTCGCCACTTTCTTCGTCTGTCACCATGTGGAAAGATGGGTCTTCTTGTACCATCTTGGTGAGCGCTGCTCCCATTTTTTCTTCGCCTCCTTTGAGTTTCGGTTTGACCGAAATGGAGATGACGGGTTCTGGGAACACCATCGGCTCTAGGGTTGCGGGATTTTTGGGGTCGCAGATGGTGTGTCCGGTGCGGACGTTTTTCATACCTACGATCGCCACAATGTCGCCGGCTTGAGCTGAGTCAATTTCTTCGCGAGAATTGGCGTGCATTTCTACCAAACGGCTGATGCGCTCGGTCTTGCCTGTGGCGGTGTTGAGTACGGTGTCGCCTTTGGATATCTTACCGGAGTACAAGCGGGTAAAGGTTAAAGCGCCGAAGCGATCGTCCATAATTTTAAATGCCAGCGCACGCAAAGGCTTCTCTGGATCGACGATCGCAAAATTGCCTGTTTCCTCGCCTTCGAGATCCACCTCGGGCTGAGGCGTAACTTCCATCGGGTTCGGGAGGTAGTCAACCACAGCATCCAGTACCAACTGCACGCCTTTATTCTTAAACGACGAGCCGCAGTAGGTGGGGAAAAATGCCATGTCGCGGGTACCCTTGCGGATGCAGCGCTTGAGGTCTTCGATGCTCGGCTCGTTTCCTTCGAGGTACTGTTCCATCAGGTGATCGTCCTGCTCGACGGCGAGTTCGATCAACTGTTCGCGGTATTTCTCGACATCATCGACCATATCGGCGGGGATATCCTTAATTGTGTAGTTCATCGGATCGCCGGAGTCATCCCAGATCCATGCCTTGCGGGTCAGCAAATCGACCACGCCGCAAAACTTTTCTTCAATGCCGATCGGCAAAACCATTACCATTGGTTTAGCTGCTAGGACTTTATCGACTTGGTTGACAACTCGGTAAAAATCTGCACCCGTGCGATCGAGCTTATTGATGTAGACGATACGAGCAACTTTAGAATCGTTAGCGTAGCGCCAGTTAGTTTCCGATTGCGGTTCAACTCCACCGGAACCGCAGAACACACCGATACCACCATCGAGAACCTTGAGAGAACGGTAAACCTCGATCGTAAAATCGACGTGTCCGGGAGTATCGATGATGTTGAGCTGATGCTCGTTCCAGAAACAGGTAGTAGCAGCGGATTGAATCGTAATACCGCGCTCTTGCTCCTGTTCCATGAAGTCAGTCGTCGCCGCGCCTTCGTGAACTTCACCTATTTTGTGGATTTTGCCTGTCAGCTTCAGGATTCTTTCAGTTGTGGTGGTTTTGCCAGCATCCACGTGGGCGAAGATGCCAATATTTCGATAACGAGTCAGATCTTTCATAATTACTGTTGAGATTAAATGCGACGAACCGTCGGCGACCAACTGCAAGCTTGACAAGCGAGGAATTAATTCTGCCTTACCAGCCTGTACGGGCTGGATTTCATTTTCCCTGTTTTTCGCAGGACTATCTTAATTTTGACACTTTTGGGTCATTCCTGGGAAGGATTCTTGCGTCAATAAGTACGGGAATCCTTACAACTCATAAAAATAACCCAGAGCTAGGGCAAAATTCTCTCACAAAGTAGGTTGGGCTGAGGCACTCACACCCAACAAATTCGCCTGCGTAACCCTTCGCTCAACCTGATATTTTGCACCATTCTCAGCAAAAGCTTCTCAAGCGGGTTTCTTGACAAAAAATAGAGGATTTTACTTTAGTCTGTCACTAGAAACCTGATTTCTGACATTCATGCCTGATGTTAGTCAATCTAATATAACATAAAAGGGCGGAATTTGTGTCATCAGAAACCGATTTTTTATACTTTGGTCGATCGGGTTTGTAGTGAGGACTTTAGTCCGCAGCAAAGAAAAGAGTGAAGTAGGTTTGTAGTGAGGACTTTAGTCCGCAGCAAAGAAAAGAGTGAAGTAGGTTT
>RDYN01000089.1:0-21073 GCA_004293365.1 Oscillatoriales cyanobacterium | reverse complement strand
GTGAGGACTTTAGTCCGCAGCAAAGAAAAGAGTGAAGTAGGTTTGTAGTGAGGACTTTAGTCCGCATCAAAGAAAAGAGTGAAGTAGGTTTGTAGTGAGAACTTTAGTCCGCAGCAAAGAAAGGACTAAAGTCCTCACTACAAACCAATTTTACTACAGTCGTATTTGAGTCTAAGTCAAAATCGACCCGCTCATCATCCGCTGATATCTCCGCTCCAACTCATCCCGCACCACCGGCCATTCATCCAAACTTTCATCACTCTCAATTACCATTTGAGCAGCCTCCCTCGCCAACTCCAAAACCTCCTGATCCTCAACCAAACTCGCCAAAGCAAAATCCGGCAAACCCGACTGCCGAGTTCCCAAAACCTGACCCGGTCCGCGCAATCTCATATCCATTTCCGCAATAAAAAAGCCATCTTGAGATTGTTCTAAAACCTTCATTCTCTGCATAGCTTCCGCAGCCTTAGAACCGGGCATTAACAAACAATAAGAACGGTTGCTGCCCCGACCGACTCTACCCCGCAACTGGTGCAATTGCGACAGTCCAAAACGCTCCGAATTTTCAATCAGCATTACCGTAGCATTCGGCACATCTACTCCCACTTCCACCACAGTAGTAGATACTAAGATATGAGTTTCTTTGTCCCGAAACTTAGTAATTGCCTCATCTTTGTCGGCGCTGCTCATCCTGCCGTGGAGCAAACCCACCTTAAATTCAGGAAATACACTGTTTTGAAGTTTTTCTTGTTCCTCAATTGCCGATCGCACATCCAACTTTTCCGACTCCTCCACCAGAGGCAGAACCACATAAACTTGACGGCCGCTCGCCACCTCCCGGCGAATCAAATCGTAAGCCTGGAGGCGTTCTTTTGCCGACAGAACAGTCGTTTGAATCGCCTGCCGACCGGGGGGAAGTTCATCAATTTGACTCACGTCTAAATCGCCGTGGAGCGTCAGCGCCAGCGTCCGGGGGATCGGAGTAGCAGTCATCGTCAAAACGTGGGGAGATTCGCCTTTTTGCTGCAATTTAGCGCGCTGCTGCACGCCGAATCTGTGCTGTTCGTCAATTACTGCCAAACCCAATTTATGGAAATTCACCGTATCTTGAATCAGCGCGTGAGTTCCAACTAAAACAGGCAATTCTCCGGTTTCTAACTGGCTGTGAATTTCTCGGCGCTTGGCTACTTTTGTCGAACCAGTTAACAGTTCGACGGACAAGTGCATTAAATTAAACCAACCTACTAATTTGCGGTAATGCTGTTCTGCTAAAACTTCTGTCGGCGCCATTAATGCTGCTTGATAGCCGGATTGAATTGCTGCTAGCATTGCGACTACGGCGACTACTGTTTTGCCCGCGCCGACATCGCCTTGCACTAATCTGTTCATCGGTTGCGGCGAAGCTAAATCATTTAAGATGTCGTTAATGACTCTTTCCTGAGCGTTTGTCATGGCAAAAGGCAATATTTCATAGAAATGTTCGATCAATTTGCCGCTAGGAAGGATGACTGCACTAGCTTGAGCTTTTCTTTGGGTTTGGCGGCGCTTTAAAAGGCCTAATTGCAGGTAGAAAAATTCGTCAAAAACTAAGCGGCGGCGCGCGGCGGACAAGCAATCGCGATCGACTGGAAAGTGAATATTTGCCACTGAATCGGCTAAACCCATTAAACTGTAACGATCGCGCAAATCCTGCGGTAGCGATTCCGGTAACAGTTTCGCGGCCCCAATTGCTGCTAAGATCGATCGCCTCACCGAACCAGCATCCACCCCTTCCGTCAGCGGATAAACAGGAATCAGGCGGCCAACTTTCATAGATTCGATCGCACCGCCGGAGTCATCTAATACTTCCAACTCAGGATTTTCTAAAGTAATCCCATATTTACCCTGCTTCACCAACCCCGAAGCAGCAAGTATCGCACCTGTACAATACTCGCGCTTTTTGAATTCTTGCCAGCCGCGATTGCTGTAGCGAGGGCCTGCAAAAAAGCGGCTAATTTTTATTTCTCCGGTACGGTCTTTTAAAATTACTTCTAATATAGTTAACTTCTTATTTTTTGGGCTAGAAAAGCAATTGCAGCGCTTGACTTCGGCGATTAAAGTGACAGTTTCCCCCGCTACTAACTCGCGAATTCGTACTTGCTTTGCATAGTCGATGTGGTTGCGGGGATAGTAGTAAAGCAAGTCGTATACGGTGTCTAAACCGAGTTTTAGCAAGCGGTTGCCGTTGGCTGGGCCGATGCCTGTCACGCGGGTTAACGGTTGATCTAGCGTCAAGCTAGGTGGCGGAGGTGCTGTACTCAGAGGTGCGGTTCGGGGAACAGAAACGGCTGGGGTGCTTGATTCGGCAGCGTTTTCTAGTCGGACTTGTGTCGTTTGTTCTTCCCAAACTTGCTCCATTTGTCTGAGGAAACTGACTGTAATGGCGATCGAATGTTGGCGCCCTTCGAGATCCTTCTGAGGGTAGATGTCAAATTCGGCAGCTAGTTGTCGGGCGCGATCGCGCGAAGAACCAGTGACAGCGCCTGCCAACTGTCTCAAGCTGAGGCCGAGAAACTCGCTGAAGCGGTATTGACTGCCTTGGAGGTCGTTAAATCCGCGATCGGCTTCTACTGAAAGAGCTTTTTGCAATCGCTGCCATTCTGGTTGGTTATTAGTCATCAGTCATTAGTCATTAGTCATTAGTCATTAGTCATTAGTTATTAATCATAGCTTAAGAATTCCAGACAACTGATAAATGTCAACTGACAAATGTCAACTGACAACTGTCAACTGTCAACTGTCAACTGTCAACTAATCTTCAAACCAACTCGACCGCCAAGCCGACTCAGCCTCCACCACAGCCATTTCCCGCTGCTTTTTTTGGTAATCGCGGCCGAGGGAGTTCAACCTTACAGAAAGGTTGCGAATTTGTTGGCGCCAAGCCGAGGTTCCCGGATCGGCAAACTCTATTTCCGACAACCGCAGTTTAATTGCTGTAATGTGCAAAGCATTACTACCGGGTCTTTTTCCCAAGTTTGGCGGTGCTGGTGAACTATCTGTTTCAATGATTAAGCTTAATAGGTTAGGTGGGCCCGCCACGCTGTCGCCGGAGGATTCAGCAGCAGCAGAAGCAGCTTCTAGAACAGCTTCTGGCAATTGACTGGGCAAGATTTCCGACTGTTGCAGCAAGCGGTTAGTGTCGCGAGACAGCAGCTTGAGAATCTGGGCGATCGACTTTTCAATACTATTTTGCCAGCGCGCCAAACTTTCTGGGGAATTAGCAATTGGTAATTGATTGTTTGTCGCTGGAAATTGATAGTTAATAGCGGAAAATTGGTTTTCTTCCTCGAATTCGTCTTCCTCTAATTCGTCTGACTCTAGTTCTTCCTCGAATTCGTCTGACTCTATTTCTTCCTCTATTTCTTCCTCTATTTCTTCCTCTGCTTCTGATTCAGTCGCCAGACTTCGCAATTTTTCTTGAGACGCCGCGGCCAAACGCCTTACAGACTGCTGCATTTTTTGCCGCCCGTCGAAGGACAACTTGAGAAACGACTCCGGCACCGCTTGAGTGCAAAGGTGATAGCAAGCCAAAATCAACTGCTGCCGCACCGCTTGTCCCAAGGCAGTTAAATAACCATCGTAGGTACTGCGAAACTCCACCTTCAAGGCTGCTAAAGCCTCTTCGAGTCCTGCCAAATCTTGCTCTATGCGCTCTCTCGATCCCACCATATCTCCCCTATAAAATTAAAATAGGACGATGGCTAAAAACGTAAGGTGCGCATTGCGCACCCTACGTTTTTATGTTCTGCGTCCAGAAATCTCATGGAAAAATTAAAAATGTGAAAAATTAGCTTTTCACATTTTTAATTTTTATTTACTTTTCCATCTAAATTTTCGATTATTGAGCAGCACCCATTTGGGCTGCCACTTCATCGGCAAAGTTAGCTTCTACTTTCTCGATGCCTTCGCCCAGCACAAAACGCACGAAGCGGCGGACTTGGACATTTTCGCCAATTTGGGCGATCGTTTGTTTCACCAACTCTTCCACCGAGATATTCTGATCTCTAATAAAAGGCTGATCCATCAAACACAACTCTTTCATCCGCTTGTCAATCCGCCCTTGAACAATCTTTTCTTTGATATTGTCCGGCTTGTTGCCCAAGTCATCTTTGCCCATTTCAATTGCCTTTTCTCGATCGACAATTTCAGCGGGGATATCTTCAACTTTCACGTATTCCACATTCGGGCAAGCTGCAATTTGCATCGCAATATTGCGTACTAAACTTTGGAATTCTTCGCGCCGTGCCACAAAATCTGTTTCGCAGTTAACTTCCACCAGCACTCCCACGCGGCCGCCCGTGTGAATGTAGCTGCCTACAAGTCCTTCTGAGGCAACCCGTCCTGCTTTTTTGTCAGCCCCAGCCAGACCTTTTTTCCGCAGCCACTCAATTGATGTTTCGATATTGCCATCGTTTGCGGTGAGGGCTTTTTTGCAGTCCATCATCCCCGCGCCGGTTTTGTCGCGCAGTTCTTTAACAAGTTTTGCAGATATGTCCGCCATCTTCTTTAAGTTCCCAATCAAAATTAGTTATTAGTCGTTAGTCATTAGTCATTAGTCATTAGTCATTAGTCATCAGTCATCAGTCATTAGTCATCAGTCATTAATTTTAATGTTAATGATTAGACAAGAGTGAAGAAATACCCAATCCGTCTTGCGGACTTTGTACCTATAGCGCCAGAATTAATTCTGAGGCTGAGACCATGAATGCTTTTGCCATAACTCTAGTATAGGAATTACGCAAAAGAGCTGTTTTTACACCACTTGTGATGGTAAGGTGCGCACTGCGCACCCTACAGGTAGCGTCTGTGCGTAGGTTGTATACTAATGACTTAGACTCGTGCCATTTACAATTAAAAATTAAAAATATCCAACTAAAAATAATAATTTTTAATTTTTAATTTTTAATCTTTAATTGCCTGGTGTCAGATGCCGATCGCAATATTAGCTTTCGGTGTCTTCGCCGTCAGCGTCGGCATCGTCGGGATCTACATAATTGGGGTCATCCAATTCTTCGATTTCGCCATCATATTCCGCGCCTTCGTAACCACCTTCGTAGTCGTAGTCTTCATCAGCGTCGCCGCCTTGTTGACCGTGACGACCTTCGTAGATGGCATCAGCCAACTTGCCGACAATCAGTTTGATCGATCGAATAGCATCGTCGTTTGCTGGAATCGCAATGTCAACCAAATCCGGGTCGCAGTTGGTATCCAACAGAGAGACGATGGGAATTCCCAGCTTTTGGCATTCCAACACCGCATTATACTCGCGGCGTTGGTCTACCAGCACCACTCCGTCGGGAATCTTCCGCATAGATTTAATCCCGCCCAGATACTTCTGGAGTTTTGCCATTTCTCGGCGCAGCACCGAAGCTTCTTTTTTCGGCAACAAATCTAGGGCGCCGATTTCCTCGCGGCGTTCCAAATCCTTGAGGCGCTCGACGCGGGACTTAATCGTTGTCCAGTTGGTGAGCATTCCCCCCAGCCAGCGCTGGTTGACGTAGTAAGCACCGCAGCGTTGAGCTTCTTGGGCTACAATCCCGGCAGCTTGGCGCTTCGTACCGACGAACAAAAACTTTTTGCCTTTTTCCGAGGCCACTCTCATGTACTCGTAGGCGTCTTCCATAAGCTGAGCGGTTTGCACGAGGTCGATGATGTGAACCCCGTTGCGCTCTGTAAAAATGTAGGGAGACATTTTTGGGTTCCACCGGCGGGTTTGGTGTCCGAAGTGAACCCCTGACTCTAACATTTGAGCCAAACTAACTACTGGCATTGTATTTTTAACTCCTGTATTCGGGTTAATCCTCCACCCGGTCGTATTTCTGAGGGTTTGCACCCTCGAAACACCCGAAAACCCGGATGTGCGAATTTAAACAACTTTTCTAGTTTATCACCAGAAGCACTACTTTTTCTGACAATCTGATATCCGTAGGGTTGGGTTTTCCGTAGGGTGGCGCGGGCGGCGTGCGCCCGAAGCCCAGTCAAAAGCGGGTGCGGGGGGCGCACGATACGGTTAGAGTTACTAGCAACCGCTTCTGAAAAAACGAAAAATCTTTCGTTCGAGGTTGCAAAAGCTTTTGTGAGCTTGTGAGAGAATGGCGTTGAAGCTGCGTGTCTTGTGCCTTCTTTCCTTCGATCGAGCTTTTATCCATTTTGTTCGATCGACAATTCTGCCGGCTTTACCGCCGTCCCTTCTCGATCCGCAAAAAACCCAAAGCTAAAAACGCCATGCCCATTCCCATTCTCGTCCTGCTTGAAGTTCTAATTGTCATCGCACTTTCTCGACTTGTCGGTTTAGCATTTCGAGCGATCAAACAACCTCAAGTTATTGGAGAAATTGTAGCAGGAATTATGCTCGGGCCTTCTCTCCTCGGTTTGGTTGCACCAAATTTAGGAACAGCACTTTTTCCAGCCGAAGCCGTTCCCTTCCTCAACGTGTTATCTGAGGTAGGGCTGATATTTTTCATGTTCTTGATTGGTTTAGAACTAAATCCCAAGTATCTCAAAAACAATTTAGATATAGCGATTTTAACTTCTCATGTCAGCATTTTAGTGCCGTTTTCCCTGGGAAGCATCTTAGCGCTGCTGCTGTACCCGATCGTTTCAAATAATAGCGTTTCCTTTACAGCCTTTGCCCTGTTTTTGGGCGCTGCGATGTCAATTACTGCCTTTCCAGTGCTGGCAAGAATTATTACAGAGCACAACTTGCAGAATACAAAATTGGGGACGCTGGCCCTGACTTGCGCTGCGGTAGACGATGTGACGGCGTGGTGTTTGTTGGCGGTGGCGATCGCAGTTACGCGCACTAACTCGATGCTTGGGGCTTTACCGACAATTATTGAATCTATAGTTTACATCGGTTTCATGCTGACTGTAGTCCGCTGGTTCTTGCAGCGGCTTTCCAAGCACTACAACCGCACCGGCAAGTTATCTCAATTAGTGCTATCCGGCATTTACATGGGAGTTGTAGCATCGGCTTTAATTACTGAATGGATCGGCATTCACTTAATCTTCGGTGCATTTTTGCTGGGTGCTGCCATGCCCAAAAATGCCGGACTCACCAGAGAATTAGCTGAGAAAACTGAAGATTTTGTCCTGATATTTTTGCTTCCAATATTTTTTGCTTACAGCGGTTTGCGGACTCAAATCGGCTTGCTCAACAGTCCTGAATTGTGGCTGCTGTGCGCGGCTGTTTTAGGAGTAGCAATTATTGGCAAATACTTCGGGACTTACGTTGCTGCTAGAGTCTGCGGCATCAGCAACCGCGAAGCTTCGGCGCTGGGCTGGATGATGAATACTCGCGGTTTGACTGAACTGATTGTGCTGAATATCGGTCTTTCTTTGGGGGTGATTTCGCCACTGCTATTTACGATGTTAGTCATCATGGCTTTGGTGACAACTTTTATGACTTCGCCGCTGTTGGAGTGGACTTATCCGAAAAAGCTGATTCGGTTAGATATCTCAGATTTTAGCTCGGAGGATTCAGAATTAGAAGATTCACAAAGTGCTGAGGATTCCGAAAAAACTGCTGAAAGATTGCTGCCAACTTATCGAATTTTAGTGCCTGTTGCTAATCCTACTACGCAGAAAGGTTTGCTGCAACTGGCGATCGCCCTGGCGCAGCCTGCTGCGGGTACAGGCGGTAGCGATTTGCAGTCGGCGGCGGTTCATCCTCTGAGTTTGATCGAATTAAATGAGGATTATGCTTTTGAAAGTACGCCCGCAGAAGCCGATCGCATTATTCAAGAGCGCCGATCGAAATTATCAGAATTGATAGAAAGTTTAGCAATACCGGAGGCGAAAAAATTCGTACATCCCATCATTCGGGTGACTAAGGATGTGGCGCGGGAAACGGGGCAAATTGCGGAACTCGATCGCGCGGATTTGATTTTGGTAGGATGGCACAGGCCTACTTTTAGCAGCAACCGTTTGGGAGGGCGCGTCGGTCAAATTCTCAGCAATGCTACTGTGGATGTAGCAATTTTTGTTGACAGAGGTAGGGAACGGTTGAATAATTTGTTAGTGCCTTATGCGGCAAATATTCACGATGATTTGGGGTTGGAATTGGCGCTGAGACTGTTGGTTAATAGCGAGGAACGCCGTTTGACGGTGCTGCGGGTGGCAGTTGACGGGATTGAGGGAAACGAGCTGAGTTACGAATTTGAGCGAGTGATGGAGCAGTTGCCGGTAGAAGTGCGATCGCGCATTGAAACTCCGATTGTGGAGGCGGCTGAGCCGATTCAAGCGGTGGTGGCGGCCTCTGCTAATGCTGATTTGACGATCGCGGGTACGAGTCGGGAGTGGGGAATTGAACGCCAAACTCTGGGACGGTATACTGATGAGTTGGCGGTGCAGTGTCATTCTTCGCTGCTGATTGCGCGCTGTTACGTTAAAGTGCGATCGCACTTGGCTTCGGTACTTACTTCAAGTTGACAGTTGACAGTTGACAGCAAACTGTAGGGTGCGCAGTGCGCACCTTACCACTACGGGTAGTATGAATTTTCAGTTATTAATCAGTAGTAGGGTGCGCACTGCGCACCTTACCACTACGGGTAGTATGAATTTTCAGTTATTAGTCAGTAGTAGGGTGCGCACTGCGCACCTTACCACTACGGGTAGTATGAATTTTCAGTTATTAGTCAGTAGTAGGGTGCGCAGTGTGCACCTTACCACTACGGGTAGCCCCATACCCGGCTCCGGCCCACCCCTCCGCTTCGCCCCATGCCCCATGCCCCATGCCCTATTACCAATTCCCAATTCCCAATTACCAATTCCCCAAGATTATGAATCATTTAAGCCTCAAATCCCTGGCATTTTATGGGATTGCGATCGGATCTGTTTCGCTGCTGTTTAAGGTGGTAACTGCTTACGGCGAAACAAATTTAAAGGCAGCTCCGCCAATTGCAGGAAGTTATCGCTTCGATGCTAAAAGTTTGCCGGAATGTCTGAAATCTGATACTTTGGTCTTGACAATCGAGCAGTCGGGTGTTTATTTGAGCGGTAATTTGCGATCGGGTAACAGCGAAGCCGATCGCGCAAACACAGCCGAGGAGAAACCTTCTTTAGTAGGGAAGTGGGAAAATCAAGGATTGAGCCTGTCGGGTGCGGTTCCTAATTTAACGGGTTGCAGCAATTCCAGAGCGATCGGTCAAAACAGCTATGTTAAACTGCGAGGAATTGTGGAAAAAGACACCCTCAAGGGAAAAATTAGTCTGACGGATCGGGCGGCGGCTACTAATTTTACGGCTCAAAGAGAAATGGCGGCGAAACCCCAGCAGAAGCAACCACATTAAAGGTGTTGATTTCAATCGCACCGTCAGAAAATGGGTAGAAGCTCCCGACTGATCGGGCTCCAACCTAAAAGTTTAGATCGAAGTTGAAGCTCCAGATTTATCTGTGGAGTAAATCTAAAATCTACAATCAGTCGAGGTTTTGAAAAAATAACACGGTGAGAATCAGGCAATTACTGACAGCGTGAGAGATGAAAATTGCTCCGAATTGGGTGGTGACTTTAAAACTTTTTTTCGGAGGACGGCGGGTGAGGGTGAATGAGCGTTTAAATTCAGTGGGAACGGTAGTTTTTTTCTTCCCATAGAGCGTGTTTTCTAACAGTTCTAATGATTGCCATTTGGCGAGAAAGGTCACTGTCAGTAGAAAGACGGCGAGGCCAGTTATTATGAAGTAAAAATCTCGCTCGCCTCCTAATAATATATAATCGATCAGCCGTTCGCGTAGATCTTTTGAAAGCACGCTTTCAAGGCCGAAGAAGACTAGCCAACCGATGCAAGTGCAAGAGAGATTGAGGATGGCTGCATATTCAACGCTGGTTTTGGGGCCGAGTTTTAGTAGTTTTTGCAAGAACCACGATTCGATCGCGATCGCCAAAAACAAAACTAAAATTTGTACCAAAACAGTCCGAAACGGGAAAACACTTGCAATCATTAGTCTTACTCCTACGTCTGCTTCCCGATCGTACCTGACACACTAGAAAACCGCTGTATGCCCCAGCCCCTCTTTCAAGAGCGATCGCTCTTCTGGTCACACTTAAGCCACTAGCTGCTAATGGTGCTAAATTAAAGTCAGAATATAGAACTGAGCAATAGAAAAAAAGTATCTCAGAGGAGTCTCCGGTTCATAAATTACCTGGGCCAAGACCCCGCGTGTCCGTATAGTGTGTTGAAATGGATGTTGCCGTGATCTTAATGCCGTCAGAAACTTCGCTTACCGAGTCAAACCCGTTGATTTTAGACAGTTTGCCAGATTTGTCGCCGAACGAGGGCGGGTGTCCCCGCCGGGCTAGATTGCAAATTGACTTGATGTTGCTGGCGATCGAGGCCTTGTATCTCGGAGGTGCTGAAGAAATGCTGGCAGTGTCGAAGGAACTGGAATTGGAGTCAATTGTCAAAAATCGCGTTGCCTTTTGGCAGATGCGGAATACTAACCCGCTGAGACGCTATGCTCAGCGCCGCTCCCTGACTGTTGTGGAGACAAAGGCGCTGGTGGCGATCGCCTGCAATATGGCGCGCAAGTTAACTGCGACAATTCGGCAGTTGCTGCTAGATTCTCAACAGTTGCGATCGAGAAATATGCCCCTCAGTCAGAACTTGCAGCTTGCGGAGTATTTAGAACGCTTTCGAGCTCATTTTCGATCGCGCATGAACCCGAAGCGATCGGTAGTTGCAGCTTACAATTCCGACGACAAGCTCAACGAATTAGCTTTGAACTTGTTGAGCAAACTGCTATTTTGTACAGGCACAGCCGGAATGCAGCGCTTCTGGGTTAGCCTGTTTGATGGAGAAATTGAATAAAAATGACTATTAGGCGTCAGTACAGTCTGCCAAATTGCACCCTAGTTCTAGAAGGGTTGAGCGATGGATCGGCAGCCAGCCAGCTAGAAATGCGGCCGGTGCTTTCGATATTAATGAGCGCTGAATGCTATGTGACAGGCCTCGGCGAGCCCCTCAGCGGGGGACGGGAGTTTTTTGAAAGCTTGGTGAGGACTGTCAGCAGCTACGCTCAAGAATTTATGAGCGGAGTGCATTATCCCGATCGCTACGGCCCGAATTTGGGGATGGTACAGTTGCACAGAATCGACGGGAATTCGCACCGTTTGACCGTTCTACCCGCTGAAACAGACAGCGCCACCCAAATCGATCGAAAAACAGAACTATCGGCACAGGTAGATTTGACGACGGTACAGCTATTTGACTTGGTAGAGGCGATCGATCAATTTTTTGCCGACACCCAGACACTGCCGGAATTGTCGCTGCAATTAACCCCAATTTCCAAGCGTTATATCAAGTCTGCCGAACCTTTGGCGAAGCGGAGTTTGCCTGCGGTGGTGGGGGTATCGAGTTTGGCCTTGGCTGCCATGGCGTTTTTCTTGGTACCGGTGCCGGAAGTCCAGCGCCCGAGAGATCCGGTGCCGCAGCCCAATCGGGCCGGCCAAAATCTCGGCACGCCGAATTCCGGTGGTTCGGGTTCGCCGAATCCCAATCCCACGCCTGCGGCTGACGGTTTGCTACCGGGCGATAAAACTCCGACAACTGTTGAATCGAGTTCACCAACTCCGAGTCCCGCTGCGACTGGTGAGGCTTCACCCTTAGCCACACCGCAGTCGAACACTTCGCCGGAAAGCACGCCCACTCCTGTTGCTGAAGGTTTGGCAAGCCCTGGGGCGGCAGCCGTACCGATTACCGATCCGGCCGAAATCGATCTGTTGAAGGGCAAACTTTCCCGGCAAATAGAGGGAGTTGTGAAGAATCAGCCTGCTGTTGATGCGGAGTTGGTTTATCGGGTGAGTGTGGCTAAAGATGGGGCGATTGTCGGTTACAAGTCGGAAAATTCCGCAGCAGTCGATCGATCCGAAGCGCCGTTGTCCGAGTTGCTTTACAAACCGGTTGGTACCCGGCCACCGGCGGAACCGCTGGCTGATTTCCGAGTAGTTTTTGCGCCGGGCGGCACTGTGGCTGTTACTCCTTGGTAAAGGTTAGTAGTGAAGACTTTAGTCCGCATCGATTCAGAGGACTAAAGTCCGAACGATCGAACCTATGTGATGGGGTTAGATCGTTCGGACTTCAGTCCGCATCAATTCAGAGGACTAAAGTCCTGACTACGAACCTATTTTATGGGGGGTGTTTTACGGATTTGAGATAAGTCAAAGTCCTGTAGGTGCGATCGGCTCAATATCTGGGTCAAATCCCCCGACTTGATTGGTGCGAATTATCCACAAAAATGCTCCTTGTTTTAAGAGAATTTTGGCGATCGCATCTTGGGTGCGCCTGGGCAGCATTGTGCGGTAACTAATAGCAGCCTTGATCGGGTTCGCGATCCCAGCAAAAAAGCTTTTTTTCAGTTCAGAATCAATCCCAGCCAATCTCGCATTTTTGCGCCAATCTGGACGGACAACACCGAGGGGAATTAATACTTTTTCTAAACTCTCTCCTAAAGCTACTAACTGGTTAAATCTTTGAGTTTGTGCGGCGGCGGGATTTGTTTTCAGCCAATCTTGAATCTGAGGATTGGCCTCAATTTCAGCAGTGATTTTTTTAATTGTAGCGTAAATTGCCTGACAGGAATCTTGGACGCAAGAACTTGCTGGCGTGACTAAACTGGCGCCGGTGCCGTCTCCGCTGCGGTAGCGCGCCATCATGATATCTAGTTGCTGGTTTAATTCGGTTAAAGGCGACAAGGTGATGCCGTCAAAATCGTAGTCGCAACATACGCAGTCTAATTTACAGATGATATCGCACACCGGGCGATCGCCCAACCAGCCGCGCTGCAAATCTCCCATGTAACTTTGCCATTTGCTGGAACCCGCTACAATTCCATCGGGATTGTGGGCATAAACTTGTTTGTATTCTATGTCAAAACGCAGTTCGCCGGTAAAGCGATCGCGCACGACTTTTGCTACTCCAAAAGCAAAATGTCCGGTGACAATTCCCAGCGGTGCCGGTTCGCCGCCTTTGCCGCCGATACCGCCAAAACTGTGAATCACTATACCGATATCTCCTTCTTCCCAAGGGGAGATTGAATCGTTTTCTGTAGCATCATTTGGCATCAACAATACTCTTTTGGCTTGTCCTTTTTGCGCCCTTGTATTTAACCAGTTTTCCTCTTTTAAATAAGCGAGAGATTTTTGTAAACCGAAATGTGTTTCATCTGGGATTAATTGGGCAATTTTGCGGGGTTCGATTCCTTGGACTACAAAAATATTATCTTCGTCTCTTTCGCCGTAAATGTACCAGCCGTCTGGATTTAAGGGCGATTGTTCGATTTGGTGATTGGTAGACCTCGCTATGCCATTTTTGTCTGGCTGTACTTGCGGAATCCGAATGATTTCGGCGGCGCCGTCAAATTGTTGGGATGTTTTGCCCAAATGCCGGACAATAAATTTGTCGCTGTCGGGTTCTTGGCGCTTTACAATAGAGACTAAGGCGCACAAACGTCCGATAATTTGTACTGGTTCGCGATCGATAATTAGTTCTTGCTGGTCGCTGCTGCTGTGGTTGATGGCAATCACCGGCCGGCGCAACATCACAGTCACGCTGTCTTCGCGTCTGCTACCTGCTAAAGTTTCTAAAGGGCCGACATTGCGCCAGCCGTTCAATCTAACTGGATGAATGTTACCAGATTTTTGACTTTTTTGAGTTTGTTTGGTGAAGCTGATATCTTGACTGACGGCGTGGACAAAAAACTGTACTTGGCGATTTGTACTCCACTTCAATAATGCTATTTTGCCAATGAAATTTTGATGTTTTTTGGGTGCATTTATCACTTCAAAAAATACTGAACCATAAATCTGGCGCTGTTCGTTTGATGGCAAAATCAAGCGCCCGTGCCAAAGTGCGATCGGGTTGTAGAGATGGGCAACTGCTGCTGCATCTTCGCAGACGATTTCTGGCTCCGGATCTTCTAAAGTCTCGCTTTCTGGTTCCTCAAAAAACGCCGGATAATTGGAATCTTCTTCGACAAATTGCGGTTCTAAAAAAACGTTTTTACCTGCGGCAATATTAGCAGTTGAATCTCGGTTTTTTAGGGGTGATTTCAATTTCAGAAAATGGCGTTTTTCCTCCAACTTGTCCTGCAACCAATTGACAAAAACCCGAACAAAAATAAAAGCTGTGAGACCGAAAATTACAGCCAAGGCTGTCATCCCCAGAGTCAAAAGAAATTGCTCTAAAGATTGACCGGAAAGTAAAATAATTGTAGGCCAAATCGAAGAATATACTGCCATAAGTAAGTCCACCTAATTAAACCTAAGATATAGATGGCTAAAAAATTTGCTCAATAAGCATTCTTCCTTCTTCCTTCTTCCTTCTTCCTTCTTCCTTCTAAGCATTCTTCCTTTTTCCTTCTTCCTTCTTCTTTCTTCCTTCTTCCTTCTACTTAATATCTAAAAACGAGTTTTAGGTTCGATCCAGTCTGTGCTGGCTTGAGTGCCGAAAACTAGGGGTTTGTCTTGGGTGACAGATACGGTTTTGCCGGTCATATCGACTGCACAAAGAGGCCAAGATCGATCGCCCAAATGGCCTGCACGGAACAGAACTTGTCCCGGGCAAACTTGACTCCAACCCAACAATACAGCATGGGTGTAAAGACTGCGAGCCGGAGCAACAGTATAAGTGTAATTATCATTTTTATCCCAAATGACCGCATAGTCGGACATATCGGAAGAGTTGAACAGCGCTTCAAATTCGCGGGCGAGAACCCGGGAACCCTCTTGATTCCAAGAAACAGGCACTAAAATCGCGATCGTCCCGGACATATCTGTGTCATCGCTAGCATACATTCCGCTTTCGGCGAGGGGCGAAGCAGCCGCCACTGTTTGCAGTTCCCCAGTTTTGAGATTTTCCACAAACATGACGCTGCTAACCCGACACCGGGCCAATTCGGGCTGTACTTGCAATTCAATTCGACTGTAAGCCGCGTATTGGCCGTTAGTTGAAACTAGGGAAGGACTGCGATAGTAGCGGATACCTGTGCCAGCATTTGAACTCACCTTAGCGTGAGTCTCGTTAATCCATTCCCAAGGCACGGGATAGGAGCTATTTAAAGGGTCAGCCATGGGTTTTTAGCTCTGAAAGTTCTACAGTATTATCTAACAAATTTAGGATTTCCACACGCAAAAGAGAAATCCGGTTTCTACCTCGACGCTGCGTCGCCCAAGCCCTGATTTGGAAAAACATCGTTTCTGTTTTAGATTAGACTTAAATTACATTCATTCGCTCTTCTACATTTAAATTTATCTGCGTGGATCTGCGTACATCTTGCAGACATCTGCGGTTTATGTATCAATCAAAGATTTATGCAATTCAAGTCTAATGTAGATTTGTCTTCCAATATAAAATCCCAAATCCCAAATCCCAAATCTAAAATTGGATAGATAGGATAGTATCGAAATTAATCAGGTATGTGTGAGAGGGTTGTGAACAGAAAGTTAATTGCTAGCCATATCTACCCGAAACTGCCCAGTTTGTCCATCTTCCTCAATTAATTGCTCAACAAACAATCTCAGCTTTTCTTGCCAATCAGGGATAGCTTTGAGTTTCTCTTTCTGTCCGACCTACCCCCTAAACCCAATAACCGCCTTGTCTGTTCGCCTTGGCAAGTCGCTTGAGATCACCGTATTTATTGTGTTTTTGAAAAGGCATTGACACCACCTGTATATGTAAGTTAATCTACTTGTACCACACATTGAAAGGTCGAATCAATGCTTTTAAGTTTCCGAACAGCATTAATCCCGAACAACAAGCAAATTACAGCTTTCAAAAAAGCATCAGGCGTTGCCAGACATAGTTACAACTGGGGGAACGCCCTGATTCAAGATTTGCTCAAAAAACGCGAATCTGACAAAACACTCAAAATACCATCAGCCATTGACTTGCACAAACTGTTGGTTGCCGAAGTAAAATCAGTTAATAACTGGTACTATGAAACCAATAAAAATGTCCCTCAAAAAGCATTAGGAGACTTGCGTCAAGCCTGGGACAGGTGTTTCAAAAAAATATCTAAGCAACCTAGATTTAAGAAAAAGGGACAAAAAGATTCCTTTTACCTAGAATCAGGAACCAAAACCAAGCCAGGCATTAATAACGATGGCAAGCGAGTCAAATTGCCATCTATTGGATGGGTAAAAATTGCCGAACCATTACCGCTGACAGCAGTTCACAATTGCGTAATTAGTCGCACCGCTAATAGGTGGTTTATTGCCATCAAATACGAAATTGAATTGCCAGAAGTTGCAACAAGTCGTCCGGTTATTGGTGTTGATATCGGAATTAAAGAACTTGCTGTCTGCTCCGATGGCAAAGTCTTTGCGAATCCCAAATCTTACCGACGGATGAGCAAAAAGCTCAAGCGAAAACAGCGGGACGTAAGTCGTAAAGTCAAAGGCTCCAAGAATCGTGCTAAAGCGATTAAGAAACTGAGAAAACTCCATGCTAAAGTAGCAAATATCCGAAAAGACGCCATACACAAGCTGACCAATTATCTTGCCAAAAACCACGGTGAGATTAAGATTGAGGACTTGAATGTTAAGGCGTTTCTGAAGAACCACAAATTAGCCGGAGCAATTTCTGATTGTGGGATGTACGAATTTAAGCGGCAATTAGAATATAAGACCCAAAAGTTTAGCTCAAAATTGACACTTGTAGCTCGATTATTTCCCAGCAGTCAAATCTGTTCAAGTTGCTGCAATCATCGGCATAAAATGCCATTAAAAGTCCGAGTCTTTGAATGCCCTAACTGTGGAAAGGTTCAAGACCGTGACTTGAATGCCGCGAACAACATAGAACGTTGGTTTGAAGGTATTTTTGTACCAGAACGTTCTGATCTGGCGGTGAGTTCCACCGCATCAGCCTGTGGAGTAGACAAACCCGATAACAGTCATGCTATCGCTACGACGAAACAGGAAGTTAACACTATTATTACCCATGTCCAGTTAAGTCGAGATTTGGGTAGCTTTGGGTAAGTTTTCCAGAACGGAGGAACCATGACGCGATATTCTAACCAACAACCTTCTATCCCCCCGACTCGCGTCTCCAAGTCGCGGGGAAAAGGTTTGTTTTTGCTGTCGCTAATCTTTAGACTGCTGTTGCTGGGAGTAGGCAGCGGTTTTGCGTGGGTTTTGGGGATGGCGATCGCCCAAATTTATCCCTCACGCGCCACAGAAATGCCGATCGCCGAGAGATTGCTGCGCGTAACTCAAAATTTGACCTCCAGCCCAAAACGCGCCCCAGCAACGCAAATTCCGGCGCTCCCAACACCAACCGTTACACCAACAACTCCCCAGTCCAAAGTCAATCCCGCCCAGAGAGAGAAATTGCAGGGAGATTTAAGAAAGTTGCAGGGCGAGCTCAACGCGCTAATTGGGCGCACAGCGGCTTTAGAAAGTCAGTTGGGTAGCAGCCGCCCGACGGAAACTTTGGAAAAGCGGTTGCAGTTGATGTCGCAGGAATTGGCTGCAACCCCAACGGAGGGAACTCCTCCTCTGGCTTTACCCGCACAGAGCCCTCTCGATACCAACGCGCAGTCGCAGAATACGAGAAATCCGGTGTTTGCAGGGGATGGGCTGATGGTAACTCTCCCCAGCGATGTTTTGTTTGATGCGGGCAGTATTTCTCTGCGGGCGGGAACTAATACAATTTTGGACAATTTAGTGGCCGAGTTGCGGAATGACGAGGGGGCGACGGTGCGGGTGGCGGGCTACACCGACGACGCGGGAGAAGAGGCGGACAATCGCAATGTGTCGTTTGCGCGGGCTCAGGCTGTGGTGCAGTATTTGTCTGGCGTGCTCGGGCAGAGGTATCATTGGGTGGCGATCGGCTACGGGGAAAGTCGCCCTTTGGTGGATAATAGTTCTGAGATCGATCGGCAGCGCAACCGCCGCATTGAAGTGGCAATTAGTCCTTAGTCATTGGTCATTAGTCCTTAGTCATTAGTCCTTGGGCTTATAGATACTAGACTTAGGATTGATAGAGCAACCGCAGATTTAAGGCAGATTAACACAGATGAACGCAGATAATTTCAAGATAGTTTTTGGCTGTGGCAATCTTGTCTCGTATTTTGAAATAACCGTGCTAAATCTTAGGAAAAATCATGCAACATTATTTGTAGGGTAGGGTGTGTCGCCGCCAACCATCTTTAAAATTGACAAATAATCGATCGGGCGACGCACCCGATCATGTGTAGGGTGTGTCGCCGCCAACAATCTTTAAATTTAACAAATAATCGATCGGGCGACGCACCGGATTATTTGTAGGGTGTGTCGCCATCAACAATCTCTAAATTTGACAAATAATCGATCGGGCGACGCACCAAGTAAAATATTTGAGAAAACAAGCCTTTGATGCAATCCACTTAGATTTAGACCCTCCTGGGGCTAAAACGATACGAAAAACAGATACTGCGATTGCTTCGTCCCTCGCAATGACCAACCTTAAGCAAAGCGTATTGACCTTTTACGAGTTTCGTGTTTGTGGGAATAATTTTAATGAGTCGTATCACGTGCGTCGCCCTGAGATTCGGGTGCATCTCAATGCAAGCGAATATATGCGTAGGGGCTCTCGCATGACCGCAGAAAATAGGAGATGATAACTAATAACTTATATGCGGTCATGCGAGAGCCCTCTTCCTTGCGCCAGATGCACCCTGAGATTCTCGGTATTGAGTTAGGAATTTATCACAGGCGACACACCCTACAACTGTCAACTGTCAACTGTCAACTGTCAACTGTTGAAGCCGAAGGTGTCAAAGGCGGTAAGTCAGAATTATTTTTAGCTTGATTTATTGTCTCTCGATATTCGCTCCTCAGCTTTGGTTTTAAATACAAGTTTTCAATCAAAGCAGCTACTCCCGCAAACCAAGGCGGCACAATTACGGCCCCGATAATTCCCAATACTTGCACGCCTCCCAAAACAGATAGCAATTGATACAATGGATGCACGCCAACCGAGGAACCAACTAGCAAAGGATCGAGTACGTAAGTTTCTAAGTTTTGGATAAATACAAATAACAGCAATACCCACAACAGCACCCATCCACCCTTAGCTAAGGCGACGATTAAGGCTGGTACTGCACCCAAAACGGGGCCGATGAAGGGAATCAGATTTGTCACACCTGCGATCGCACCCAAGCCCAAAGCAAACTCCGGCATTCCCAAAAAGCTCAAACCTGCGGTGATAAATATCCCTAAAATCCCCGAAACTAACACCCGCCCGCGAATGTAACTCCCCATTCTTTGCCCGATGGGCGTGGCTTGGGCGGCGAGTTTTGTGTCCCAAGGTTTCGGGAAAAACTGCACCAAACTTTTAATTAATGTGTCGCTGTCGGCTACCATGTAACCGGAAATAAATAATGCTAAAACTAAACTGAAGAAGCCGCCGAGAATGCCTCTGGTTAAACTGTACGATCGCAAAATTAGTTGTTGGCTCGATCGGATCAGCCAATTAGTCAGCGATTGAGTGTCCACCAACTGACCCACAAAGGTTGGGGCATTGTCGCTCAAGCGACTCAATAGATTAGTTGCTACGGCTTCCAAACTTTCGGCGTACAGTGGTAACTGCCGCAGCAGTAACTCGATTTGTTCGATGACTGTCGGCCCGATTAACACTACCGTCCCGCTGAATCCGCCGATGAGAGTTAAATAAACCATAATCACCGCCAGCCAGCGGGGAACGCGCATCGTTTCTGCCCAATTGACGATCGGGACGATCGACGCGGCGAGCACGACTGATATCATCAGAATTACTAGCAGGCTACGCAATTGCCACAGCAGCACTAGCAGCAAGGACGATGCTACAATGAGCAGCAAGTTGGGTAAAGAAATGGTAATCCGCTGTTCTGACATAATTAAATAATAAATGTAGTCTAAGAGGGCGGGTTTATCTATCTCTTGATTTACCCAAAATATTTAGGGTGAAACCCGCCCTACTTATTTTATAATAAAAACTAACATTGGCACAAAAAAATAATATGCAGCCGCAATATTCAACCCAAGATTTATCCGCCATTTCATCTATAAAAGCCCCAACGCTGTTTTACGAATGGCTAAAATATCGCTGTGCTTACGATATTTACAACCCAACTACTGCGACAGAAGATAGCATCCCTTTGTTATTAATCCATCCTATAGGAGTGGGATTGTCAAGAGTCTTTTGGCATAGATTTTGCGAAAGTTGGTACAAATCCGGTAACACAAATCCGATTTACAATCCCGACCTTTTGGGCTGCGGCGATGGCGAAATGCCCGCTGTGGCTTGCTATCCAGAGGATTGGGCGGCACAGTTGCAGTTTTTCTTGGAAACAGTTGTCAAAAAACCTGCGATCGTCCTCGTGCAAGGTGCTTTACTGTGTGTAGCCTTGGAATTAGCCAAAATCCAGCAGGAAAGCGGTTCTAATTTAATCAATTCCTTAGTCCTAGCGGGGCCTCCAGCTTGGGCGGTGATGAACAAACATTCGACAGACAGACAGCAAAGAATTGTCTGGAATTTGTTAGACTCTCCCTTGGGAAATGCTTTTTACCGCTACGCCAGACGCGCTGAATTTTTGCGATCTTTTTCTGCAAAACAACTGTTTGGCGATGCGGCAAATGTTGACAGCGAATGGTTGGATGCTTTGCAGGCTGGGGCGGCGAATCCTGACAGCCGTCACGCGGTTTTCTCGTTTTTAGCGGGTTTTTGGCGGCAAGATTACAGCGGTACGATTCAAAAGTTCGATCGACCCGCACTCGTTGTGATGGGAGAAAAAGCCTCAAGCATCAGTCGATCGGGTAAGGAAGAGAAACCGGACGAAAGACTAGCGCAATATTTGGCTAACTTTCCCAATGCAGAGGGTTTATTAATGCCGGGGCGCAATGTTTTACCCTACGAATCAACGACAGAATTTGTCGCGGCGGTTGCCGAATTTGCGAACAAGTTAAGTAAATAAAAAATCATTCGTTCGTAGTACGGACTTCAGTCCGTCCAAGAGGAATGAATTCCTCACTACAAACCCAGGTTCGTAGTACGGACTTCAGTCCGTCCAAGAGGAATGAATT
>RDYN01000088.1 GCA_004293365.1 Oscillatoriales cyanobacterium | reverse complement strand
TGCCAGCTAATAAAAGTTTGGTTGTTGACGTTCTGTAAGGGTGGATTGCCGGGGTAATTCCCGGTTTTTTTTATTGAGCGATGGCTTCAATCGAACTATATAAAAACCCGCCGGGCTAGGGCGGGTTAGGTGTAGAGAGTAGGGAGCTAAAGTAGGGGCTTACTTTAGGAAATAAGAGGACAGAGGGAAAATGGACAAAAAATACCCCCTGGTTAGAGGGGGTAGGGTGGTTAAGGCGGGCTAGATGTCGGTCAATAGTTCGACAATCCTGTCAGGACTGACATTGTAGACAGCCGCCGTATAAGCAATCAAGTCTTGTGTGCTACCCATCTGCTTAAGCACCTTAATAGCGGAATTTAACGGGATAGCTTGACTATCTGATTTGGTAAGCAAGTCAATGGTGGTCTTGGTGGTTTGACGCTTTTTGTAAACCGTATCATTCATTGTTGGGCTGTGACCTAAGCTCATAGCGCGAGTCTCAAGACTTACCCCGCCCATCATGCCATTAAGATTAGCTAGGTGACGCAACGAGTGGGTCTGGGTGAACTTGCCCCACGCCCTTAAGCGTAAGCCCGCCGAGTGGGAAAATTTTTCAACTATTACCGCTGGATCGGTTGAAACAACCTTAAGTTGCGGGGGTGTACCTGCCTTAATCTCTAACTGCTCTATTAAATCAGGGTGAGTAGGGGGGAGCATCGGAACCGTCAAGCGGTAGCCTGTTTTGGTCGTAGTATCCAACAATGTCTTGTCGCCTACTACGGCAATCATTTTTGTGTTTTTGGGGTCATTCAATGCTGGGATAATAACGCCATCCTTGGTTTTAAAAGGTTTGTCAATGTTCTGGACGGCAAACACTTCGTGAACCCGCAATCCGTACACTATCTGCATTGAGAACACCCACAGCTATTGCTTGCGCGACTCCAAGTGATATCGCTTGTCATTGGCGGGGATATCTATCACATCCTTGCGTAGTTGTAAGAAATCGTCTATTGATACAGATTGCAAGTCATCGCGATAAATGGTTTGCTTGCCATCAATCTTATTCAACTCTTCGTACAATCGAGTGTCGCCAACGGTTTCAGCTAGTTTTTTCATCACAGACAGACAAGACTTGTAAGACTTGCTACCTTTTTCCTTGCTGTTGACTGCTGTCATTATGTCGGTGAAGTTCACGATTGTATCTTGTGGCAATAGCTTGTAAAAAATCCCATAGACGTGACGCCAAGTATTCTGGGCGGACGCGCTATCCCTGTCTCGCTTCTGACGCTTTTTAGTGTACCCGTCCCAGTATCCGGCTTCTACTTTTGCGATCGCCTCACCAAACGTTACTAGGTCGTTTTTGACAACGTTCTTTTCGAGGATTACATCGTCGTACCACCTTAAAAACTCTGTCTCACTAGAAAGCGATTCTAATGCGGTAGCGACTAGGTGTGCCTTCTTTAGGGCATCAGTGATACCCTCCATCGTCAGATTGCACCCACAGGACTTGATAACCCGCTTGTCACCTAGCTTGAATTGCAACTGTACATAGGAGCCTTTGGCACGGCTCTCTTTTTTTAACCCTACCCCTTTGGGGCATTCTTTCTGGGCATCCTTCAGGTAATCCAGAATCCGCTCGTAGCCAATCAGGTAATCGGTTGAGGTGCTTACTGTGACTGATTTTGGTTTTCCACTCATATTCCACTCACTTGACTCATAATGTTGAGTCTGCTTATTGTGTACAGCTTACCGCAAGGCACTCGGTTTCCACTCAGGTACGGAAACAAGTCTTTACAAGATGAGTAGTTTATGGGCTGAAATGACGTAAACTCGTTAATTAAGTGAGGGGGAGTAATTCAAATCCTACATCGCCCATCCTAAAAGTCAATTTCCGACTTACCTGCGGAGCTAGAAACCCGGTTTCTTTATAGATTATCTTGGCTCAAGCCCAGATCGATCGAAGAAACCGGGTTTCTCTGTGGAAGTCACGCGCACAGGGGCAGAAATTCGGTTGCTTCGTAAGTGTCTCGCTGTCGAGCTCAATATCGATCGCGCCCAAGTCGGTTTGTTTGGCAAGCGCGTCCTAAATTGCGGCTAAATTTAACATTTTGTGGCGGATGTCCCACAAGTAGGTGCCAAATGCTGGAAAATTAATTCATTGATTGATTTTCCTTTTTAACATCGTCTATATGAAGCCTAAAATAACTAGCCCGATCGCCTGGAAACAAGCTGAACTGCTCATGCAGCCGGCCATGATCCGAGTGCTCGACAACATCCGCAAACAACTAGAGGAGTCAGTCTGGACAGGAACTTACCAAGAAGTGCAGTTTCCAATTCCCGGCTATCAACTAATTTTAGAGCATCAAGGCGAGCAAAGATCCGTCGATATTTGGGAACTTTGCTATCGAGTCTGCTTTGTCAACTACCAGCGGGCCCACACTCCAACGCAAAGTCAGGAAGTTGTAATTGACACTCTTTTGATTGATGATGACACTGGCGATGTAGACTGGAATCGTCTTGATGCCAAAGCCAGTCAATTAATACAAGAAGTCTTTGCTAATTTGAGTCAGTTGACAGTTGACAGTTGACAGTTGACAGTTGACAGTTGACAGTTGACAGTTGACAGTTGACAGCAGTCATGGGTAGTCAGAAACCGGGTTTTTTTACGAGAATACTTGGCTACAGTGCGGAGATTCTGTAAAAAACCCGGTTTCTAGGGCCCGCGAGTGCGATCGCGAACTCAAACTAAGCATAAATGATTCAATACACGCTCAAATCTTAAATCTAAAATCCTATGCTAATTCAAGAATTGCACGACATTCAAGCCGCAGCCGGCGCTACTTTTGCAGAATTAGCAACCACAGAAACAGTCCCTATCAGTTTTGGTAACGACGGCGCCGCCATCGCAGCAACTAAACAAGGTGCGGCTTTGTACGATCGCACTCACTGGGGACGCATTCAAATCTCAGGGAGCGATCGCCTGCGGTTCCTGCACAATCAAAGTACCAACAACTTTAACATACTCAAACCCGGTCAAGGTTGCGACACCGTTTTCGTAACTTCTACCGCGCGGACGATCGACCTCGCCACCGCCTATGCTACAGAAGATGCTGTCATACTGCTAGTTTCAGCCAACCGCCGCCGTCAATTGCTCGAATTGCTCGATCGCTACATTTTCCCAATGGATCGCGTAGAATTAACAGATTTAACCGATACAACCGTTGCTTTCAGTCTTCTCGGGCCCGAAAGCACTCAACTACTAGAAAAACTCGGAGTTACCGAAGTTGAAAATCAATCCTACGCCACTCACAAATTGATAAAAACCCCCCCTCTTTCCGGGGATGAAGAGGAGGTTCGACTTGCGGTTGGTAGCGGTTTAGCAACACCTGGATACACCTTAATTGCAGCAGCTAGCGATGCAGCCCGCTTGTGGAATGAATTAGTCAAAGCTGGGGCTGTACCCATGGGCGATCGCGTGTGGGAACAACTGCGAATCCAACAAGGCCGCCCCGCCACAGATTTTGAACTCACAGACGATTACAACCCCCTAGAAGCCCGCCTTTTACACACAATTACCTACGACAAAGGCTGCTACATCGGCCAAGAAACAATTGCCAGATTGAACACCTACCAAGGAGTCAAACAGCAACTTTGGGGCCTGCAGTTGAGCGGCGCCGTTGAACCCGGAACAGTCATCACAATCAAAGAGGAAAAAGTCGGCAAAATCACCAGTTTTACAGAAACCGAATCCGGCTTTTTTGGTCTTGCTTACATCCGCACCAAAGCAGGCGGCGAAAAACTAAAAGTGCAGGTAGGAGAAGTGTCAGGGGAAGTAGTAAATGTACCTTTATTGAGTTCCTAGTTGCGCTCGGTCGCCTGTTGCGCCGCAGCGCCCAAAACTTTTTTGTTGAGGTTGATTTGGGAACCGGGCTAACACCATAAATTGGCCCCAAGTCCTATCTTTAGATAGATTGGTCAACCAACAACAGCAATTATTCTGTATTACAGTCGTTACAGAAAAAACAGAGTTTTTCAATGAAAAAGTTTACCTCGCGTTTAGTTACAATTTGCCTGCGACTAGGAATAATCTTTGCTGTAGCTACAGCGCTCCTGTTTAGCTCAGAATTACAATTGTCGGGCAACAAAATGCAAGCGATCGCTACACCAACCCCTGAAACTAAGTCTTACGAAATTCCCCTTCCCGATCGGCAGCCAACAAGCGAGATAGAGAAGGATGCGAAGGGTGTAGTTGGCAATATCACAGAAAAGCTGAATCTCAACCAACCCATTGCCCCCAGTACCAAAAGATTTATAGAATCGGTAAAAAATAACGTGGGGGAAGCAGTTACGCCGGCACGGGAAGCAGCAGAAAAAGCTACAGATCGAGGTAGCAGCGATGGAGCCAACTAATTCTATCTCAACATTACTCAGCACTTTTGCTTCCATTTCAAACAAATCCCGCAGGGTGCGCTTGACCGCAAGGAAACAGGAAATACTCCGTCAGTTTCTCGATGCGATAATTAAACGCTTTGTAGCGGTGTTTGAAGTACAGTTCCACATTCCCTCGGTGTTCCCACAATCCCAGCAAGTTGACGGCAACATCAGAGTAATGCGCTCTCACATCCCGCTGCACTTCGGCTATCCGTTCCTCAATTAGTCGAGTCGTCATGCCAATTTTATATAAGCTGTTTCCGTCAGCTTATACCTCAACAAAGTAGAGCGAGTTCACTCTTGATGCGCCTCAATTGTGCGCCGTAAATATTCAAGTGAACCAAGCGTTCGTCTCTGGCAAGATAACTCTTCCGCGCGGGCAACATCTACGGATCGCTCTAAGGAATGAGAATTAAATAATACCATTTTTCTAAAATCGTGCAACACTCTTCGACCCCCCCTAGCCCCCCCGCTGTATTGCGGGGGAAGAATACTGTTGCATTCTTTTTTTTTAATTGGTATAACTTCCACTCTTGAAAGTGGAATGGGCGTCCAAAAAGGACGGGCGGGACGCCCATTCCACAATAACAATTAAAATTGTAAGTTATTTAATTCGCGATCCTAACTTAACTAACAGGGAATTGAAAGCCCCTGCTTGTGCTCTGTCAGGAATCAGGGGTAGTAACTGTATCAGCTATCAGCTACATACAGGAATTGTCAAAGCAAGCGTTGTTTTTTTGAAGCTACAACACCAAACTCTAGCTTAAATGCTTGTAGTGAAGTATACACTTGATTGTTGTTATAAATACCTCTAAAGAATTGTTTGTAGATTCTCCTTAAGACGGAGGAGAGCAGCGACCAAGGTAAATAACATACAAAGTGTACAGAGTTATTGGGGAATCTCAAGGTCGAATTTAAAAGCAGTCTGTTTGCGCCTTATAGGACAATACGGTTTACTTAAGACTATTTATGCCCCGGAGATCCCCCTCGCATCCCCCTGATTGTCGGGGGACTTTAAGAGCTTTCTTATTCCCCCTTATTAAGGGGGGTTAGGGGGATCGATCTTAAGTGAACCGTATTGCCTTATAGGACAGAGATTCGACTTACGCACTTGCCCAAGCTCAACAAAGTGGCAGTATGTGGCGTATTCTTTTGCCTTACTTCAGGTTAATGACTGCTTGATATTTGATACTTAATTAATTAAGTTTACCAGATTTCTTCTGTCTCTGTTCTACCTGTCAGACCATAATTACCCTGTGGCTAAACCTTTCCTTGTAGATGCCACAGAGTATGCCTAAAATTTTCCCACTTTAAGATATTTGTCCTGCTTGTAGGTCATGGGCTATACCCAGACTGACGGGCTCTTTTTTACCCGATCGTCCACTTATCTAAGAATTCTCATGGTTAACTTACTCAGATCGCCCAGTGTTTCAAGTTCTCGCTTCGGTACTGTAACTGGTTTGTGGAGACAAGAATCTCCTTACGACAGGAGGGCGGTTAAGACTGGTATCGTGCATTTCGGGCCTGGTCGTTTTTTTCGGGGCCACCTCGCCTACATCATACATAACTATCTTGCACAGAAGGGGTCTCAAGAGCAGAGATGGGGGATTTGTGGGGTTAGCCTCAAGAGCCAACGCACTATTACTAGGTTGAAACCGCAGAGATTCCTTTACACTTTGACCAAACACTCTAGTTGCGCTCAAAATCGTGAGGAAGCGGAAGTTATAGGTTCTATCAGGGAAATTGTCGATGGTAGAGAGAAGTGCGAGTATGTGCTTGAAAAGATGGCGTCTCCCTCTGTGCATCTGGTGACTCTTACTATTACTCAATCCGGCTACCATCTAGACAAGAGTTTTAATCTCGACACAGCGAATGAAGACATCGCGCACGATCGGCAAAATCCTTCGACTCCAACAACTGCAATTGGCTTTATCGTAGAGGCGCTACGCCGGCGGCGCGATCGCAACATGACCCCCTTCACCACCCTTTCTTGCGACAACCTGCCAAGAAACGGGGAGATCCTGCGAAAAGCAGTGCTAGCTTACGCTGACTCGATCGATCCTCAACTTGCAGAATACATCAGGGATAACGCGGCGTTTCCTAATACGGTTGTAGATAGGATTGTGCCAGGGGAGCAAGAATCTGACTGTAAATACCCCAGCCGACTGTTGCAAGTTCGCGATCGCGATCCCATTGTTACCGAACCATTTTGGCAGTTTGTCGTGGAAGACAACTTTACAGGCGATCGACCGGGGTGGGAAGATACGGGGGTCATAATGACCAAAGACATCACTCCCTTCCTGTATATGAAGTCGAGATTCTTGAATGCAGTACACTCGTTCATAGCCTGTTTAGCTGTAAGAGCAGGTATAGAGTATATGCACGAGGCGATCGCGCTACCGGAATTCCAGTTGTTTGCTCGGCTTCTCATGGACGATATCGCAGCAGCAACACCAGTGCCCCGCCAGATGTGCGAACAATATATGGAACAGGTGTTACTAAGGCTCAGTAACGAGGATCTTCCCGATACTACTGAGAGAATCTCTTCAGAAACAACCAGGAAAGTAGGCAAGTATATATTTCCGATACTTCAGGATGCTTACAGCCGAAATGTGAGCATGAAGCGGATTGTACTTCCCGTTGCGGCGTGGCTGCTTGCAGTCAGAGAGGGGGCGAGCGAGTCGGGCGCGCCCTATCATGCCAAGGATACCCAAAGCGCAATTACAGCGATTCAAGAAGGCGCGGTAATTAGCGGGATTCTGGGATTGGAGAATTGCGAACACACAGAGATCGTAGATAATGAATGCCACCAAGCTTTGCGAGATATCCAGATCCACGGACTATTGACTGCGCTTAAAAATTACAGTGAGGGAGGTCTTTTGAATGAAACCGTTTCAGCATGAAAAGGTGGTGCTTTTCGATCATGATGGAACTGTCGTTGATAGTGAAATCATCGCACTTGAGAGCGCGTGGAGGCTGACAAATGAAGTGGCGATCGAGTTCCCTGGCGCTCCACACTACGAGCTTGAGGATTTTGTTAAAAGCTTCGCCGGGAAACCTTACAGGGAAATACTCAAGAATATCTACGCAGATTCATCAACCACTCTTAATGAGCGCGATATCGATCGGTTAGTGACTGAAGAAGAAAACAGAGCAATTGAACAATTGAAAGTAAAGGCAAAAGCGACTTCAGGAACGCCTCAAGTGCTGTCTTACTTGCGCGATGACGGATTTGAATATGCACTTGTAAGTAACAGCAGCTTGCAGCGGCTGAGTGCTTGCCTTGGTGCAGCGGCCTTGACCGACTATTTCCCCAGCGATCGCATATTTAGCGCTCACGACTCTCTCCCCGTTCCGCGGCCCAAGCCGCTTCCTGACATCTACTTATATACCGCGAAGTGTCTGGACGCAGAAGTTTCGGATTGCGTGGCAGTTGAAGATTCTATCAGTGGGGTAAAAGCTGCCGTTGCCGCTGGAATTGGGCAGATTATCGGTTATGTAGGGGGAACTCACATCAGCGAGGATGAACGAAAAAGCCGTGCAGATGCTCTTGAGTCGGCTGGTGCCGAGCAAGTTATTGAGCGGATGGACGATCTTATACCAATTTTTTATGAAGCTGCTCCCGAATCTGATCCCCCCTAACCCCCCTTAATAAGGGGGGGACAAGATTCCGATCGACAGTCAACCCCTACTCCCCTTATTAAGGGGGGGACAAGATTCTTCTCTTTCGTCCCCCTCCCACCAGGGGGATGCGAGGGGGATCGAGATATGTGCAACGACCCATTAAATTGGTATTTCGGGATATTGTCAGCAACCCCAGTTTAAAAATACACATTGATAGGAGCCTTTGATGTCAACACTCGCTTTAACACAAATTAGATGAACAGCAATACCAACACAGGCTCAACAATCAAGCTGAATGAAGCATCCCTGTCTCGTTTACCTGGAAATGTGCGCGTACCCAAGTACGATCGCCATCAAATCAGTAATGGAATTGTGCATATTGGGGTTGGTGGATTTCATCGATCGCACCAAGCGCTCTATCTCGATGATTATTTCCATCAGCATCCTGGTAGTGACTGGGGAATCTGTGGTGTTGGATTGCTGGACAATGAATTTGACAGGCGAATGCGGGATGCGCTGCTGTCCCAAGATTGTTTGTATACTTTAGTTGAGCGATCGCTAGAAGGCGATCGCGCTCGAATCATCGGTTCGATCGCTCGATATTTGTTTGCACCAGACAATCGTCAAGCAGTCATCGAAGCAATGGCAAGTCCCGAATGCCGAATTGTTACTCTAACCATCACTGAAAGCGGCTACTACTACATTGAAGGAAGTGGCAATTTCGATGTCAACCACCCGACGATGCAGCACGATTTGCAACATCCCGACCAACCACTTGGGACCTACGGTTTTTTGACAGCCGCACTCGAAAAACGACGCAAACAGGGGTTGGCACCCTTTACAGTCTTGTCCTGCGACAATATCCAGGGCAACGGCAACATGGTGCGGAAAATGCTAACAACATTTGCCGAAATGCGCGATCGAGAGTTAGGAAGTTGGATTGCTGAACACGTTGCGTTTCCCAACTGCATGGTCGATCGCATTACTCCGCTGACAACGCCACAAGATATCAAAATGGTGGCCCAACAGTTTGGTATTGATGATGCGTTTCCATGCGTCGCCGAGCCTTTCATCCAGTGGGTAATTGAAGATAGATTTTGTGCAGGCAGACCCGATTGGGAATCCGTTGGCGTACAGATGACTAACGATGTTCTTCCCTACGAGATGATGAAAATTCGGCTGCTCAACGCCAGTCATATGCTGATTGGCTATCTCGGTTCTCTGGCAGGTTATACCTACGTTTATGAAGTCATGGCCGATCCCTTGTTTGAGCAAGCAGTCGCTAAGTTGATGGACGAGGTGACACCCACGCTCCAACCCATTCCTGGGATTGATTTAGACGATTATAAAAAGACTTTAATTGAACGGTTTTATAATCCTAAAATTCGCGATCTGCTTCCGCGCTTGTGCCTGAATGGCTCGGCCAAAATTCCTAAGTTTGTTTTGGGATCGTTGCGCGATAAATTACAACTTGGAGGTGCGATCGATTACCTAAGTTTGACGATCGCAGCTTGGTGTCACTATCTCAATGGTTGTGACGACCAGAACCGTCCTATCCCCATTGATGACCCATTAGCCGATATCCTCACTCAACAAGCCCGATCGGGTAAAACAGATCCCAGACCATTACTCAGCATATCTGAAATTTTTGGAGATTTAGTACAGTCGCCACGTTTCGTCGAGACTGTTGCTGAGAAGTTGAGCAGTTTGCATGAGTTTGGTGCTAAAGAAACGCTCGTCCGATTCTCGCAGCCACAGTAATGGCACGAGCAACTTCAGAAGCGATTTTTAGCTTGACTCCCGCAACAAATCTAATTTTGGATTCTTAACTTATAAGTATTTGAGGATTGCTGTAATGCTGCTTGGCATTGATTTAGGAACAGGCTCTGCTAAGGCATTGCTCCTTGCGACAGACGGAACTACTATAGGTGAGGCGTCAAGCTCCTATCCTGTTCGTGCGCCTTACCCCGGATGGGCTGAGTCTGAGCCAGGGGATTGGTGGTTAGCTGTTGGCGAGGCTGTTAGGAAGGCAGTGGGAAATCGCGCCGATCGAGTACAGGCGATCGCACTTTCAGGACAAATGCACGGTGTTGTCCTAGCTTCGGAGTCGGGTCAGCCCCTGCGCCCTGCTATCCTGTGGGCAGATACTCGCTCCTTTGCCGAGCTTAGCGCTTATCATTCGCTCGATGCCGCTATTCTAGAGCGATCGGGCAACCCAATCACAGCGGGCATGGCGGGTCCAACTTTGTTGTGGCTGCGAGAACACGAGGCTGCTGTCTGCACCGAAGCGCGTTGGGCACTTCAGCCAAAAGATTGGCTGCGCTTGCGGATGACTGGGGAAGTTGCAACCGAACCATCTGATGCTAGCGGTACTTTGCTTTACGATGTTGTGTCGGACAACTGGGCTGGGGATGCAATCGGGGCGCTGAATCTACGTTGCGATTGGTTGCCGAAAATTATCCCCTCTAGTGCGATCGCAGGCTATCTAACAACTGTTGCTTCAGAGCATCTTGGCTTGAGAGTTGGTTTACCCGTTATCGCTGGTGCTGCGGATACCGCAGCGGCAGCGCTTGGTAACGGACTACTAGAGCCTGGTTTGGTTCAACTAACGATCGGCACGGGCGCTCAAATCATTACACCTCGATCGCAACCAATTATCGATCGTCACGATCGCACGCATCTCTATCGAGCCGCCGTACCTAACGGGTGGTACAGCCTTGCAGCAATGCAAAATGCCGGGTTAGCGCTTGAGTGGGTGCGAGGTATCCTCGGCTTAGATTGGCAGCAAGTCTATACTAAAGCGTTTTCTGTTGCCCCAGGATGTGAAGGGTTAACATTTTTGCCATACCTCACAGGTGAGCGCACTCCACACCTCGATCCGAATATACGCGGGGCATGGGTGGGGCTTGGACTTCATCACACGCAGGCGCACCTGATGCGGGCCGCTTTAGAGGGAGTTGCTTTTGCCTTGCGACAAGGTTTTGAGGCACTTGAGGCTACAGGTTTTAAGGCCACAGAAGTGCGTTTAGCAGGCGGTGGAACCGCAGAAAAGCCTTGGAAACAATTACTGAGTGATGTATTGAGAATACCCCTCTATGCAACTACAGTTGCTGCGGCTTCCGCGCGTGGTGCTGCTCTATTAGCGGGTATCGGAATAGGCGTATACGCAGATGCTAATGACACGCTCAAACTAACAGCCGCACCAACGCTTGCGGCCACTCCCCAATCAGTTGATCCAAGCTTAGAAGAGGCTTTCATGCGACATCAATCCCTTTATCCACGACTTAAATAAATGTGATAGGAGTTATGCCTAAAGGAGGAGGTACTAGAACCTATCCACAAATTACTCTTAAGCTAAGACTCTTTAACATCAGTCAAATAAAATAACTAAGTTTACTAACTAAGTTTACTACAACAAGAGGTACATATTACATGAACATATTAGCTGGAATTAAGCTCCCAAAATCAGCCGAAACCTCGGATGTATATATACGGTGTAATGAATCTGCATCTATAAACTACCAGGAAGATGACAAAAAAGTTGTTTTATCTCAGGGTGGTGTTGTCTCCTCAAATTCTTACTTTAATTCGTTTTACGAGAGATTTTATACTCAATATACAACTCTTAGCTCTATCTACTACTTGCTGAAACTTGAAGGCGATTTTAAAATTTCTGTTTGCCGAGAATTTGATGGACAAAAAAACAAAGAAATAATTTCTGAAGAGAGCTTTAAGAAATGTCAATTCTCCGATCCTGTAAAAATCTTACCAATAAATCTCCTTCAAGGCAAAAAAGCGGGTAGAATATATTTTGAAATAACCTGTTCTAGTGAACATGGTGCATTTAAAGAGGCATGGATAGCAACTGATGAAAGTAAAACTAGAGAAGCATCCTTGGGGATTGTCATTTGCACCTTTAAAAAAGAGGAATTCATACAAAATACACTAACTGCCATTTTTCAAGATGAATTACTAGAAATCAAGGACTTTAAAGTATTCGTTGTTGATAATGGTAGAACTTTAGATGAAGCTGATTTCGGCAAGCCAAAACAGAGGCTAGTTCCTAATATAAATGCTGGTGGAAGCGGGGGCTTTACCAGAGGGTTGGTCGAAGCTTTAGAGGAAAAAAAATATTCTCATTTTTTGCTTATGGATGATGATATAGAGTTAGAAAGTGAATGTATTTATAAATTATTTCCTTTGTATGAATACGCCAATTCTGATTTCGCTGTAGCGGGTGGACTGCTAAATTTAGAAAAAAAGCATATGTTGTATGAAGCAGGAGCATCGTACAACGCCTATTCTAAAAATAGAGGATTTGGGCCTGGGGCATTAATTGCTTTAAATTATAATATCGATTTACGAGATTCTAATTCTCTCAACAGGTTACTCAAGGAAGAAGATGTAGACTATGGCGGATTTTGGTTTTTCTCTTTTTCTAAGGAACTTGTTGAACAAACTAAATTACCGCTGCCTTTATTTATCAAAATAGATGATGTAGAGTTTGGTTTAAGAATAAAAGAGTTGGGCAATAACATTGTAGCTTTTCCATCAATGGCGGTGTGGCATCAACCAGCTTCTGCCAAAAATGTAAATTGGGAAAATTATTATTATATCCGCAATGATTTAATAGCTTATTCCATCCATTATTCTCCAGAATATATGGATGCAGTTCAGCATTTGACAAAAGTAATACTTCAGGCTTTAGCAAAATTTGATTATAATCATGTAGAGATGGTTGTAAAAGCTTTTGAAGACTATCTAAAAGGCCCAGATTTTATCAAAAACTGTGACCCAGAAACCTTTCACATGAGCATTATCAAGCTTAGTAAAAGCTATAATAACCAAAATGAGGTAGATAAATTAGCTGGTACTAACCTTTTGACTAGGTGGTTTAAAGTTGCTGCTGAAGGTAGTAATGAATGGTCATCCGTAAGTACACAGTGGAAAAGTGCTTCAAAGGAAATGACATCTACTATATTTTGGCAGCAATACCTTGGGCTAAAGAACTAGAATTGAGAGCCTCCATTGGTTGATGGTTGACAGCTTCGACCGCCAGCAACTCAACGGTTCACAATTGGCTTATAGACCAATACGGTTTACTTAACACTATTTATTCCCCGGAGATCCCCCTCGCATCCCCCTGGTTGTAGGGGGACTTTAAGAGCTTCTTGTCCCCCCCGCATCGAAGGGGGGTTAGGGGGGATCTCTCTTAAGTGAACCGTATTGGCTTATAGACGACAATAGCAGCATTTAGGAAACCTGTTTTTTAGATGTTGAGGATTAATTAAATAAGCGTGCGAAGTGCGACCCGGATTTGGGATCGGATGGAAGCAACTTGAGTTAAATGATGACATAATCTTCGCCCAAAACAGCTTGAGTTACCTGCAGTTCCGGCTCTACTGGGTCGCTGTAATGAGTGTCAATGTGTTTAATAAAAGCTTCCCGATAAGCTTTGAGATGCGAATTAAGTGCTTCGATATCCTGCTCTCCAGTCGCGTAACTGCTATCTTTTCTAAAGAGACCCGATTCCTTAACAAAAGCCATATCAATTTGCCACAAAGCTGCATCAATCGGGCGATAAGCTAAATCAACAATATCGTAAGCTGCGAATCCTTGGGACTTCATAAAACTTATTACTTCATACATCTGACCAAACAAAGTAACTTCTACAATTACATATTCAGTATGCTGCAAAATCTCAGTTGCTCCCGCTAAAACATCTAATTCTTTGCCATCTACATCGACTTTAATTAAATACGGGCTTGGCAAATTTCTTTCCCTGCATATGCCATCCAGCGTAATTGCTGGGATGTTTCTCATATAAGGATTGCTGCTGTCAGTAACGGGATTTTCTGAAATCGAAGAGTGCACCATCCCGGGACTGACGCTGAGAGTTAAAACTCCTGATTCTTTGGCCGCCGCAGCAATAATGTATTCTGCACTTTTGAGCTTGCGGCAAATTTTGGCGAGGTAAGGTTCATTTTCGGCGATGGGTTCAATGAGCAAATGTCGCGCATTGGGGAAAGTTTCGTAAAGGTTAAATGTTCCCAAAGCTGCGCCGACATCTATCACAGTTTTGGGTTCAAAGCCTAACTTTTTTGCCAGCACCAAGCTGCCTGTCATTGAGTTTCTGAGAATTCCTGTTTGTTGTTCGCTCATAATTTTTATCCTGATTTTAATAAGGTCGATATGATTTATCTTATATCCGGTAAAATAACCGTTATCAGGTTGGTAGTGAGGACTTTAGTCCTTCAGGTTGGTAGTGAGGACTTTAGTCCTTCAGGTTGGTAGTGAGGACTTTAGTCCTTCAGGTTGGTAGTGAGGACTTTAGTCCTTCTTCATACTTTTGATGAGGAAGGACTAAAGTCCTCACTACCAACCATTTTTATTACGGTCAATTAACTGGACATTGCATATCGCGAGAGAACGGACACTCTTTGTTACCTATAAAAACTGGTGTCTCTGTACTGTTATTTTGCCGACTTCTGCGCCTTTTTTTCCGATTCTACAGATTGCAAAGCTTCGTCGAGAATAGCCCGCGCTTCTTCAGCTTTACCCCTAGCTTCTCGATAGCGGACGTTAGCTTGAGCGAAGTTTTTGAGAACCTTGAAACCGTCTTTGAGGCGACCAATTTCTTCGGCACTCACAGCCTCATCTGTAAACAAAATGTCGATCGCCTCCCGGATTTTAAGCGCTTCTTCCCGGGATTCCATGACTTTCAATTTGAGACTTGCCAAATTGCTCAAAACCTGCACGGCTTCAGTAATCGCGTCCTCGCCTTCAGACACAGCAGCATCTTCGATAACTTCAACAAACTGCTTGGGCCCAAATCCTTCTGCGAGCTCTGTAGGTAGCTTCCCTTCATCCATCAGCAGCATCAGCCGATCCATTGCTTCTTCGCGGGCTTTGGCTGAATCTTTCCCTTTGACGGTTAAAATAATTTCGGGGCTTTGAGGAAGTGTATAACGAACCATATTTTGACCACAAGTATGCGAAAACAATTCAATGATATTTTATCTTGATTCGATCGCCTGTTGCAGCGATCGACCCTCTCCGTTACCAACCGCTTGCCAAAAGTTGACACATATACACTCAAAAGGAACCATCGACCATGAAAGATAAAATTCTTAACTTTATCAACTTGATTCTAGTAGCTGATGTGTTTTTCGTCTTGGCTATTTTTGGGTGGTTTGCGATCGCCGTTGCAGGGCGATCGACTGGCGTGAATCTCGGTTTCGATTTGTGGTACAGTCTTTGGCAGCCCGTATTTAATCCCGCCCTCGGTATTCTGATGGGCGGTGCAATTCTCAGCGGTATCATCAACCAAGTTTCTAAACGCCTCAATCCCAAGTAAAATTTATGTTGTATTTGAGACGGTGATTTGGGACGCTACCAAAGTTAGCCGATCGAACTTGTGGAGCGTGTCATACCAAATTCTGGCTAAATATCCCCTTTATTTCCTAGCCTGCGGAGGCGGGCTTCGTTTGTATAGAAGCGGTTTTAACCGCCGAATCATAAAAGGGGTGGGTAACTCGGATTTAGTGTCAGAGATTAGCTGCTCAATTAGGTCGCTGAAGCTTGAAAATACATAAGTAGTCAAACAGCCAGTGAAACAAAGTGAAACGAAGCAATTACAAAGCTTATCATAGCTTTATATTTTGTTACAGAGTAAAGTTTATTGGTAACTACTTACGTCGAAAATCAGGATTGAACGAATCGGGATCTAAAAATATCAACCATGTTCTGAGGAACAAAAGTCTGGCTTAATTATGGGAGAACAAAAACGTATCGGCATTCTCACCAGCGGGGGTGACTGTGCAGGATTAAATGCAGTGATTCGAGCCGTTGTTTACCGCGCCACGGAAACTTACAATTGGAAAGTGATGGGCATTCGTCAAGCCACCAAAGGATTGATGAGTCGCCCTCCCGAAGCAATTGCCTTGAATGTGGAGAAAGTAGACTCCTGGCTGACTATTGGCGGTACGATGCTAGGGACTACAAATGAGGGCAACCCTTTTGCTTTCCCGATGCCTGATGGCAGTTTGCGCGATCGCTCTGAGGATATTATCGAAGGCTATCACAAACTAGGTTTGGATGCCTTAATTGGCATTGGTGGCGACGGCAGTCTCGCCATTCTCAGGAAGATTGCCCAACAAGGCAATTTGAATTTAGTTGCTATTCCTAAAACTATTGATAATGATGTCGGTATTACCGAGCGTTCGATCGGTTTTGATACTGCTGTCAATATTGCCACAGAAGCGCTCGATCGCTTGCATTTTACTGCGGCAAGTCACAGCCGCGTGATGATTGTGGAAGTCATGGGACGCGATGCCGGACATATTGCGATCAGTGCCGGAATTGCTGGCGGTGCTGATATCATTCTGATTCCCGAAATTCCTTACAAAATTTCCGAAATCTGCGCGAAAATTCAAGAACGCCAACAACGCTCAAAAAACTACTGTTTAATTATCGTAGCGGAGGCTGTGCGGACAGAAGCAGGCGAGTTAGTAATGCACACAAATCGCTTAGGCCAAAGTCGATTAGGCGGAATTGGTCAGTATTTAGCTGATACAATTTCTGATTGTAGCGGTGCAGAAACTCGCGTCACAGTTTTGGGACACACTCAGCGCGGGGGAATGCCTTCTCCGCTAGAAAGATTAATTGCTTCGGCTTTTGGTGTCGCAGCAGTTGATTTAGTTGCCCAAGAGAAATTTGACTGCATGGTATCTTGGCAGCAGCGGGAAGTTGTGAGTGTTCCGCTGGAAGATGCGATTTCCAAATACAGACCTGTAGACTTCGACGGTACTCTGGTTAAAACGGCCCGCGGTTTGGGAATTTGTCTGGGAGATTAGTCAATTACTCGTCGGATTTCTCAAAGATTTAGTCTTGGATGCACTTACAACAAGGTCACGGCCACCAGTGCGTCCAAGACTAAGATTAACCGGGAAGCATTAGCGTTTCAACTATTTTTTAGTCAGTCCTGGACGCATCAGTACCAAAGAAACCGGGTTTTTTTCCTAATCTGTGGGTGAGTGCTAAAGATTTTCGTAAAAAACCCGGTTTCTAACTCCCCGTGCGTTCAGGACTGTTAGTGTAAGGTGCAATCAGTTCCGATCGCGTCTGGGCTGGCATTTTCGATCGCACTCGGAACTCCAAAATACCGCAACAAGTGGAAAGGTGAGCAATTGACGCCATTTACTGCACAAATTAGAGTGCGCCATTACGAAATGGATGCCCTCGGTCACGTCAATAATGCAGTCTACCAGCATTATTTAGAACACGCTGCGATCGAACATTTAGAAAACTTGGGATTTACATTAGACCGTTACCGGGAATTGGGCGGCGTTTTTGTCATGCGGCGGATAGAAATTGATTATTTGCGATCGGCCGCTGCAGGCGATAGACTGGAGATATCGACTTGGATCGAACAGATGCGCGGGCCGCGGGCCGTGCGCCGCTACGAAATTCGCTCGAATGGGAGTGACGAAATCTTGTTAAAAGCAGAGGCGCTTTGGGTGTGGGTGGAAATTGTGACAATGCGACCGCGAGCAATTCCAACAGAGATAATTGATGTTTTTAAAGCGCAGTTTCCAGAATAATCAACCTAGGAAAACATCAACTATTTTGTTTTATAAAAATAATGTAAAAACCTCTTCGTTCGTAGTGAGGACTTCAGTCCTCTATTCCCAGTTTGAAAAAGTGCAAAAAGTAGATTAGACTTCTGGCCAAAAAGCCTGTTTTGAACAAGCAGGATGCCTGTTCCACAAGAATTTATGGAGATATCTATTGTACAGCAGGCCGGAAATCCCGCACCAAAAGTGCGATCGCCCGCCTGCCAGTTTGGATGCCGCAGAGGTACGATGGAATATAGGGAGAAAGGCCAAGCCCGGTAAGGTTAAGCTTGGCAATAATACCCACAGGAAGGGAAAAATGACACTTAACTTGCGGCGACCGATTTTGATAGGCGGAATAGGACTTTCAGCAGCGCTGTGGCTGTTGGAAACTCTACAGCATTCGGGTTCAGAAATGGGCGAAACGGCACTCATCGGCTTGGCGGCTGCCGGTGCGGGGTATTGGTGGTGGAAACAACAATCCCCCAAACTCGAACTCGAACTCCCGCAGCCCCTGGCCAAGCGGGAAGCAGCCGAAAAAGCGATCGCTGCTGCCGAAGCAGCAATTAAACTGCTCGCCTCAGAAGCTCAAAACTCGCTAAATCCGGCTCATCTAACAGCAAAGCTCGATCGGCTCAAAGCTGAATTAGACAGACAAGATTTGCAGATTACCGTAACAGGCGGCAAAGCTGTCGGTAAAACTGCCTTAATTCAAGTTTTAAACTCTAATTGGGCATCCCAACAGCCGCAAAAGCTGATTTTCTCAGAAACATCACCGCTGTTTGTTAATACCACAAATGCGGATGCTAAAATCGGCGGCGATTTAGTGCTGTTTGTCACAGCGGGCGACATCACGGATTCTGAGTTTCAAACATTATCTCAGCTAGCGTCCGCAGGTCAGCGCGTGCTGCTAGTTTTGAACAAACTAGACCAATATTTGCCAGCGCAGCAGTCGCAAATTTTGCAGAAGTTGCACCAAAGAATGCAGGGAATATTGGGGACAGAAGATATAATTGCGATCGCAGCTTCTCCCAATTCGATTAAAGTGCGGCAGCACCAAGCGGACGGCACATTTCAAGAACGGATCGAAAATCAAGTTTCTCAACTCGAACCGCTGACAGAAAGATTCACTCAAATCTTAACTCAAGAACGGCAGCAGTTGGTCTGGGCGAGTGCAGTGCGCGAGGCTGCAACGGTTAAATTAGAGGCAAAAACTTTATTAAATGGCGTCAGGCGCGATCGGGCAATGCCCATCATCGAACAATATCAGTATATCGCCGCCGCCGCCGTGTTTGCTAATCCGGTTGCAGCCTTAGACTTGCTAGCAACAACCGCCATCAGCACCCAACTGGTAATCGACCTCGGCGCTATCTACAAGCAACAGTTTTCCTTAGACCAAGCTAAGACAGTCGCCGGAACTTTGGCCACCCAAATGTTCAAACTGGGATTAGTAGAACTGTCTACCCAAACAATTGCTGGACTGCTCAAAAGCAATGCCGTTACCTATGCAGCCGGAGGCGCAGTCCAGGGAATTAGTGCAGCCTATTTTACCAGAATAGCCGGACTGAGTTTGATTGAATATTTCCAAAGTCAAGAACTAGAAAATGCAGCCAAAGGCATTTTCAGTCTCAATCAGTTGACGAAAACTTTGCAAGCAGTATTTCAGCAAAATCAGCAAGTTTCTTTCTTGCAATCTTTCGTCAACCAAGTGGCGATTCGTCTATCACCTCAGACATCTGGGGCCGCAGGCTGTTAATTCGGCGGCAAATTAGAAGCATCTGGACGCACCAGTGGCAAGAAACCTTGTCTGTTGGACGATTAGGCCTAGCTCCCCCCTAACCCCCCTTAATAAGGGGGGGACTGGAAGTCCTCATCAAAGTGGGTCTTTTTAAGGGGGATTTAGGGGGATCGAAGGGCTATGACGTTAGTTTTTCAAGTTGTGTGTACAGGGTAGCCTTAACAAGGGGGGAGCCGGAAGTCATCATCAAAGTGGGTCTTCTTAAGGGGGATTTAGGGGGAAGAAGCCTCGGCTACAGACGAGATTTATCAAAAGTTTTTGTCTTAAGCTGACACATATTGGCAGGGCCGCTTCCCTACCTAACTCCCAAATACAAAGCTAGAAAATTATCAAAAATTGTATTAAAATAAGAAATAGAATGTTATATTTCCATACTCAATTACATAGCTTAAAAAAGCCGATCGCCAATGGCTGACAATTCCATCCAAGAAAATCGCCTATCCCTAGCCCGCGCCAGTTTGCGCGAAGCCCTCGCGCGCTACTCCTACCTGCGCCAAGGCAAAAAAAACTCCAACAACACAGAATTAGAAGCGGCGCTGCAAACTCAGTTAGATATTTTAACTTCTACCTCAGAAAAACTCGACCACAACATCATTCGGATTGCAACTTTCGGGCTAGTAAGTCGTGGCAAATCAGCCGTATTAAACGCGCTGTTGGGTCAAAAAATCTTGCAAACAGGCCCCCTCAACGGCGTGACTCAGTGGCCGCGTTCCTTGCGCTGGAATGTGCCTTTACCCCTCCTTGGGGGCGTAGAACCTCCCCTTGGTAAGGGGGGGCCGGGGGGGGTTCAAGTTGAGTTAATTGATACTCCCGGACTTGATGAAGTTGGCGGCGAAGTGCGCGGCGAGATGGCGAAACAAGTCACTCGCCAAGCTGACTTAATTCTGTTTGTTGTAGCTGGCGATATCACTCGCACTGAATATCAAGCTTTGTGCGAATTGCAAACTGCTCAAAAGCCGCTAATTTTAGTTTTTAATAAAATTGACCTGTATCCAGAATTAGACAGAAAAGCTATTTACCAAAGTTTGCAAGCGCTGGGAAATTCTGAACAGTCAGCAGCCGATGCGGTAACAGATAAGGAAGATTTGGACGATTTGGACGATTTGGACGATTTGGACGATCGCCAAAACAACATCCCTGCTCCTAAATCTACAGCAAAACCACCCGCTAAAATTGCCAAATCTTTAGAAATAGTCATGGTAGCCGCCGAACCCGCGCCGGTGCAAGTGCGGGTAGAATGGTCAGATGGAAGTATCACTCACGAATGGGAATCGCCGCCTCCCCAAATAGACGAACTCAAGCACACAATTTTGACAATTCTTAACAGAGAAGGGCGATCGCTCCTCGCACTCAATGCTTTAGTAGAAGCTAGAGATGCCGAAGCAAATCTTGCCCATCAAATTCTCAAATTGCGCCAAACAGAAGCCGAAGATTTAATCTGGCAATTTGCAAAATACAAAGCTTTGGCTGTCGGCTTAAACCCCGTTGCTTTCGTAGATGTCATGGGCGCAACTGTCGCAGATTTAGCCTTAATTCGCTCTTTATCCAGACTTTACTGTTTACCGATGACTGGTTACGAAGCTGGGAAACTTTGGCAAACTATTTTCTCCAGCGCTGGCGGCGTACTTTTGGGAGAATTGGGTAGCAGTTTCCTCTTGGGATTTGGCAAAAGTGCAGCCGCTGCTGCGCCGCATATCGGCTTTTCTACTTTTGCCGGAGTGGCTGTTACTCAAGCTAGTTTAGCAGCTTACGGAACCTATGCTGTCGGTCGCGCGGCCCAAGTTTATTTAGAAAAAGGCTGCACTTGGGGCCCCCTGGGACAGGATACTGTCATTCAAGAGATTCTCGCTACCATTGAGCGCAATACAATTATCGATCGCTTGCAGCAAGAATTCAAAATTGGTAACTAAAAATTGCCTTAGCTCAAAAAAGGCGATCGTTATCCAGCAGCTATCACAAATAATACCACATCCGGTCGAGCTATCATCAACTTGGTTTGTAGTGAGGAATGCGAGTCCTCTCTCCTTGGATGCGGACTGAAGTTCCTCACTACCAACCTGCGGACTGAAGTCCTCACTACCAACCTGCGGACTGAAGTCCTCACTACCAACCTGCGGACTGAAGTCCTCACTACCAACCTGCAATACAATTATCGATCGCTTGCAGCAAGAATTTAAAATATGACACAAACGACAGCCATTACTGAACTCATCCCAACTTTAGCAGATGTTGAATCTCGCTTTAATATTACGCGAACTGAATCCGAGGGATTTTTTCCCGAATGGTATGAAGATTTACCCGAAATTACAGAAGCTGATAAAAATTGATTCGGGTGCGTCAGAACAGGGTTATTTGTGAATAATCGAAGAGTTCAGAGCTGACGCACCCTACGGCTTTAATCGAAAATCAAAAATCGAAAGTTGATTCGGGTGCGTCAGAACAGGGTTATTTGTGAATAATCGAAGAGTTCAGAGCTGACGCACCCTACGACTTATCTTCAGTCTGCGGAGGCAGACGAAAGTTTGTGTAGTCGCGGTTTCAACCGCCGAGTCTTATCTTCTTCGTTTGTATAGCAGTGGTTTCAACCGCCGAGTCTTATTTGTACTCTTACCCTCCCGCGATTCTCACACCTTCCCTAAAATGAACAATCGTCGCAATTACCGCAATACAAAAGTAAAATATTCTAATCAACCAAAAACAAACCCGCATTGACCAAGAAACAATCGTCGGAGCAACACCAGTTAACTGCACAAATCTCGAATTAACCTTTTTTTCAAAGCTATCGAGGTCTTTCATCTCAGATTGTTTTGTCGGAATCACCGGAAACTGACCCGTATATACATAATAACCGATAAAACCCTCCACTCCTACCTTTCGGTTTAAAAATGAGTTAGTTAATGTTGCAGTTTCCGCCGGCGATAACTTATCCGATTCCGCTACTTTGTCCAGCCAAGAATTATATCTGATGGCTGGCGTACTCATGAAAACTATGGGAACTATAGGAATCAACAAAGCCGCACTAATTTGGCGGCCGTATTTAGGGGGGAGCAGTTTTGTAGCGATGCCAAATCCCATGCCGATAAAAGCAAATACCAATATATTTAACAGTTCAATAATTTCGATGCCCCTCAACAAATCACCGATAATCAGAATTGTATATAATAATTTATCTGCCAGCAGCAGAGCTGCGAATTTGATGAGAATTGACACGCCTACAATAGTAGCTGCAATTGCCAGATAACCTATGCCACCTAGGACGTACAGTAAAATCGAACCGACTTGTTTTAATGGCTGCATGGAATTATTCACTCTTGTGAAAGTTTAGGAGTCTGATTGACAAAACAATTTGAAATTTTAGATAATTTTGCTCTCCAAATTTGACTTTTAAAATTGCTCGGCTTGATATTTTGAAGTCAATCTAAAAATCTCAAATCGATAGGAGACTTTTAAAATTGCTTGGCTTGACATTTTGAAGGCAATCTAAAATCTAAAATCTAAAATCACTTGACAAGTTCCTGCGCGGCCGCTTTTGCGACTTGTGCGATCCGTTCCTTCACAACACCCTCTTCGTTAGCGCAGCCCTCGAAGAGGATCGCCCTTTGGTCTGGTTCCTGTTCGCGATCGATCCCCAACCATAAAAGATACTCGATATTACCGGCCGGGCCAAGTAAAGGCGACCACGTTAAGCCTCTTTCCTGCCATCCTAAAGCTGTAGCTGCCTTCCACACTTGAAAAATCGCATCGGCTTGAGTTGCCGAGTCTCTGACTACGCCTTTTTTTCCGACGCGATCGCGCCCAACTTCAAATTGCGGCTTTACCAACAATACCGCTTCTCGCGGCGCCACCAACAATTCCCACAGCGCCGGTAAAACCTTATCTAGGGAAATAAACGACACATCTACTACCGCCAAATCTGCATAAACTCCTTTTGGCAAAGCACCGGCTAGGGGCAATTCTTGCTCCCCCCCTTGATAAGGGGGGGCTGGGGGGGGTGACTCGCCGTAAAGCTCCGCAGCAGTCATGTAGCGCAAATTGGTGCGTTCTTTCAAAATTACCCTCGGATCGTTACGCAAGCGCCAATCAGCTTGACCGTAGCCAACATCTATCCCGTATACCAGTGTCGCACCGGCTTGCAGCAAGCAGTCGGTAAAACCGCCTGTGGAAATGCCGCCGTCGAGACAGATTCTGCCCGCGACGGGAATTGCAAATATTTCTAAAGCTTTGGCTAATTTGTCGCCGCCTCTGGAAACGTAGCGCGATCGCTCTTTAATCAGAATATTTGCTGTAATATCAACCTCAGTGCCGGGTTTGTCAATTACCTGTTGGTCGATCGAGACTTGACCAGTCCGAATCAAGGCTTGAGCTTGTTGTCGGGAGGTACATAAATCCAGGTCTACCAATAAAGTGTCTATTCGTTGTTTAGCCAAGGTGTTTAATCTGTACGGTTCTGGTTGAGGACAGTATCAGATTAGCACTTACGCAAAAACCCCACTGCGGATTTTTTATAATTATTTGGGTTTTCCGAGGGCGATGCGCTCACATCAGCATTTGTATAGTATTTTGAAGCTCGATCGCCGATCGCTCCCACCCCACATGATGTGACCCAGATCGCTATGACCCTGTAGTTTTATCACACATCGACATTCGTAGAATCACATAAAAAATGTCGCAAATCAAAGATTATGTGAATACAGGGGAATGCGCTACAAACACAATCAGGGCCATGGGCATGAAAAAAACGAACTTTCCAATCAGAAATCCTGACATTTGTCAAGAAAATCCTCTGGCCTTCGTCAGCGGCAACATCATCCACATTCTTTACCCCAACGGCGAAGTAGAAGCAATCAGCGCCGACCAAATCAACCGCCACCCCACCAAAAATCCCCTCGACAAATGCCTCGTCTGGGGATATGTTGGCGATTTCTAATATCAGTTTCCCAACAGAATGCAACTGTAGGTCAACTCCAAACCCTTATACAGTAGGTCATTCCTAATTCTTTACAGATACCCAATCGAAAATGATCTAACTCAATACGGTTCACTTAAGACAGATCCCCCCTAACCCCCCTTAATAAGGGGGGGATAAGAAAGCTCTTAAAGTCCACGCAACGATTCGGGGGATGCTGCAAGGATCTCCGGGGCATAAATAGTCTTAAGTAAACCGTATTGTGGTATAACTCATAAAAAAAGATCGCTTTTTTGCTGTGATGCCAAAAAAGCGATCGCGAACCCGCTACGTGCAAGCGAAAAATGCAATTTGTTGCTCAAAGAACCAGCTTGCTTGACTTAAATATCTTGTTCGCTCAATTCGCGAATCATGTAATCAAAAGGCTGGTCCAGAAAAGGCCCGACAGACAAGCCGGCAGCTTCCACCTGAGCCTTAACCATCTCCTTCATAATGCTAATCCCCATCACCGTCGGGCCAATGGGAACGCTCAGAGAATTGTAAGTTTCCCGCAAACCTTGGAGCACGCGCTCGTCCAGCACATCCGTACTTCCAGCCACCAAGGCGTAAGTAGCGTAGCGCAAGTAGTAGTCCATATCTCGCAGACAAGCCGCGTAGCGACGAGTTGTGTAGGCATTACCACCGGGACGGATCAGTTCGGGCTGTTCTGCAAATAGCTGAATACCAGCTTGCTTGACAATAGCCGCAGCATTGCTGTTAATCGCCGCTGCTGCTTGTACCCGTGCTGTGCCAGTTGCAAAATAAGATTTCAACCGATCGATACCATCTCGGTCTAAATACCTACCAGCAACATCATAATTTTCAATCAGACTCGTCACCGCATCGCGCATAAGTTTCTCTCCCAAAAATCTTTATCAATACTTTGCTATCTGAGATAGACCGCCTATTGTAGACTACTACAAATCGGCCTTTGATTAAGATTTGAGATAGGATTTGCACACAGGGTAGTCCCTCCCCGGCAAATGACCGCCAAGTTCAGCCGTTTGCCTGATATCAACAGCCCAAACACAGACAAGGCAATCATCACAAATTGTCCTGCCCCACTGGGCCCACTTTCATATTTTGTATCCATTGTTACAAAAATGTGGAAACTCAAGGCTTACGATCGCGCAAACAGTCTGAAATTTGCCCTTAGCGAAGCTTGCTTTATAGGATCGCCCGCAACAAAACCAATATCAGGAGTAAGTCATGTTCCAGACACCCCAAGAAGCCCTAAACTACATAAAAGAAAATAAGATCCAGATCGTTGACCTGAAATTCATCGATATGCCGGGGATCTGGCAACACCTTTCCCTGTACCACGACCAAATCGACGAAACCGCCTTCACCGACGGCGTACCCTTCGACGGTTCCAGCATTCGGGGCTGGAAAGCCATCAACGAATCAGACATGACAATGGTCATCGATCCTAGCACCGCGTGGATGGATCCGTTCATGGCAGAACCCACCATCAGCTTCATTTGCAGCATCAAAGAACCCCGCACCGGCCAACCGTACAGCCGCTGTCCCCGCACCATAGCCCAAAAAGCCATAGACTACCTGCTGACCACCGGTCTCGGCGATACAGCATTCTTCGGGCCAGAAGCAGAATTCTTCATTTTTGACGACGTTCGCTTCGACCAAACCCAAAATTCCGGGTATTATTACGTAGATTCCGTCGAAGGTCGCTGGAATTCCGGCAAAGAAGAAGCAGGCGGCAACCTCGGCTACAAACCGCGTTACAAAGAAGGTTATTTCCCAGTAGCACCAACCGATACCTCTCAAGACATGAGAACGGAAATGCTGCTGACAATGGCCAAATGCGGCGTACCAATCGAAAAGCACCACCACGAAGTCGCCACCGGCGGGCAGTGCGAACTCGGTTTCCGCTTTGCAACATTAGTCCAAGCCGCCGACTACCTGCTGACATACAAATACGTCATCAAAAACGTCGGCAAAAAATACGGCAAAACCATCACCTTCATGCCCAAACCGCTGTTTAACGACAACGGTTCCGGGATGCACGTTCACCAGTCGATTTGGAAAGACGGCCAACCGCTATTTGCAGGCGATCAATATGCAGGTTTCAGTCAAATGGGACTGCATTACATCGGCGGCATTCTCAAGCACGCCCCGGCACTTTTGGCAATCACCAACCCGACAACCAACTCCTACAAGCGGTTGGTTCCCGGCTTTGAAGCGCCTGTAAACTTAGCTTATTCTCAAGGAAATCGATCGGCATCAGTGCGAATTCCCCTTTCCGGCAACAACCCGAAAGCCAAGCGCTTAGAATTCCGCTGTCCCGATGCCACATCCAACCCCTATTTAGCCTTTGCAGCCATGCTGTGTGCAGGCTTAGACGGCATCAAGAATCAAATCGATCCGGGCGAACCTTTGGACGTAGATATCTACGACCTTTCTCCAGAAGAATTAGCCAAAGTTCCTTCTACTCCCGGTTCCTTGGAAGGCGCGTTAGAAGCTTTAGAAAAGGACCACGCTTTCTTAACAGAAACAGGCGTCTTTACCGAAGACTTCATCCAAACCTGGATTTCCTACAAACTCGACAACGAAGTCAACCCGATGCGGTTGCGCCCTCACCCCTACGAGTTTGCTCTCTACTACGACTGTTAGAACAATAGTTAAAAATTAAACATATTTGATGTTTGATTTTTAATCAAAAAAAGGTCGCCATTGCAGGCGACCTTTTTTGATAATTTAGGCTAACTGTCAAACCAAATACCAATTTTCACATATTAAAAATTCTCTATAACAGCCCAGACATTCGCGTTACACGAAACTATCAGAGCGGCGCTTTTATTAGTAGCGTCTTCAGTAGCAGATAAGACATCCTTTACTACCCATTTATTTGCTTTATCATCAACGATGAATAAATCGTCAGCGGTAGTGCCTTCCTGAACGCGATATATCTTATTCAGGATGAAACGCCGCCGCGCCTCAGCTTTTGGTATGCCCCTAACTTCATCTGGATCGACAGATAGGACACTGCCTGGTTTTAGTGTACCTTTTGAAGTCTTGAAATTGCGATCGCTCTTTGCTGCTATTTGCACCCTGTGAAGTGGCAAACTTAACTCAGTTTCAGAGATATTCCAAACAGCAGCTATGGCAACAGTTTTCCCCAAACCGACAACCGCTGCAAAGGCTGTAAAAATTAACAAAGGCTTGAAATAATTCATCATATTTATGCTTGTTTGTGTGTAATGTGATGCTTGGATCATTTGTGACAAGTTAAGAAAAAGTGCAAATTGTCAAGGGGTATACAAAAGAAAGGTAAAATAGGATGAAACCTTTGTCAGGCAAGCATTTGAGCCATAATTGAACCAGTTGTGACTAGCAAAAAACCCATCAACCGAGATCATGCAAAGAAAAAAAATCGTCCCCAAGTAGAAAACGAAGCGATCGCGAGTTACCTGGAAGATTTATTAATTCCGGCAATGGCGGCCCAAAAAACTTTTTATCGCCAACTAAATTTAAGAGATAGAATTCTAACACTACCATTAATGATGGCAGCAATATTAAGTTTACTATGGCGAGACGTAGCAGGAGTAACAGAATTAACCAGATTATTAAAGAGAGAAGGATTTTTATGGTGTCAGCCACAAGAAATTAGCCTCTAAGGCATTGTCACAAAGATTTTTAACTTTTCCATCAATGTTATTTGAGAAAGTATTTAAAGAATTACTGCCTCATTTTCGACAAAAATGGTTGATGAGAAAATCGAGACCATTACCAAATAGCGTACAATTTGCCTTAAAAAACTTTGAAAATATCTGGATAGCAGATGGCTCAACATTAGAAGCATTATTTCGTAAACTAGATAGTTTATCAGATGTTCCAATTGGTCAATTATCCGGAAAAATGAGAGTAATTATAGACCTAGTAACTCATCTTTCCGAAGAAATTTATTTTTGGAAAAATCCGAAACAAGCAGATACTCATTGGGAAGAAGATTTACTAAAGAAAGTTAAGCCAAAAACCTTGCTGTTATTAGATCGAGGCTTCTATCACTTCGCTTTCTGGTCAAAATTAATCGAGAAAAAGATTGGATTTATTACTCGGATCGAGGTGCATCTTATCAAATAAAACGGGTATTAACCAATACTTATGATGTCAAAGACCAGATAATTCAGATAGGTGCAGGGACAAAAAACACACCAGCTTTGACTATAAGATTAGTACAAATTCGCTCCAAAAAATCCTGCAATTCTTATCTGACAAGTGTCCAAAATTCCGAAATATTACCCCCCTATGTAGTAGCGGACTTATATCAAAGACGCTGGCGAATTGAAGAGGCATTTTGTACAGTAAAGAGAATCCTGAATTTAAGTTATTTATGGACAGGTTCGATCAATGGAATCCAGCTACAAATCTGGGGTACTTGGCTATTCTATGCGGTTTTAGTAGACTTGGGAGATGCCGTTGCGGATGAATTAGGAGTGCCCATTGAACATGTTTCATTAGAAATGATTTATCGGGGGATGTATCATTTTTCTGTTGCCTATCAAAAAGGATTAGCTTCTGACGAAAGTTAAGTATTTTGCCGAGGCGAAAAATCAAGATTTAGGGATTGTTAAGCTAGGCATGAAAACCTCATGTCAGCGTCATTATTTCTCCTTTCCCTGGAGAATGAACAAATGGAGTCACATTTTAATTGGGATCTCCGTAAAAAATGAGTAAGATTACTCATTGACAACAGTGTTTTTAGCTTAACTTGTGAGTAATGGTCCGAAGAGAATGACCGCGATCGAATAGGTTCGTAGTGAGGACTTCAGTCCGCATCCATGAAGAGGACTAAAGTCCTCACTACAAACCTTATTGATTGTGGGTAATTGACGCTTTTGACTTACTGACGCAGCCACACAATTTGAGACTGCTGTGCCAAAGAATCAGCAAGAAAATCAGCTTGTTCAGCATCATCTTCAACGTAAGGTAGACCTGATATTTCAGCGTGAGATATAAAATCAGGAATTACATCTAAACCTAACTCGCGGATGCTAGGTACTTCCAGGCGAGCAACTCCATAACACTTTTTGAATCTTGCAGCACATTGTTCGGGAGTAAAAACACTAGCAATACTCACAGAAAGACCTCGTTCATTTTTATCTTTACGCAAGTAGTAAGCCTCAGATTCAACCAATCCAGTATCTTCATCGATCCACTGTTTCCGAAGCAATGCTCTGTAAACGCTCTCACTGTTAGGTAGTGGTTGAAAATCGGTCTCACTGCCAGAATGTTGTTCATTCATACTCGATTAAACCAGTTGAGCCGATCGACTAACGTTGCTGCGGAGATTAAATTTTCTGAACCGTGTTCATCATTTTGGCGATGATAAATGCGAATTGGCTGTTCGTCAGTAAAGGGACAAAACAAGCGGACTTTACGAGCAGGCTGTATACTTGTCCAAGTTAGGCTAACCCCGCCTTGATGGTCGGTACAAGCTGATGCTTTGGGAAATGTTATTCCCATTAAAGAATGCGCTTCTATAACCAAATTAACGGCTGTTTTAAAAGCGCGATCGCTGGGTTTTAAAGCGCCATATTCATCTTCATCATCATCTCCTTCATAAAGTTCGACGAGACGTTTGAGAGTGATAGTGAAGCCTGAGCCAGTATTGTTGTTACTGCTGTCATATACAACTTCCTTAGCTATAGTCATAAGATAAATCCCTGTGTTAAACGAGAGGGGCGTTGACTCTATTATAGGCGATTCTCTACTCGATACCTGCGCTACCCTGACGGGCAGCCGCGCTTGCGTCTGCGGCACTTTAGTTAGATTGGTGGGTGGAAGGGCGATCGCGCTAAGCTACTTTGGGGCAAATTTCGAGTTTGACAGTCATGCCTGCTCGATCGAGCATTACAATCAGAATGTCAACCGAAAAATGCGCTATTTTACCTTGAGTTAGAGCTGTGATTTGGTCCCTTGACTGTCTGAGGTTTTGAGCCGTTTGCTCGATCGTCCAACCGTGATGTTTAATCTGATTTTGCAGGGCCAGCATTAATTGCGATCGGATCAGTAAGTTATCAGCTTCTTCGGCTGAAAATCCCAGATCGAGAAAGATATTATCGGCAGCTTGGGTAATAGTATTTTCGATCATTGTTCCGGTTCTCTTGAATTCAAACGATTTTGTAACAACTGTTGGTAGCGTTTCTGTCCAACTTCGATATTTTTCTTTGCTGTTTTCTGAGTTTTTTTACCGAAGGCATGGAGAACGTAAATAGCTTCTTCAAATCTAGCAATATAGAATACTCGATAGGCATCTTCTGTCCGAATCCGAATTTCTTCAACGCCTTTACCTACGATCGACATGGGTTTGAAGTCTGATGGTTGTATGCCTTGCTGGAGTGTCCAAAGTGCAAAACCAGCTTCTTTTCGGGCATCTTCAGGAAGAGATTGGATTTCTTCGCGGACTGCGCCAACCCACCGAATGGGTTTGATGGTCATCAGGTTTGTTGAGAATCGAATACTGTAATAATTGTAACACAGAGGATGAAGATTAGGTATCTGTGGTTTGTGTTAGGGGCGATTCCCTACGGGATAGCTGCGCTCGCGCGTACTTTAGTTAGATTGGGGGGTGGAAGGGCGATCGTCTGAATCTATATTTTCTGTTCTTTGGCATTCTGAAAATGATGGAAGTGATACCCGAATATTGATATCAATTGTTCCTGTATTAGTATCAAAACATATATTTCCGATCTTTACTAATAGCTCATTCGGCAAATAATTCGTTGATTGAGATTGCACAGATGACTTAGTTTTATATCCTTCTTCCTCTAGCCAGTTAGGAATATTTCTCCAGTTGCCTACTGTTTCGTTAGGCACAGCTTTAATTTTTTTAAAGTATTGATATAAAGTTTTAGAGACATAGACCTCAACACCCTTGCGACTTTGATGTACTTGGTCAGCTATTTCAGCAGGACTGTAGCCACACAGCAAACCGCGCAAAAAAAGCTTTTCCCGTTCTGTGAGTCCCTTTCTGGCACGAGGAGATACTTGCCACTTGGCTTCTGCCATAGCTTTGTAGAGCCTTTCCAAGTCCCAGTTATTCGGGCTCTTCTGGGTTTGCGGTGAAAACTGTATAATATAGGAACTTTACGCTAGAGGCTAAGCTTATGGATTTTCATCTTGACGGATTACTCAATTTGCCA
>RDYN01000087.1 GCA_004293365.1 Oscillatoriales cyanobacterium | reverse complement strand
CTGTGACGCTAATACTGCATAATTTCAGCCCAAAAGCGTTTGGATTCCAAGTTTTCACAACTGATAAAAAAACCGACCCACATCTGCGGAATGTGGGGTAGATGGCCCCGATCGATCGCCCTTTCGCTTCATTAAACCTCTGGGCCGCCACCATTTCAGCAATACACTGCCCCAAACCTACTTTCAAATCTCCTTTTTTAGCTTCCACCATCACAATTACCGGGGCCTCAACGTCTAGTTGTTCCGGGGAACGGCTGATGATAAAATCGCAAACTCCTGTCAGTCCAACAGCCACATCAACATTGAATTCCTCACCCGAAAACACGCTGATTTGTTGGTTGAGAATCCTCCGAACTTCCAGCAAGACAGGGTTGATAATGGCTTCAGAACGGGCTTTTTCGGTGCTGGTGGCGATCGCCCAAGGCAAATTTGTCTCCAGCATGGTCTGCAAGGCTGTTGCAGGTGCGATCGGCTCAATTTCCGGCAAAAATCTGATTCCTTCCACTACTGTGAGATTGAAGGCTTCTTTAACTTTGCCGATCGTTGTAAATTGACTGTAAGACATAAGAGTTTTTTACTTAGATAAGACGGCGGTTGAAACCGCGCCTACACAAACGATGTCCGGATGGTGCGCGGACTCAAGATAAAAACGTAATTTTTACCCACATTTTTACCGCCCATTCTTCAACCCGCAAAGGTTTGATCGTTCGGACTTTAGTCCTTTGATAGATGAGGACTAAAGTCCGAACGATCAAACCAAGCTATTAAACTCGCTGCAACTTAGCCGTTCTCGGATCGATGATTTTGCGACCCAAACCTGTAAACTTAATTGCCAGATTAGTTTTATCACCCACTCCCAAGACGTGGGTAATTTCTCCGACTCCAAAAGCATGATGGAAAACCCGTTCCCCGGCTTTCCACTCTGCTGGAGAATTCCCAGAATTAGCGACTGAATTATTATTAGTTTTTCCCTGCAATGCAGCCGTTTTTCCAGTCTTAGTTTTCTTCGCACTTCCAGCCAGCAAATGTGTCGGCAATTCGCCTAAAAATAGCGAAGGGGTGCAGTGTTCGCGGTATCCTCCCCAGAGGCGGCGTTCGCGAGTGTGAGTCAGAAATAGCAATTCCTGGGCGCGAGTGATGCCGACGTAGCACAAACGGCGTTCTTCTTCAATAGCTTTCGGGTCATCTAAACTGCGGAAATTGGGAAATAAACCCTGTTCCATTCCGACGAGAAATACTACGGGAAATTCTAACCCTTTCGCGGAGTGCAGCGTCATCAGCGATACGCGGGAATCCTCTTCTTTTAAGTCATCTAAATCCGAGGCTAAAGATGCTTTGGCTAAAAATGATGTGAGGGTGGGTTCTTCGTTTTGTTCTTCAAATTGTAGCACCGCGTTGTACAATTCTCGAACGTTTTCGATGCGATTTTCGGCTTCTTCGGTTCCTTGGTTTTTCAAATCGTCAATGTAACCAGAATCTTCGATAATGCCTTGGACAATTTGCGACGCGGATGTGGTTTCAAGTTTTTGTTGCCAATTACCGATCATTTGGGCAAACTTAACGATCGCTTTTGCCGATCGCCCTGCGAGAGTATTTACAGAAGACTCATCGCTGAGAATTTCCCACAACGGAATCCCCAACTGAGTTGCAGCGTCTTCGATTTTACCGAATGTGGTGTCGCCAATGCCGCGGCGGGGAGTGTTGATGATGCGTTTGAGGCTGACGCTATCGTCGGGATTGGCGATCGTCCGCAGGTATGCTAGGATGTCTTTGATTTCTTTGCGATCGTAAAACTTCAGCCCGCCGACAATATTGTAGGGAATATCTAAACGCATTAACGCTTCTTCAAAAGAGCGAGATTGAGCGTTGGTGCGGTAGAGAATCGCAAAGTTGCTGCCCTGTTCGTATTCGGAGTTTTGGCGCTTTAAGGAATGAATTTGACCTGCTACAAATTCCCCTTCATCCAATTCGTTGTCAGCGCGCCACACCACAATCGGAGCACCGGGTTCGCGAGTCGGGCGCAGAACTTTCTCGATGCGTTCGGTATTGTGTTCGATCAAGTGGTTGGCGACTTGCAGGATGTTTTCGCGCGATCGATAATTCTCCTCTAATTTTACCATTGTCTGAGTCTTCTCGTCCGACAAGCCATCGCCGAAATCCTCTTGAAATTCCAGCAATATGGTATAATCTGCCATCCGAAAACTGTAAATTGATTGATCGACATCGCCCACGACAAAAATCGAGCGATTTTGCCATTTATCGAACTGTTTCGGGTCAACGTTATTTGTGACCAACATCCGAATCAAATCGTATTGAGTGCGGTTGGTATCTTGATATTCGTCTACTAAAATATGTCTAAACTTGTGATGCCAATAATTTAAGATTTGCTCGTTTTGGCGCAAAAGTTTAACAGGAACCAGAATTAAATCATCAAAATCTAAGCCGTTGTTGGCTGCTAAAGCATCTTGGTAGCGGCTGTAAACATCGGCAATTACGCGCCCTCGGTAATCCGGTTCTGCTGCTAGGAATTCTTGAGGCGACCAACCTTTATTTTTAGCGTTGCTGATGACATAGCGAACTTTCCGCGGGTCAAATTTCTTGTCGTCGAGGTTGAGGATTTTGGTGACTATTTGTTTGACGAGAGTTTGAGCATCTGATTCGTCAAAAATCGAAAAGTTTTTCTTCCACTGGCGGCCTTTTTCGTCTTGATATTTCTCAATGTCGTAGCGGAGAATGCGGCCGCACAGAGAGTGGAAGGTTCCCATCCAAATCTGTTTGGTAATTCTGTGGTAAATTTGCGATCGCAATTTCGTCTGTATTTCCGGCGCCAAATCAGCCAAAGGTTTGTCATATTCCGCTTCAGCTTGCTGAGTCGCTAGCAATTTCTCAATTCTTTCTTTCATTTCCCTAGCGGCTTTATTGGTAAAAGTCACCGCTAAAATATTTTCAGGATCGACTCGGTTGGTGCGAACTAAGTTAGCTACGCGGTAAGTTAGAGCTCGGGTTTTCCCGGAACCGGCGCCTGCTACTACTAACAGCGGCCCGTTGTAATGGACGACTGCTTGGCGCTGGGATGGGTTGAGGTGGCTGAGGTGATCGGTAGTTTGAGTCATAGTTGGATAGTTAGTTGTTGGATTTTTTTAAGGGATAAATAATACTTAGTGTTTGATACGGGGAGTTTTTTTAACGTAGGGCGCGATCGCCCTACAATATAATATCATGAATATCCGACGGCGGTTGAAACCAGGTTTATACAAACGATGTCCGCCATAAGACGGCGGTTGAAACCGCGTCTACACAAAGGATGTCCGGATGGTGCGCGGACGAAGAAAGAATAACGTAAAATATAATTTTTAACGCCTATTCTTCAACCCACGGAGGTGGGTTTTGTCTGTATAGCCGCGGTTTCAACCGCCCGGTATTCTAACGTTTAAATATTTTTTTTATCCAAATTGCCGCTAATATTCCCAAACCTATCCAAATAGCAATAATTACAGCCGCGGCTGTCCGATTTATCGGTTTTCCTCGTTCTATTTCTGCGGCTGCTTTTTCGCGACACTCGGCTAAAACTGCTGGCGGAATCATCTTCAATACCAGCCAAATTCCTAATGGTACAATTATTAAATCGTCTAAGTAGCCGAGAATTGGGATGAAGTCTGGAATTAAGTCGATCGGGCTAAAAGCATAGGCAACAGTAACACCGGCTAAAACTCTCGCGTACCAAGGTACTCTCTGGTCTGTACTGGCTAAATAAACAGCGTAAGTCTCTTTTTTGAGTTGGCGGGCAAGTTGTTTTAACGATCGCATATGTAGCAGAAGGAAGAAGTCCTATGGAAGTCGGAAGAAGGAAGAAGGAAGAAAAAAACTATTCGCTGTTTGCCCAATTCGCAATTCCCTATTCCCCATTTAAGTTTCTAAAAGTGTAACCGTGGGGACATCTGAAAATTTCCGTTGCAGCATAAGATTATACCATCTATTGTGTGAGGAGAATCGAGTTTATGAATTTAAATTTACAACGGGGCGATCGCATTAATTTCCGCAGTCTGCTAACAGCTTTATGTTTAACCTTAACTCTCGTTAGTTTCGCGGGATTAGATCCGGCTGCAGCTCAAGAACAGCGGATCAGAACCCTGACTGTTACCGGGCGCGGGATTGAAGCAATTCCGACAACTCAAACTTTAGTTCGTTTGGGGGTTGAGGTGCAGGGAAAAACGGCGGCCGAGGTGCAGCAAGAAGCGGCAAGACGATCGTCCGCTGTGGTAGAATTGCTGCGATCGCGCCAAGTAGAAAAACTCGAAACCGCCGGCATTTCCCTCAGCCCGAATTACAGCTACGAAAACAACCAACAGCGCTTAATAGGGTATATTGCTACAAATACCGTCAGTTTTCGCATCAATACTGCATCTGCCGGCACTTTGCTCGATGATGCGGTGAGGGCCGGAGCAACCCGAATTCAAGGTGTGAGTTTTGTAGCGGCCCCAAGTGCGATCGAACAAGCTCAAAAACAAGCACTCAAAAAAGCCACTCAAGACGCTCAAGCGCAAGCAGATGCAGTCTTGAGCGCGCTCAACCTCAAGCGCGGAGAGATTCTCGGAATTCAAGTCAACGGTGCGGGGACGGTGTATCCCATGTACCAGCAGAACTTTGGTGGTATTCGTGCTGCTGCTGGTGATATTGCGAACAGCAGGTAAATGCTTCTGTGACTTTGCAAATTAGCTATTGATTCATGGTTCGATCGTTCGGACTTTAGTCCGCATAAATCAGAGGACTAAAGTCCGAACGATCGAACCTATTTTCTCGCGATAATTTGAGCGAAAATAACATTAAAATTAAATAGAGATTTCGATTTAGCTATTGTAATGATGGTTCGATCGTTCGGACTTTAGTCCGCATCCAGAGGACTAAAGTCATCACTACCAACCAAGGATAATTGACCGCAAATAATATTAAAATTAAATAGGAAGTTCGATCGCAAATTCAGTACCTTTCCCGGCGATAGACTTGCAGAACAATTTACCGCAGTGCTTATCCGTCACAATCTGCCGAGCAATCGACAATCCCAGCCCAGTGCCCTTACCCACCGCTTTTGTAGTAAACAGAGGTTCAAACAAATGTTGTTGAATCTCATCCGTCATTCCCAACCCGTTATCCGCAATTCGGACCATCGCACTTTCGCGCAAAACTTCCGTGCTAATAGTAATTCTCAGAGGACGATGGTCTTTTTCCCAAGCATCTTCCACAGCATCGATCGCATTGGCCAACAAATTCATAAACACTTGGTTCATCGGCCCAGGATAGCATTTAATCGGCGGCAATTCTCCATAGTTTTGGATAACTTCAATGTCAGGGCGAGATCCTTGATTCTTCAGTCGGTGTTTTAACAGCAACAATGTACTATCCAAAGTCTCCTGCAAATCGATCGCACTAGGAATATCTCCATCCGAACGAGCAAAATTACGCAGCGACAGCGAAATATCTTTAATGCGTTCAGTGCCTATTTGCATTGAATTCAATAGGTGAGAAAAATCCTCAATCACAAACTCCAAATCTATGTCTTTAATCTTGATAGCAATATCTGATGGAGGTTCAGGGTAGTGTTTTTGATAGAGGCTAAGAACTTCTGTAATCTCAGCAAGATATTCCTTAGCTGGCGCAATGTTGCTCACCATAAAACTCAGCGGGTTGTTAATTTCATGGGCGACTCCGGCCACGAGTTGGCCCAGGGCGGATAGTTTTTCTTGCTGCACTACTTGGACTTGGGCTTGTTGCAAAGCGCAGGTGCGTTGTGTAACTTGCTGTTCCAGATTGTCAGTCAACTGTTTGAGCCGCCAGTGAATGTTAACTCTGGCAATTACTTCGTCTTGTTCAAAAGGTTTGGTGATGTAATCCACTGCACCTAATGACAAGCCCTTAATCTTGCTTTCGGCATCTGCTAAGGCCGTCATAAAAATGACTGGAATTGTCTTTGTTACCTGGTTCTCTTTAATGCGGCTACAAGTTTCAAAGCCGTCGATTCCCGGCATTTGCACGTCTAGCAATATTAGTTCTGGGAAAGGGTTTTTTGCCGGATCGATCGCACATTTTTCCAGCATCGCCAGCGCCGATTCCCCGTCCGCTGCAACTCGCACTTTGTAGCCTGCTGTTTTTAATGCCTGCGACAGCACAGACAAATTGGTGGAACTGTCATCGACGATCAAAATAAATTTTTTATCTGATTCAATCATGATATTTTTTCCTTACCCTTGTGATAAATGTTCTTCAATCAATGCCCGAAGTTCTTTGACTTTAAATTTTTCTGCTAAAACGAGTATTTTATTCGCAAAAATCGCCTGTTCGGGATTTGCTGTTTGAATCTCTTGGGCCATCTCGATTACTGCGTCCAAATCGCCAGCTTGAGCTTGTTCGTTTAACAAATGCAAAATCTCGATCGCCGGAATCTGCATTTCATTTGGCATCGCATTTTGCGCTTTTTTACCCGCATCCACTGTGTCGTCATACACCCACTCCAGTTGCAAATATTTGTGAATTAAGCCCAGCAACACCTCTGCTTGCACCGGTTTCGGCAAAAAATCATTTCCCCCTGCATCCAGGCTCTTTTGGCGATCGATCTCAAACACGCTTGCAGACGACACTAGCACGATCGCATCTCTCAGTTTAGGATGAACCCGGATTTGGCGCAACAACTCAAACCCGTCCATCACCGGCATAGCTAAATCGGTGAGGATTAAATCCGGTGAGTTGGCTAAAGCGATCTCAAGTCCTTCCTTACCATCAGCCGCTTCAATTATCTCAAAGCCGATCGGTGAGAGCAAATTCACCAACACAGCCCGATTTTCCCACCTGTCATCCACCACCAAAATTTTGCGTTTGTCGCCCAAGTAGCCCAAAACAGCCCCTTGTTCCACAATTCTAGAACTATCAGCCCAATCTAAAGCCTCCGGGAGTGACACTTGAAAAGAAAAAATACTGCCAAATCCCGCACGGCTTTCTATGAGAATTTCACTTTGCATCAACCCCACAATCTTTTGACCGATCGCGAGTCCCAATCCAGTGCCTTCCGATTGTTTTTTCATATCACCTACTTGCTCAAAAGGCAAGAATATCTTCTTAACTTGTTGTGGTGTCATTCCCGGGCCTGTATCTTCAATTCGAAAGCTAATTTTATATATTTGTTGACTGGAATTTAAGTGATAATTAGAGTCAGACAACTCATCAGCTTTGATGACATCAACCTTAAAAATAACTCCGCCTTTTTCCGTAAACTTAACCGCATTTCCCAGCAAATTCAGCAGCACTTGGCGCAAACGCTTCTCATCACCCAAAACCCCTGTCGGGAGTTGCGAATCAATCTGCAAATCAAAGGAAATTGCTTTTTCCTGGGCGCGAATCATGCAGATTTCGGCAACACCTTGGATGAATGACGGTAGGTGAAAAGCGGCGGGATGCAGTTCGAGTTTCCGGGCTTCAATTTTCGACAAATCCAACACATCATTAATCAGCGTTAGCAGGTGCGAACCGCACTGATAAATGATATCAACGCCGCCCCGTCCTTTTTGCGTCATCGGTTCGCTGCGCTGGAGAATTTGCGCGTATCCTAAAATCCCGTTGAGGGGAGTCCGCAATTCGTGGCTCATGTTAGCCAAAAATTCGCTTTTGGCGCGGTTGGCGCCGTCTGCCTTTTCTTTTGCTATTTTGAGTTCGACGGTGCGTTCTTCGACGCGCTGTTCGAGTTCCGCGTTGGTTTTTTCTAGGGCTGTAAAAGAGTCGCGCAGTTGCTGCGCCATGTCGTTGAAGGATTCCGAAAGCACGCCCAGTTCATTTTTCCCGGAGACTTCCACTGTGCGATCGAATTTCCCGGAGGCGAAATCCTGTGATGCTTTGCTCAATTGTGCGATCGGCTCAGCAATCAGGCGGGAAGTATAAAAACCAACAATCGTCGCCACAATTAAAGCGCCGATACAGAATAGAATCGTGGTGCGAGTATTAGCATTAATTTGCCCCATGAAATCCGATTCAGGAACCGCCACAACTACCAACCAATCCAATCCCCACTCATCTTTCCAGGGTAAAATTTGGACAAAATGGTGTTCTTTATTCAGCAAGAAATCAAGCTGTTGATTATCTTTAATCTTGTTGAGATCGCCAAAATGCTTAACTAAATATTGAGATGTCGATCGGATCAGCACATCGCTACTTTCTGATGCGTTTAACCGTTTAGGCTTGCCATCAATCAATTTAAAAGGTTGCTCGGTGCTGGAACTCGCAACAATTAGCCCGCTGCGTTCCAAAATAAACGTTTTGCCCGATTTACTGACTTTCAATTTACGCAAAAAATCGCTAATTTCCGAAAGACGCTGGTCGATGACGATGACACCAATTAGTTGATTGTTCTTGTCATAAATCGGTCTGTTTGCAGAAACAGACAGAGGATAAGGCGTGGTTGTCCACTGATATAAAACCCATGTCTGTTTTCCAGCTTTAACCGTGTTTGAGTACCACGGTTCTTTATCGAACTCAAAATTTTTAAATATCTCAGCAAGCTTAGTGGGATTGCCCTGACTATCTGTATTGTAAAAGTAATGATCTCGATTGCCACGTTGCTTTGGATTGCTGATGCCAGAAATAATATTTTGATCGGTTTGATATCCAGCACCCGCATACTCGCCTCCTGGAGCACCAAAGCTGATGTAGCCGACATTAAACAATTGCATTTGTTTCCAGAAGAAACGAGCCATATTATCTAAATCTTTGGGATCGAGCAATCCCACGTCGAAGGCATCACCATTCACCTGAGCAAGATGACGGGCTGTGTTGAGTTTGCTGTCTAAATGCTGGTTAATGCGCCTGCTGACTTCAGTCCGCAGTTGAGATGCCAAATCGTTGACGGCTTTCTGTCCGTTGCGAAAGGATAAGTAGCCAACAATGCTGACTGCACCGATAATTTGTAGCACGAAGGGAACAATCAACACGGTTCGCAGCGGCGCATTACCAATCAGTTTCTTGAAGATTGAAGGCTGGGATGATGACATAGGGCAGCTCGTTATTGCAGTAAGGCGGATATTATTTTTGCTCGACTACACTTAGGCATTTTTTTAAGAGATATTTATTGGGCGATCGCCCTTATTGTAGTAGCACCTAATTGGTGTTTATGTATCGATATTAACCCAAAAATGATTTAAGCCAATATTTGGCCCAATGAATTTAATACCTCGCCCGCACAGCCACACTTCTATAAGTTTCTCTAAGTTCCTCGGAGACAAGGGGTTGATGAAGCAAGCGCGTTTTTGAGGTGTTGTTCGCGCTGTCCTGCTAAATAAATATCAGGAAATTCTCGTAGGACTTGGGACGAATTGATACTTAATTGTGGGCTGCGAATACTTAAGCAAATAGACTCAGGTAAGTGCGATCGAGTGTTTTGGGCGATCGTATATTTAAAGTAAAATAAAAGAGAAAGTCCGTGCAGAGTGCCTCCTCTTTTTGAGCGCCACACCTAGGGATTGGGACATCTCAGTCTCAAAAAGTCTGCTTTGATCCAACCTTTGTACTCACTTGCTCTCAATCTTGTCGTCAAATACCAGACATTTCCTTCACTATCTTTGCGACTGAGTGGAGATACGACAGCACTTTTATTTTGGTCGTCATTAGCGACAATCACTAGATTTCCTACCGATACAGTGCCTACAACGCTAAAAATGCTTCCTGCACCAGATCTGATATTAACTTGCGAGCCAATATCTTCACCTACAATATCGGCGACACAGCTTTTATCTGTGATGGATTGAGCGCTGACGCTTTTAGTGATTTGTGGAGCGAAGATAGCTAGAGTGGCGATTTTTAGAAGCATGAAAACGCAAATTTTCACAGGTTTCATAGGTGAGACCAAAACTGAATAGTGATATGAAAATGAGTGAATTAACTTAGATGGTTAGATGGGCGATCGCACAATTAAGCAATCAAGCGATCGCAAACTCTGTATATTGCCGTAAATGCGGTGGATGAAACGCCAAAACAATCTCTTCCCGCGAAACCCCAGCCTGCAAAAAATCTGTCACCACCCCATCTTCTGTCCAATCCTCCTCAATCCAAATTTTGCCATCCCGCAATCGCACGTGAATAGTATTTCCCTTAATCCGTTCTTCCCCATGCCAACCCATTACCATCAATAAATAATGGTCATGTTCTTCGTCAAAAATCAGCGCACTTTCTAGCGTTGAATTGGTAGATTTTGCGTCCAACTCATAATAATCGGTTAAAACTTTCCGAATCAAATGACGATAATACTCTAATTTATCCATCGCTCAACTACCTTCCCGCGAGATGAGATAATTTGATATTCTACATTTTAACTCAAGGGGTATCGACCTTCCATACTCAACTCATCGATACTCAAAATTATGCTTGTTCAAGAACGCTTTCATTGCATCAGACAAAGGATGCTCTACACTAAATTTTCCAAATTCATTAATAAACTCGGGCCATGTATCTGATAGCAGCCCCTGCCGGCGCAAGTATGGATGCAACCAAATCCACTGAAGCCCATAACCTGACGGTCGAAGTCTAAAGCAGCACGCTCCAATACACGGTACTTTAAATTCTTTGGAATAGCCTTCAGCTTCAGGATGAATCCAGAGGAATGCAACACTATTTGGGTCTGTTTCTTCGCCTTCATAACCATACTGAGTAAAATCATAGCCAAACTCACGGCGGAAAAATTGCGCTATTAGATAAACCGCTTTGCGATAAGTCTTGGGGGACTTGGTTGTTACCTTGATTGGATTATCTAGATAGTTGCCGCTGATTAAAGGGCAAACTATATCAATAGTTTTAGGCTCGATCGCGCGCATTGATTAGATTCCTTTAAGTTGGGTGTTTTTCAAACTGAATATATGAATTATAGTTGAGAAAACCTCTTTATTGACTGCCTCCGCGACTGTAAGATGAATTGTCGGTGTTGCCAGGGCCCGATCGCCCGTGTCAATCTTCAACTCTGCCACCGACGGGCGATCGCACGCTTCCTACAGTTTCGGATTAACTTCGATCGCCCGTAACAAACCCAGCAAATCCAATTACTGCCGGATCGGATCTCGAAGTACCCGAGATCGACTACAGTAAACACAAAATATTATTGGCGGTGATTTGAGTGATTGACACTTTAGCAACAGGAATCGCAGCAGCCGGTTCGCTGCTGGCATTGGGCGGATTGGGCCTAGAGTTGAACTATCGCCGGACTGGGAGTGCAAATAAACTAGAACTTACAGCCGGAGAATGGCACTTAGCCATAAACGAACCCAACCGCTATCTGTTGGTTGGCGAAATGGAATTCCGCAACCTGACACAGCGGTTCGAGATTATGTTGCCAGATGTGCAGGCACAGGTGAAACTGCTGTCAGACGGAAGTTTGGATGGCGTGACTTCCCAGACAAAAGTGATTCCTTGTCACGAAGACGCAAAAGCAAGAGCAGACGATTACTGGTTCGGCTATATTGTTAAAGCCAAAAAAACCACAAAAATTAAAGTTTCTGTAGACATTCAAGGGCAAGACTTAAACAAATTGCAATCAGCTTGGGTGCAAATACATTACATCACCTACGGCCCAAGCGGGCGCATCCCCAGAGTCCGCAACGTAGTAGTCCCGCTGCAATTTCCCAACTCGGACACCGCACCCACCGCCCGCAATGTCGGCGTTGCAGAAGTCTTCCCAATTCGCACCCACATCCTCGCCGAACTCGACAATCCCGTGGAAATTGTCAAGCGTTACGTGTTACCGCGCGCCAACAAAGGCGATATTGTCGCCCTCGCAGAAACTCCCCTAGCCTTGATGCAGGGACGCTACCGCCATCCCAGCGAAGTCAAGCCCGGATGGGCGGCGAAGCGAGTCTGCTTGTTTTTCTTGCCGATGTCGAGTTTGGCCACAGCTTGCGGAATGCAGACATTGGTTGATGTAGTTGGGCCTTGGCGCGTAGTTGCAGCATTTGCTCTTGGCGCTGTAGCAAAAGTATTCGGTAAACCGGGAGTCTTTTACCAACTAGCAGGGGAACAAGCCAGACTAATTGACGATGTTACGGGAACTTTGCCTCCCTTCGACCAATTTATTGTCCTCGGCCCGGACAATCCGCAGCAAGTTGTAGAGGAAATTCAACGAGAAACTGGACTTGCGGCGGCGATCGTAGACGCTAACGACTTAAAAGCAGTTAAGATATTAGCAGCGACCTCCGATTTATCGGTAACATTTTTAGAGCAAGCCTTGCGAAGCAACCCCGCCGGGAATGCTGACGAGCGAACACCGGTCGTTTTAATTCGACCTCTGCCGAGCAAAATCTTGAGTTGACAATTGAAAATTAAAAAGTCAAAGAAATGATTTGAAATTTTTAATTTTAGATCGACCAAGAAAGGGTGAAGAATTAAAAGTTCTAAGTTGAGAACTCAAAACTTCCCTAACTCTTCCCCTTTCTTAAAGATATTTGATTTTTTAATTTTTGTTGTCCAGCTTCGTGCTATTACGGTTCTCAACATTGGTGAGGGACTAGCCAACCAAAGTGTGTCAACTTAAAGCTAAAAGCCTTTGTATATGTTGTTTTCCGCTGATGCTTCTTCCCCCTAAATCCCCCTTCCCAAGGGGGACGAAAGAGAATGCTCCTGTCCCCCCCTTCTTAAGGGGGGCTAGGGGGGATCAGGCCTCGATCGCTAGACAGAAGACCAGCACTACGTTTGACCTGGTTGTTGATACCAATAACCAATAACCGATAACCAATAACCAATAACCAATAACCAATTTATACCTTACTTGAGAATTTCTATATGACTTCATTTCCCTCCCAAAACCAAAACCAGGTTGTGATTCGCCCGTTTCAGTACCGCGACATTGAGGCGATGGAACAATTGTGCGCCGAAACAGCCGAACAACCAGAAAATCGCAAAGGCGCAAGTTGCGACTTGGTACTGGGTAAAAAGTTTCAGCAGATTCGCCGCTGGTACGGACTGCTAAAGCTGTTTAGCTTGTTTCCAAACCCTTGTCAGTCGCTGTTTCGAGCCCATGTTGCCGAAGAAGAGGGGACAGTTAAGGGCATAATTCAGATTTCTCCTTTTAACCGCACCCGCAGCACTTGGCGGATCGATCGCGTCGGAGTAGACCCAGAAGCGCGCAGCAAAGGCATTGGTTCGATGCTGATGCGGTACTGCTTCGAGGCTGTGTGGGAAGCGCGGACGTGGCTGCTAGAGGTGAATGTCGGCGATAAAACTTCCCTGGCTTTGTACCGGCAGAACGGGTTTCAGCCGTTGGCCCAGATGACTTATTGGTCGATCGCCCCGGAACGCCTGCAAGAAATGGCCTGTGCGACGCCAGATTTGCCCAACCTGCTGCCGGTAAGCAACGCCGACGCTCAATTCCTATATCAACTCGATACCGCGTCTATGCCGCCGTTAGTACGTCAAGTATTCGATCGGCACATTCAAGATTTCAAAACCAGTTTCTTCGGCGCCTTATTTGAAGGTGTCAAACAATGGCTGAGCAAAACAGAGGTAGTCAGCGCCTACGTATTTGAACCGCAGCGCAAAGCCGCGATCGGCTATTTTCAGATACAGCTATCCCGCAACGGCCAACAGCCGCACGTCGCCCAGTTGACAGTGCACCCGGCCTACACTTGGTTGTACCCCGAACTGCTATCCCAAATGGCGCGCCTCGTTCAAGATTTCCCAGTCCAAAGCCTGCAACTGGCTTCCGCCGACTATCAGCCGGAACGGGAAGCTTATTTAGAGCAATTTGGAGCCGCCCGTCTGGAACACAGCTTGCTGATGTCGCGATCTGTGTGGCACAAATTGCGCGAGTCCAAGTTAGTCTCCCTCGAAGGACTCCAGCTAGCAGAAATGCTGCAAAGCTTCCAGCCAACTCGCAAACCCGTACCCGGCCGGATGTCCTGGCTCGGCCCAATGGCTGGGGAAGCTGCTGCAGCGCCCGCGTCGTCCGAGATTAAGCCCTTTTTGTTGGACTCAGGAAACGTCCAAGCTAATCAAGTTAACCCCTTGAACTGCCAGAATTCCGAATCGGGAGCAACAGATGCCAGCAGTGTTTTGCCGTTGAAATTGCCTGAGTTGCCGATCGACGGCGAATCGCAAGAATAAGACTTAATTTCTGATATAATGTCGGCTAAATTAAAGGTTTGATCGTTCGGACTTTAGTCCTCTTCTTTATGCGGACAATAAAAGGTTTGATCCTTCGGACTTTAGTCCTCTTCTTTATGCGGACTAAAGTCCGAACGATCAAACCGAAAAAACTCAACTTCTTCCCTTCTTCCTTCGCGTTCTTCGCGTCTTCGCGGTTCGTAAAAAAAAATATTCCGGTAAGAAAGAAGTAAATCTAAAATCTAAAATCTAAAATCTAAAATTGATTGATTGATGTCCAACGATAAATTATGGATTTCTGCCCTCGGATTAGATATCGGCAGCAAACGAGTCGGCATCGCCGGGTGTGACGGCACTGGTTTAATCGCTACGGGGATTGCTACTCTGGTACGATCGTCCTTCGATCGAGATGTAGCTTATCTCAGGGCGATCGTAGAGGAGCGGAGAGTGCAAATTTTGGTGGCAGGCTTGCCCTACTCCCTCAACGGAGAAGTGGGCGCTCAAGCCCGACAAGTCCAGAAATACGCCACTCGCATCGCCTCCGCCTTAGAACTCCCCCTAGAATACGCCGACGAGCGCCTGACTTCTGTGGGTGCAGAGGAACTGATCCAAGCTCAAGGGATGTCGCCGTCGCGCCATAAGGGTTTGATCGATCGCAAAGCAGCGGCCTTGATTTTGCAGCAGTGGCTGGACGATCGCAGGCAAAAGATTGGTGCAATTCCCAATCCCGATAGGTTGTAACAGAGGCGTGATATCCTAGTTGTGCAAGTTTGCTACGCACACCTGTAAGCGTTGACACATGGGAAAAAATTCCCCAGAACCTCGGTACTGAAGCAGCACATAATTGTGATTTGTCCTCAGTGTCGCTTGCGAACTCGGCTGAGATTTAAACGCTGCACTCCTCGCCTGTGGAAAATGCCGCGAGTCTCGCGGTTGAAGTTTGTGGACTGGCGATCGCCCGCTCGGCACAATATCACCACGAAAATCCCCAATTGTCAAGCAAAGATTACTGAATTATTGACGGAAAATTAAGATACACGCGATGTCCTCATCCCCATACCGCAAAGAGAATGGTAATTCCCACGAAACGTCCGTCACCCTGACGGATGAACTTGGGCGATCGCTAACTTGCAACATAGAATATTCGATGAACCTAGAAGGTCAAGAATACGCTTTGCTGCTGCCGATCGACTCTCCTGTAGAAATTTTTACTTGGCACGGAGACGATACCGACGAAGCAGCAATTCCTGTAGAAGACGAGACCGAAATTGACAAAATTTTTGATACCGCTACAGTTGTTCTAGAAGAGCAGAACTTGAAGCTACGGCGCACGGCAGTCACGCTCACTGTGGTGGGCGAATTGCCGGAATTTCCTGACGAGGATTTGGAGCCTAATGCCGATCCCGATGAGGAGTCGGAGTTTGAGGAACTGATGTGGTTGACCAGCTTCTATCACGAAGAACAGGAATATGCCATTTATACGCCTCTCGATCCGTTTTTTATCTTGGCAAGAATGAATGATGACGGCAAGCCTGAATTGCTCTCGGAAGAAGAGTTTCAAAGGCTGGAACCGATGTTGCCGATGCTGGAAGACCAGTTCTTTGACGAGCTAGATTAGATATTAATTGCAGGCAGAAGGCATGAGGCAAAAAGCAGAATTTTTGACTATTTTATAAAATAGTAAACTGCTCGGTCGATCGAACTTTTTCTCTTAGGCCACCTTCTGCCCTGCCAGCTATGACTGTTGAATCTGGTCTTGAAAAAGGCTGGTATCCGTAACTTTTTGGTCATTAATTGCAGATCATCAGTCATTAGTCGTTAGTTAACCGTCGCTGATCGAGGACAACGGACTATGAACAAAGAACAACTCACAAAAAGCAGCGCGCGCGAGAGCCGAAAAGCTCCTCGGCAAGTCTCTAAATGGTTGTTTTATCTGGCGTTGCTGCCGATAATTTGGGGAGTTGGCGCTTGGCAGGGCTGGGCTTGGTGGAGCTGGGCTTCTGCCCCTCCTAAAACAGCCGCCGAGTCAACATCCCCAGGCAAGGATGCTGCTGTTTCGATTCAAATCCCCCCCGGTACTTCCAGTCAAAAAATCGGCGAAGATTTGGAAGCGGCGGGCTTAATTCGATCGGCAGGAGCATGGAATATGTGGGCCCGCTGGCTGACGATGCAAAACCGCGACGGAGGTTTTAAAGCCGGAACTTATCAACTGTCACCGACTCAGCCTCTGAGTGCAGTTGCTGAGAAAATTTGGCAGGGTGAAGTCGTACAGCAGAGTTTCACGATTCCCGAAGGGTGGTCATTGCAACAAATGAGCGCTTATTTTGAAGCGCAAGGTTTTTTTCCGGCTAAGGATTTTATGACGGCGGCGAGTCAAGTTCCCTACGCTCAATACCCTTGGCTGCCGAGCGGCTTGCCTCATTTGGAAGGGTTTTTGTACCCGGATACTTATCAGCTAGACGGCGATGCAGTCAGCCCGGAAGCTGTCATCAAACAAATGCTCGGCCGTTTCGAGCGGCTGGCTTTACCAGTGTTTCAAAAAAATCAGAACAATACTAAGCTTTCTTTGAAAGAGTGGGTAACTTTGGCGAGTATTGTGGAAAAAGAAGCTGTGGTTGCTTCCGAGCGCAATCGGATTTCTGGGGTATTCAACAACCGTCTGAAAAAAAATATGCCCTTGGGTTCTGATCCTACAGTTGAATATGCTCTCGGTATCAGGCAAACTAAGGAAAAACCTCTGACTTTTAAACAGGTAGAAACGCCTTCTCCTTACAACACTTATATCAATGCAGGACTACCGCCGACTCCGATTGCCGCACCGGGAATAGCCAGTCTGGAAGCGACTTTGGCTCCCGAAAATACAGAATATCTGTATTTCATGGCGCGGTACGACGGCACTCACATTTTCAGCCGCACTCTGGCCGAACACAATGCTGCTGTGGCTCAAGTTGACCAAAAAGTGCGATCGGGTCAATAGATTGGCAATGACTAATACACATAGCGGTTCTCAGAAAGATGAGGTACCCGCCGACGTGCATAGGGCATAGGGCATAGGGCATAGGGTATAGGGCATGGGCCGGGTTCTCCGGCATACCTCACTACGCTTGAGAACCGCTATAAGTAAAAAGTCAAAAGTTACAAAGCAAAGGCCAGCATAATTCACTTTTGATTTTTGACTTTTTCAATCTTTAAGTTTCCATTTCTTATTTCTCAATCTAAAATCTAAAATCTAAAATCTAAAATCATTATGACGTGGGGAAAACTACTACAGCCAGACTTAGTTCTAGGCAATTCGATCGTAAATTTAACGGCTGATATTCTTGAGAAATATCATATTAAAGGATTAGTGTTGGATGTGGACGAAACCCTCGTTCCCATTACAGCAATCAATGCTTCTGAGGAACTCAGCTTGTGGGTGGCAGAAATTAAACCAGTAGTATCGCTGTGGTTGGCGAGCAATAATTTAAGCGAGACTCGGATCGGTCGAATTGCTGAGTCTTTGAATCTACCTTACATCACTGGTGCGGCTAAGCCGTCGCGCCGCAAGTTGCGAAAAGCCGTGACGGCGATGAATTTGCCGGTGGAACAGGTGGCGATGGTGGGCGATCGACTTTTTACTGATGTTTTGGCCGGCAATCGTTTGGGTATGTTTACTATTTTAGTTGAGCCAATGGTTGATGCTGGCTATGCGATGCGGAAATATCCGGTGCGTTCTTTTGAGGTTTGGGTATCTCAAGCTTTGGGTGCTTCTCTTGATAGCAGAAATTAGTCATTGGTAATTGGTAATTGGTAAGATCGTGTTCGGTCGATTAGCATAACAAAAACGCTTTGTTCGTAGTGCGGACTTCAGTCCGCTCTGATGTTGCGGACTGAAGTCCACACTACGAACCTTACTGGGGCTAATCGAGCAGACATGATATGACTGCATCATCAAGCGTGCAAACTTTGTAAAGTCGGGGACGATCGCCAGCTATGCAAAACTGAGATGCTTTCTATGAAGACTTGCATTCTTGACTACAAATCAATTTGATGGCTGTGCGATCGCACGCAGATAATATAACTAATCACCGATGACTGATGACTAAAACTATTGTTGTTAAAATAGGAACTTCTACACTTACTCGATCGACTACCGGGAACTTAGCTCTGTCAACCATTGCTACATTAGTCGAGATTTTGGCCGGTTTACAGCAACAAGGCCATCGAGTAGTGTTGGTTTCTTCCGGTGCGGTGGGAGTGGGCTGCGCGCGCTTGGGCTTGACGGAACGCCCGCGAAATATCGCTCTGAAGCAGGCTGTGGCAGCCGTGGGACAAGGGCGACTGATGCGCGTATATGACGACTTGTTCACTACTCTACAACAGCCGATCGCCCAAGTATTGCTCACCAGGGGCGATTTAGTGCAGCGCAACGGCTACGTTAACGCTTACAATACCTTTCAGCAACTGCTGAGGTTGGGCGTAATTCCGATCGTCAACGAAAACGATACTGTAGCCGTAGACGAGCTCAAATTTGGCGATAACGACACGCTTTCGGCGCTGGTGGCGAGTTTGGTAGAAGCAGATTGGTTGTTTGTGCTTACGGATGTCGATCGGCTGTATTCAGCAGATCCGCGCAGCAATCCCGACGCGCAGCCGATCGCCCTAGTCGAAAGTATGGCACAACTCACCGAATTTCAGGTACAAACAGGAGATTCCCGCAGCGGTTGGGGAACCGGCGGAATGGTAACAAAAATTGAAGCCGCCAGAATTGCCACAGCATCGGGAGTACGCACAGTCATCACCAACGGCTGCTTTCCTGGTAATATTGAGAAAATATTGAACGGCGAGGCGATCGGTACTCAATTCGAGCCGCAACCGCGCCCTGTAAACGCTCGCAAACACTGGATAGCTAACGTGCTAATTCCAGCCGGAAAACTGTATTTAGATGCGGGTGCTGTCAAAGCAATTTCCCACGGCGGAAAATCGCTGTTAGCTGCTGGAATTGCTGGAGTAGAAGGAGAGTTTCAAGCTGATGATTCCGTGCAGTTGTGCGACGCTGAAGGCCAACAAATAGCGAGGGGACTTGTGAATTATAGCAGTTTAGAATTGAGACAAATCAAAGGCTGCAAGTCAGATAAAATTGCTGAAATTTTAGGCTATGCAGGCGTAGAAACCGCTGTACACCGAGATAACTTAGTGATTGTTTAATTATTAAGATAGGACCTAGGAAGGTCATTCGCATCTACGCAAACGATGTCCGAGCTCAGAGGGACTGAAGGAGGTAACATAATTTTAACCGCCGACTCTTCAACCCGCGCACCATCCGGGTTTTGTTTGTGTAGACGCGAATGACCTTCGCCCAGGTGCGAATTTTTGTATAGACGCCGTTTCAACGGTCTTCTTAACAAACGTCCAAACAGTCAAGAGTGCGATCGAACGCAGAAATAGAGGATACTTGCAGCACAGTTTTGCAAGAATTTGTTGTACTGTGTCCGAACAGCTCGTTCATCGCTTCTGTAAATAGTTCAAATACATTTTGTGCTAATTCTAAAGCTGCTTGGCGTTCCGCATCAGAAAGTTCTATCTCTGCTAAAACTTGCAACATCTCCGGTGTATTTAAAATGTGATGATTTTCCAAACCCACATAACTTCCTCCCAAATAAACATATTCTTTTTTAGTGATTTTCTCTAATTCCATAATCACTGCTAGCGCTGCTTCACAAAAAACTGTGGCGGTTCCTTCCAGGGCTTCGACTAACACCAGTTTTTGAATGGGAGATGCTTTCCAAGCGTAGCGTTCGAGCACCGAACAGAGCGATCGAGTTTTTTTAGTTTCTTCACCCCAAAGCAGCCTTAAGTCGCCGTAACTCATTAATTTGTTGAAACCCAATGTCTCTAGATGTTGCAGATACCCGTACCAGTAGTAGTTTTCTTTATAAGTATATTTGTTAATCAGTTCCTGAACCTTGTTATTGCTGGAAGATTCTCGGAGGACGTACTTGTTTAAATCGCTCAAGCCCATAGCCAAAGGATCGAGTACAGGTGCAAAAATTAGTCGTTGATTCGGGTGAATGTTTTTATTAGCTAGAAATTCAAATAACGGCAAGGTTGCAAACTCATGTTTTTTTTGTGCAATAAATGCCATAATCTCTTTCATAGCTTTTTCCTCGAAGTGGCTGTTTTCAAGATAATCTCGATCCCTTCATTAATTATCTATTTTTGTGAGTCTAAGTAATTGTGTTTGCGATCGTACATATTTGTATTTTAGATCGGATATTGAGCGTGTTTTCCGTCACACAAAAATGTGATTTGCATCATGTTAGGGCAAATTACAAGATGTCATTGCGAACGTAAAGCATTGAGGTGAAGCAATTGCAGGGGTCTGAGACTACTTATCTGGGCTGTTGCAACCGCAGCTTAGATAAGTATTTAGACGGACACGATCTAAGTCAGGACTTAAGCAGAACCGATGAAAAATAGATCCTGCGATTAAAAAACAGATATTGCGATCGCAAGGGCTAGCTAGCCATGACAGAAATACCTAATTAATGCGTGAGTCCTGTAAGCCTGCAAATAACAATTTGCTCTTCCCAGAATTGCCTTTAGGTGCATTGTGAGCTACTCTGTCTTTTGGATCGGTTAAGAAAACAATAGGAGTTAATCTTGGAACGGACTTTTTTAGCGATTAAGCCCGACGGCGTACAGCGCGGACTCGTCGGCGAAATTATCGGTCGTTTTGAAGCTAAAGGCTTTACGCTAGTTGGGATGAAGCTAATCACGGCGAGTCGGGAACTAGCCGAACAGCATTACGGCGTGCACAAAGAAAGACCGTTTTTTGCGGGACTGGTAGACTTCATCACTTCCGGGCCGATGGTGGCGATGGTGTGGGAAGGGGACGGCGTTGTGGCGTCGGCGAGAAAAATGATTGGCGCGACAAATCCTCTGAATTCTGAACCGGGAACAATTCGCGGCGATTTTGGTGTGAATGTCGGCCGCAATATTATTCACGGTTCTGATGCTGTGGAAACTGCGAATCAGGAAATTAGTCTCTGGTTTAAAGCTGAAGAATTAAGCGCTTGGACTCCTTGTTTGAGTCCTTGGATTGTGGAGTAGTTTTGATGTTCTCCCGATTGTTAATCGGGAGATATTCTTAGTTTTAATAAAAATTTTCTTGGACGCACCCAAATCTCAGAAACCGGGTTTCTTCCGATATTTCTCGTACTCTACCAAAAATTGTTGCAGAAACCCGGTTTCTCGCCACCTACAAAGTCTTGGTGCACAATAATCTCAGAAACCGGGTTTCTTCCGATATTTCTCGTACTCTACCAAAAATTGTCGCAGAAACCCGGTTTCTCGCCACCTACAAAGTCTTGGTGCACAATAATCTCAGAAACCGGGTTTCTTCCGATATTTCTCGTACTCTACCAAAAATTGTTGCAGAAACCCGGTTTCTCGCCACGCAACGACAGAATTGCGATCGCCCGCGCCCCAAATCCTCTCGCTTACCCACAGATCCGCCGGGGGTTATAAACCCCCGTCTCATAGGAAAAGTCCTCTTAAAGAGGACTGAAAAACACAATTTTCAACAACCATTGTCATATCTCCCCAGTCGGTTAAAAACCGACTTGCGCTCTCTCGACGGGGATTTAAATCCCCGGCGGACTTGGGGACAAACGACAGAATTGCGATCGCCCGCGCCCAAAATCCTCTCGCTTACCCACAATACCCGTCACACACCCTACAACTATAAGTCTGTAAAAAACTGAGGACTAAAGTCCTCACTACGAACATACATTCATCAAACAAAAAACCGGGTTTTTTACCAAAACCCGGCTACCACGAACACAGCAATTTTAACACAGCTCAAGCCTCAATTCTTCAATAACTTCATGCCCATTTTCACCTTGTCGAAAATCGTCTTTTGCGAGACACAAGTAATCAGACAAAGCTTGCCGCAATTCAAAGTATCCCGGCGGACTTCCTGAGCTTTTTCGCCGTACCAAATCTCGCGGGCACTGGCTTCTTTCACATTCCCAATCACCGGAAACTCATCGCACAACTTCACATCGCCGCGCGTATCGATCCAGTAATTGCGGAGTCCAACGCGACAAGGCCGAGTCGAATCGGGAGCTTTTTCTTCCTGGAAGTGAGGCACCATCAAACGCAATACTTCATCGCTGTTCATAATTGGCGCGCCGTTTTTCTTCATCTCAATTAAGCGCTCAATTACCTGTGAAAATTCTTCCCTGTCTGATTCTTCTATCCACAATTCTGAATAGGTTTCTGGTGTCCAGCGGTTGACTGGCTGGAAGTTCACCGTCGTGGCTCCAATTCCTTTCGCCCAGGTTACAATTTCCTCTAGGTGGCGGAAGTTGAGCCGATTGATAGTTGGTTTGACGTTGATTGGAAACAAGACGTTTTGTTTTTCTTGTTCTTCCCGCAGATAACCGATTCCTTTGGAAAGTCTGTCAAACAATCCCGGTTGACCGCGCAAATAATCGTGGAGTTCTGCGTTGGGCCCGTCAACGGACATATTCACATTAAAAGGACGCGCCGCTACAGTTTTCGCTGCATTTTCCCGAGTCATGCAATAGCCGTTGGTGGTGACGCCGGCGTGGATGCCGTTTTTGTTGGCAAATGTCAGCAAGTCTAGAAAACCTTTCTTAATATAAGGTTCGCCGCCGCTAAAGTTGATGGAAAATTCGCCGATAAATTCTTTGACACTCAACAGGGCATTTTGCCAATCTTCGATCGTCATTTCGTCTTTATATTCTTTGAGCCGCCAATACTCGCACTGGCGGCATTTCACGTTGCAGTGCTCGTTGACAATCCCGTAAAAAGTAACTGGGGTTGTCATGTCTAGCCCTGTATTGATCCGCAGCGATTCGGCTACTGCGCTCTTGGTGTGCTTGACGCCCAGTCTGGATAATGTTAAAGCATCCATGTTTTTGTTACCTTACGTGTTGTTTACTTAAGTCAATATTATGGAATCGAGCTTGGTAAGTATGGTTACGTATTTCTCGTTACCTATTCCTCGTGAGTACGTATGCACCATCCTAATCGTCTCTTTGGGATATAGGTAGATGATTTTCAAAAATTTATAATATGAAGCATTGTAACGTATAAATATTTCAAATGTATCAAGGGATTATTTGTGTTTAAAGATGAATGCTGCTTAATAAGTGGCAAAAAGTATTCGCCTGAAATTGACTTAAATCAATAAATTGTAAATTTAACTGAAATTTTGTTAAATAACTTAATAATTTGGCTCAGTAAAATTACTTAAGTATGCAGTACCAATAACTTAAAGTTATAATGAAGTGAGCGGCCCGTAAACCATTTAACTTCACACAACCTTTAAAATATGAAGGAATTTAAGTATTTCAACGGCAAAAAATGGCGATAAACATGGGACGATATTTGCACGTACTGAAATTGTTCTGGGGTGCGGCGATCGCAGCCGAGCTCGAATACCGCATCAACTTTGTCCTCGCAACCCTCAGCAGCCTGGGAAACCTTGCTGGTAGTTGGTTTGGGCTGTCGCTGTTCTACCGTACTGGCTACAGTTTTTCGGGCTATTCGTGGGAACAAGCTTTAGTGGTACTCGGCATTTTTACGGTTTTGCAGGGGTTTTCGTCAACTTTTCTGGCGCCCAACCTCAGCCGTATTGTCGATCGAGTCCAGCAAGGTACTCTCGATTTTGTCCTCCTCAAACCGATCAGTTCCCAATTCTGGCTATCTGCAAACACTGTTTCCCCTTGGGGAATCCCAGATTTAATTTTCGGCGCCCTATTGCTGCTGTATGCTGCTAACAAATTGGGAGTAGGAATAGGCAACTATTTTTTAACAGCAATCCCGCTGTTATTCGGAACTATTACTCTTTACAGTATTTGGTTTATGCTTGGTGCAACTAGCATTTGGTTTGTCAAGATTTACAATGTTACCGAAGTGCTCAGAGGATTGTTAGAAGCTGGCAGATTTCCGATGGCCGCTTATCCCGCAGCTTATCGATTTTTCTTCACTTTTGTAGTGCCCGTTGCCTTCTTGACGACTGTGCCGGCCGAAGCCATGCTGGGTAGAGGTGACATGGTTTGGATCGCAGGGGCTGGTATTTTGGCGATCGGGCTGTTATTTTTATCCCGGTATTTCTGGCAATTTGCACTCCGCTTTTACACCAGCGCTTCGAGTTAAGTAAGTAGGTAAACTGCTGCGCGGCCAGAGATTGTCTGCGATCTTTTAGGGAAAAAAGCGATAGAATGTTTGACCAGTCGGGAATAGTCCAGGAAAATATACAGTTTGAATGCAGTACAGCCGACGGATAAATATTTTTACCCTATCTAGTTATATTCTAAAAAAAACTGTAAAATTTCTACATATCCTTAGAAATCTAAACTCTCAATCAACTACACAAACGAGGGCAAACGAATGAAAAGAAAAAAACTGGGCAACAGTAATTTTAATATCAGTGCGATCGGTTTGGGTGGTATGCCGATGTCGTTAAACGGCCGGCCGCCAGAAGCGCAAGCAATTGCGGTAATTCACCGCGCCCTCGATTTGGGCGTTACTCTGATTGACACCGCAGATTCTTATTGCCAAGATGAATCTGACAAACACCACAACGAGCATTTGATTGCCAAAGCTTTGCAAGAGTATACGGGAGATATTCGGGCTGTTACTGTGGCAACGAAAGGTGGTTTAATGCGGCCTCAAGGTGCTTGGACGCGCAACGGCAATCCCCACCATTTACGGCAGACAATTCGCGAAAGTTTTGACGCTTTGGGCGGTCAAAAGCCGATCGACCTTTGGCAATATCACTCGCCCGATCCGGCCTATACAATCGAAGCAGCCCTAGCGCCGGCAAAGGAAGCAGTAGAAGCAGGAATGATTCGATTTATCGGAGTTTCCAACTTTTCTGTAGAGCAGATCAAACGCGCGCGCGATACAGTAGAAGTTGTCTCGGTGCAGAATCAGTACAATCCGTGGCACAGACAGCCGGAATCCGACGGCGTACTGGAATATTGCGAAGCCGAAAAACTGACATTTTTCCCCTGGAGTCCTTTGGGGGGCAGCCGTCGGGCTACTAGCTTGCAAGATCTGCCTGCGATCGCGTCCTTAGCTGCCGAAAAAAACGTTTCAGTTTACTGTATAGTATTAGCTTGGTTGATGGCCAAATCGCCCTGTGTCGTTCCGATTCCCGGCGCGACAAAATTATCCAGCATTGAGGACTCTGTAAAGGCGATCGAAGTTAAATTGACTGACGAGGAATTGCAACAAATTGCAGAAAGTTAAATGCGTAAGCTGTTGGGCGTTTAAATTGGAGGTTCGGGGCGGGCTAGAAGCCCACCCCACAAGATTTAAATGATTTCTTGACATACAATTTACATAGAGAACAGCTTCTAACCAAAGATTAAATAGGTAAAATTACCTTTGTTTCAGGAATTAAGTTTTATGGAAGCTAATCAAGTGAATGCCGATCGAGACGTAGCAATTGAACATCAAAACGTACCTGTCGCCCATGAAGGACTGCACAATTTTTTATACAGTTCCGACTCAGAACACAGCGCAGCTACCGCTATTTCTGAATTAGAAAATGACGGCACGCAAATAATGTCGATCGCAACTTGGCGCACTTTAGCAACTAATGCGAAAGTCGCCGGCGTTTACGCTGTAATCGACACTTCCGGCAACACCCAGTATATAGGTTATTCGCGAAATATCCTGCTTTCAATCAACGGTCACATCGCTCAAAATGGCGCTGAAAATTGTGCTTTTGTGCGCGTGCAAACTTTTAAATTCCCGAAGCGGGAAGAAATGGAAAGTTTGCGGGATGCTTGGATCGCTGAACTCGGCAGCATTCCGCCTGGAAACGGCGCCGAGAGCGAGATGTGGGCGAGTACAGTGGGTCAAGCAGCGCGATCGGCAATGTCTGCAGCAGAGCAACAAGCCTATGAGGAAAAGAAGCTGAAATTGCGTAAAGCAATGGCAGATTCTACTCTTACCAAAGAGTTGGAAACAGCAGCTAAAACTGATGGGGAGGGAGACAAGCATCTGGAAGCTGTTGTTAACAATGACGATGATTGGAGTGCTGTGATTCAATCGCAAACTCAGGAAACAAAGTCCGGCGAATAAAATTCGGTGTTACTTAAACTTTCGTTTGTTGTAAGTAAGCGATCGAATTTCTCTCATTGCGTGGCGAGAAACCGGGTTTCTGCGACAAATTTGCGTTGAGTACGATAAATCTAGGAAGAAACCCGGTTTCTGAGATTGCCGCGCGTCCAATTCTTTGGTGCGTGGCGAGAAACCGGGTTTCTGCGAAAATTGCGTGGCGAGAAACCGGGTTTCTGCGAAAATTTTGGATTGAGTACGAGAAACATAGGAAGAAACCCGGTTTCACCAGATTAGGGTGCGCTCTAATTTCTGTCGTTGCGTGGCGAGAAACCGGGTTTCTGCGACAAATTTCGGTTGAGTACGAGAGATATAGGAAGAAACCCGGTTTCACCAGATTAGTGAGAGCGACTTTTTTTTCGTTCAGTAACCAAAGTCAAACTTATCCATTCACCCTTGTCATTGTAACTGCGAATCATCCGAAATCGCAAGTCAGGTTCTACCAACCAACCGGCCTCAAAAAATATAGGTTTTCTGGATTCAACTTTCACCGGACAAGTGCAAGAACCTCCGTCGGGAAGCAGCAAAACTTGCACGGGCGTTGCACCTTCGTTAAAATTAATCACAGAACCGTCTATGCTGCCGCTAGAACTGATAACGTTAGCATTGCTGCCAAAAGTGATTTTCTGCACTATGCGATCGCCATTTTGCAAATCCAATTGCAGTTTAGTAGAATAGCGATCGGGTGAACGCCAGTCTGGATACATTGTCACAGCCTCGCCCTCCCATTCTCCCAGCAAATCGCCAACCGTTAAAGGCGGACGTTCGGGGACATTTTTGTCAAGCTGCTTTTCCCGAATTAAGGTAAGTTTGGATAAATTGCCGTCGGTATTGTAGAGTTGAACAAAGCGCAACCGGCGATAATTGTAGATAAAACCAAACTCGGCGCCGCATTCAGAATAAGGCGCTAGTTGAATACTTCCCTGACAAAAATCTCCATTCTCAAAAAATAGGATATCTCGTCCCAAACTCTGATATTCTCGAACAAGTTCGCTGACTTGGGGTTCGCCGACACCGCTAGGATTTGGGGAGAAACGGCGCAGTTTCAACCGCACAGTTTTGTTGTCGTTGAGTCCTTCAAGAGAAATAATGCTGGGAGTATCTTGAATTACCTCTCCCCGCGTTGATAGCTGAGTGAAGGAACCGTGCCATTCTCCTAAGTTTTGCAGAAAGTTTTCCCACTGCGCTACCATATTCTTACCTTTGGATCTATGTCTAAAAATAGAATTATAACTCTACTGACGGATTTTGGGTTGAGCGATGTTTATGTGGGAGTGATGAAAGGTGCGATCGCCCAAATCAACCCGCAGTTAAAAGTGATTGACATTACGCACCAAATACCGTCTCAAAATATTGCGGCGGCGAGGTTTTGTTTGATGGCTGCTTTTGCTTATTTTCCAGCGGAAACCGTACACGTTGCGGTTGTGGATCCGGGTGTGGGTAGCAAGAGACGCGCGGTGGCGGTGAAATGTGCTAGTTGCTTCCTTGTCGGGCCGGATAACGGGTTGTTTAGTGGGGTGTTGAGTCGCGAAAGTGCGTTAGCGAAGCCCTCGAAGAGGATCGCCGCTGTAGAGCTCACCAATCCGCAATATTGGCGCACACCCGAACCCAGCGACACCTTTCACGGTCGCGATATTTTCGCAGCAGCGGGCGCTCATTTGGCGAATGGGGTGCCGCTGGAAGAGTTGGGAAGGGCGATACGCGCTGCGAGTTTAGTGCAGCTAGAGATGCCAAATTGCGCCGTTACAGCCACAGGTGCGACAGGTTGCGTTCAATATGTCGATCGCTTCGGCAATCTCATTACCAATATCCCGAATAATTGCATTATGGGCAACAATTGGTCAGTGACAATTAACCATAGTTCTGATACAATTCGCATACCCAGCGGTCAGACGTACAGCGATAGCAAGCCAGGGGATTTAATAGCCATAATTGGTTCTGACGGTTGGCTAGAAATTGCCGTTAACGGCGGCAGCGCCCAATCCGTTTTGCAGCTAGAAGTTGGAGATAAAATAGAAATAATATTATCTCCACATCTCGAACCATCACCATAAAACAGGTTCGTAGTGAGGACTTTAGTCCTCTGAATTAGGAGAGGACTAAAGTCCTTACTACGAACCTATTTATTCATCTTAATAGGTTCGTAGTGAGGACTT
>RDYN01000001.1 GCA_004293365.1 Oscillatoriales cyanobacterium | reverse complement strand
TGTCACCAACTCTGAATGCTTTGAGCGGGTTGGAACAAGGGACGCCGGTGAGTAGTTCTACCAGTTTTTGCTTGTCCGAGAGGGTGAGTTTTGCGATTCTATTGCACAATTCCAAAAGAGTTGGGTTTATTGCCTCAGCATCCTCAGCAGCCCTCTGTGCAAGGATTGTTGCCTCAGCGCCATCCTCAGCATAAAAATTTTGCTGAGGCAGTGCTGAGGATGATTCCCTTGTTCCACAAGGTGCTGAGGATGCTGAGGATGATTTCTCACTTTGTCCAGACTTTTGTTTTTTGATGCCAAGGTAGTAAGCTTCTCCCATCGTTCGCTCGGGTTCGAGACCTCGTTCTGTGTGCCGATGTTTCTCCAGTTTAGGGAAAATCTCACAAAGCCGAGCGTACAACTGGTTTATAGCCTTCACCGGCTTATCCCACTGGTTTGGTAAATCATTCCAAACCAGTTTTTCCTTGCCCTTCTCGTTCCACTCAAGCTCAAGTATCCCCGCCTCTTGATACCACTCTTGTAGCTCGCTCCATAAATCCTTGGCGTAAACCCGCTCGCCCTTGCCAGCCTCATAACCCAAGTCCCTCACAAACTGCCACAGGTGCTGAGACTTTTCCTGAGCTTTCCTTAGAGCCGCGTCACTGGAACCATAATTAATTCCTTGGGTCAGCAACAGCGGTATCCGCTCCAGCATCCTGTTCAACAAAGCCGGAGCAATCCGTTCCAGAATAAAGTTTGGGTCTTCCTTAAACCGAGGGTCAGCCTCTAACTCACCTTTAGTGGCATCCGCTCCAACCACGTAAGTTTTCTTAAAGCTCAGAATGCAGTAACGACTGCGGATGGCTTCCGCGTCGCTGCTGATGGACGGCAGAACATTGCAGTTGGCAAGAAATATCGCCTCTGGCTTATAGAACCCATTTGAGATCTTTTTAGGCGGCTAGTCGCTTGAGCATCAGCCGAATAAAGCATAGTTTGAGCTTGGCGTTGGAACGTTCGAGTGTGC
>RDYN01000200.1 GCA_004293365.1 Oscillatoriales cyanobacterium | reverse complement strand
CATCCCAATTACAGAAGTAACAACCGCTCGCTTGTCAGATTTTTTGTTTCCTACTCTTCTAGGATAACTGGGGTTATATTTAATCGCAAGCCCCTAAAGCTAACGGTCATCACCTGATTCCGTATAGTGAAGGAGGTTCCGCCGCAATGCAAAATATGATGACACTTTGTCCTTCGTGCCATACCAAGTATCATAACGGTGAACTAAAAATCGATATTCATAGGTTTTGATACGGATCGTCGCTCGTCGCGATCGCCCACTCTTGAATGCTACAATAAGGGCGATCGCTCTTTCTATTTAAGCTACAGTAAAAGCTATATTTTCTAGCACTACATTAGGTATACTTCCACTACCTAAAACCTGTGTAGCATCTAAAACTTCTATCCCTATCAATAACTTATTTTCCCCAATATTCAAAGTAATTTCGTCCGTCAACTGCAAAGTGCGACACTGATGCTTACCTTCTATAAGTCTAATGTATAGAGCATCAATTTCGGAATCATAACTAATCTTCATAAACTTTTACCTCAAAAATAGAATGTATACTACAATAGAGTTAGTGAATCAGGTTTCGTAATGAAGTACCCACTGCATACAGTTTCCAAGCCAGTCTCAGGTAGCGAAGTTCAGAAACTTGCCCATGCCCTTAAGACTGGCGGTTATGTTGCAAATGAAGCTGCTTTAGCTTTAGCTAAACGGATTGCCGCTCGTCGCCATCGTCGGACAACTGCCAATGCCGCCCAGTAGTAAATTTGCAGGAGTTGATTTTTCCGAGTTGCCGATCGAGCATTTAACCTCCGAGCTTACCATTTCTGGTCAGGGGTTTCGCTGTCTGCGGGGTGAGTTTGTCACCTACTGGCGACAAGGACGCATTCAGCGAGATATAGATGCTCGTATCAGTCAATGCTGGATTTTACGCTGTGAAGACAGTTTGGCAGGTTACATCACGCTACTGACAGATAAACTGGAATTAGACGAACCAATCCTACTTGACGAAGGCGTTCAGTACCGATCGTTTCCAGCCATCAAGATTGGTTTACTAGCAGTAGATAGACGTGCGAAAGGAGCAGGTCGCCGTCTAGTTGAATGGGCAGTAGAGTACGTTGCAGCGGAGATTTCACCTACAGTTGGTGTGCGCTTTATGACCGTTGACGCACTTTACGACCCGGATACTACTCCTCCCTATGACGCATCTGGCTTTTACGAGAAGTTTGGTTTTCAATTTGTCGATCCTAATGAGTCTTTACCATCATCAGTGCCTTATCGTACAATGTATCTCGATCTCAAGCCATTGATCGATCTATTGAGTATCGAAGATAATGATTAACAACTCCCCAAAAAACTAAAGCTCCTTTCCGTTGTTGCGGGAAAAGAGCTTTAATTTATGATTAACCTGGCACTGAGCTATTTTACCGGGCAGTGACCCGCCGAGTATCTTCGCCATAGCAACGTTTAACAACCGAGTTCGGGATGGATCGGAGTGGTTCCATTACATCATAAGCACCAGGAAAGCTTTGAAAACTTTAAATCCTGTGTCTGCGTTAAGCTTGATGCGCTGCATCTCTTTTGCTCGACTTAATTACCATACCAAGCTTTCCCCAGTCTGTCAACCCCTTTGTCAAAAGTTTTTTTGGCGATTGTTATCCATGAGGATTTTGAAACTGGGTTTTTACGAAAATACTTAGTTGCAGCCCACAGATTCGGCAAAAACCCGGTAAAACCCGGTTTCTGCGAGTCGGATGAGGGGCGAGAAACCGGGTTTTTTACGAAAATACTTAGTTGCAGCCCACAGATTCGGCAAAAACCCGGTTTCTGGGAGTCGCAGCCCGTCCGCCCTATCACAAATCCAAAAACGCCGCATCGACACCCTGTTCTCTGCGAATCTTCCCATCCTTTACAAACCACGCCACAACCTGCTTAACTGTTAATTGCTCGATCGCCCCTTCAGATTCTGCCGCAATTTGCCTCAACGGTCGCAAAGACGCAATTACCAAATTCGTAAAAAAGTTTTCAAAACTAGCATCAAGCTCGATCGACCCTTTAATACTCTCATCATTCTTAACCCAATCCATCACCTGCTGATTGCTTACCTCAGCCACCGGCAAACCCGTATCCCCAGCAATTTGCTTCAACACCCTCAAAGCATAAATAGCCAACCGCGCCGAAAACTTTTCCTTCGACGACAACAGCGCCATATCGACTTCCGCGCACTCTTCCGGCTTTAAAAAATCAGCTAATGGTTGCATATAAATTGGTAATAGGTAATAGGTAATTGGTAATTGGTAATTGGTAATTGGTAATTGGTAATTGGTAATTGGTAATAGGTAATTGGTAATTGGTAATCCGTGACATCCGTTAAATCCGTTACCGAAATTCCTATCCGTTACATCCGTTACATCCGTTACAAAATCCGTTGCCGAACTTCCTTTTTTGCGATCGAATAACCGCAGCGGTGTTCCCCATCAATAATCCAGTGAGTGCGCTCCACAGTACAATCCGGCAAAACCGCAGCAAACATTTCCAACTCGTTACCGCAGACACTCGGAAAAGTTTCAGCCACATTAGAAATAGCACAATTGTGTTCCATAAACACAAATCGATCGCCCTTAACATCCCCGCACATTTCCACACCTACAGATTCCACAGGATAACACTCAGCCATATAACCTTCATCCCTGCGGAGTTCCACCAACTTAGTCACCCGTTCTTGCAGCGAACCAGTACCCACCAGTCGCCGATATTCCATCGCCTTCCGTTCCCACTGTTTTTGCAGGATAGTAATCACTTGCTCGCGGCCAACAGTCTCAGCCAAAGTATCCAGAAAAGAAACCGCAAAATCGCCGTAACGATTCGGGAAGCGATCGCGCCCCAGACTGGTAAGCTCATAAATGTGTTGCGGCCGTCCCATACCAGCCTGAACCGACTGATACTGAATCAGCCCCTCCCCCTCCAAATCCTTCAAATGACGGCGAATCGCCTGCGGGCTGATCTCCAAAGAATCCGCCAACTCAAGAGCCGTCCCTTGACCCCCCTTGAGCAAATACTGCAAGATGTCTTGTTTCGTGGAAGTCTGCTGAGTCTGCATCATCTTCACAAAAAATTATTTATTTGACTTTGACAAGATCGCTATTGTTAATGTAGCTTAAAATATAGTAAAGCAACAAACCAGTTGTTTAATTCGCCTTCAGCAGCCCCCAGAACTCGCCGGGCCCCGACAGTTCAAGCGTCTGCCAGCTTTGAGAGACTAATCCAGAACACTCGCCAGCGCAAAATCAATGAGCTCTACAGTCACAACCCTCGTCAACCAGCCCTACAAATACGGTTTCGTCACCGACATCGAGTCAGACACCATCCCCCGCGGCTTGAGCGAAGATGTAGTCCGCTTGATTTCCTCGAAGAAAAACGAACCGGAATTCATGCTGGAATTTCGCCTCAAAGCATACCGCAAGTGGCTGACAATGACCGAGCCTACCTGGCCTCACGTCAACTATCCCGCGATCGACTACCAACAAATTATCTACTATTCCGCCCCCAAACAAAAGCCCAAAAAGCTCAACAGTTTGGAAGAAGTAGACCCGACACTCCTCGAAACCTTCGAGAAACTCGGAATTCCCCTCTCCGAACAAAAACGCCTCGGAAACGTCGCCGTTGACGCCGTTTTCGACAGCGTATCAATTGCCACAACATTTAGAGAAAAACTAGCCAAAGACGGCGTTATCTTCTGTTCAATATCAGAAGCAGTCAAAGATTATCCCGAACTAATAGAAAAATATCTTGGCAGCGTCGTACCAGTCGGCGACAACTTTTTCGCAGCCCTCAACTCCGCCGTATTCAGCGACGGTTCCTTCGTTTACATTCCCAAAGGCGTCAAATGCCCGATGGAATTGTCAACCTATTTCCGCATCAACAACGGAGATTCCGGCCAGTTCGAGCGCACGTTAATTGTCGCAGAAGAAAACAGTTCTGTTTCTTACCTCGAAGGTTGCACCGCGCCGATGTTTGACACCAACCAACTGCACGCTGCCGTCGTGGAATTGGTAACAATGGACAATGCTGATATCAAATACTCGACTGTGCAAAACTGGTACGCGGGCGATGCTAGCGGTAAAGGTGGAATTTATAACTTTGTTACCAAACGCGGTTTGTGTCAGGGAGTAAATTCTAAGATTTCTTGGACGCAAGTAGAAACTGGTTCGGCGATTACTTGGAAATATCCCAGTTGCGTCTTAGTCGGCGACAACTCGGTAGGCGAATTCTACTCGGTAGCGCTGACAAATAACAAGCAGCAAGCTGACACTGGCACTAAAATGATCCACGTCGGCAAAAACACTCGCAGCACGATTATTTCTAAGGGAATTTCGGCAGGAAATTCTGCCAACAGCTATCGCGGCTTGGTGAAAATGGGGCCAAGTGCTAAAGGCGCTCGCAATTATTCTCAGTGCGATTCGATGCTGATTGGCGACAACGCTCAAGCGAATACTTTTCCCTACATCCAAGTGCAGAACCACACTGCTAAAGTCGAGCACGAAGCTTCTACTTCTAAAATTGGAGAAGAGCAATTGTTCTTTTTTGCACAGCGGGGAATTTCCGCAGAAAATGCTATTTCGATGATGATTAGCGGTTTCTGTAAAGATGTGTTCAATCAGTTACCGATGGAATTTGCGGCGGAAGCTGATAAGTTGTTGAGTCTGAAGCTCGAAGGAAGCGTCGGATAGAAACAAGTTCTGATTAGGTTCGTAGTAAGGACTTTAGTCCTTCTTCTTAACTACAAACTCATCGACAAGTTCTGATTAGGTTCGTAGTAAGGACTTTAGTC
>RDYN01000086.1 GCA_004293365.1 Oscillatoriales cyanobacterium | reverse complement strand
AAAAAGCCTCAAATGATTGCTATGCAATCATTTGAGGCTTTTTTGATTCTGAATTATTTTGAAATTAAATCCGATCGAATATCTGCGGAATGTGGGTTATAAAGCACGCGAGCGGGGACGCTCGCACTGAAAGAAAAAATGCTTTTTGCAACAATGAGATGCTCCCGTCGCTGTGAGATTATCGATTTTTATTTAGGGATTTTGAATGGCGACGCACCCTACAGCTACTAATAACTAAATCCGCTTGCATCCGTTAAATCCGTTACAAAATCCGTTGCCGAACTTCCTTCGCAATTACCAAGGCGAACCAATCATGGTAAAAGCGGCCCAATAATAAGGATGGGACAAATTACGATCGCCCCTAGCCGTCAACTCCGCAGGCAAAGGCAGAGCTTGATTGTTGTTCGATCGTATCAAATAACCATCCTGCAACCGCACTTCTTGCCGCAGCATCGCCAACTGCGCTTGACGCAACGCCTCAGCCTTAATCGGCGCCTCGCGCAACTGCTGGTAAAACTCAGTCATCAGCCCCAAAGTTCCAGCATCTGACACGTACCACAAACTCGCCAAAGCCGATTTTACCCCCGCGTGTACCGCCAATCCCGCAAACCCCAACTCAGCCTGTTCATCTCCCACCGCCGTAGTGCACGCACTCAAAACCAACAACTCCACCTGCGGGTTAGATAACTTCAACTCACCCAACTGATTCAACCGCAACTTAGTATCCCAAAACTGAATGTAAGAATTTTGGGCACCACCGGGCTGAAAATCGCCGTGAGTAGCTAAGTGAATAATTTTGTATTGGGGTTGATTGCGTTTTTCCTTCAAATTTGCCAGCGTAAAACCTTCATTGAGAAAAGATGCACCATGCCAAATCTTGCCCACAATTGTTGATATTTCGAGCGGCACCGCAGGTAAAGGATTTTGATCGTATTTTTCGGGAAATTTCGACGCACCCATCGCCAAAACTTCCGAACCCTTAACATCGGCATAGCGAGTATCAGTCAAACTCAAACTGGGAATCAGCCCCAAACTGTACTTTTCTACCAAAAACTGTTTGCCGTCAAACAAAGCAGCTAAAGGCAAAGTTCGCAAACCGGCATCCATCGAAAACGCCAAGGTGTCAATTTTGTTAGCATCCAATTCCGGTTGCAGCGGTGCAATTAACCACTGGTAAAGTTGCTGGGCAGGTTGCTTGTAATCAGAACCAGTCAATGTCTTGGGAGTTCTGATAGCATTAGTGAAATCTTTAGCAACTTGCAGCACTGTTTCGCGACTTGCAGGCACGCTTTTGAACACATTTTTGCCGTCTGGCAATAACAGCACAAGTTCTAAATTATTGTCTTTCACCCAGACATAAACGATCGCAGGTTTAACTCCCGTCAAGCGGTTGACGCTGCTGAGAGTATCTCGGATACTTTGCTGCGTGATTGACGAGCGATCGAGATTGCCACCAAAATAACGTTCAAATTCCCGGCCCTGATCTCTATCCCTTTGCTGCACTGCGTCGATCGGACTTATTTGCGCGATCGAAGTCGATCGAGAAATCTCAGGCAGCCTCAAACTCGCGATACTGTCTGTATTGCCGCTACTTCCAGGTTTTTGTGCAGTTGCTGCACCGCCGTTTTCTGTCGCACCAGACGCACCCACATTGTCTTTTAACACCAACTGCGACAGCAGAACAGAGCCGGCCGCAGTCTGGTTCGACTGTTCCTCAACAGGCACAGCAGCCGAGCCTGACGATACATTTGGGCTACCGCTCTTGGGCCCAGACGCTGCGGGAGTCTGAGTGACAATTTGTGTAGAATTACCTGTATTTTTTAGTCCCACAGTGGTAGTTGGTGCTGGACTCGGCAGGCTCAACAGGGGCGCGGTAGTAGTAGTAGTTGAGGAGGTAGCGTTCGACTTCGAGTTTCCTGTCCCAACAGTCGTGGTTGTGCAGTTTCCCGACGGGCAAGTGCTTTGCAACAGCGTCAGGGAACCCGATCGCACCTGTCCGTCTGTAGAAACGCTAACGCTCGATGCGCGATCGCTCGCCGTTTCGCTTCCGGCTGCCCGAAACAATCCCCCAGCCTGGATTGCCACATCGCCGCCCGTATTTCCATTAGCTTTGATGGAAACAACTTCAACATCTTTCTGCCCGGTAATCTTGCTCGAACCGGCACTTCCCGACTGCGAACTAGAATTGATCACCCCTGTCACGATCCTGCCCGGCGCCACGATCGAGATATCTCCGCCGCTTGAGGCACCGAAAGCATTGACATTGCCGGCTTCTACTGAGCCGGCGCTGCGGATGTTGATATTGCCCGCTGTCCCGTTTGCCGAGCGAGATGACACAACACCAGCAGTCACATTACCTTGACTGCTAGTGATGTTAATCCCTGCATTCGAGGTAACGTCTCCCACTGCCACACTACCGCCAAAGAGAGCGATGGTAGCGTTATCAGTTCCCACGATCGCACCCGTTCCCACGATCTCACCCGTTCCCAAGGGCGATCGAATCGTCGTCGGATCTTGAAATGTCACCGCCGGCGTTGAATTGGGCGTTGTGGTTGCCGGAGCAATCGCGATCGAGCCGCTGCCGTCAGCACGCCCGATCGCTACGGAAGCAAACCCGTTTCGCAGCGAGTTCAATTCCGCAGCAGTCAAGTCCAAAGCCTCAGTCTCAGCAGCACCGGCGATGGTGATATTTTGAGTTGGATCGATGGGTTGCAACACCAGATTGCCATTGCTGGCGATCGAATTCTTGCCGCCCGTCAAGTCAATTTCGTTACCTGTCAGAGTAATATTTCCCCCTGTTTGGGAACCGCCAGCTTCGATCGCGCCGACAGTGACTCCACCGCGGCCAGTCAGCGTCACATTGCCCGCGCGATCGCCCCTAGTGTCGATCGCGCCAGCAGTCACCGTACCCTCAGCGGTAACGCTCACATCTCCCCCCTCTGTGCGCGGCACTTTCGCAGAATTGACTGAAGTGCTGATGGTGGGGGGACTTCCCGTGCGTAGCCCAGCCGTGGTGACATTGCCGGCTGTGCTGGTGATACGAATTTCCTGATTGTTGGTAGTGATATTTCCGGTGCGGATATTGCCATCAGCTTTCAGAGTAATTGAGGCATTGTCAGCAAGAGTCAGGGAACTTGTGCTCGTAATTGTTCCCGAATTGGTTGGCGATTGAATAATTAGCGGATCGTAAAATGTGAACTCGTTAGCAATCAGAATCGAACCGCTACCGTTGCTGCGGCCGATCGTAATTCCAGCAAACCCATTTTGCAAACTTTCGAGTTCCTTTGCTGTCAGATTCAAATAAGTATTAGTCCCGACATCTCCGGAACCTGCGATCGCAATATTTTGACCGGGATTCCAAGGTTGGAGTACCAAAAATCCCGTCCCGCTGATTGAATTTTTGTCCCCTTTCAAATTAATTTCATTACCCGTTAAAGTAATGTTTCCCGAACCCCCGGCGATCGAACTAACTCCCAGAATATTTCGAGCCGTCAAAGTTACATTTGCCGGCGATTTAGAACCGCTAGCATCAATTTTTAGGGCCGTGACGTTCAGGCCTTCGAGCAAAATATTGCCGCTGGTGCCGCCGCTGGAATTCGATGCCGAAACATTGGCTGCAACGGTTGTTCCCGGACTTATCAAACTAATATTTCCGCCGTTGCTGGACAAATTGCCCGCAGTAATTTGACTTCCCTCCAGAGAGATCGCCCCTCCGCGAGTGCTAATTGTATCTCCAGCATTCATCGAAAAAACACCGGCACCGCTGCGATCGGCATCTGCTCTCAACGTCACCGATCCAGTCGTTGCCGCAAAGCTCAACTTATTATCCGCCAAATCAGCAATTTTAATATCATTCAGCGCTTCCAGAACCAGATTGGTTGTCCCCGAGATACTTTCCAAAGCTCTTCTGGAAATTGTCAGCGAAGAATCGTTCTGGTTTTGCTGTCCTCCAGAAGGCGTTCCTGTTGCCAAAATATTACTGTTAGCAATAACTGCCGCATCCCCCGCAGCTTCTAAGGAATCTGTAATGAAAATATTTTCCGGATCGAACAGCAAAGTCCCCAAACCGTTTGTCCCGGAAGTATCGACAGTGCCGTTAAACATCAATCTTTGCTTCCCGGAAATTTCCACAAACCCGCCAACACCGCTGCTGTTCGATTCAGAAACGCCGGTAGCGCTGATGCGGCCCAAAAATGCTGTTGTGTTGTCCGCCCAGACAAAAACTCTGCCGCCGTCCCCTTTCCGAGTGGCGTTGGCTGCGATCGAACTTTTGCCATCCACATAAGTCATTCTCGCCTTCGGCACAGTTCCCTCGCCTCGGTAATCTCCCCCGATCCGCACCGTGCCGCCGCCCAGAGGCCCGTTCGCTTCAATCTTCGCGGACAATACCCCTACCTTGTCGCCCAAAACGTTGACAGTACCTCCCGCGCCGGACGATCTCTGTGACACGTTTGCTTCCCCCGATACCACAGCGGTTCCAGGGCTTGCCGGTACTGTGATGCCGCCCGTAAGTACGACTTCACCGCGATCGTTCGTAGTTATACCAGTAGCGGTAGCCACGCCGGAACCCGAGAGTAGCTTTGGCAAACTCAGAGGAGAAAACGGCAGAGCTTCCGAACCAGGCACTCCCGCAGCCGGAGCAACTTCTAAACTCAGCAAAAGTCCGTCTTGACTCAACCGCACCAGATTTTCGCCCGGGACAGCCGCCACCGTAATTTGACCCCCCGGCGCTGAAAGTCTCCCCGTACTGATGACAGTACCGCCCAGCAAAGTCAAACTCTGCCCGTTTTCCACAGCCAAGTCACCTGCATTGACAATACTCCCCGGCTGTGCGCCAAAAGCAAAAGTATTCGGTGTTCCCACTAGGGCGGCGTAGTTGTTCGCCCCCGTACCGTTGAACCAGCCGCTGTCAAAACCGATACCGCTAGCGGTGGTAGCAAAAAAAGACCCGGGTACGTCCAGCCGCGCATTGCTGCCAAAAATAATCCCTGCCGGGTTCATCAAGTACAAGTTAGAATTGCCACCGCTAACTTGAATTAGACCGTTAATTAAGGAAGCGTCACCGCCGACAATGCGCCCGAGGATATTTTTAACGTTTGGGTTAGAGATGAAATTGGCAGTTTCGCCCGAATTTAAACCAAATCGAGTAAAACTGTGGAACAGATTTGCTCCGTCTCTGGACGTTGTGCCGCCTTTAATGTCGTAGCGAGAGGGGGCTCCTGTACCGGGCGTGACTGTGGTTCCGGTGCCGTCTGGGGCTGCCATAATCGGCTGTGCTGCAGCAATTTGAGATTTGGGATAAATTGCCACAATCACCCATCCGCTGCTATCCTCTTTGAGGAAAACCAGGTTGGGGAAAAAATCTAATATCAAAAATCCAGCCAGGGGAATTGCTGCCAGAATCGATCGCACAGCAGATTGAGCATTCATAGGTTCGCCTCGATCTAGACTTATATTCGAGTTTTAAATGGAGATTTGGCGTAAAAAATAGTCGATCGCACCCCCATGCTGACAATTCCTAACGCTAACTCTCGATCGCCAATTCCCAAGTTTAAGTCTAATTTTAATTGTGTCACCAACATAGCAAACACTGACCGTAAGTGTCGAAACACAGTTCAGTTTAAACGCCAGAAAATTATGAGCGATCGAATTGTCCGCGCGATCGGTTTAACTGGGGGCATCGCCACCGGGAAAACCGCTATATCTAACTATCTAGCAGATACCTGTGGATTTCCGATTTTAGATGCCGATATTTACGCTCGCGAAGCTGTGCAGCCAGGTTCGCCAATACTAGACTCTATTGTAGAACGATACGGCGCCGTTATTTTGCTCCCCGACGGCAATTTAAACCGGCCAGAGTTAGGAAATATTATTTTTTGTAACGCAGCCGAACGGCAGTGGTTGGAACAACAGATTCACCCTTATGTGCGCCGCCGGTTAGTGGAGGAAACTCAAAGCTACATTGCTAAATTCAATCTGGTATCCCCAAACACACATGAATTAGGTACAAAAACTCAAGAAAGCGGTTTTTGGGAATGCGATCGAGAACTAGAACCAAGTATGGTTGAAAAAAAACCAGGTTTCGGCGCCCAGACTGACAGGTTGACTTTGGTGTTGGTAGTGCCGCTGCTGTTTGAAGCTAACATGACTGACTTGTGTACCGAAATTTGGGTGGTGTACTGTTCGCCCGAAGTGCAGTTACAGCGGCTGATGCACCGAGACGGCTTGAGTTGCGATCGAGCTAATGCCCGCATTAACGCCCAGATGCCGCTAGCCAACAAGTGCCAACAAGCTAATGTTGTTTTGGATAACTCGTCAACCCTCGACTCGCTATTCCTACACATAGATTCGCAAATCAGATCGTAGCCTATGTTACGCGCGACATTCTGATGTGGCATTAGCTTGTCTTCGATCCGAAGCTGCATCTCGATATCAATAAATTATGAAGTTAATCTGAAGATTCGTAAATATTTACAATTTCAGGAATCTGATTCACCAAAAGATCAATATATAGAGTGCTGATGCCGCCGCCAGGGGACTGTGTTTTTGTGTCTTTAATCCTAGGCTGCATCTCAATATCAATAAATTATGAAGTTAATCTGAAGACTCGAAATATTTATAACTTACGGTTTCGTTTCCTGGTTGGAAGAGTGTCGCAAAAAGATGGGAAGCCTTGACTGCTGTGGGTTTCCCGCCATTACTAGGTAACTTGAACTTACAACTGAAACAGTGAGGGAAACGAGGGGTTTTACCCCATTTGACTAAAATTCAAAAAAATGTATATGCCATCAATTACCAATTGATGATTTCGCGGCAATTCAATTTTTTTTTTACCTGTTTTTGCCCTGATAGCAGAGTACAGGCTGCGTATCAAGAAGTGGAAAATACGACACGGAACTCTATGATGCGCCTTTACTCTTCCATGCTGATGTCAACCCTGTTACTGAGTAGCACAGCAGTTAACGCTCAAAGCTTAGAAACCCGATCGACCTTTTTCTCTCAAGACAAATCTGTCCCGGAATTATTAACAGCCCAAGCCAACGCTCAAATTTTTTACGCAGACAACGATAAAGATACCTTGCCCGAACGAGGCAGCGGGAGATAAACCCCAACAATGGATATTTTTGCTAAACAAAGCAAAATAAATCGGCCGATTGCTTTGAGTATTTTTCCCTACTCGATCGAGGGAGATAAATAAGTAATGAGGGCATTCTTAAACGAAGAGTTAAACGCAATTACTTCCAGATTGGCTGAAGCGATGTTGGATCGGGGAGCAAAAATCTCTGAAAAAAAAACACAACACAATGAATACTACCATCAAGTTAATTTGTTTGAGTACGCTATTAGTTAGCGCTCTTGTGATTCCTCAAAAACTAGCAAACTTTTCAATTGCAGAACATCAGTTCAATAAGTCAGAACAACTGCTATTAGCTAAAGATACCAAAACCGATTCAAAAAACTGTAGCTCCTCGCCGTCTCCGGGGTGTTCTCGCCGAGACTGGCAGGCGATCGCGCCCCGAAACCCGATTGATGGCGACTTGAAGCTTGTGTGACGCAATCACCTTGAGAAATCGGGTTTCACGTACTTCAGTTAGTGTCATGAATTATTCGCGGTGATGGCAGGTCTGGAGGAAAGGCATAAAACTAGGGAATTAGCTGATTGTAAGGTGTCGAACCATGACGATTGTCGATCGAGAACAACAAATCTTGCGAGTGAGCCCGCAAGGTGTTCATGGTGAACCAGAGAGCGCCCTGGTAAGCGCTCTGAGAACTGCCGCGGCGAGTCAGAGTCAAAACCGTTTTAGAAAGCGCATTACAACAAGAAGAAGTAACGGCTTTTTTACAGGGAATCGAAGCCAAGAAACCTCATCGCTCCGGGTTCTATCCTCGGGGTCTGGCGAGGTAGTACGGTCAGATTGCTGAGTTGGCAATACCCAAACTCCCGGAACTCAACGAGCGAACGCCAGTGGCAGATACTGGAGCGCCAAGTAACCGACCAAAATTAATTACCGAAAATTTTGGGTTTAAAGCGCCGCCCTGCTTCGTAGCGGAAGGCGGCTTTTAAATATAAGTTGTCAATTATAGCAATCCTAAATGATTTTCTATGTATATGTGTACTGATGGATTTTGGGGAAATCAAATTTATGTTCCTTAGTGAAAAAGTCAAACAAAAATTTGACGATCTTAAGGATCTCCTGGGTTTATGGTGGATACGGTATCAAAAACAACTGTTCGCGATTCTGTGATGCCCTCGGAGTCAAGGATAGGCGGTTTGTTTATCACCACAAACTCAAGAGAACCCGATTACTTCAGTTTTGTCTAGAGATGTTAAATATCCTTTTGACCCTTTATGTCCTAGTTTTATCCCTGCGACACCTTTGGTTTTAAATAATTTTTTCCAACAAGGAACAAAAAAATTACTTACACGCCATATTTCGCTAATTTCATTCTAGGACTTACCGACCATCGCCATCCTTACAGCTATTGCTCGGAGAGAGTTCTCTTACATCGATATCACTTTCAATGAAATATTCTTGCTTAAACTCTTTGTTTTTCCATGTCTTTTTGTGTGAGTTGTAATTTATTCATTTTTTTGTTTTCACAATCAAGTATTGCCTATAATTGTATCGCATTCTTGATAGTGATTTAAGATTGCTATAGTATAAATATATTTTACCTCTATCTTCCGGTAATTGGAATTTTTTATTCAAAGCGTATTGCCAAAACAAGTTCTTAGTGAGGAAGGCAAGTCCCCATCCCTTAGAGGACTAAAGTCCTCACTACCAACCCAACTGCAAGTCCCCATCCCTTAGATGACTAAAGTCCTCGCTACCAACCCAACTGCAAGTCCCCATCCCTTAGATGACTAAAGTCCTCACTACCAACCCAACTGCTGTTTCTTCAAAAATTCTAATCCTAAAAAAATAGCTGCGATGCTTCCTGCTACGCAAATTTCTCGATTGCTTATTTTCAACAAAACTTCGGAAATTGGCACTAAAACTATTTCAATATCTTCTGTAACATCTAATTGAATTTGGCGGGCAAGCTTGACATTTTTACCAAAATATAGGTAAATAGAATTAGTGTCTTTTACGGGATTGTCGTATAAAGTTGCTAGTTCCAAAATTTCTTCAGCAACATATCCGGTTTCTTCAGCCAGTTCTCGGGCAGCAGCAGCTTTGCCGCTTTCTTCGGCAGGATTGAAACTCCCAGCCGGGAGTTCGAGTAAAATTTCGCCGACGCCATGCCTGTATTGACGCACACATACAAGTTCTTGCTGTTCTGTCACCGCAAATATTAGGGCGATATTGGGCCGGACATTAATAAAAAAGTCGTCGATAATTTGTCCGCTTGGCAATTCTATTTCATCTTGCCTTACTTGACACCACTTGTGGTTAAGCACCAAGCGCGATCGCAGTAATTTCCATTTAGTTAAATTTTTCATATTATTGAATTCTTCATAAAACGCGCACGACTAATCTTTCGTAACGCGCGCAATGTGCACTCTAAAGCCTCACAGTCGTTCTTCGGGTACTTGTGACTCGCTTTACCCAAGTTGAAGTGCCAGGAAAATAAAAGAAGCATGAATGTGTATCTGTTGGCATTAGTCAGAATGTTTTAATTTCCAATTCGCCATGCCCCATTACCCCATTATATCGTGTCCGAGCGATTAACCACAATCAAATTCGTTCGTAGTGCGGACTTCAGTCCGCTATACGGCTGCGGACTGAAGTCCGCACTACAAACCATTTTTGTTATGGTAATCGAGCGGACATGATATTACCAATTAATGCTAAACTTTCACCGTCAAGCCGCGCTTGCCGTTAGCGGTACGGGCGATCGCACCTATCCCGTAGATAATCGCCCGCAACACCTTTACCAAAAAAAAATTATCCTCGAAGCTAGTTAAAATCTCAACTTTTACACAGCCATGCAATACAAAAAATTACCACCGAAATTTTGGACAGACTTAGACAAACTAACACCTAAGTGTCTGGTACCCTCATTTTTAGGCTCTGTGTCGATCGCCCTGAGCATAGCAGCAGCCACCACAGTTGCGACACTCCAAATCGCACAGCAACCAGCCAATGCTTCTACAGTCACCAGTTGGCGGTTCGATCCGGCTACAAATCAGCTAGAAATTACTCTCCCAGAGGGCAAAACTCCCACCTATTCCCTACTCAACCCGTCTCAAATTGCTGTGGATTTGCCCAATACTCCGATCGCCGTTGATGCAACTCAACTATACCCGCAAGGCAATGTGCGTTCCGTGGCGGTAATTCAACTCCCATCAGGAAGCGCGAGAATTTTGGTAAATTTGGCTCCCGGAGTGGCTTTCAACGGTGAACAAATTAAATTTCAAAGAGTCGGGGTAGAAAATCGCTGGGTGTTGCGTCCCTCGATCGAGCCTGCTTCCTATCAAGCAACTCTCGACACGCAAACACCGCCTGCAATCCCAGTACCACCTAATCCGCAGTCAGCCGATTCTAACTCAACTCCTGCCAAAGCGCCTGTCCAGCCTGCCTCGCCCGAGGCTATAACTTACGAGCAAAACTCTTCGGGGATGTCAACTCCAAACGACCAAATCCGACCGATAAATGTGCCTTTAGTCAGGGTTCGGGTTAACAGACGCCAGGGGGTAGGTTCTGCCCCTGTACGCCGTCCTGCTGCTTCCTGGGAGCGGATTATCGATTTTGGTGAACCGCTTCGCTAATACTCGCTTTGAGTCGATCGCACCTATACTTCGATCGTCCGATCCTCGCAGTTAGAAATTTTGACCTTCACTGGGTGGAGCGATCGAACCCGGTTGGTTGAGGAACAGGTTTTTAGCGCCGTCGTTTTGGTAAATACAGTTAATGTCAGGTTGACCTTCCAGGGCGCCGGTGAAGCCAAAGGTGTTCATGCGATTTTTACACTCGCGCACTTGCTCTTGGTCGATCAGTTTTCTTTGTTCGAGAATTGCCCAGTTATTGGTTCGCAGGACGCATCCGGGACGCATACTCGGCTGGGAGATGTAGACGTTGAAGGGGTTAAGGGTGACGAAGAGGCGCATATCTGTCACCATGGCGCTGGCTCCAAACTGTACGCAAAGTTCGGGGTTCGGGGCGCTGCGATCGATAAATTCCCGGGATGCTACGTTTGCTGGGCTAATTGTAGCCGTGGAACTGAAGGCAATGCCGATCCCAATTCCCAGAATAAAAACGGCTGTTAAAATCCCTAGGGTGGCGGAATTGAGGAAAGAGGGTTTGTTGGACTGAGGTTGTCGTCGCGACGATCCGCCAAAGGAGCCGGAGTCTTCATCTCCCCGGAATGGATCGCCACCGAATCTGTCTCTGTCGTTGTAGGAGTTAGGTTTGCGTTTCATATAACGTTGAGTCCGTTCTGGGGATTTAACAGCTAGTAGTTTTTTATTTTTAACCGATCTTGCCTTTCTATATATTATGACCCTAGACAGGTGGCGGCTGCGGGCTTAGGACACTTCTTCTGGGTTTGGTATGGTTGACAGCTCGCGATCGGCTAGGCGGCTGCCTTGTCTGAATTTGGAAATTTCAATAAAATAACTCAAAGTGAGATACTCTTTGACAGCGGAGGAATCCAGCTCAAGATTATCGATCGAAATTAATGCGATACAAGCTTCGTCCTAGTTCGCTACTGTTTTAGGTGCAAGCCTATCTCAGCAACTTGGGTTGATGAACGAAGAATCCCCTCGCATCAACGGCAGGGGATTGTCAAAAATTTTAACATCCTATAACTCAGGAGGTATAGATTAGTGTCTGTCGAAATTATTCAAAAGCCTTCTACAGTCCGCAAGCTTGCGCCACGCTACCGCGTGCTGCTGCACAATGATGATTTCAATCCAATGGAGTACGTGGTGCAGACTTTGATGGCGACGGTACCCAGTCTGACTCAGCCACAGGCTGTGAATGTGATGATGGAAGCCCACACTAACGGGCTGGGACTTGTGATTGTTTGCGCTCTCGAACACGCTGAGTTTTATGCTGAAACGCTCAACAATCACGGATTGAGCAGCAGCATCGAACCTGACGATTAGAACAGTAGAGGTACCTGAAAGTCTTCACCCACCGAGTTTTTAACTCATATAGTCCTGGACGCATCGATGCCCCCAACCCCCCTGAAAAAGGGGGGCTTTCAGGTTCCCCCCTTTTTCAGGGGGATGCCAGAGAGATCGGCATTTGAGCCACTTCGTGCGTCCAGGACTATCATATTCAATAGCCTCATACCAAAAAGCCAAGGGACTAACCTTGGCTTTTTGGTATATTTAATGCGGTCGATCGCCAGACTGGAACAGTAAAGGTTGGGAGCAACCGGGCCGGAAATTATTCGGACGGTGGTTCAAAGCTAGGTGGCCTCGATCCCCAATTTCAGCTTTCCAATCTCAAATCTCGATCGTCGGAAATTAATTAGGAAATTAATAACGTCCGCCGCCGCCGCCGCCGCCACCGCTGCGACCAAATTTGCCGCCGCCGCCGCCCCGGTTGCCGCCGCCCCGGCCGCCTTCATCTTCGCGGGGCTTAGCTTTGTTAACTTTGAGGTCGCGACCCATCCACTCTGCTCCGTCGAGAGCAGCAATCGCTGCATCTTCTTCGGCATCGGTTGACATTTCTACAAAACCAAAGCCGCGGGGGCGACTGGTTTCTCTGTCGGTAGGTAGATGTACTCGCTTAACGGTTCCGTATTCGGCGAAGACGGTGGTGATGTCTTCTTGGGTAACTTGATAGGATAAGTTACCGACGTATATCGACATGAGGAATAACTCCAAAAATTAGACAGTGCAAAGATTTCAGTTTCGGAGAGTCCCCTGCCGATACAGAAGGGCAAGTTTTTAAACAATTCTGTAGCAATGAACAAAGCCTGCAACCGAATCTGATACACTTGGGATTTTAGCACAGAATGGCGTCTTTTGAATAGGTTTCAGCAGTTAATTAGGCTGTCATAATTCAACTTCAAACTTTTTGGGTATTCAGGAACGGGATTTCGACCTGTGATGTTTTGTCAAACTCGAACCTGAGAAAGTTGTGGGACTAGCCGGCTACCGCAGGAAAGATAGGTCTAGATTCCCAAAATTGGTACTCAAAGCTAGATTCAGGTTTTCCAGGGCTTTGACTAACCACACGACGCCTTCTCGGCTACAGAATTCGTAGTGACCGAACAAAATTGCCAGCCGCTTTTCTAGATAGGGCTTGACTTTGCTGCAAATTAGCACGATTTTCAGCAGCAAACCTGTGGTTTGGGTGGGGCCGAGGTTTGAGATCAGGTCGATGAAGACAAAGTGGTTCGGCCGCGCAGGACACTCTACTACTAAAAAGTTCAATAACTGGCTGCAAGTTCTGATCGTGAGAAATTCGTTTAACTTCTGAGAGTTGCTGTCGGGTAAGGTAGATTGTAGTTGCTTATACAATTTTTCGTTAAATTGACACTTGCCGTAGCGATCGTCAGTGACAGAAGAAATTAGGTATTCATATAAGTCGTCTTTAAAGGATCTGTAGGACACACTTGTACTGGTGTTCGCCATGAAGCGGCCGGCTAGCTGTCGGTAGGTATCGGCTCCTTCTACTTTGCCGACAAATTGCTTGAGGGCAAAGAACAGTTCTGGGTCGCTCAACAGCGTCGGGTTTTTTATAGTCTGTATATTTCTACCGAAGGAGATTGAGGTATGTCGGCGGGCTACTTGGGCTTTTCTCACTTGGTGAGCAACGTATTGCGAGAGATCGATTTCAAATTGCTGCTGCTTTTGAGCTTGGATTTTTTGAATGATTTTCTGCTGTTCGTAGGTGCTGTCGTCGCTGAGGAGACAGTGTTTGTAAAGGTAAGGGTAGCGGGGAATTAAGGTTCCGAGGGCTAGGGTGGCGGGAGTTTTGCCGCTGCTGTCTTCATTGCTGTGAGTGATGACTTTGGCTAAACGTTTGAGGGTGAGGTATTGTTCGCTTTCGGTAAATTGATGTACTAATTGGGGGATGGAGTGAGTAGGGCGCGATCGACTGTATCGAGATAATATTTTGGGGGCTTCTTCAAACAGAGCGATCAATTCCGGGATAGCTGCTTGCTTTCCGGGGTATGTTTGCCAGCGGTTGATCAGGATGTGGCAGCAACGGTTAAGGATGTATTTGAATTCTTGTTCGGCGTATGGTGAAGCTGCTATTTTTTCGAGTGCTTCAGCGACGGTGCGATCGCGATATCCGTTACCGTAGATAAACAAAGTGCGAAAACGGTCGATTAGTTCGATCGGCTGTTCTACTTGTACCAACTCCAGCCAGTGGTTGTAAAGTAGCTGTTCTTCTTCTTGGCTCTGTCTGTTATAGTCGTTCACTGTGGATTAACTCTCCAAGGATTGGGCAGGAGCTTTAAGCGCCATTGGCAGATTTGAATTGGCAGATGAAGCACCACAATTGAGTCAACCGATTTTAGATTTTAGATTTTAGATTTTAGATTTACTCCACAGATTCATCTGGAAGCTTCAACTGTAGTCTAAAATTTTAATCTCTCCCCGACTTAGGTCGATGGCTTGTATCCGTTGTTGGGTAGGGTCAACCGAGCTTCTCGCCTCCCGAGGCTTAGGGGTGGAAGTGGCGATCGCCTTAAGCAGATCTTTTTTACTTAGTTAAACGATTTGTCAACACCAGCATGACATGAATTGTTTGCAATTAGCAAGGCCTAAAATCACCACAAACTTTGTAAAGAATTTGTAAAAATGTGGGTGGGTTAGGTCGGATTTCTTGGTGGGCGGACAATTTAGTATTAGGATTCTTAATGTCAATCCTTGTCGGCAGCCCTCGATCGGTTAAATTTGAGGTGGGGCGAGGTAGGATTAGCTGTGAAAATAATTATTTGAAATGTGAGTGCTGGTAATATGGTCTGTCGCGTAAGTATCGCCCAACTTGCTGAAATTTTAACTGTATCTTTGCCTGCTGTGTCTGAGGACGTTCTGACAGTTGTAGGGACAGGTGTTGCTACAGATACGCGCACCATTGAGGGGGGCGAAGTATTTTTAGCGCTGCGGGGAGACAATTTTGACGGACATCAATTTGTGGCAAAAGCGCGGGATTTGGGGGCGATTGCTGCGGTAGTCGATCGCACTTACCAACAAGAAGTTCCCAATTTTCCGCTGTTGCGCGTTGACGATACCTTAAAAGCTTACCAGGCGATCGCCCGTTGGTGGCGCGATCGATTCAGCATACCGATAATTGCTGTTACTGGTTCCGTCGGTAAAACTACTGCCAAAGAATTAATCGCGGCGGTTTTGTCAACCAGCGGAAATGTTCTGAAAACTCAATTTAACTACAACAATGAAATAGGAGTCCCGAAAACTCTGTTAGAGCTTTCGCCGTCACACAATTATGCTGTAATTGAAATGGGAATGCGGGGACTCGGGGAAATTGCCCTGCTGTCGCAAATTGCGCGCCCTACTGTGGCGGTAATTACTAACGTGGGAACGGCGCATATCGGGCGATTGGGTTCCGAAGATGCGATCGCGATCGCTAAGTGCGAACTGTTAGCTGAAATGCCTGCTGAAAGCATTGCTATTCTCAATCACGATTCTGACAGATTAATGGCAACAGCGGCGCAAGTTTGGCAGGGAAAAACTTTAAGTTACGGATTAGAAGGCGGCGATTTGTACGGGGAATTGCTGAATAATGATACAATGCTTGTAGAAAATGTGGAATTGCCGCTGCCCTTGGCTGGAAGGCACAATGCTGTAAATTATTTGGCGGCTTTGGCGGTAGCAAAAGTTTTAGGGATTGATTGGGAAGTTTTACAGCAAGGTTTGTCCGTGCAGTTACCGGATGGACGGGCGCGCAAGTACGATTTGCCGCAGGATGTTGTGATTCTGGATGAGACTTACAATGCTGGTTTGGAGTCGATGTTGGCGGCGCTGAGATTGTTAGCGGATACTCCGGGAAAGCGCCGGATTGCGGTGTTGGGTACGATGAAGGAATTGGGCGAAAGGGCGATCGAATTTCACCGACAAGTAGGAAAGGCGGCGCGGGATTTAAACCTCGATGCTTTGTTTGTGTTTGCGGATTTTGAGGAAGCGGCGGCGATGGCGGCGGGGGCGGCGGGCGTGCCTTTTGTGCAGGTAGAAGATATTGCGGGGGAGGATTCTCACGCAGATTTAGCGAGGCATTTGATGGATTTTGTCGCGGCGGGCGATCGTATTTTATTTAAAGCTTCTCATTCAGTGGAATTGAATCGAGTTGTCCAGAAGTTCCGCGCCGATTTTGCAGGCCAATAACTAGCAATTTGGTTCGTAGTGAGGACTTCAGTCCGCATCCGACGAGAGAGGACTGAAGTCCTCACTACGAACCTATGTTTTAGATGATATGATTTACTTTAAAAGTGCGATCGCTACGCCCCGGCTTGCGCCTACGAACTCTTCACCAAAGTAACCCCATGATTGCTAAAACTCTCAGTCCGCCCGAACAAATAGTCGAGCTATCGAATATCAGTTGGCAAACTTACGAGACTTTGCTTGCCGAAATCGGCGATCGGCCAATTAGACTGAGATACAATCGCGGCAATTTGAAAATTATGGTGCCTTCTCCAGAACACGAAGTTTACAAAAGAGTAATGGGTCGATTTGTTGAAACCTTAGCTGAAGAATTAGATGTGAGAATTGAACCTCTGGGTTCTACGACATTCAAACGCCCCGAACTTATTGGTGCCGAACCAGATGATTGTTTTTACATCCAGAATGCTAGTGCAATTAAAGGCAAAAAACGACTCGATCTGAGTCAAGATCCGCCGCCGGATTTAGTGGTAGAAATTGATATTACCAGCAGATCCGACAGTACGTTGCAGATTTATGCCGGTCTGGGAGTGCCGGAAGTGTGGATTTACAACGGTTCGCGGCTCAGAATTAACAGATTAGAAGATGGAGGGTATGTGGAGTGCGAGATCAGTTTGGCATTTCCGAGTGTAGCTGTTTTAGAGATTGTCAGTTTTCTGGAACAGGCGGAAACAATGGATTATTTGGAATTAGTTAAATCATTTCGGCATTGGGTAAAAAGCCAAATTAATCAAAACCCATAAGTTGGAAGCGGGCGATCGTTATTGCTGAAATCCTTAATTTTATTTGTGCTTACTTCTTCCTTTTTTTCTTCTTATTTCTTCCTTCTGCCACAGTTTTTTTAGTTAGTAGTTGCTCCCTAAAACGAGCTGCGCGATCGCGTACAGATGTGACTTCAGTACCGGCAACTTGCTCTGCTTCCGCAGCTAATTCGATCGCCTCTTCCAGCTTCCCTCTCGCTTCAGCTAGCTCAGCTAGATTCAGCAGTACGCTAGCCCTTGTATCGGGGCGGTTAATTTCCTTACAAAGTTGAAGGCACTCTTGATAATACTGTTTTGCTGTTTCGCAGTCTCCTTGCAGGAAGTGCCACCGCCCTAAATTAAGCAGCGGATCTGCTTGATAATAGCGATATTTATTTATTAAGGAACGGTATCTTTCTAAGGATAGATTAAGTTCGCGATAACTAGCAGGAAAGTCTTGCAAATCGAGATAAAATTCTCCCAGAACATTAGGCAGTTCTGCTTCATGAAAAGCCCAGTTATCATTAGCAGATGCTACTGTGCTGTTAGCCGTTACGATATCCAAAGCCAGACGGTAGTATTTCAAAGCTGAATCGAGCTTTCTTTGGCGATATGAGAGCACGCCTAAATAGCGCAGCAGGCGGCACTGTTGTTTTAGATTAGCGATCGACTCGTAGGTTTGTAGCGACTCCAGAAAATATTTCTCTGCTTGAGCAAATTCTTCCCATTCCATGCAAGCCCATCCCAATTCGCTCAAAAGCTGTGCTTTAATCTCAGCATTACCAACAGCTTTTGCCGATTTCAGGACGATATTTCCACAATTAAAATAATCATTCCAATATCCTAAAAACCACAACTGCTCGCTGACTTTTTCCCAAACTTGATAAGCTAAATCAAACGAACGATTGCTTTCAGAGTTTTGTCGCGAACACTTGATTTCTGTTTGACGTAAAAAACTTAATATATTCACTCTTTCTTGAGGTATCTCCAAATCGAAATTGGCCACTATCGCATTTCCCCCTTGTTATTCAGTTTAAATATCGATGCCAAATTTCCATTGGGCTATCTCTGCCAGTTTTTGCAGTGATTGCTCCCACTTATCCACTAATTTTCCCTGCAAACTGCGTCTCACCCAAGGATGCAAATTATATCGCTGATTGCCTTTTGCGTCTAGTTCATCTTCAATCAAATACCACCGCCTCAATTGGCGCAGTGCTTGCTGACAGTCTAATTTCTCTATTTTTTCCGCACCTAGCAACTCTTCCCAGGTTACGCCTGCATCAGAATTACCCATGTAATGCAGTACGTTTTTGCTATAATCGCTAATTCGCTGCCATGCTGTTTGCAGGGAAAATTCATAAAATTTTTCCACATCTCCGCTAGCTGCTTCTAATGCTGATAATACTGGTTCTAATGCGCGATCGTCCAAAACGCGACCGATAATAAAATGCAAGGCTAGAGGAGCTCCGCGAGATAATTGATGGACGCGATCGAGTTGCGCTGGACTTGCTTCTAACAGCGCCGGAATCTTTTTATATTTTGCTTCATCTTGCAATAAGTTATATGAGGAAGCTGTATCTAGCCCTTCAATTTCGATCAATCCTACGAAGGGAGCATTAGTTTTCATGCGGCTGGTTAAAAGTACCCGGCTGGGATTCAGCATTTCCACAAGATTTGTCACAATCTCCTCCACTTGCGAAGTTTCGGCATTGTCTAATACTATCAGCCGTTTTTCTTCTTTCAGGCGCTGGCAAACTCGTTCTGTCGGACATTTATCTAGCTGATGAGCTATTTCATGGAGAAACTTATTCCAATTAAGTACCTCATTTCGTTCTGATTGGGTAATGCAACCGTCTACCAGATCGGTGTCTCTTGCTTTTACCCAAAGCACGTCAGCAAAGAGATTTCTATTGCGCGCTATTTTAGCAACTTGACTGGCAACTTCTGTTTTGCCGTATCCCGCACCGCCAGTCAGAGAAAGAATTGGTGCTTCTTGCAAGTTCGTGAGGCGATCGAGGATTTGTTTGATGAGGCGATCGCGCCCCCACACCCTCCTGCATCGAGTTCCTTGGCTTGGTGTATTCGGCTTTGATTCAGGTGTAGCAAAAATCTCGCCAGCCTCAACCACAGTAACCACTCTAACTAATTCCGGTTTGTAACGGCGAAATAAATCTTTCAAATCACTTCTTTTTGAAGCATATTTATTAGTTTCATCTTGGAGTTTAAATTTTTTACAGATTGCTTTAATGTGTTGCTTAACTGTATTATCGACAATTTTTAAAGATTGAGCGATCGCTCGATCGCTTTGGCCACCCAGAAACGCATCCAGCACTTGGCGCTGTCGGCCTGTCAATTCCTGCAATGCCCAGTTAAATCTCTCCTGATTCATAGCTACCCCCTTACACATCTGTGTACTTACAGAATTTTTGCACATTTCGACTCATGTGTAGTTGTGTACTGAAATACTTAAGAGCAAATCAGAACAGAACTTGCGCGCCGAGAGTCAGAAACCCGGTTTCTGCGTAGATACTTTGCTACCAAACCCGATATTTTTCCCAGACACCGGGTTTCTCTGCATAAATTCTAGGGAAGCCGATCGCCCGTATTGGCTTTTTCAATCTAGTTAGCCAGACTCTCACGGCTGACGCACTTGAATCCCAAGAAACCGGGTTTTTTCCAAGATTGAGGGTTTCAACCGAGTAGGCGCGAGAAAAACCCGGTTTCTGCCCATCCGCGCGCAAGTTTTATTTTCCGCTTGCATTCTCTGTCGATCCGAGCAATTATCCTGATACTTGAGAGGACATCTACTATGAAGAGGTTCAAAACTGCAATTCTTCTCGGTGCTGCGACGGCAACCATTTTCTTTGGAAGTACCGCCAAACAAGCGGCTCGGGCTGAAACTTTAAATTTGGGTTGGGATTATGCGATCGACCCCAGCTACGACAGTCTCGACAGCAATGGCATGGGTGGAATCACTGCCGGAGGAACCATCTATGAAATCTACGGTATGGCTATCAAAGACGATGTGTCAACAAACACTATTTGGATAGCCATTAATGCGAACTTACCCCTAACTGGAAATCCAACTGAGGACACAGTGAATGGCTATCCAGTTAGCAACCGCAACATTGGTTTCGGAGATTTGTTCTTTGATTTTTCCGATCGTAACAACTTTAAAGCTGCCAGCGATAGCAATAGCTTATTTGGCATTCGCTTTGCTCCCAATAATGATTCAAATGCACCAAGTACAGGTGTTTACAGTGGAGTAAAAGCAAAAAGTGTTGTAGCACAAAATGCAGGCTGGTCGAATTTTTACAATCACAGCGTCAACGGTGTGCTTCCCCTGACTGGTTTGGAGGCTCGGACGGGGGATTTAGGCTGGAACGATTCCTACTACAATCCTTACACCAGTGAGGGTTCTCACAGTAGACCAGAATCCCTGATTCCTAATGTTATTGAATCGGGCAATAAAGTTGGGGATATTACGATGGTTGGCGATGCAGAATTGGTGGCGGCTGGATTTGCTCTTAATGTAATTCCAGCACCCAGCACCAGTCGAAATATTGGGTTTAAGTTCGATAAATCTTTGCTCTCTATTGGCAGTTATGTTGCTACTTTAATTCAAGAATGCAACAATGACGCGATCGCTCTTAAAGGAGAGACTCAACCACTTTCACCCCCAGAAGCAGTACCGGAACCTTCTTCGATATTGGCGACATTGTTAGGATTTGGCGCGATCGCTGCGAGGCGCAAGCGCAAGCAAAAGCTAGCGGTGTGATTTTGCAGTTAGGGCGATCGCCAATCTGGAATTACATCAAATTGTTAATTTTCATTACAAAAATGGCAATTTCGTATAAAAAGTCAGGCGTCACCCTGACAGATAAATAGAAACTTGCGATCGCCCAGACTGCAAGTTGGAAGTTAACAAGGCGAGATTGATTCGGGCGATCGCAAATTTTGTACATACTAGATAGGACATCTACCGTGAATATCTTCAAAACAGCAATTTTGTTCGGTGCTACAGCCACAATTTTCTTAGCAGCTACTGCCAAACAAACGGCTGTTGCTGGAACTTTAACTCTGGGGTGGAATTATACTAAGGACGCCGAACACAATGACAGTCTTGGAGGCGTCGAACACTATGAAATCTACGGTATGGCTGTCAAAGATGATTTGGCTGCCAATACTATTTGGGTGGCGATTAGTGCTAATCTGCCCGTAACCGGAATCAATACTGGCGCTACCGTTAATGGGATGCCAGTTAGTAACGGCAATATTGGTTGGGGAGATTTGTTCTTTGATTTTTCAGGTAAGAACAGCTATCAATCAGCCAACGATACTAATAGCTTATTTGGCATTCGGTTTGCTCCCAACAATGATTCAAAAGCACCCTCAACAGGTGTTTACAGCGGTGTGAAAGCCACCAGCGTTGTTACAGAAAATGCAGGTTGGTGGAACCTGCACAATCATCATGCGGGGTTGAAGAAGAAGACTGGTTTGGAGGCGGGAATGGGTGATTTAGCCTGGAACGATCCTTATTACGGTATCTACACTACCCCAACAACTTTCGATCGATCGTCCAATCACATTCCCAACATAATTGCATCCGGTAAGAAAGTTGGCGACATTACGATCCCACATTCCGCAGATATTCGATCGGATTTAATTTCAAAAGAATTCAGAATTCTCAAAACCTCAAATAATTGCTCTGCAATCATTTGAGGCTTTT
>RDYN01000199.1 GCA_004293365.1 Oscillatoriales cyanobacterium | reverse complement strand
AACAATTAGGGCAACTAATTTCTAATGTCATATCACGCTATGGGAAACACTTCTCTAATTATAGCTTACTCCGATCCTTTCCTTCAGGGCACTACCGCCGTTCGGTAATTCCGAAAACTCTTCTAACCATGTTTGTTTACTGATACCATAATTTTCAATGTCTTCCCAGCCCTGGGCCCCGCAATTATTGCTAAAATTGCGATGACTAAGATATCGGTAAATTGATGTTTTTTTGTTCGCTCTACTCGATGGTCTTGCAACTCGGGAGCATCCCACTTTTTGACTGAGTAGAAACACCTAGCTTGATGTCATTATTTAAATACGCACATCTCAGTCTTAAAATTTGAGGCACATTTTTTTCGTTCCACTGTGCACCTACAATTTTAATTCTGGTTCCTATCTGTTTAATTAAAGACTCTACAGCTCCCGAACCAATGTCAATACCCTGAGCTTGATAATTCTGGTAATCTGGAATTCTTGACTGATGTTTTCGCAGATATTTCTGGAATTTTTCACTTTCTTTACTCGTAACCCCTACAAATTCGGCTAGAGCGGATACTGTTGACCCTTGCCACAGTTTGTCCTGCGCTCTCCTCAGTCCTTTGAGCGAACCTCCTACTTTATGTAAATTTTCGATCAAATGATACCAATCTAGTACCTCTCTTCTTTGCTCAATAGTCCCAATTTGATTAAATAAATTCCAGACTCCATCATGGCCATCTCCCAAACAAGTTATTGCTTCACTCTTGAGTTGGCTATTTACCCATGCCACTAAATCTGCATTATTTTGGAAAAAAGCTGCCCCTAGTTGACCATGTATCTGAATCGCCTGATAATTCCTCCAAACACTTTCCTTTCAAACAGGCAGTTCTGGGCCTGACGTTTCCTCGGTCTATACTCAATGCTTTTACTTGCTCGGTAGCTTCAGGTTCAGGGAATTCATAACGCTCTAATAGCCGATGTTGTGTACTGTGAGGCACATAAATTCCTGTTAACATTTTTAAGTCTTTCTCAGCATTGGCAAATGATTCATTTCCCACTAATCAATACTTCGGACAGTTTTGGAACAGGGGCGCTCCGCGAGCAGAGCCAAATTTTCCCTGGAATTTTAACCGAAAATAAAAAAAAGGCACTTTTTACGTTAAGCTCAAAAAACACAGGAACTTAAAAAAAGCAAAAATGAATATTCTAGAATCTATCTTACAACAAATGTCAGGGATTAGTCAATCCCAAAAAAAAATTCTTGTAATTTTATTTTCCACCATATTACTTGTTTATGGCAAAGTAAATTTTACCAATCTGAGCCGTTATAGTTCCTTGAGTGAAAAAACTTATCGCCGTCATTTTTTGAAAAAGTTTAATTTTAGTGAATTCCATCAATGCTTTATTAAAAAAGCCTTGAATTCCGAACAAACAATTATTGCTGCAATCGATTGTTCATTTATTAAAAAAAAGTGGCAAAAAGACTGAAGGTAAAGCTACCTTTTATAATGGTGTAGCTGGTAGACCTGAAGAGGGATTAGAAGTTTCTGTTATTTCTCTGATCGAAGTTGAAACTCATTTATCTTATAGTGTGAGTGTACAACAAACGCCCGGGCGTCCTCCCACGGAACTACCCAAAAATCCCCGAACTACTAAAGGAAAAAAAACGTCAAAAAAACAGACAAAAAAAGAGGCAACAAAAAGCTCAACGCCTGAATTAACAAGAGTTGACGACTATGCTAAACATTTAAAAGAAACTCGTTTGATATTGCCAGAATCTGTACGTCCCAAGGTAGCTGACGGTTATTATTGTCGCGCTAAGTTCTGGGATGCTGTACGGGATTCAAATTTACATTTGATTAGTAAATTACGGTCTGACGCCAACTTGAATTACATCTATACAGGTGAACAAAACAAAATAGGTGCACCTCGCAAATATGATGGGAAAGTAGATTTTAACAAATTAAAAAACTTAACTTTTATCAAAGAAATTAAACCTGGGGTTAAGCTTTATTCCTTAGTAGTATGGAGTGTTTGTTTAAAATGTCAAATACGTTTAGCTTGCCTTCGGGAAGTTCAACCTAACGGTAAAATCAAAAATATTTTATTATTGAGCACTGATCTAGAGCTAACAAGTGAGCAAATACTTGAGTATTATCAGGCTCGTTTTCAAATTGAATTTATTTTTCGTGATGCCAAACAATTTACAGGTTTGTCCGATTGTCAATCTCGTAGTGGTCAACGCCTTAATTTTCATTTTAATGCCAGTTTAATTGCTTTAAATTTAGCCAAATATGAAGCTTATAATCGTCATTCATCTCCCGAGCCATTCGTGTTTTCGATAGCCTCTTATAAACGCCTTGAATTCAATAGGCATATGCTTTACACCTTTATTGATAAGTTAGATTTAGACCCGAATTTAATTTTAAATCACCCTAACCTTCCGTCAGTCCTATCCTATGGTAGTCTTGCTGCTTAAAAACTGTCCGGAGTATTGACTAATAATAAACAACATTTTTCCAAATTAGGATTCAAACGACTTCCCTTCTTTACTCCCAGCTTTTGAGCTTGCTTGCTCGATAGAGTAATTTCTACGCGCGCAGCTTTTTATGGTTCTTCTTCTCCCCGAACCTTTTCCCCCGCCGAGTTAAAAAAAAAACCGCTGATTTCTGGTGCTACTGTCTCAATTAAATGTTCCCTCACACTCAGTTCTACGGATTCAAAGCTTTGTAGATTGTCTACTGAGGTATTTTTATAAAGGATCTCTGCTATTTCTTGGAGATTTATTTTGATCTTCTGCTGTTCTTCTGGGGTCATACTAACTTGGATTATGGTAATTTATTTGCTTTCTATTATGCCATCAACTTAGTCAGACAGACAATTCTCTGAGTATTTATACTGATGGCAAAAGTGGGATGCTCCCTGTGTAAATCCCGAAAATCCTTGTTTAATTGCTTGTTTAAACAACTCTTCTACTCTGGCATACAGGGATGGTTGGTTCTTTTTTAAGGTGATTACATAATCTCCTTCTTGTTCGACTATTGACTTCACAATTGACTTCTGACAACCCATGGCATCAATCGTGACAATGCTTCCGTTTAATTTTAATACTTTAAGTAAAGCCGGAA
>RDYN01000085.1 GCA_004293365.1 Oscillatoriales cyanobacterium | reverse complement strand
GCAACAATTAGGGCAACTAATTTCTAATGTCATATCACGCTATGGGAAACACTTCTCTAATTATAGCTTACTCCGATCCTTTCCTTCAGGGCACTACCGGAAAGCTTTTAGTCCCGACGGTAAATTGTTAGATGAAAAACTGTCTCAAAGGTTCGATGAATTTGCTATGAGTTTAGTAGAAAATACTCAAAAATTGCGAGGAGTTTCTTAGCCTGCGGCTTGATGAAGCCAGCAGTCATGGGAAATGGTAATGGGTAATTGGGAATTGGTAGTAACTAACCAATAACCAATAACTAATGACTATTGGTAATGAGTAATTTGTAGCAACCAACCAATAAGTAATGACCAATAAGTAATGACCAATAAGTAATGACCAATAAGTAATGACCAATAAGTAATGACCAATGACCAATGACCAATGACCAATGACTACTGACTTCAAAATGGCATATCGATCATATCCCCGAAAGGATGCGGTACGTCGATCGGCATTCTTCCGGGTTTTGACTCATACTTGTCAATCCAGTTTTTTGCCAATTCCAAAGCTTCCTCCTCCGTCTTAGCATTTTGGACGGCGACATGGTGGTTCCCGTGGCTATCCCAAACCTCCACGTAGAAGACTTTCTGAGATTGAATAATCCAACCTTTTTGACATACTCACCGGGATGGGGCCACGGTGATTCTTGACACTTCATCGACTGACGCAACCGAGATTGTCTTACTCTGTCTCTGTGTCCGTTTAGAGTCGTGGCAATGCCCTATCCCGACTTGAACTATATTTTTAGCTGCATTGAAATCCCGATCGTGTTCGGCTCCACAATTTAGACACTGAACCGATCGGACTTTCAGATCCAACTTTCCCCACTTATATCCGCAATCAGAACAGACTTGACTGGTAGGTTCCCAGCGACTAATGACCTTCAATTCCCTACCAAACTTTTCAGATTTAGCCTCGCACAAAGTTCGGAATTCGTACCATCCTTGCTGACTGATTGCTCTTGAAAGCTTGCGATTCTTGACCAGACCCGACACGTTTAAATCTTCCAAAACAATTACTTGGTTTTCGTTAACTATCTTGGTTGATAATTTGTGCAGAAAGTCTTTGCGAGTATCGACAATTTGATTGTGCAGTTTGGCGATTCTAATTCGGGTTACATTTCTTCTTTTGGAATCTTTTGGTTGACGAGCCGCTTTGCGCTGTAGTTTACGAACTTTCCGGTCTAACTTTTTATAGTTAGGACTTTCGGCTTTTTCACCATTACTCATGACCGCAAAAGTTTGAATTCCCAGATCGATACCGACACTTGGGTTTTTAGCATCGACTTGAACGGGTTCAATCTCTACAACAAAGCTGAGGAAATAGCGGTTGGCGCAATCTTTGATAATTGTTACCGAGCTTGGTTCTGATGGTAGTTTCCTAGACCAGATGGGATTGACAATCCCTATCTTGGCTAAATACACACCCTCTCCCTTGATTGAGAAGCCATTGCGCGTTAACCTTGCCGATTGACTGTTAGTCCTTTTTTTGAACTTAGGATAGCCAACTTTACGCCCCTTTTTTTTTCCTTTACACGAATCGAAAAAGTTCTTAAATGCTGCTTCCAAATCGGCTATGGATTGTTGTAGGGGAATTGCCGACACTTCGCCTAACCATGCCCTTTCTTCAGTCTTTTTTGCCTGAGTGATTACTATTTTCTGAAGTTCGGCGGATTTAGGCTTCTTTTCGGACTGTTTACAAAGAGCCATGGAATCATTCCAAACAACCCGAACACAACCAAACAACTGAGCTAATTTCTGTTGCTGTTGGTTGGTCGGGTAGAATCTGTATTGATACCTTGCTTTCATTTGGTCTGGCTATTTACTTACTCTATTATACTATGACTTGCTGATACAATCAAAAAATTAAAGCCATCCTATAAGGACGGGGCTTTAGACCCATTTTTCTGGTAAAATGAATTTTACCGGGATTTTTATAGTATTTTTGGAAAAAAGTCAGTTTTACGGTTAACCTCATGACTAGACTCCTCAAGCAATTATTTAACTGGAGAAATTATCTCCAACCAGCGGCTGTGGCGATCGCGATCGTCCTGATCGCATCCCAGATAGCGGTATTGCCGGCATTGGCGACGGGCGTTTACGAAATGCCAGTGTTGTCGGCGGGCGATCGAACTTGGGTGTGGGACAAAGGCGACGTACTCAGCCGCAGCACCGAAAGCAACATCAGCAGCGTGCTCGACACCCTGGAACAGAAAACAGGAAAACAAGTCAGGTTTGTCACCATCCACCGCCTAGACTACGGCGAAACGGCAGCTACTTTCACCGACCAACTGTTTGAACAGTGGTTTCCCGCAAAAGAAGACCAGGATAACCAAATTTTACTCGTTCTCGACACTGTTACCAACAGCGCGGCAATTCGCACCGGAGAAGGCGTAAAATCACTGCTAAGCGACGAAATTGCCCAGAGTGTAGCTGGGGAAACTGTGCAAGTGCCTCTGCGGGAAGGTAATAAATACAACGAGGCATTTTCCGCAGCCAGTTCCCGGATTGCAACTGTGATGTCCGGCGAACCAGATCCCGGCGCGCCTGAAGTTGTTGATAACATTCAAGTGGAAAGCACGTTTAAGAAAGCTGAAGAAACAGACCAAGGTAATGCCACAGTTATTGTGGTTGTGCTGTTGGTGTTGGCGACAGTGATTCCGATGGTGACTTATTTCTGGTATCAAGGTTTTTCTTGAACAGTTGACTGTTGACTGTTGACAGTTGACAGCGAGGTTTTTAAACAGTTGATGCTTGGACTAATCTTGAATGTATTCTCGATCGTTCAATAATGCAATTTCTGCCCGCACAAATTCCCGTCCCAGATAAGCCGCGTGATCGAACATCGTCACCGGGCTGGGGCGGGTTTCTTCTAGGATTTTGACGCAAAGTTCTTTGGCGGTTCTGCCGCTAAAAAGCGTGCACTGAGTGCGTTCTACTTTGCCGCGGGCGGGGATGGGTTTGCCGGTTTCGGGATCGACAGCCAGACCGCGATCGTCGATGATGTTGGTGAAGTGTTTGGCGCAAATTAGGCTGGTGGCGCGATCGATGTAAATGATGAAGTAGCCGCCCGGATCGAGGTCGATGTGGCGTTTGGACAGCTTGTCATCGATGGCGGTGAGGTTTTCCAAGGTTTGACTCATGGTTGGGGAAAGGCAGTAAATAATAGCTGTTGTTTGTTTTGCTATTTCTAGTTTAGTGGGCTGCGGGACAAGTTTGGGAGTTTTTTGGGCAACATTCTGCGCGATATCTGTAGAAAGAACGCAGAAACCGGGTTTTTTTAAGAAAATGCTGCATCGAAGCCTTTAATACCGGTGAAAAACCCGGTTTCTTTGGTATTTATGCGTCCGCGACTGTAAGTGCAAATTGTACTGGATATCTGTAGGGAAACGGCAAGGCCTAAGTCCGGCGCGGGACTCTGCCACTTTTGATGATTGATATAAAATTGAGGAATTAACCGCAGAGAACACAGAGAACGCAGAGGAGGAGAAGAGAGCAAAAAAATCTGTTATGATTGGGCTGAGTAACTGTTTATCTTAAATTATAGATGAAATTCATAGATTTATTTGCCGGAATAGGAGGTTTCAGACAAGGTTTTGATAAAGCAGGATTTGAATGCGTTTTTTCCTGCGAAATCGACAACAAATGCCGAGATGTTTACAGCAAGAACTTTCAAGAAAATCCCGCAGGAGATATCAAAGAAATCAATCCCGCAGACTTGGATGATTTTGATGTTTTAGCTGCGGGATTTCCTTGTCAGCCTTTTAGCATTTGCGGAAAAAAGCAGGGTTTTGAAGATACGAGAGGAACGCTATTTTTCGAGATTTGTAAAATCATAAAAATTAAACAACCTCAAGTTATCGTTCTCGAAAATGTCAAGCACTTAATTCATCACGACAAGGGAAATACATTAAAAGTAATTATCGCTAGCCTTGAGAGTTTGGGATACAACGTGAACTGGCAAATATTAAATGCTAAAGATTTTGGAGTTCCCCAACATCGAGAAAGAATATTCATTATTGGAACTCAGGGAAAAACCTTCGATTTTTCTCAACTTCCGAGCAAGTTTACGCCGCAACTCAGGGATTTTCTAGACGTTCAAGGTGATTTTGAAATCTTGGACAGTTCTAAATATACTTTAATTGAGCATCCGAGAAAACAAGCTTCGGGGCTGTTATTTGTAGGTTACAGAAATAAGGGTACTTGGAAAACTGGCGTGAGGCCAAATACAGAACATTTGTCAAGGGTTCACCGACAGCCAAATCGCATTTATTCGGTAGATGGGGTGCATCCGACAATTCCATCGCAGGAAACATCCGGCAGGTTTTTCATCTATTTTTCAGAAACTAACACTGTCAGGAAACTGACGCTGAGGGAATGTTATCGACTGATGGGTTTTCCTGAAGATTTTAAGACTCATCCCAAGGTTGGAGAAAGTTACAAGCAAATTGGGAATTCTGTGTGCGTGCCGGTGGTGGAAGCGATCGCGCAAGAAATATTAATCGGCGGTTGAAACCGCGTCTGTACAAACGAAGTCAGGATGGTGCGCGAACTAAGGAATAATTGCATTTGACATGATATAATATCAATTAACCCGTGAATTTCCACAAACTTTAAAATAGGATGATTCACCTATGCAACTCGAAGAATGTTTCAATTTTAAGCAGCGCGATGATATTCTGGTTAAAGAAACGCGAATAAAAAGGCGAGAAATCATGCAATTAAGTCAAGCTATTGTTAATGAATTTCAGCCGAAAAAAATCATTTTATTTGGCTCCTATGCCTACGGAAATCCTCAAGATGACTCGGATGTAGATTTATTAGTAATTTTACCTTATGAGGGAAGCAGTTTTCGCAAAGCCTGGGAAATCTTAAATAAACTTCAGCCTAAGTTTGCTATAGATTTGTTAGTCAGGAGCCCTGTAGAGGTAGAGCAACGTCTTGGTTGGAATGATTTTTTCATGCGAGAAATTATCGAAAAAGGAAAGGTGATTTATGAATCCGCTAACAGTTGAATGGGTTGATAAAGCAGAAACCCGATCTCTTTAGTTATCGCCAAAGTCTGAGAAACCGGGTTTCTGTCAAGATCTAGTTGGATACGACAATCTCGAATCAGAAACCCGGTTTCTTTAATGGTTGGCAGAAACAAGGCGATTTCCTACTAGATAGCTGCGATTCACGCCTTTCCCATGATATCATATCAATTAATCGATCGATTTTCACCAATTTTAAAATAGGATTATTCACCCATGCAGCTCGAAGACTATTTCGACTTTCAGCGCCCCGATGATATTCGAGTCAAAGGAACGCGCATCGGCATTGAAACCATCCTGTATGATTTCATCCATCGCGCTCGCACTCCCGAACAAATTGCTCAAACTTATCCGTCTCTCAACTTGGAACAAGTTTATGCTACTATCCTTTATTACCTGCACAATAAAGAAGCCGTTAGTAACTACATTGCTGATTGGTTGGAGTGGAGCCACCAGCAACTTAAAGCACAAGAGCTAAACCCTCCACCTGGTATTGCTAGACTGCAAAAATTGAGAGCGGAACAAAAAGCTAAACAAATCAACAATGAGTCTGAATTATCTGTTGGATGAAAATGTCGATCCTAGCTATAAAACTGAAATTTTGACACGCAATCCCGAGTTGATAATTTGGTGCGTGGGCGAACCCGAAGCTCCGAGTCTGGGAACTTTAGATCCAGAAATTCTTAAATGGTGCGAGGAATATAACTTTATATTGGTGACGAACAATCGTAAATCGATGCCCGTGCATTTAACAGATCATTTAACTGAGGATCGTCATATTCCAGGCATTTTTCTCCTCAATGCCAAATTAAGTATCGGACAAAATATTCGGCAATTAATTTTTATTGCTGAGGCATCTTTTGATGATGAATATCAGGATCGAATAGTTCATTTGCGAGAGATTGTTTGAATAAATTTGTCAAGCGCGATCGACCTTAAATCAAAAAATCGTGCTTTTTCGGTGCTGGTCGCGATCGCCCAAGGTATGTTAGTTTCTAATAGAGTTTGTAAGACTGTACTGGGTGGGACGGGTTCAATTTCAGGGAGAAATCTGATTCCTTCTACTGTGGTTAAATTGAAGGCTTCTTTTACTTTTGTGATGGTGGTGAATTGACTGTATGGCATAAATTTTTGGTGTCGATCGGAATTATAATATTTTAAGAGTTGGGATTGGCAGGCGAGTTAACAACCTTACAGGTATTAAGACGATTAATTGCCGAATCATCAGGCGGTACAATTGTTTCCTTTCAGTCGATCGATCGCACTGGGCAGGTGAGACACCTACCCCAAAACACATTAATCTTATTTTTGTTCTTTTACTTACCTTTACCAATTCCGTCACAGAGATGTCTGTCACTGTCGCTGACATTGGCACTGGGGTTGTGCAAATACGCACGCACCTTATCGCAACCGCGCACCAGTAAATCGTCAAAATTCACATTCCATAAAATAACTGTCTTGTCCTCACTGCCAGAAGCCAAGGTTTTACCATCAGGGCTGAAACTGACACTATTAACCGAACTGCTATGCCCCTGGAGAGTACGGATTTCCTTGCCAGTGGTGACATCCCAGAGTTTGATGGTGTTGTCACCACTGCCAGAAGCCAAGGTTTTACCATCGGGGTTGAAACTGACACTCTTAACCGGACCGCTATACCCTTGGAGAGTGTGAATTTCCTTGCCCGTGCTGATATCCCAGAGTTTGATGGTGTTGTCATAACTGCCAGAAGCCAAGGTTTTACCATCGGGGCTAAAACTGACACTCCAAACAGCCCTGCTATGCCCCTTGAGGATACGGATTTTCCTACCTTTGGTGACATCCCAGAGTTTGATGGTCCGGCCACTACCAGAAGCTAAGGTTTTACCATCGGGGCTGAAATTGACACTTGAAACTGAACTGCTATGCCCCTTGAAAGTGTGGATTTCCTTGCCGATGGAGGCATCCCAGAGTTTGATAGTGTTGTCACCACTACCAGAAGCTAAGGTTTTACCATCGGGGCTGAAATTGACACTTGAAACTGAACTGCTATGCCCCTTGAAAGTGTGGATTTCCTTGCCGAGGGAGGCATCCCAGAGTTTGATAGTGTTGTCACCACTGCCAGAAGCCAAGGTTTTGCCATCGGGGCTGAAATTGACACTTGAAACTGGATTGCTATGCCCCTTGAGAGTGCTGATTTCCTGGCCAGTGGTGACATCCCAGAGTTTGATGGTGTTGTCACCACTGCCAGAAGCCAAGGTTTTGCCATCGGGGCTGAAATTGACACTCCTAGCCCAACTGCTATCCTTTTCCAAGCGGTTGCGTTCTCTTCCCTCTAAAACTGATTGTTGTAAAGAACCTACCAACTCTATTGAGGGTTCGGCTTTGAGACGTTGCCGCAATACTCCTGCCCGTAAACTTTCCATCAGCGCATCCAACTCTTTCCCTTGGCTGAAAAGTATATCGGCAGAACGAGCCATGATATCACTCTTTGTAATTTCGGCTTGTCGCCATTGCCAGCCGGCAAACCCTGATAGACTTAAAGCACCGACTAAGCCAGCACTTAATCCTAAAATGATCCGCTTTCTTAAGCGTTCCTGTTGGTTCTTTTGGCGATCGCGCTGTTCTACACTAGCATCAATAAATTTATTTTCCTCTGGTCTTAACCCACCAACATTTTCAAAAGTATTTTTGCTTCTCAACTCTTCAACCTGAACTAACCGAGAGCCTTTCAAGAGTTCATCATTAGCTTTTGACTCATTTTCTAAGCAAATTTTTTGCCACCGTCTTGTTTCACTAGCTAACCAATTTTTGAGAATAATTGCTTCTTGCTCTTGCTCAATCCATTTCTTTAAAATCTCCCAAGAAGAGAGCAAAATTTCATGGGCAATTTCTATAGTGCCAGATGGTTGCAGGCGATCGCTATTTTTGCCGATCGCCACTTTTTCTGTGAGAGAGTCGCTACTACTAACCAGCAATTTTTCATCAATAAATCTGTCGAGTATCTTGTTGACTGATTCGCCGACAAATTCATCTCGATAGGCTCGTCTGCTAACTATTTTACTGCCTGAATCAGTTTCAACAATATTCACCAGCTTCAAAAATATTTGCTTAGTGGCTGTCTGTTCATCTTCACTAAAACCTGTATAAATTTTGTCAATATGCTTTTGCAGCGCCCCTCTTACGCCCTCTAAATTTGTATAACTTGCCTTATTTAAGGTGCGGCTTTCAATAATAGGACGACTATCAGCACCGATAATTTTACATTCACTTTCCCAAAGCAAATTTAGGGTGTACTGCAATAAGGGAAGGAACCCTTTTTGTCCTTCAACTTCTTTAATAATTTGTTCAACTAATCCCTCTTCAAACACCACACCATGTCTAGCTGCTGGCTGCTCGATCGCCTGTCGCAGTTCATCGGGGTACATCTCTGTCACGAGATGAATATTATTTTGATTGGCAATTCCACCTAAGTCTGGATAAGAACTCAATTGCTCTACAAAATCGGCTCTCATTGCTAAGATAATCTTGATAGAACTATCGCCAGACTTGGCAACTCGGACAATACCTTCAATAAAGTTTTTACATTTTTCTGAGTCTTGACAAATGGCGAAAAGTTCCTCAACTTGGTCGATAAAAATCAACCAACGTTCCTCATTTTTCTTTAAAGTGCCAATCACTTCAGTCAGTGTATCTGCCTGGGCTTTTAGGGCAATTTCAGCTTCTGACTTATTGAAACTATAATCTTTTTCTTCACTGAGTAGACAACGATATAGGGAATCAAATGGATCTTGATTAGGCGTAAAAATGAAGTTATAAAATATTTGAGATTCGAGAGATTTCTTTAATTCAGGAATTAACCCGGCCCTCACAACAGAAGACTTTCCACTGCCAGAAGCACCTAAAACTAAACTTAGGTTGCTGCTACTATTCACTGCCTCGAACAATCTAGCAATCAGCTTATCCCTACCAAAAAAACGCTCCCTATCTTGGAAATTAAACTTTTTCAGCCCTTGATAAGGTGAAGTTTTAATTAGCGGCTGCTGCGTTACCTTAGCTACTGAAATCTGGACAATTTGAGTCTCAATCTTAGTCCCTATCTGAACGGGAGCGAAAATTAAGTCACCCCGAACATTAGTATCTTGAATTAGGTTACTTTGTGCCTGAGATTGCGGCTCGGGAATTGGCTGGTTCATAGTAATTGTATTTCCTAGGCTTTCGCGCTCGGAAATGCAGCTTCGGCGGTTCATTTAGCTAAAGCTAACACTTCTTCTCATCTTTGCGATCGTCTGTCGAGTCTCCGTCAAACCCAAGCGCTATCAGGTTTTGGCTTCCTTAACTTTTCTTTCCTTCTTGAACGGGCTTAAATTCAAAGTCTCCACCAACATTCACCCCACTTACAGTGTTGGTTTGAGTTTGATTAATGATATCCTGCCCGCCGGGTTGTTCCTTCAGTTGGTTGAGTAAATCTTGAGCTAATTTAACAATCTCCGTATCGTCATTAACCTTCGCATTTTCTATTTCTTCTTGTAGTGTAGATTTACGACCTTCAGAGTCGGGTTTTTTCTCTAGCTTCTCGATCGCATCCACAAGATCGCTTTCGGAACCAAATTTCTTTTTCAAAGCAGCTTTGAGAGCCTGATAACCGTCTGTAATAATATCCTTAGCAACAGGGATAGTAAGAGTCGTCACAAACGCTGTAGTAATTGGGTCCATATCTTATTGAATTTGTTTGAAGTTGATCGGATTCAAAGATGTTCAATATACCACATTTATTATAAAAATGGCATCTGGATTTACAAATCGTTAAAAATGCCCCAACCAATACTGTGGATAGTTTTCTGTGGCGATCGCCAGCACAGAATTTGGAGGTACACTTGTTAGGCCCCGGACTTCAAAAAGCGCACAAGCGCAACAACGTACCTGCGATCGCTATCTCAAACTGTGCTAAGTATTGCCCAACAGCCATCCGGACTAGATGACAAAATCTGCCACTACTATTGCTACCACTACTCGTGGAGTTGGTATTTTGACTGTGGCTAAAGTAGGAGGAACAGTAACATCAATTGCGATCGCACCAGTAGTTGCCGCCGCAGCGCCAGTAGTTGCGATCGGGGCTTTAATTTGGTGGTTATCGCGCGATTAATTAACATTCTGTCAAATTTGCAGTCAGGATTTAGATCGTTGCCGATCGATATTTGTAGGGAAACGGCACTGCCGTCTCCTCTATATTCGCAAGAACACGGCAGTGTCCAAAGCCGTGTCAACAAACACGTCAAACCCAGAGTCCGTCAGGGGTTAAAACCCCTGCCTCAAAGCTTAAGTCCTCTGAAGAGGACTAATAAGTTCTTTAGTCCTCTTTAGAGGACTTTAGCTATTAGACAGGGGTTTTAACCCCTGGCGGGTTTCAGGCTTAAGTTGACACGGCTTTGGGCAGTGCCGTGTCCCTACCGAAAACTTAAGCTGGAACTTGGATTCTTTCACTTCCCGAAAGCTCAAACGCCGCGTGAATTGCCTTCAAAGCTGTGACACCTTGCGCCTCATCCACAACGCAGCTAATCTTAATCTCAGAAGTCGCAATCATTTGAATGTTGATTTTGTGCTGCGAAAGCGCTTCAAACATCTTCGCCGCTACTCCCGGATGCGCTACCATCCCGGAACCTACTACGCTAACTTTGGCGATTTCTGTATCGACTGCGACTTCGCCCCAGCCGAATTCAACTGCTGATTTTTCTAGGACTTCTTTAGCTGCGGCGGCGTCAATTTGTGCTACGGTAAATGCAATGTCGCGTGTTAATATGCCGTCGATATTGTGACACCGCTGCGATTGAATGATTGTATCTACGCTGATATTTTCTTCTGCTAAGAGTCCGAACAGTTTTGCTGCTACTCCGGGTCGATCGGGCAATTGGCGAATTGCCAGACGCGCTTGATTGAGATCCAACGCTACAGCCCTGACTGCGGGCGGTTTATGAGATGATGAATGCAGCCCGATCGGCGAATTGGCGACATCAAATGCTTTGCAGAGTTCGGCAACTGCCCGATCGCACTCCGCAGCATCGATCGTACAACTAACCTTCACCTCGGAAGTGGAAATCATTTGAATGTTAATCCCCGCATCCGCCAAAGTCTTAAACATCTCGGCTGCTACCCTCGGACGCCCGATCATTCCCGCACCCGCAATGCTAACTTTAGCTATGGGTCGTTCTTCTGCTTTCACTTCGGGTTCCCCCAATTCTGGGCGAGCATTTTTGCCCAAGGCGGGGACGATCGCATCTGCAACCGCCACAGCTTGATTCAGGGAATTTCGCCTGACTGTAAAGGCGATATCGTTCGTATTTCCTTCGTGAATTGACTGGATAATTAAGTCTACATCGAGATTTTGCTGCGCGATCGCACCAAACAACCGCGCTGCTACTCCCGGGCGATCGGGCAAACGCAACAAAGACACCCCCGCCTGATCCAAGTCAAATTCCACCGCATCGACCGCTTTTGCGAGCTCCAAGCCCTCCAAAGGCCGGGGCTGCGGTGGGGGGGACACTACCTGCGTACCGGGGGCGTCACTCCAGCTAGAAAGCACCACCAGCGGCACGCCGTAATTCTTGGCAATCTCGACGGCGCGCGGATGCAGGACTTTTGCGCCCAAACTTGCCAATTCCAGCATTTCGTCGCAGGTGATTTCGTCCATCAGTTGCGCGTCGGCTACCAAGCGCGGATCTGTAGTTAGAATTCCGGGCACGTCGGTATAAATTTCGCATTTGTCGGCGCGCAAGGCTGCGGCGAGGGCGACTGCTGTGGTGTCGGAACCGCCCCGCCCCAAGGTGGTGATTTCCAATTCTCCGGCGTCGGCGATGCCTTGGAAACCGGCAACGACGACGACTTTACCGCTGTTTAACTGGGTTTCCATGCGCGAAGGATCGATCCGCAAAATCCGGGCGCGGGTGTGGGCGGCTTCGGTGACAATCCCGACTTGGGCGCCGGTGAGGGAAATTGCGGGCTGTCCCATTTCTTGCAGTGCCATGCTTAACAGGGCGATCGAGACTTGTTCCCCAGTGGAAAGCAACATATCCATTTCCCGTTTGTTGGGATTTGGGGAAATTTCTTTGGCGAGTTTCACTAAACCGTCGGTGGTTTTGCCCATTGCTGAAAGTACGACAACTAGGGAGTTTCCAAGCTGTACTGTTTTGACTACTCGTCGGGCTACTTCTAGAATGCGATCGACTGTACCAACCGATGTGCCACCGTATTTTTGAACAATTAGTGCCATAGGACTTACACAAAAAGTGATGCAATACTTTACTTAACCCATTAATATACGCAAATTCTGGATTACAACCGATGTCGATCTTGTTTTTGAGGCTGGTAGTCGATCGGGCTTAGCGGAGGTAAGATTTGTGGACTCCCAATAAAGAAACCGGGTTTTTACGAGATTAAGGGTTTTAGGCGAATATTTGGTTAAAAAACCCGGTTTCTCGCCAACTGCGTAAGTCCAAAGAAACCGGATTTTTTACGAGGTTGATGGTTTTGGGCGAGTATTTTGGTTGAAAAACCCGGTTTCTGGCTACCTATTAGCTGCCTTCTAACTCTCGCAAACGCGCTTCTAAAGCTTGTATTCGCAACTCAGCTTCTATGCGCCTTTGTCGTTCTTGTTCTGCTTCAGACTGCGCTTGTTCTGCGGCCAATTCGGCTTGTTCTGCTCGTTCCTCCGCCGCCGGCAGCAAAGTCCCGGAGTCATCCCACCAGCGCAGCCAAGGCAGTTCTACGCCCTGATAAACTCCTTGCCAAATGCCTAATTCTACTCGTATTTGGGCGATCGGGTAATGTCCGCGATTATTTGGTGCGGCTAACTCGAAGCGGTCTTCGACTAAATGATAGACTTCTACTTGGGCTTTTTGGACTTCATAAATCCCGTAAAAAGCAGGGCGAATTATCCGCTCGTAAATCCAGAACTTGCCTTTTCTTGGAGTCCTATCTCTTTCTTCACTGCCATCTCCCGACACAAATTCTAGTACCATGAGAGGCGGCATTAATTCCCGCCACATTACATAGGAACGGCGCAAATTTCCGTCAAGAGTTGGCGGCACGTCGGGTACGTAAAACCAATCAGGTGCTTCGGCTCCTCTTTCTGGCGGTTCCGGGGGTTGGGCTACTCGCCAGTAAATACCGGAATCTTGACCGATGCAGTATTGTCCGTCGGGATGAACTCGGTCGAGAATAGGTCTAATTGATGTTGTTAATAGGATGCTTTGAGGGTGTTCTTGAAAGTTTTTCACAAAAGTACCGTCGGAGTCTGGTAATTGAGTGTGGTCTGGAAAATCTGTTGCTAGGAATTCGGGTTTTTCGGTGACATTCATCTTGACCTCTTGAATGTAGAAAGATTATCTTAAATTCAGTAAAAATCGGTAATTGGGCATTGGGCATTGGGCATTGGGCATTGGTAATTGCTTGCCCGCACAGATCACTTAATTGACAGCCGCTCTACTTAGTTCTTGGTCAGTTCGAGATTGATAGTGTTATTATATCATGGTTATTTTCATGTTGCTATCTAGGAAATTCTGAAGATGACTCAGTACAAGTTAATTATTTTCGACTTCGACGGCACTTTGGCAATTACTCACAAGGCTATTGTATCTTGCATTACTAAAACTTTTGAAAATTTCAATATTACCCCGCCTGATGCGGATATAATTCAATCGACGATCGGCATCAATTTACCAAATACTTTTAAAATGCTGCATCCGGCGATCGAGGAAAGCGCAATTCCCGAATGGGTGGAAATTTACCGCTGTTTTTATCGGACGGAAGGTGAAAAGCAGCTCGATTTATTTCCCGGGACTAAGCAAGTATTGCAGTTGGCGAGCGAGTCGGGATTGAGCCTGGGAGTTTTTAGCAACAAACACGTTAGTTTTGTTAATTTGTTCCTGGAAAAGTTGAGAGTTCACAGTTTTTTTGATTTGATTTTAGGTGATAACGGACAAATTCTTCAAAAACCCAATCCGAGTGTTTTTTATTCGATTATTAAACCGCTGTTCCCGGATTTGGATAACAGTCAGGTTTTAATGGTTGGCGATACGGCGGTTGATTTGCTGTTTGCTAAAAATGCTGGGATAGATGTTTGTTGGGCGGCTTACGGATATGGCGATCGCGCTGAGTGTCTCGCCCTAGCACCGACTTTTGCGATCGAGGATATTTCGGAACTTGCTGCGATCGTTCAAAATTCTTGAGTCGGTTTGGTTCAGCAGAGTTTGAATCATTTAAGTAAGTTAAAAAAAATTCATGACAAATATTTCATGAGATCCGGACGCTCTATTTTTGGGGTGGGATTTTAAAATTAATGGCGCGATCGCAGACCACCAAGTAAACCATACCAGAGATAGAGTGAGCGCGACAATAAGTATTATAAATTAAAAGGAGGGAGTTCGGATTTTTTATGGTAGGATTTACCGCAAAAAATCTGCATAATAGCTTTGTAACTTCTGCCTTCGGGAAACAGGACAATTCTGTTAAAGTGAAGGGTGTGCAGCCAGTCGCGATCGACAATAAACTCAATCTATAAAAACTTATGCAGATCGATATAAACATTCCTTCTGAAACCCTATCGCCGACTCGTAGCGGGGGCAATGCACCGAATTTAATAGAAGAAGTATGGAGGCTGTACGATCGCGCCCTGGCAGCTACCAGCAACGGCATCGCGATCGCAGACGCTACACTGCCAGACAGACCCATAGTGTACTGCAACCCAGCCTTCGAGCAGATTACAGGCTACGATCGCAGCGAAATCATCGGGCACAACTGCCGCTTCCTACAAGGCCCGGATACCGATCGCGCAGCCGTCGCTCAAATCCGCGTAGCCCTGGAAGAACAGCACGACTGCAAAGTAGTTCTGAAAAACTACCGCAAAGACGGCACCCCCTTCTGGAACGAACTCACCATCTCCCCGGTGCGCGACAGCAGCGGCACCGTCACCCACTTCATTGGCGTCCAAGCTGATATTACCGATCGCTTTCAAGCAGAATTCGCCCTCTCTCAAGCCGAGGCAAAATACCGCAGCATCTTTGAAAACGCCACAGAAGGTATATTTCAAACCGCCCCAGACGGGCGCTACCTCAGCGCCAACCCCGCACTCGCCCGAATGTACGGCTACGATTCCCCGTCAGAACTGATCGCAAAATGTTCGGCAAACAACCTTTATGCCGATCGCACCCGCCGCGCTGAATTCATCGCCGAAATCAGCCGCGTCGGCTCCCTGAAAGAGTTTGAGTCCTGCGTTATCCGCCTCGACGGCAGCACTACCTGGATCTCGGAAAACGTGCGCGAAGTAGAGGGCGAAAACGGCGAACTGCTTTACTACGAAGGAACCGTAGCCGAAATCGCCGATCGCAAGCAGGCAGAAGCAGCCCTGCGCGATCGAGAATACTGGCTGAAAACCGCGATCGACGCCGTGCCCGACGCCCTCAACCTCACAGACAGCGAGGGGCGCTGGCTGATTGCTAACGACTGCGCCCTCCAACTTTTGGGCCTCGATACCGCAGACTATCAGGGCAAAACTACTGCCGAACTCGCATCCGCAGCCGATCCCAGAGTCAGAGAAATCCTGCTAACTTGGCAGGAAACCGACGAAACTACCTGGGAAGCAGCCACTCTCGCTTGCACCCGCCAAGTTGTCCCCTTACCCACAGGCGGCAGCAATTTGTTTGAAGTGCGGAAAGTGCCGCTGTTCAACCCCGACGGTTCCCGCAAAGGCATGGCAGTGGCGGGGCGGGACATCACTCAGGAAGTGGAAGCAGAGGCGGCTTTGCGGGACAGCGAACAGCGGTTTCGGGCGATTTTTGAACGCGCTGCGATCGGCATGGCAGTCGCTACCCTCGAAGGCGTTGCGATCGCCACTAATCAGGCATTTCAAGCTATGCTGGGGCGATCGTCCGCCGAACTTCGCGGAGTAAGCCTCGACGGCTGGGCGCACCCAGAAGACGCAAAGGCCGATCGCCCTTTGCGCCAACAGTTGGCCGATGGCGAACGCCAAGCTTACCAAATCGAGAAGCGCTACCTCCGCTGCGACGGCAGCATTAGGTGGGGACGCCTCAGCGCTTCTGCGATCGACAGCAGTCACGGAAAGCCGCAGTTTATTCTAGAAATGGTGGAGGATATTACCGATCGCAAACTTGCCGAATCAGCTTTAGTGCAAAATGAGGCTAAGTGGCGATCGCTAATTCTCAACAGTTCCGACATCATTACCATTCTCGACGCCTGCGGTCGCATTGTTTACGAAAGTCCTTCTGTAGAAACAGTCTTGGGCTACGAACCAGAGGAAATAGTCGGTGAAATTGCTCTCGATTTCGTCCACCCAGACGATTTGCCCTCGGTGATGTCCGACGGCGAAAAACTGATCGCAAATCCAGCCGATCCGATCGCCCTAGAAGGTCGCTTCCGGCGCGCTGACGGTTCTTGGTGTTTTCTCGAAGGAGTCGGCATTAACTTGCTAGCAGACCCCACTGTGAGCGGAATTGTGCTCAACTCCCGCGACATGACGGCGCGCAGGCAAGCAGAGTACCGCCTCAGCAAAATCAACGAGTGCTTTTTGGGATTCACCACCGACGCCGCCGACAACATCCAGCGGCTGACATCCTTAGCCGGCGAGCTTTTGGGCGGCAGCAGCGCCATCTACAGCCGCGTCGGAGGCGGGCTGCTGCGCGCGATCGCAACTTGGCAAACGCCGCCGGATTACCCGGAGGTCGATCGCGCCGAGAACCACGTCTGCACCGACGTATGCCACCAAGCCAGCGATCGGCCCGTGGTCATTTCTGACTTGCAGAACACGATCTACGGCCAAATCGATCCCGCTGTCATCCGCTACCAACTGCAAAGCTATCTGGGGCAAGCAGTGCGGCTGCGCGACGATTACGTGGGTGTGATGTGCGTTGTCTACACCGAGTCTTTCGCGCCCACAGAAGCCGACTGCAAGCTGATCGGAATTATTGCTGGGGCGATCGGAGTTGAGGAAGAACGGGCTGCTTCTGCCGATCGCGATCGGCAAAAATCCCAAGAATTGCAAACAGCTTTGTGCGAATTACAACAAACTCAAATGCAGTTAGTCCAAACCGAAAAAATGTCTTCCCTCGGACAAGTGCTAGCAGGAATTGCCCACGAAATTAACAACCCAGTTGGCTTTGTCGCAGGCAATCTCTGCCACGTCCGCGGCTACGTTCTCGACTTGCTAGACATCGTGCAAATGTATCGAGAAGAATGTCCGAATCCCCCAGCCAAAATTCAGAAACAAGCTGAAGATATAGACTTAGAATTTCTAGCAGAAGACCTGCCAAAATTGCTAAATTCGATGCACACAGGATGCGAGAGAATTGTAGAAATAATTCAAACTCTACGCAATTTTTCCCGGGCGGACGAAGCCAAATTCAAGCCTGCCGACATACACGAAGGTTTAGAAAGTACCTTGTTAATGTTGAACAGCAGGCTGAAAGCCAAGGCACACTGGCAGGGCATTGAAGTGATTAAAGAATACGGAGAACTGCCGCAAATACAATGTCATCCCGGACAGTTAAATCAGGTATTCATGAATATCTTGGCAAATGCGATCGACGCTTTAGAAGAAAGCAGCAGCCAAGCCAAAAAGACACCAAATTCAAGTTGTCCAACAATCACCATTAAAACTGAAATGATTGATGACAAGAGAATTTGCATTCGCATCGCAGACAACGGCCCGGGAATTCCTCAAGATAATATCGTGCGTTTATTTGACCCATTTTTTACCACAAAGCCCGTAGGTAAAGGCACCGGTTTGGGTTTATCAATTTCGCATCAAATTGTGGTTGAAAAACACAAGGGAAAATTGCAGTGCATATCGGAACCGGGTAAAGGTACTGAATTTATAATCGAAATTCCAATTAGATAAGCTCGTTTCATCGACTTTGTACCTGGGGAAATGGTAATTTTAGATCGTTAAATAATGGGAATAATTGATTCTGTAAGAATTAATAACTGACCTACAGTTGCTGGTTTATTTTACAGCTATTAATTGAGATTCGATCTCGTGTCCGCTAGATTAACCGCAATAATAAGTAAGGTTAGTAGTGCGGACTTTAGTCCGCAGCTTTTTGCGGACTAAAGTCCGCACTACTAACCGTGTTTGTTATGGTAATCGATCCGACACGATATCATATCATTAAAGTCCTCACGATCGAACCTTCTTGATAGCGGGTAATTTACAAAAATGGTTTGTAGTGCGGACTTGGGTCTGTAAAATGCTGCGGACTGAAGTCCGCACTACGAACCTTTTGTAGTGGGGTTAATCCAGCGGACACCCTATCAGTCATTCCCAAATCTCAAATCCCAAGTCCTTATGAATTCTGTCGCGCCTTGTTGTATACTCAGGATATCAGAGGTGTCAGTCTGACTGCTAATTTCGGCACTGTACCGACTTCAGTAGCTTTTTCAGACTGAGGAAAGTTTGTAATTTCTAACTCATTTGGGGGCAATTTACGAATTGCCCCCTTTCTTTTAGGGCTGTTACTACGATCGCCCGCGTGCTGTATCTTGTCGTAAAGCTCGATCGACCCTTCAATCAATCCGCCAGCCCTTGGAACCCATAGCTGCGACACTTCAACCTCAACCCCCATCAGCCTTTCATCTGACAAACTCCCTCGATCGCGCAACTTCTGGACTTGAGTTATCCTGAATTTGACCCATTGTGGCGGCTTGACGCCCCCAGCCGCACCACAAACCCACAAAATATCGCAAAAACTAAGATAATTTTATTATAAAATTGACCACTTTCCAATTACCGATTGGTGTCAAATTAACGTCTTATGTACTGTGGGTCTAGTGTTTGACAATTCTACCCCGATCTCCCTGGCACCCCCCTTCCTAAGGGGGGGGAGAAGAAACATTCAAAGTCCCCCTTATTAAGGGGGATTTAGGGGGATCTAGACCCTTGCTATAAGCGAGAGATACAAAGGTTTCCAGCCAATTCCCAATTCCCAATTCCCAATTCCCAATTCCCAATTCCCAATTCCCAATTCCCAATTCCCAATTCCCAAAATGAAATTCTTATTAGTGACAGATTTAGACAACACATTAGTCGGAGACGACGCAGCAACTCAACTTTTAAACCAGCACTTGCAATCAAAGCGATCGCAAATTTGTTTAGTTTACGCTACCGGGCGTTCCCATGCTTCAACCTGCGAATTAATTTCCCAAAAGCAACTCCTAGCCCCCGATTATACGATCGCAGGTGTAGGCAGCGAGATTTACCAAAACGGAACCCTAGATTTAGATTGGGCCCAATATATTTCTCAAGATTGGGATAAAATAGCGATCGCCTCTTTAGCTCAACAATTTAAGCAGCTTAAACCCCAATCCCTAACAGAACAAAATCCTTGGAAAATCAGTTATTGTCTGGAACCAGCAGCAGAAAACAGCTCTATTATCCAGACCTTGCAGCAAAAATTAACCGCATCGGGACTGTCAGCTCAAATAATTTTTAGCAGCAATCGCGACGTAGATATCTTACCAAAAACTAGCAATAAAGGGAATGCCCTAACTTATTTACAACAGCTCCTGCAAATTCCATCGGAGGCTACATTAGTTTGTGGCGATTCCGGCAATGATATCAGTATGTTTGAACAGGATGTTCCCGGAGTAATCGTTGCTAATGCGATGTCCGAACTCTTAGCATGGTATCGCGAATGCGGCACTGAAAATCATTATTTAGCTGGCTCTGCTTGCGCTGGGGGAATCATGGAAGGAATGACTTATTTTTGGGAATTTTGATGGCATAAAATGCCGTTAAAGGATCGAGCGTGAGGACTTCAGTCCTCATAAAATCAGAGGACTGAAGTCCGAACGATCAAACAGGGACACAAGGATCGAGCGTGAGGACTTCAGTCCTCATAAAATCAGAGGACTGAAGTCCGAACGATCAAACACGGAGACTGCGATACCATCAGCTTGTACTCGCTTGCCGCACCGCACATGGAACAAAATACTTTACCCGTAGAGGTGATTCTCTCTCACCCCCGCCAATCCCTAGGGAACATTCGGCTGAATTGGACGCCGCAACCGGGGAACTATCTGGATTTAGAGGGAAAAACCTACGCTGTCTTGGAACGCCACCACCGCTATCAACTCAAATCCGGGCGCTACCAACTGCAAAAAATTGCCTTGTACGTGCAGTCTGCCGCACCGCCGACGGAAAGAACGTTTGTCAGCGGCATCTGGGTTATCGGAGCTGCTAGCTGCCGCTTTAACGCTCGATCGGAAATTTTGCGCTGTGCAGTCAACCCCAACGGCCCCTGCGAGGGCTGCCACGATTACCAAAAGTGCTGAACGCGATCGAGTACACAGACAATTTTAGCTCGATCGGGCGATCGAGAGTGCCGAAGCTCTCGGTATCTCCCTCAATTACCGCCAACTATCTAAACCAACTAGCGACTCTAGAATCCAATTTAACTTCTTCCCGAAGGCAATAATCTACCTTCTGATAGGAATGCAGCAAATCGCAAATGCCAGTATGAATCAAATTTTCAATCTGTAGCAACTGTTCTGAAGAACAGCGAACCTGCATTGTCTGGTTCGACACAGACTCGCCGGAGCCGATCGCAGTATATTTATTAGGAACTCGGCTCAGCACATAAGCAATTAAATCCTGCCGCAAGCCCGAGTATGAAAAAGCCTCTTGGTACGGATATTTGGGATAAGACCCCAAGATAATTTCTACTTCCTCTGTGACTACGCCCAAGGTGATATTGACAAGATTTTTCTGCATTTTACCTATTTCCCAAATACTACTGAACTTAGCTATTTGTTGCCCCCGATCGAGTTCGTCTGATTTCTCCTGAATCTTAGCAGGCTAATACCGCACATTTTTTTTCGGTAACAATCAGATTTTCGTCAAAACTTACCTCTTCTATAACCCGCAGCACGTAGCACGGAATCTTGTCCGATAAAATAGCACTTGCCACCGCGCCGGTATGAATTTCTAATACTGCTTCTGCCGCCGATTCAAACATCAGTCTCTGCCCGGGAAACACCACTCTTTCAAAATACCAATTAGGAATATTCCCAATCCGAACCACCTGAATTTGGTTGGTAGCATTTGCGTAGTAGCACAAGATTTGGTTGTTACCTTTAGAAGATAGCTGATATGACATTTGAAAAATCTCCACACTCTTTAAAAAACTTACTCCAATTTCGCTTTACCTATTCGTGGCAATTGTGACTTTGGCTCTTGACAAAATGACCGACTTATTTTCTGGACTTTATTCGAGAGCGCGAATCGCATCTTCAGTTATGAATTTATTTTTGATTGATTTTCCCTGCCAACACTTACAAGACTTGCACCGAAACCAGTTTTTCCCGGTTAAAAAATCCAGTTTGCGTGGTATGCAGTACCTAGCCCCTGATTGATTCAGGTTGGTTGTGTTGTCGCACTCCTTAAAATCGAAAGTACCGTCACTTATCCAAACTCTGCTGACAACAGATTTGTTCTTTGGCAGCCGGATGCTGCTGAGAGTGAGACCTTCAGCTTAATAACCTGCTACAAACATTATCTGAAAAATATGAGGAAATTATGAAGACTATCATTGTTTTAAATTAATATACTTTGGCCAAAGCATGAGTTATAACACTTAGGGAGAAACCCGGTTTTCCCCCAACCAACTGCGCTGCATTAAGGAGTATCGGTGAAATCTCAGGGTTTACACTGAAAACAGTCAGTAAATTATAAAAATGAAAATCTACGTGTAAATAGGGCTTGCTGAAAAAGTCAGAAAACAGCATTTAGAAAGATGAGTGAATTTGAGCTGGCATCGGCAATATAAGTTTTGTCAATCTTGTGATGGC
>RDYN01000198.1 GCA_004293365.1 Oscillatoriales cyanobacterium | reverse complement strand
TCAAAAACATACAATTAGGCTTGTAGTGAGGACTTTAGTCCTTCCTTCTTCGTCTAAAAAGGCTAAAAACAAACAATAATATCAGCGCTCAAATGGAGACGATACACCTGAAAAACAAGCAAAATTATTGAATCATAATTTTTTCTTTAATTCTGCCTTCTACCTTCATCTCCGGTTCCCTTCAACCGCAAACTACCCTATCATAAAAGTGGCGTGGGAGCAGGAGCGGATAACAATCTCAAATTGTAATCTGTATCGCCTTGAAATTGAGAAACGCGGACGAAATAAGTCCCCGCAGGCAATGCCCCATTACTGACAATTCTTTCTGAAGCCGTACCTAAATTATTAGATGAAGCAATAATATCGTCTAATCCAACTGAGCCGTTGCCGTTGATATCCTGAATTAATTCTACATCGACATCTGCACTCAAACCGTCAACTGTTGCACTGAAAAGACTGGGAGTATTCAGGATGAAACTGTAAATATCCGTGGGTTTGGTAGCACTCAAAAAATCGTTGTCAATGAGACTGTCTGTGAGAATTCCCAGATTTTGGGCTGCGCTTAAATCGTCGGCGGGATCGGGGAGTGTGCTCAACAGTCCTTCTTGTTGGCCGAATTGAATGTAATGGTCGATCGCACTTTTGACGGCCCCGCTGCTGACTGCTGCTCCGATCGCCGGATATCTTTCTAGATAAAAGCTAGGATCGAAAAAAATGCTGGCTTTGCGATTTTCAAATTGACCGATTTTCAAGTAGTGTTCAAAGGCGCTAAATTGATTGGTTTGGACTGCTGTTTGCACATCCGGGTTGCTGGTGAGATAAAAACCCACATCGAAGAAAGGGTTGGGGTTGCGCCGTTCAAATTGACCGAATTTAATAAAGTGCTGGGCGCCGGAAAATTGATTTTTTTCCGCTGATACTGCTACATCTGAATTTGTGTCTAAATAATAGCCGGCATCAAACAGAGCATTGGGATCGCGATTTTCAAATTGACCAATTTTTTGGTAGTGATCGAAAGGGGTCGATACTGTGCCTCTGGCGACTGCTACGGCTACATCTGGGTTGTTTTCGAGATAAAATTTGCGGTCGAACAGTGTTCTGAGGGTTAGCATTATTAAAAAAATCTCTCTGTACTTTAATCTGGAAAGTGCATAATCAAATTCGATCGAAAATCCAGTTTACATCAATTTTTTTGTGAGGGCGTCTCAATTATGGCTAAATCTGCACTGATGGCAATACTGCGCCGCGCTGCGAGTATTGCCCAAAAGTCAAGGGAAACGGGCATTCCGGCTGATGAATTGCTGGGGATGCTGGACGATCGCACTTCCAATTTTCCCATATCTCGGCGCGGGTTGCTGCATGGGGGTTTAGCTGCGGCGGGGGCTGTCGCTGCTGCGACTTTTACCCGGGAGGGAGCTTTTGCTCAGCAGCGCGGACGATCGCCCATTTTGGTCGTCGGTGCGGGAATTGCAGGTTTGACGGCGGCCTATCGCCTGTGGCAAGGGGGCGTGCGTGCCGATATCATTGAGGCAACTAACCGCGTGGGGGGGAGGATTCGCACCCTGCCCAAGGTGGCTGGAACGCAAATTTATGCGGATGTGGGAGGAGAATTTATTGACACCGGCCATACTACTTTGATTTCCCTGGCGACGGAATTGGGTTTGCAGGCGAGAGACTTAGTTGAGGCGCAGCGGGGACTGGTAAAGGATACTTTTTTCTTTCAAGGGCGCCGATTTTCTCTTGCACAAATAATCGCAGATTTTGCGCCGCTAGCCAGTAAAATCAATGCTGATTTGGGGACAATTGGAGATGAATTTAGCTATCAAGATTTTACGGAAGCTGCGGAAAGATTGGATAATCTTTCGATCGCTGAATATCTAGACCAAGGTAATACTAGCGCGATTGTCCGGCAGTTGCTGCGCGTTGCTTACACGACTGAATTCGGCAGAGATCCCGAGGAACAGTCGGCGTTGAATCTGCTGTTTTTAATCGGTACTGAAGCTGACAGTTTTCAATTGTACGGCAACAGTGACGAGCGCTATCAAATTGACGGCGGTAACAGTCAAATTATCAACCGTTTAGCGGATAGATTGTCTGGTTCGATCGAGACAGGGACGGTTTTGGAAGCGATTACGCTGTTACCTGACGGCCGCTATCGGGTAAATTTGCGATCGGGACAAAGCGCGATCGATCGCACTTACGAGCGAGTTTTGTTAACTTTGCCCTTCAGCACTCTGCGAGACGTTAGAATTAACGTACCTTTGCCGCAACCAAAGCTGCGGGCGATCGAGCAGTTGGGCTACGGTACTAATTCTAAGTTAGTTACGGGCTACCGCAGCCGAATTTGGCGGGAACTTTATCGATCTACTGCTTCTGTGTTTACCGATTTAGGATTCCAAAATAGCTGGGAATCTACGCCTTTCGCTCCTACTGCTAACGGTTTAGTTACTGATTTTACAGGAGGAAAGCAGGGTTTGGCGATCGGTGCGGGAACTCCCGAAGACCAAGCACAAAGATTTTTGAACCAATTTGAAAGAGTGTTTCCCGGTGCAAGAAACCTGAGAACAGGCAAAGCTGTGCGAGCTTTTTGGCCGGGAGAACGTTTTTTCAAAGGTTCTTATTCCTGCTATTTAGTCGGACAGTGGACGCAAATGTATGGCGTAGAAGGCGAACGAGTTGGCAATTTATATTTTGCCGGCGAACACACTTCCCTGGAAAATCAAGGTTACATGGAAGGCGGTTGCGAAACTGGACAAAGGGCGGCTCTTGAAATTTTGGAAGATTTGGGTTTGACAGGTTCTGCTGATGCTTTGAATGCTCGAAGTGCAAGCAGTTTAAACCAGCGCCGTCCCAGTCGGAAAGTTCCCGGAGCGCGGAATCTTAGGAATAGGAAGCCGAGTATTAGATAATCTCGTAAGGTGCGCATTGCGCACCCTAGATTAGTCGTAAGGTGCGCATTGCGCACCCTACAGATATGGCATACAACTTATCAAACAGTCGTAAGTTGCTCATTGCACACCCTACAGATATGGCGTACAACTTATCAAATAGTAAGGTGCTCATTGCGCACCCTAGATTATACCATTTTTCTAAAGATTCGATAGAGATAAAAGAC
>RDYN01000084.1 GCA_004293365.1 Oscillatoriales cyanobacterium | reverse complement strand
AAGAAGGACTAAAGTCCTCACTACGAACCTATTTTATTATGAGGACTTGAGTCCTCAGGAAAAGAAGGACTAAAGTCCTCACTACGAACCTATTTTATTGTAAGATTTAGAGGATAAATTATATTAAGGGCAAATTATATCAAAAAATATTTACTTACTAAGTTAATACACCAAATTAAAACTCAGCTAATTTTTTTCAGTATTTCTCATTCCTTTTTTCACGACAACAATTAAAACATTCTTCCTTCTTCCTTCTTCCTATGACTATCGAATGCAGCCAATTAGAAACCGCTTATTCAACATCGCTAAATCGCCCGATTTTGAACAAGATTGATTGCAAAATTCAACCAGGGGAATTTGTAGCGCTGCTGGGTTTGAACGGTGCCGGAAAATCTACGCTTCTCCGTTCATTTGTCGGGTTAGTTCCCGTCAAAACCGGAGAAATTCGGATTAACGATACAGTTATAACACCGCGCACTCTGAGACGAATTCGGCGCGATATTGGGTTGATTTTTCAAGGCGGCGGGTTGATTAAACAGCTACCTGCGATCGACAATGTGCTTTGTGGTTGCTTGGGAAGTTTGAATACTTGGGAGACACTGTGGGGTTTTCCGAAGCAAAAGCGCGATCGAGCTTTTGACCTACTCGCAGACTTCGGACTCCAAGACCTAGCATACCAAAAAACCGGACTGCTCAGCGGCGGACAACAGCAAAAAGTCGCCATCGCCCGCGCCCTAATCCAATCACCCCAGATTTTACTCGCAGACGAGCCCACCACCGGATTAGACGTAATCGCCGCCCAACAAGTAATGGAAATCCTCGATCGCCTGCACCGAGAACAAGGTATGACCGTAGTTGTAGTATTGCACGACTTGGGAATGGCCAGCACTTATCCCAAAAGAGCGATCGTCCTAGACGCCGGTCAGATAGTCTATGATGGCAAATGTCACAACCTATCCGACAAATTCAGCAAACTAACACCCCCCAAAGTAGAAGCGTGAACCCCTCACTTCTCCCCTCTTCCTCTGTGCCCTCTGCGCCCTCTGCGGTTCATAAAAAAAATCTTAAAATAAACACAAATGACCCAAAACAACTCAGGTAATTTATCTAAAACTTACGGCTGGATCAAAAATCTCAGTATCGTAGCAGCTTTAATTATACTATACGGTTGGGCGCTGCGGGGACTAGAAATTGATGCCGCAACTTTGGTAAGCAGTTGGCCTTACATGACAGATTTTGTTTCCCGATTGTGGCCGCCGAATCTAGAAATTATCGACGTAGCAATTAAGGCCTTAATCGAAACAGTTCAAATGTCACTTTGGGGAACGACCATCGGCGCAATTCTTTCCGTACCGATTGCAATTTGCAGCGCCCATAATATAGCACCAAAGTGGTTGCAATGGCTGGCTAATTTATTGCAAAATGCAGTGCGATCGGTTCCTTCAATTGTGCTGGGTTTGCTGTTTGTGTCGGCGACTGGTTTGGGCGCGCCGGCTGGTACTTTGGCCCTGGCAATTTATACTATAGGTTATCTTGCTAAATTTTATCAGGAGGCGATCGAGTCTGTGGAAGGGCGATCGATCGAATCGCTGCAAGTCGCGGGCGCATCTTGGCTGCAAGTGGCGCAATACGGCATTTTCCCGCAGGTGTTGCCGCTAGCGCTCGGTTACACGCTGTGGATGTTTGAATACAACATCCGGGCGGCTTCGGTGTTGGGAGTGGTGGGCGCCGGCGGTATTGGTTTTGAGTTGGTGAATTACATCCGCTCTTTTGAGTACAATAAGGCTACTACAATGATGTTGGTGTTGTTGGTTGTCGTGACTGCGATCGATGTAATTAGCAGTAAATGGCGGCAGCGATTGGAAACGAAATAATGCCAATTATGGAGGAAGAAACGGCGGTTGAGACGGCGGTTGAAACCGCCAGAAAGTCAGACGAAACCCAGATGGTGCGTGGGTTGAAGAAAGAAGAGTCTTCCGTAGGGTGCGTCGCCTTTAAAAATGCCTGAATCAACATAGAAAATCTCCTAGCGACGCACCGACACCGTTCAATAATCCTTGTAAACAAACCCCAAGATATATTGTAATGGAGACGGCGGTTGAAACCGCCAGAAAGTCAGACGAAACCCAGATGGTGCGTGGGTTGAAGAAAGAAGAGTTAATTTTCTAAGAGTCGATCGCGCGATCGCATCCACCATCAACAACAGCACAAAAAAGGACACCGCACTCCCGCCGTTTCCTACCAAAAAAAGCCACCAAATTGTTCAATAATTACCAAAAAGATAAGGACACAGCTATGCTGTGTCCTTATCTTTTTGGGACACAGCATAGCTGTGTCCCCGTGCATACCGTCGATATTCAGATTAGAATTCTTGCCGTTTAGAACAAGAACAATTCAGAATTACCCGAAACTCCCAAATTCACATTGACAGTAGCAAACAAACTGTTACCACCAACCGTAGAACCGTTGCTATCGTAATACAGCTTAGTAGTATTAGCTGCACTATCGAAGAGAGCAATAATCGACGGCGAAGTCAACGTAGACTCGATCGCAGTTACAGTAGCAACCGTGCTGCTGTACCGGTAGAAATTCACACCCAAAGGCCCCGAACCCAATCCGGCAAAAGCAATCTTGTCAATGTTCATTACATCATCAACAATGCTGTAATCCGTAATGATATCGCCACCACCAGCAGAAGTTCCGGTGAACACAAACACATCAGAACCCAATCCACCGCTGAGAACATTTGTTCCCAAACCGCCGATTAAAGTATCATTCCCAACGCCACCGTTGAGACTGTCATTACCAGCGCCGCCGGAGATGCTGTCATTACCAGCGCCACCGTTGAAAATATCGGCACCCGATCCACCATTCAAGATGTCAGCAAACTCAGTACCAGTGACGTTGCTAGCAGCCGAACCTCCAGTGAATAAAACAGGTGTGGTGAAGTTGTAACCGCCAACACCAGAACCGAAATTGCTCACAGCGGGGAAAGTATTCCCAGGAGAAGTTAAGTCAACAGTGCTGCTGTTAGGTAGAGGTGAAGGTGAAGATGCGATCGAACCAGTAAACAAGAAGTCTGCTGTGCCCAAAGTCCCCGCAGCCGTACCCAAATTAGCAACAGTTGTGAAACCGCCCGCCGCTGTACCATTCGAGTCAAACACCAACACCGTCTCGCTGTTCGTATTCGTATATACGAAGAAACCAGGAGTTGTAGAACCACCCACAGCCTTAGCTTGAGCCGCCTCCACAGTCGAATAATTGGCACCGGTGAAAATCACCAACTGTTTGCCAGTAATGTCAGGAGCTGAACCGCTCACACTGGCAAAATTAGTAGTAGTGAAATTCCCGAAAGCATTCGCAGTAAACTGCAATTTGTCAGTACCGAATGTAAAGTCAGTAATGCTATCAGTGCCTTCACCTGGAGCCTTGAAAGCAAAGATATCTGCACCGGAACCGCCAGTCAGAATATCTGCACCGCCAGCACCGGTGATAGTATCTGCACCGCCACCACCAGCGATCGTATCTGCACCGCCACCACCGTTGAGGATGTCAGCAAATTCAGTACCAGTAACGTTATTCGCCACAGTTGAATTGCCGGTAAACAAGACTGGAGTAGTAAAGTTGTAACCGCCCGCACCAGAACCGAAGTTATTAACTCCGCTTGTCGGGAAAGTACCCGGATTAGCATTTAAATCAACAATGCTGCCGGAGTTGGTAGAAGTACCCGTCGGAGCAGAACCAGTCGCACCAGTAAACAAGAAGTCTGCTGTGCCCAAAGTTCCCGCAGCCGTACCCAAATTAGCAACAGTTGTGAAACCGCCCGCCGCTGTACCGTTCGAGTCAAACACCAACACCGTCTCGCTGTTCGTATTCGTATATACGAAGAAACCAGGAGTTGTTGAACTGCCCACAGCCTTAGCTTGAGCCGCCTCCACAGTCGAATAATTGGCACCAGTGAAAATCACCAACTGTTTACCAGTAATGTCAGGAGCTGAACCGCTCACACTGGCAAAATTAGTAGTAGTGAAATTCCCGAAAGCAGCACTGACAAACTTCAATTTGTCAACCCCAAAGGCAAAGTCAGTAATCGTATCACCGCCTTCACCGGGAGAATTGTAAGCAAAGATATCTGCACCGCTGCCGCCAGTCAGAATATCTGCACCGCTCCCACCGCTGAAGATGTCAGCAAATTGAGTACCAGTGACATTGTTAGCCTTCGCATCTCCGGTAAATAACACGGGAGTGCTGAAGTTGTAACCGCCAGCACCTGAACCGAAATTATTGCTACCACTCGGATAGGTATTCCCAGGAGCATTTAAATCAACAATGCTGCCGGAATTTGTAGAAGTACCAGTCGGAGAAGTTGCACTCGCACCAGTAAACACAAAGTCCGCTGTGCCCAAAGTCCCAGCAGCAGTGCCTAGATTGGCAACAGTTGTGAAACCGCCTGCGATCGTACCATTCGAGTCAAACACCAACACCGTTTCGTTCGCAGCATTGTTATATGCGAAGAAAGCAGGAGTTGTAGAACTGCCCAAAGCCTTAGCTTGAGCCGCTTCGAGACTGGCATAGGTTCCGCCAGTGAAAATCACTAACTGTTTGCCGGTAATGTCAGGAGTTGAACCGCTAACACTGACAAAATTAGTAGAAGTCAAATTGCCGAATTCGCCCGAGACAAACTGGAATTTATCTGTTCCAGATTTGAAGTCGGTAATTTTATCGCCGCCTTCTTTAGTTGTCGTGTAAACAAAGAGATCCGTACCGCTGCCACCGCTGAGCACATCGGCACCGAGGCCGCCGGTGATGGTATCGTTGCCGTCACCGCCGTTGATGGTATCGTTAAAGTTGCTGCCGACAATGTTGTCATCGCCACCTAAAGCATTGAAATTAACTGCGGCAGGAAAAGTGCCGAAGTTTAAATTGTCAGGGCCGGAAGTACCGACAGGAACATTTAGTGGCGGGCCGCTGAAGACAAAGTTCTTGATTTGCAGGCTAAATTTCAGCGAGAAACTGGTGACAACTTCAAAGCGCGCCCCAACAGCAAATACCAGCACGGTACGGTTGGTCTCCGCATCTGTAAACTGACAGAAAGTAGGCGCGTCGCTGTTGCCGCCCAAGGCTGCAAACCGCGCTTGCAAAGTGGCGATGCTGGTAACGGTGATATCAGCACTGAAGTCGAGTAAGTTAGAACTGCCGATCGACCCAACAGCAGAAGTAGCAGTAATCGCCACTCGAGTCAAGCTGGCAACGCTGAGATTACCAAAAGCTGCGGCAGACAACTCTAACAGATCGTCATCAACCTTAAAGTCAGTAATTAAGTCAGCTTCTGCAACTGTTTTAATCTTCTCGCGGGAAACGCGGTAAATAAAGCGATTCTTGCCAGCACCCCCACTTAGAGTATTGGTTCCTTCGCCACCGTCGATTTCGTCATCGCCGTCATCTCCGGTTAATTTGTCATTGCCAATACCGCCGGTTAATTTGTCTTTGCCTTTACCACCTTCGATATCGTCATCGTCATCGCCGCCGTCGATATCATTCTCATCATCGCCGCCTTTAATTTTGTCCTTGCCTTTGCCTCCTTTTATTTTGTTTTTGCCCTTAGAACCGATGATGATGATATCGTCATCGTCATCGTCGCCGTCGATATCATGATCGCCATCGCCGCCTTTAATTTTGTCCTTGCATCGCCGCCTTTAATTTTGTCCTTGCCTTTGCCGCCGATGATTTTGCTTTTGCCCTTACCGACTTCGATCTCGTCATCGTCATCGCCGCCGTCGATATCGTTATCGCCATCATCGCCTTTAATTTTGTCCTTGCCTTTGCCTCCTTTAATTTTGTCTTTTGCCTTACCGCCTTTAATGTCATCGTCGCCGTCGCCGCCTTCGATGTCGTTATCTAGCGTCAGCGAACCGACAATAACTTGAGGAGTTGTATTGCCCGCAAAATTAAAGATATTTTGCTCGACATTGAAGCTAAAACGCTGACTGGTGACGTTTTTACCGTCGCTAACTTCAAAACCAAAACTAGCCGCACCGGTAAAACCTTTGACAGCTTGGAAAGTTAACAAACCGAGGCTAATGTCTACTTGAGTGAAGGTTAAACCGGTTTGTGCTACCTCTGCTCCCTTAAAGAATAGTTTCCCGGTTTTAGCATCAGGCAGTTCCGTTACCTTAAACACTATCTCGCTAGCAGCTTGCTCGCTATCGACAAACTTCAACAAGTCACCAGTAATAGTTTGCGGGTTGCCGTCGGAACCGACTGTGAGTGTCTTATTAGCTTGCGATCGCGGAGGGGTATTAACTATTCGACTTGGAGTTGGAGTTGGAGTTGGAGTGGGAGATGGGGTTGGAGAGCTACCATTAACTCCCAAAAAGTCGCCAGCATTGAGAATCGTAGCGCTGACATTCAACAATAGCGCCAGTACCAACTGATTGCTGCTGAGCCGAATTTCGGTATTGAGGCCGACTTGTACAAACAACAAGCTGCTAAAGTTCAAGCTGCCAGACAGCAGAAACTTGTCCAAGCCGTCTGCGTAGTCAGTGATGACGGAACTTCCGGGAGTGGTATTGTTACCCATATCCATGACAAAAACGTCATTTCCAGCACCGCCGCTACAGGTATGGTTGCCAGATCCGCCCATCAGCGTATCGTTGCCAGATCCGCCCATCAGCGTATCGTCGCCAGATCCGCCGCCGACAACGCTGTCGTCGCCATCGCCGCCGTCTGCCATGTCATTGCCGTCGCCAGTAACGAGGGTATCGTTGCCAGATCCGCCCATCGCGGTGTCGTCACCAGATCCGCCGACAACGCTGTCGTCGCCCTCGTCGCCGCTGCAAACGTCGTTGCCCGATCCGCCGATCAAGGTATCTTTGCCCTCACCGCCGACAACGCTGTCGTCGCCCTCGTCGCCGCTAACGTTGTCGTTGCCGGCACCGCCTGTTGTGGTGTCGTCGCCGCTGCCGCCCATTACGGTGTCGTCGCCGTCGTCGCCGCTGCAATCGTCGCTGCCAGCACCGCCGATGACGGTATCGTTATCTTTGCCACCGTTAACGGTGTCATTGCCTTCGCCGCCGTTAACGTTATCGTTACCCCGATCGCCCCTGACGGTATCGTTGCCTTCGCCGCCGTTGCAGGTGTCGTCGCCTTTGCCGCCGTAGACGGTATCGTTGCCGCTGCCGCCGTCAACGTCATCCTTGCCGTCGTTGCCGTGCACCCAGTCATCGCCGTCGTCGCCTTTGCAGGTATCGTTGTCGGTGCCGCCAGAAAGAGTGTCGTTGTCTTTGCCACCGTAGAGGGTATCGTTGCCGCCACCGCCGTCGCATTTGTCGTCGCCGCGATCGCCTCTTACTTCGTCATCGCCATCGCCGCCCTCGCAATCGTCGCCGTCTTTGCCTCCATAGAGTTTATTTTTGCCACTCTTTCCTTTGAGTTTGTCTTTGCCTTTTTTGCCGTAGAGCGACTGGTTAGCGCCGGTGGCGACAATTATGTCATCGCCATCGGTACCTTCGATCGTCTGCGGATCGCTACCGCTGTCATCTTTTTTGTCTTTGTCTTTTTTGTCGCCCGCACCTTCTTCGGGTACACCGCTCAATTCAGGAATTTTGCTGCTATCATCAGTAACTTTGGGGGATTCGTCCTTAGGCGGATTCGGAACTTTGCCGCTAGTGATGCCGCTGTTTTGGGCGATCGCATTGTCAACTAACTTGCCTAACCCGCTATCGGAATCGATCGCACTAGCATCCCGAAAATCGGCGAGTCGATCGAGCTCGCTGGGGGAAAACACGAGTTTTGGCTGCTCATCATCCAGGGCGATCTGTGAAAACAAACTGGTTTTTTTTAGGTCAGAAATTTCTGTTTCATCTCGATCTGGAAAAAGTGTTCCCGATACATTTTCCAACATTTCTTCTTTCATCTTTGATATTTCCACAAAAGGGCTGAGTTTCTTTGAGTCAGTTTATCAGCAATGAGGATGTAGCAGAAGCATAATTTTACAACTTCATACTTTCGCCTGCGCTAGAGCGGCTGATGTCCTACCTTTCTGTTTATAGATGCTATTTATTTAAACTGCAAGGGGTTATTTCCATCCGTTGCGAGTTGTATATTCTGCAATTGCCCACCCCAAATAATTAAGCCGCGACATACACCCCAAGTGCTGCGCCGGAGCGCAACTCGCTTTTGATGTTATCCGTAATTTCTACAGTAAGCCGCGCCTAAATGGGCCGGATTGTAGATTTTCTACGTAATTTCTACAGTGGATTTGCAGAATGTAAACTCGCAACTGACAACTCCCACATAACTACCCAAAACCTTTATTACCCAAATTTTACCTTGCTTTTCCTGCGATCGAGCCTAGTTGCCTTAACTTTTTGTAACACTCCCAGCTCTGACAAATCCTTCCCTGACTTAGGATTTGCATCTCTTTTGCCAGTGACTGTACGCTCCTAATTTTAGTTCCCGATGATTAATAAATAAATTAGATGATTCGCCCCGGCAAATATTTGTTTTAATTTTCTGTCGTATAAGTTTATCTGAATTCGAGCCAGCCTCGCGAACTGATAAGATTTTGTATTTTAGAACAAAATAGCAATTCTGCCCAATAATATCTGGCTCAATACAGATTTTCAACAGTTGACAGTTGACAGTTGACAGTTGACAGTTTGAGAGCGGCCTCTACCGAAAAGTCCGAGTATTGGAGTAATGAATAGCCTGATTTTAATTTCTCCCGCTCCGGGTTCCGGCTTTCGACTAATTCTTTCTTGTAAAATTCTATAACACATAGCAATAAACACATAATTTATACGATTTTAGGTTTGAGATTTTAAATTTGAGATTAGTAATGACAGATTTTGTATTGTCTTGAACCTTGCCTACAATTGCATTAATTTTTGCCAAGAAGAATGGGTTTAAATCCTCCTCCTTTTAGGGGGAAATAAAACAAAATTCTTCACTGTTTCAATCCTCTTCCTTTTATGGAGAGGTAGCCCTCAAGCGGTCAACAGTCAACTGTCAACAGTCAACTGTCAACTGAAAAGTGGCATTGTTTTTGGTTAAAATTACAAGCTCGATCGGCATTTTGAGCGCAAATGACCCGTGGTGGACACGATAAACCCGGTTTATTTGTAAGTTTATGGTTGCCTTTTCCCAATATTTCACCGAAAAAGAGGCTGGATGAGGCTCAGTCCTCTAGATGAGAAAAATCCTGGTTGCTGGAAAGGGCTGGAATATTCGATAGCAGTTGTATTCTGAAAACTTCTCGGACACTTGACTTTATTTTTCCTGCTTCACTTTAGCTAGATTAAGACAGTTAAACAAAAAAATAACATTAACATAGAAGCGGTAAATTAGCAATAATCGATGAGGAATTTTAGAGGGTCGCTCTATCGATTAGCGATCGCCGCTCAGGGCTTATGGATGAGGACTCAGGGCTTACGGATGAGGACTCGCCGGCTGACCAATTCATTAATTGACACAAAATCAAGATTTGAAATGGGGGGTTGATGGTAGAGGATAAGTGGTGAGGACACAGCGATCGATCGCTACCGCCAAAAATTTACTCAAAATTGCCTGCGATATTGCCCTGAAACAGGTGGGCGATAGCTGAAGTAATCTTAATAAGAACTAGAGATCCGCCTGGTAAAGTGCCTCCTATTTAACTTTACTGAGCAATGACAAACTCAAGTTTCCGACGAATGTAAAGGGGTCTGCGGTAGAGGTGCAAAATGTTCAAAATAGCAAGATTGGAGAAAATTCGGCTTTCACCAAGCCATAGGGCAATCAAAACTAATAAACTGTTATTAAAGTACAAGTTTTATAGCCTCAAAGTGTTTGAACAAATATATTTGATCCCAGCGATCGCCCGATCGGGGGAAGCGCATTCAGAAACTTTGATTGAAAGAGTAAAAATTAGTTTGCCGATCGCGATTGCTAGCTGCAAAAACGCAGGCACATTCAGACTTGAGGCGGGGGGGCGCTAAATTGGTGAGCCAAGAATTTAAACTCTCAGTCACCCCAGTTGGGGACGACGAATATCTAGTGCGGACAGAAAAGGTTGCACCCGGTGTACCCTTAGCAGAGCAACAAGTCCGCTGGCCGATCGACCAATGGCTGGCACTGTCTGCTCAACTGATGAATGACCCGATGGTGGGCGTGTTCCAAGGAACTGGTGCTGCCGGTCGCACAGGGCGATCGACAAAAAACTCAGCGCCGAATTTAGTAGCCCTGGGGCAACAATTATACAGCGGACTGTTTCAAGGAAACTTGCGCGATAGCTGGACTTGCGCTCAAGGCATCGCCCAGCACCGCCGAGAAGTGCTGCAACTGCGCCTGGGACTCAAAGGCAGGCACTTGCCGCGGCTGCCGTGGGAAGTGCTGCACGCGGGCGATCGCCCTTTAGCAACCGGCACCGATGTCGTGTTTTCCCGCTACCAACCAGGTACAAGTTTGTTCAAACAAACCCGGGTGGTACCCAGCAGCGGCCCGCTAAAAATTTTAGTGGCGATCGCCTCTCCGAGCGATCGAGACAGCTTGCAGCTCAAACGAGAAGCGCTCCACTTGCAACAAGAACTGCAAAACCGGAGCGCTAATCCCCTCAAAAACGGCCCACACTCCGAAATTCAACTGACGATTCTCGAACAGCCCGATCGAGAACAGCTTACTCAAGCCCTAGAACAAGGACACTACCAAGTCTTGCACTACGCAGGCCACAGCAACTTAGGTTCCAGAGGTGGCGAACTCTACCTAGTCAGCAGCCGCACCGGGTTAACCGAAACCTTGAGCGGCGACGACTTAGCCGGATTGCTGGTTAACAACGGCATTCAGATGGCCGTGTTCAATTCCTGCCGCGGGGCCTACGGCGACCCCTCAGACATCGGCGAGGACAGTTCGGAACGCAATTTAACCGCAGCCTTAATCAAGCGGGGCATTCCGGCAGTGCTAGCAATGGCAGAAAGCATTCCCGACGATGTAGCCCTAACTCTGACGCGACTGTTTTACCGCAACCTCAATCAAGGCTATCCAGTCGATCTCAGCCTGAGTCGGGCCAGGGCGGGACTAATTTCTGCCTACGGTTCTCACCAGTTATACTGGGCTTTGCCGATTCTCTACCAGCACCCGGACTTTGACGGCTATCTGACGGGCGCCCCAGCCCAAAGCGGGCCATCCGGTTCTCCGGTGCCAAATTTAATCCTACCGGGAACGCCGCCGGCGGGAGCGGCCACAGAATGGAAGGCGCCGTCTGGACTCTCGACGATCGCCCCATACCCCCCCATCGCAGCCAATCAACCGCAGGAGTCAGACACAGATGACGGCGAAGTCTGGGAATATTTTCCCGACCAATTAAAAGAGCGCAGGGATTGGGTTCACCAGAACGATCGGCCGAATGCTGCTAATTCAGCGAACTCTATTGCTAATTCTGAATCGGCGGCGATCCAACCAACTCGGGCCACTGCACCGACGGCGAAATCGTTAAAACAATCGGGATTGCAAAAATGTCTGGTAGTGGTGCTTTGCTTCTTACCCGTTGCTTTGAGTGCTGGGTTGTTTGGGTGGCGGCACTGGAATCAACGAGGCACCAAACCAGAAGAGTTACTGCCGGCGGTACGGACTCCCCTGTCGCAAAATTACTTGCAAGAACGCCACCAAGCAGAATGAAGAAGTAAGAAGGCATCAAAGACTTCGCTTAATCTAAAAGGAAAAAAGAAGAGCAACACAGCTAGCTCGAGCGCAAGCTGTATTTTAGGTTGAATTAAGTGGATTTACTTAGAAGCAACAACCGTAGCCATCCTGAGTTTGGGCCGGCTGTTCGGGTTCAAAATTAACTGCGGTCGATCGCAGGCAATTCGCGATCGGCTGCTGCTCGATCGCATCTGGGACTTACTCTCATCAACCCGGTTTCTACCCAAAATCAGAAGCTGGGAAATTTGCGTATTTAGGAAGAAACCGAGTTTTTCGTCAAGAGAGCCAATATTTAAGCTGTACTGCATTTAAGTCGGTCTTTTTCAATTCCCCTGTGGAAATAACGTCAAATTCTCTGGCTTGGGGCCCTTTGAGGGCGATTTTCTCGATCGCCCCTTCGGAGTCTACTGAGAAAGTGGCGAAGGATGAACAGTGGCGCAGCCCGATCGGGCGATGAAACAAATCGGTCTACAGCATTTAAATTGTATATTTTAATTCCTATTCCTTATTCTTGTCCCCCCATCCACTTCTCCCCCTCGAACATCGCAGACAATGTTTTTGGTGGAGCCGCTAATTCCTCTGGTGGTGGCTGCACGATGTTTGTGCCGCGCCCATTAAGTCTGGTTTTAGCTAAAACCCATTCAACGAACAGGTAAAATTTCCTTGATTTTTTACCGGATTGGCTTCCCCGGACTGCATTCTGTGCAAGCTATAGCAGATGTTGAAGGAAGAAGGAAGAAGCAAGAAGGAAGAAGCAAGAAGGAAGAAGGAAGAAGCAAGAAGGAAGAAGCAAGAAGGAAGAAGCAAGAAGGAAGAAGGAAGAAGGCTCGCGGAGGCGGAGCTCAGGGTAAAAAGAAGTCACAAGGAAGTCGGAAGAAGGCTCGCGGAGGCGGAGCTCGGAGGGTAAAAAGAAGTCAGAAGTTAGAAGTCAGAAGCAATCGACTCCATGGGGAAAGGGCCATATATAGCGTCCTAACCGTCAGGGTGGATGCGCTATATATGCCGAACACCTTAATAGAAGATTGCTCTTCGGTATTTGGGGTTTTGAGGGGATTGACCGCCCGAAAAACAGGGTTTACAAGTAGGTGGCAGCGGCATCGAGAACAAGTGCTGCCTCGCCTTGTTGAGGTAAAATTTAACCCCGCGCCGGTAACAAGGCTGGCGCCAGATTTGCCTGGGTGGCGCCCTAGGTATTTTCATTCATCGCTGCAAGAGCTTTTTACCTTAGACCTCTTGCAAAAATGGTTAAAACGGGCAAGATGCCCGTTCCACAAAAAATATTTTTTGTGGAACAGGCCGGAGAGCCTGTTACAAAATTTGATTAAAGGGATTTTTGCAAGAGGTCTCTTGACCGCAGACTGGATCGGGGAACGGGAATGCTGCGGGGAACAGACTTTACTGTAAAAAAGTAAAGCATTTAATTTGCGACAATAATTCCCCCCGCGATCGCGCCCTTGAGGCTTAGGCAAGCATCACCTGCTCGAAGGCAAATAGATCTGCCTTCGAGCATCCTTACTTGCACCCCCGGTTTTGAGGCCGCAAAAATTTACCCAGAATCTTATATTCCGAATTCTTAGTATTGACAGTGAAACAAAGTTAATCTAATGTGTTGTAATTGATATAAGTAAAGTCCAATAAGCGAGGTACGGTCAATGGCAGAAACAGCTACAGCACCCTTAACAGGAAAAGGTCTGCTTCAAAAAATCAAAGGCAGCGATTTGCCGCGCAGAGAACTTGCAAAGCTTTGCGGCTACTTCACCGTCAGCAAAAGTGGAGAAACCCGGATTAACTTGGCTGAGTTTTACGATGCAGTGTTAGCTGCTAAGGGAATTGAGCTAGAGAAGTCGAAAGCAGACGGACGCGGACGAGAAGCGAGTTATCGCGCTAGCGTTCACAAGAATGGCTCCATCGTGATCGGGGCAAATTATACCCAAGAAATGGGATTAAAGCCCGGTGACGAGTTTGAAATTAAACTCGGATACAAGCACATTCGCTTGATTCAGATCGATGTGGACAGAGCGGATGTGGAAGTGGAAGAAGAGGAGGATACAGAAGAATAGAGGATATAGCAATGCAGTCAGCCGATAGCAAGGCGACTGGATTTGATATTCGCTACAGGAGTATTTGCGCGCCACCCTCAATTTAACTGATGAGCTGTCTTGACTATTTCTATTTTCTCTTGTCCCGCAAAGACTACAGTGCCTCTGAACTTCGCAAAAAGGGGCAAGAGAAAGGTTTTGGCAATGAGGAAATATTGGAGGCGATCGCGCAAATTCAAGACCGGGGCTATCAGTCTGACACTCGCTTGGTGGCAAACTCGATCGCCTCTGCTGCGGGCAAATACGGGAAATCGGCCATCAAGCGCAAGTGCCTGCAAAAAGGAATTACTAGCGATTTGTTCGAGCAAGTCTGGGAAGAAGAAATTGCCGAAAATCTGGACTCGGAAGCCGCAAAACTCGCCGAATTAAAAGCCAAAGTCATGCGGAAATACAAGATCGATGCTTGGAGTAAAGTAGATCCGAAAACCAAGGGCAAAGTCTTGAACTACCTGCAATACAGGGGCTTTAATGCTTTTGAACTTTGGCGGCAGTGGCAAACCGAAGAAGATGAAGAGTAAATAGTAGCACCGCGCACATCGGTACGGCCCCCAGATAGGCAAGCACAATTTCACTGCTGCCCTGGGGGCTAATACCTTTGTAGATTTTACATTTTAGATTGGGGATGATTGACTCGATATGGTCAATATGCTTGGGTGAGAACCATCCCAGAATCAAAATCAGATGAAAAATAAGTAGGGAGATTGCTTTCAGAAGAGAAAGCGATTTGTAGTGGTTTGTAGTGCGGACTTTAGTCCGCAACATGAAAGCGGACTAAAGTCCGCACTACAAACCGTTTTTGTAATGGTAATCAACCGGACATGATATAAATTGCGAGTTCTGAGTTTTAGTAAATGTATGTCAATCCTCAGACTTGCCTCAAGAAGATTCGTACATCTGCCCGTGTCTCGCCAAAAGCTGGAGATATTTCTCGTTGGTTTTGGCCAGCATCCATTTCTCTTGAAAAATGGCGGCCGATTCTGCTTTCACCGGATCGGCTGCTAGCGGTAAAATATCTTTTCGAGCTGCGGTTTGCTCTGCCACAGACTCCAGCTTCTGAGGGTTCTGCTTGTATTTGCGGCCGCTTTTATGATTGGCGTAGCGGCGCGATCGAGTATACCCCATCTGCAAGAACTTGCGGGCCATGTCGGCTCCCACAAAATCACCGGCATCGAGATACTCTAAAAACAACGAGTAAATTTTGCTGCTGGACTCCCGGGCAATTTCAGGAGTCTTAAATCTCCAGAAAGGCAGAATTTCTGCTTTGTAGGGTTCCACCAACAGCACTCCCTGTTCTCCTTTCCCCACCCGATAAAGTTCCGGGTGCTGTCGAAAGTCGAGGTTCTTAAAATCCAAAGAGTAGTCGAACTGCTTCATTTAGCGTTTTCTGTTCAATCTGGAACGATAGAAGCCCGCGGTTTACCTTCGTCTGGTTGGGTATAAACCCAGGCCCAAGCTATGAAGACAGCTTGAAAAGGCAACCTGAACCAATAGAGTAATTGGTTGTGTGGAATACCTTCTATGGGAATATTGTTGACGGCTTGATTGATATTAGCCGGAAACACGGCAATAAATAAGGCAATTAATCCCCACGCGGCCGCCCTGCTGACGGCAGGAATTAACAGCCCAATCCCGCCCAAAATCTCGAAAAAACCGCTGATATAAACCAATGCTTCCGGGTAAGGAAGCTGGGGCGGCACGATTCTGACAAAGGGTGCGGGTACTGCAAAGTGCAGCACGCCTACAATACTCAGAGCTACTGCGAGGATGACTCGCCAAAGTTCTTTTTGAGCTTTCATGGGCAATTGGTAATTAATAATTGTTAACTTGCTGCGAAAATCCTTGCAAAAATCGGCGATAGGCGATCGAGATGACAAGAAAACAGATGGATAAAAGTTTACGACTTCCGGGTTTTTCTAGTCTGGGCGGCGGCTGTAGGGAGATTTTGGATAACAACCAGGTTTCTCGGTAAGTCCGAGACAAGTTTTCCCAGCCCGAAACTGGAGGAAGCGGGGCTCTAATCGAAGGCCTCCAGGTGATTGCCGAAAACAGATAGCGTGCGTTTAGATAGGACGATTTTAATGTCTGGTTGCCTGCTGCGGCCTCTGTCTTCGGGTAGTAAAATCGACGTTGGTTCGGGTTCGGGCCCCATGCGAGTGCGCCTCTGTCAGGAGGGGATTTTCTCCTTCGACAAATCCGCCTCTGCTTAACATTACATAAATGATTGAGTTCGCGATCGCACTTGCATGGGGCCAGAAACCGGGTTTTTAACCCAAATATTTGGTTCAAATCCTTAAGATAGTGAAAAAACCCGGTTTCTTTAGTTCCTTGGCGTTAGTCCTATCCTTGAGGCAATTGATGAGTGCGATTGCTCCTAAATTTGATATTAGTTTCAACATTTAAGGCAATTGTAGCCTCGCGCTCAAAACCCTTATTTGATAAGTCATTCCCAATTTCCCAATCTCAAATCGAAAAATGGAAAATCTCAAATTGTATGACTTGCAGGCGATCGCGCCTGAATTTGAGTGATTGATGCGAGGAGTTTGTCAAGGACTTTTAGAATTATTTAAGATTTGAGCTAGGAAAATTATTTGGTAGAGGCAATTGGAGAACGCTCTCTAATGAAAATTACTGTCTAAATATTGTGTTCGGTTAACTTATTAAAGATGTTACAATGGGTCAAAGGATGGAAATTGCTAAAAAGTCGTGAAGCGTAGCGTAGCTATCGGGATCGTGAATCGCCCTAGCAACTAGCAAATCAAGAGTGCTGGAATTAAAAATTGTCACTCAAGGGCAGGAACTTTTTAGCCACCACATTATTCTCCAATATTGAGCCTCTGTGCGCTGTGTCATTTTTATCTCCACGCAAGCAATCACCGACGACCATGAACACCTTAATCAGCACCTCTAAATTTCGCCTAAACCGGATGCTGCGGCAATCGCTGTTCGCAGGCATCATTTCCGCAGCAGCTTTGGCTAGCGGATGGGCCCCTGACTTGTACGCACAATCTCCAAGCCTCGTTTTCGGAGCTGCCGCCCAAGCTCAAGAAATTAGCAACGCCGAAATTACTAGCTACGCTCGCTCTGTATTGGGAATCGAACCCAGACGGGAGGAAGCTATGAAGGAAATTAAAGGAATGGCTGGTGGCTCGGTTCCCAGAATAGTCTGCAACGAAACTCAGGGAATTAACAGCCTGTCTGGAGGTATGCGCGGCGTGGCGGTGAATTATTGCCAACAAGCTAAAAAAATTATCGAAACCAATGGTTTGACAGTTAGTCGCTTCAATCAGCTCACTTTGCTTCAACAACGCGATCCGGCAGTCAAACAGCGAATTCAAGCTGAGCTGCTGCGGTTGCAACAAGCCGGCAATCAATAAAATAGATGGTTTGAGTCTTTCTTCCTCTCCCGTTCTATTGTTCGAGTTGCTGGACGGTATGCAATCATTTTTGAGAAAATGGCGATCGTCTGTAAATAAGTGCTTGACAAAGTAACCTAAATATGGTAAGCAAACAAGAACGGGAGCGGTTCAGAGAGATACAGATTGTGCAACTTGCTGTCGATCGCAATTAGAGATCTTGTAACCGCGCCCGACGATCGGGAAATTCTTGATTTCTCAAACATGAGATACTAATTGCTTCTTGCTTCTTGCTTCTTGCTTCTTCCTTCTTCCTTCTGCTATAAAAAAGATATTCCTCAAAAACTAGATGTGAAGTCAATTCCTTTGAGGAATAGAATAGAAAAATGCTAACTTTCACAAAACATTTGCCTGCAAATCCCGATGCTGTTGTCAGCTTTTGTTTGCCGATGACAGCGGACGATCGCACTCGCAGCCGCCACCGATTCGAGACGGAGGCTGGAGAAGTGCTACACTTGGCTTTGCCTAGAGGTACGGTACTGCGCGATCGAGATTTATTGCAGTCGGAAGACGGTAGCTGTTTGGTACTGGTAAGCGCAAAACCCGAACCGGTACTGACAGCGCGGACTTCGACTGGGCTGCTGCTGATGCGGGCGGCTTACCATTTGGGAAACCGCCACGTAGCTTTAGAAGTTGCTGATAATTATTTAAGGCTTTCTCCTGATTCTGTTTTGCAGGGAATGCTGGAAAAAATGGGTTTGGAAGTAATTGAGGAGGTTGTGCCGTTTCAGCCGGAAATCGGCGCTTACGCGCACAGGCATTAGGAATTGGGAATTGGGAATGGGGCATTGGGCATTGGGCATTGGGCATTGTGCATTGGAACCAACAAATAACAACAGTCAACAGTCAACTGACAACAGTCAACAGTCAACCGTCAACAGTGAACAATCAACTTTTATGTTTGTTGCAGTTAGCTTTTGCGCCTGTGGGAGCTTATAGTTATTCTGAGGGAATCGAGAGTTTGGTAGAAACCGGTGCGATCGACAGCGAGATTAGTTTGAGGAATTGGTTGGAAAATTCGCTGGAATTCGGGGCGGTGCGAGTAGAAGCTGCTGTGGCGGTACGGGCTTTGAGGGCGGCGAAGATTGGGGATTTGAGGGCTTTGAGTTACTGGAATGCTTGGGCGACTGCTGCTAAGGAAACAGAAGAGTTGCGCTTGCAAAGTTGGCAGATGGGACGGACTTTGACGCGGTTGTTGCTGGATTTGCGTGAAGCAAAGCTATCCCGCAGGGAATCGCCCGCTGCTTCTAGCTTGACAACTATTGTAAAAGATTTGGTGGAAGTTGGCGGCAATCAGTGCAATTTTGCGATCGGCTTTGGGATGGCGGCGGCTTGCTGGCAGATTGAAGAGGAAGCGGCCGTGGTAGGATATTTGTACAGTTGGGCTGCTAATTTGGCGAGTGCGGGCGTGAAATTAATTCCTCTGGGTCAAACTGCGGGCCAGCAGTTGCTGTTAGATTTGCAGTCTCAAATTAGCTGTACGGCGCGAGAAGTTTTACAATTAGAAGATGATGACCTTGTTAGTTGCAGTTGGGGATTGGGACTCGCTAGCATGGCGCACGAAACTCAGTACACTCGATTGTTTCGCAGTTGAAAATAGGAAGGAAGTTCGGCAACGGATTATGTAACGGATTTAACGGATGTAAGGAAGCAGTCAGTTGTTACTAATAACCTTTCAGGCTATGCTTTCAATGCCCCATCCCTGGGCTTGGCTTCGCCCGATGCCCAATGCCCCATTACCAAAATAATTATGAGTGCTTTTCGTGTAGGAATTGCTGGCCCGGTTGGTTCGGGAAAAACTGCTTTGCTTGATGCTTTGTGCAAGGCGCTGCGTCAGGATTACCAGATTGCTGTTGTTACTAATGATATCTATACTCAGGAAGATGCACAGTTTTTGGTTCGGAGTCAAGCTTTGGAGAGCGATCGCATTTTGGGAGTAGAAACGGGAGGCTGTCCCCACACCGCCATCCGCGAAGATGCTTCGATCAATTTGGTAGCTATAGAAGAGTTAGAATACAAATTTACTAATTTAGATTTAGTGTTTGTCGAAAGCGGTGGCGACAATTTGGCGGCAACTTTTAGCCCAGAGTTGGTGGATTTGACAATTTATGTAATTGATGTGGCTGCGGGCGATAAAATTCCGCGCAAGGGCGGGCCGGGAATTACTAAGTCGGATTTGTTGGTAATTAATAAAACAGACCTCGCGCCTTTGGTGGGAGCAGATTTGGGCGTGATGGAACGGGATGCTAAAAAGATGCGCGGGGAGAAACCTTTTGTTTTTACTAATTTGAAAACTCAGGATGGCTTAGCGTCGGTGGTTGATTTTGTGAAGCTGAATGTCGCTTAGGGCGATCGAATCAATTTTAGATTTTAAAGTCGCAAATTTCAGCTCAATTAAATAGATAAATGACGATTGATTTCCTCAATAGCCTTAATAAGTCTATCTTCAACATCCCAATCTTTCAATTCCCTAGAAATGGCTAGTGCTTCCTGGTAGTATTCCAAAGATTGAGAGTATTTCTCTTGTTGGTAAAAGATTGTACCAATTGACTCAATACTCTCAATTTCAGCTATTTTATTTCCTAATTGCTTGCGGAGCCTTAAAGATTCCTGACAGTGTTCTAGAGCTTTGTCATACTCCTTCAGCGCCTTATATAAGAGTCCTAGCTCATTTAACGTATCACTTTGATTGCTGCGCTCTCCCAACTCTTGATTAATTGCAAGAGATTGTCGAAGAAAGTTGTCTGCTTCTGAGTAACTGGCTAACTTAAGGTAAATCCTTCCGATCCCATAAAGAGCACTTGCTTGACCTGATTTTGCACCAATATCTTGGCATGCTGCCAAGGCAAGCTGATGATAAGTCAGCGCTTTATTTAAGTCTTCTAAATTGTCGTAAACAAATCCAAGATTGACCAAAACTGTAGCCTCTGTGTTCCGCGCACCCACCTTACTTGCAATAACTAAAGCCTGTTGAAAAGACTCTACAGCATTTGTAAATGCTCCCCACCTACGATAAATATCTCCCATGTTATTTAGGCTAGTAGCCTGACTTGATAAATCACCGATTTGTTGATATAGAGCAAAAGATTCTAGATAATACTCAAGGGCTGTGGAGTAATCTCCTAAAAACCAGTGAACAACTCCTATGTTGTTCAATGTAGTCGCTTCACCCGATCGATCTCCGACTTCTCGACAAATTGGTAACGCTTCCTGATAGTAATTGAGTGAATCTTGATACCATCCTTGTTGGTCATATACGCTTCCAATATTGTTGAGTGCGGTTGCTTCTCTGGCGCGATTGCCAACCTGCTTAAAAATTTCTAATGCTTCTTTAAATAATTTCATAGCCTGTGGATACTGTCTTAATTCACGATGGATTTGTCCAATATTATTCAAAGAGACTCCTTGACCTGCTGTGTCTCTATTTTTGATGTAAAGTTCTAGTGCTTGCCGATGAAATTCTAATGCTTTTGAATATTGACTTAATCCACTGTAAAAAGAGCCAAGATTATTGATAACTGTACTTTCCAACTTAAGGTTGCGTTGCTCTCTAGCAATTTGTAAAGCTTCTTGCAACAGTTCTAAGGCTTGCTTAGTTTGACCCATTTCTTCGTAAACTTTTGCCAAGTTAGTCAGCGTTTTCCCTTCACTTATGCGATCGCCCAATTCTCGTTGCACAATCAGAGCATGATGGCTGTGTTGCAAGGCTTCTGATTGATTTCCCAACACAAAATGGATGACTCCAATACAGTAGAGCGATCGGCTTTCCAGAGGGCGATTTCCCAGTTTCCGGTAGAGGGTAAGTGATTTTTGATAGTGTTCTAGGGCCTTTGCATATTCTCCACAGCTAGAGTGAAATTCGCCAATTTCATCCAGCACCATTGCTTCATGCTTGTAGTTTTTGATTTTTTGAAAAAGCATTAAAGCATGATTAAAATCCTTCAAGGCTTCCTGCTGCTTTCCTTGGTTGTACAAGAAGTATCCGCGCCTCACATAAGAAAGTCCATTAGAGCGCTGCAATTCAGAATAGAGAAAATTGGTTATCCAAACAATGGGTTTGAGTAACCAGACTAACGTTGATTTAATAGCACGAAGACAGATAATCATAGCTAACCCTTATGTGGCGGGGTTTTTCATTAAATCTACTATCTCATAAGAGTTTCGGCTCGAATATTAATAAAATATTAAATACACGACTGCGATTTAGAGATGAAAAAATCGCTCAAATCCTCATGGAGCTAAGAATACAGCTCCATGAATTTTCCGGCGCGAAGGAAACTTCGGTTTAACCGTATCAATGAAATAGCGGATATCGCACTTGAGCCGAAATTCATATATCAAGATACAAAATGTCAAATTTTCCCTACCGCACTACCAATTCCCTGACCAAATTTGCCAAACGTTCCGTACTGTCTGTCACGGCTAATTGAAGAGCAGCTTGAGACATTTTTGCCAAATATTCGGAATCTTTTAACAAATACAGCACTTTGCTTTGCAATACCTCTGCTGTGAGTTCGCTTTGACGGAATACCACGGCGGCGCCGGCGGCGGCAAATACTTCGGCGTTAAATCTTTGGTGGTCGTCTGCGGCGTGGGGGAAAGGAATTAAAATAGAAGGTATTCCTGTTACTGCTAATTCTGTTAAGGCACTGGCGCCCGATCGACTAATTGCTAAATTTGCTCGCTGCAACAAACTCGCCACATTATCATAAAATGGCATCGACAGATACTGCTCGTGCTTCAAACTCTCAGCATCCGGATCGTTATTTCCGGTGAGGTGAACTACCCACGCACCCGCCTCAAACCAAGCCGGAGCACATTCGCGCACTAATTTATTGACGGCGACGGCGCCTTGGGAGCCACCCATGACTAAAATTACAGGTGCGCTGTCAGGAATTGGTAACTTTAGAGGTTCGCGAGTCAGGAATTGCGATCGCACCGGCGTACCCGCAACCACCGTTTTCGCGCGGGGTAAATGCTTTGCCGCTGCTGCAAATCCGATCGCCACAGCACTGCAAAAAGGACTAAACCACCGCGTCACCTTCCCAGGAATTGCATTAGATTCGTGGAGAATCACCGGCAAACCTAAAGAGCGAGCCGCCAATATTGCTGGTGCTGCGATGTAACCGCCGGTAGTAAATACTCCCTGAAAATTTCCTTCTTTGAGCAACTTTCGCACGTGCAGGATTGAGCCGAGGAGTCCGCCCAAAATTCGCACTGTACCGAGTCCAAATCGCTGCTGAAAGCCTTCAACGGCGATCGTGTGGAGTGGGTAAAGGGAGGGAACTAACTGCGTCTCCATGCGGTCTGGCACTCCCAGCCATTCGATGTGACAGTCGTTCAACTCCGCAGCGGTGGCGATCGCCGGAAATAGATGTCCTCCCGTGCCGCTAGCTGCAACCAACAACCGCAGGGGGGCTTTTGTCAAGGTATTTGTTTCTTTTACAAGTTCCACAGGTCGATAGATTTTAGATTAGAGGTTTTAGATTATTATGCTTATTGTTCCGGCAGTTTCAGCCAATTTTCAATCAGCAATCTAAAATGAGATTGTGCCGTGTTCCTCCTTCCGTTGTCAGTTTTTCGTTGCTGGCGAACAGTTGCCCGCGCCGCGACTCCTGACAAATAACCAAAGTATCATCTAATGCGTAATTTTTTGAATTTAGTGCCAAGTGTATCTCAGTATTTTTGCAGCCGTCGGGACGAAACAGCCGATCCTCTTCGTTGGCGTAGCCCCCGTAGGGGCGGGCTGCGCCAACGGGCGATCGTATTTGGCTGCTTCGGCCGCCAGTCGATCGCTCCAATCTTATTATGTTTAGCAGTGGTAAGCGGTGGCGTGCTGCATCCGAGTGCGGTAAGGGCGACGATGGCGGCGACTCAAGGGGCTCTCGCCCAAACCCCTGCCAATGCGCCCGCCCCACTCACCAAACTGCTAACAGAAATAGACGCAGCCGCCAACCGGCGCGATGTCAAAGCAGTCATGGCATTTTACAGCCAGAATTTCACTCATTCTGACGGCTTAAACAGCCAAAGCCTGGAAAAAGCCCTCACCCAACTCTGGCAGCGATATCCGAATTTGAATTACCGCACCGAACTCAAGTCTTGGAAAACCGAAGGTAACGCAATTATCGCTGATACCGTAACTACAATTGCAGGCACCCAGAAACAGGATGGCAGAGAATTAAATCTCAAAGCTACAATCCGTTCTCAGCAGCGCTTTGAGGGTGAAAAAATAGTTAAGCAAGAGATTTTAGCAGAACAAAATCAGATTAGTTCTGGTAAAAATCCTCCCAAACTTCAAGTGAATGTGCCGGAGCAAGTGAAGGTGGGCGAAGAGTACAATTTTGATGCCATTGTTCTAGAGCCGATCGGCAATGACATTTTAATCGGAACTATTGTGGAGGAACCCGTTAGCGAAAAAACCTTTTTCAAGTCCGCAGAAGTCGATCTGGATTTGCTGAATTCCGGCGGGATTTTTAAAGTAGGTAAAGCTCCGGCTACTCCTGAAAATCGCTGGATTTCAGCAGTTTTGATGCGGCAAGGCGGAATTGCAATGGTTAGCGTGCGATTGCGGGTTGTTAAATAATAAAATTAGGTGTTATGGGGAATTGGGCATCGGGCATCGCGCATCGGGCATCGCGCATTGGAATCAGAACCTGGAAGCTTATCGATCGCAAATAACCAATAACAACTGTCAACTGACAACTGTCAACTGTCAACTGTCAACTGTCAACTGTCAACTGACAAAAAATGATTTCTATCCAAAATCAAATTGTTTTCATTACGGGTGCGAGTAGCGGTATCGGAGCAGCCTGTGCCAAGATATTCGCCACAGGTGGAGCCAAACTAATTTTAGCAGCGCGCCGCGTTGAAAAGCTCGATCGCCTTGCCAAGGAACTTCTAGACACAAAATTGATGGGTTCGGCGAACGAGATTCACTTGCTAGAATTGGACGTGCGCGATCGCCCGCAAGTCGAATCGGCGATCGCTGCACTGCCTGAAGCCTGGAAAAACATCGATATTCTGATTAACAATGCGGGATTGAGCCGCGGTTTAGACAAACTGCACGAAGGCAGCTTTCAAGATTGGGAAGAAATGATTGATACCAATGTGAAAGGCTTGCTGTACGTGACTCGCTACATCGTGCCGGGAATGGTCAGCCGAGGCCGCGGCCACGTAGTGAATATCGGCTCAATAGCAGGCCGCCAAACTTATCCGAAAGGTAATGTTTATTGCGCTTCCAAAGCAGCGGTGAGAGCGATTTCTGAAGGGTTGAAACAAGACCTTTTAGGAACACCGGTGCGGGTGACGGAAGTAGAGCCTGGTTTGGTGGAAACAGAATTTAGCAATGTCCGGTTTCACGGCGATGCAGACAAGGCAAAAAATGTCTATCAAGGACTGACACCGCTGACTGCCGACGATGTAGCGGATGTCGTGTATTTCTGCGCCACGCGATCGCCCCACGTCAATATTAGCGAAGTCTTGCTAGTTCCAACAGACCAAGCTAGTGCAACTCTCGTTCATAGAAAATAGTTTTTCGTTTTCAATTAAAAAAGACGTATGGATAGTTAAATAGTTCCGGTTTAACAGTATTTTTCAAAGGGGAAAAAATTAAATAAATCATTTGATTTTTTTTGAGAAATTTCACATACAACTATTCCGGACATCAGGATTTTAGCTAGTAAATTTCACCAGAGATATGAAGACTCCCGATCGATATCCCCCATTCGAGATGACTGGCTATGTCCCAAATAACAAATCCAACTCAACCCCTAAGCGTTCAACCGAACGCTATTGGGGGTTTAATTATTCAAGGCTCGCCCGATATACCAAACAGGATTAACGGCAGTACCGGTTCGGATCAAATCATTGTAGGCTCAGGTAACGATGAAGTAGCAGGTCTAGGTGGCAATGACATCATATTTGCTCGAGATGGCAATGACACTTTGAGAGGTGGCGACGGCAATGATACTGTCTTCGCCGGTAAAGGCGATGATTTAATCGAGGGCGGTGCTGGCGAAGACGTTCTTTTTGGCAATCAAGGAGCCGATACCATCCGCAGCGGAGAAGGCAATGATACTGTGTTTGGAGGTAAAGGCGATGATTTCGTTGACGGCGGTGCTGATAATGACTTCCTGTTTGGCGACCTCGGCAACGACACCGTGAACGGCGGCCTTGGCAACGACAACCTTTTCGGCGGTGAGGGCAATGACTACCTTGCCGGCGGCGAAGGAAACGATATTTTGTTCGGCGGTAAAGGCGATGATGTGGCTGAGGGCGGCCCCGGAAATGACTTTATAAGCGGCGACCTCGGCAACGACACAGTGAACGGCGGTGAGGGCAACGATATTGTCTTTGGCGGCGAAGGAAACGATATTTTGTTCGGCGGTAAAGGCGATGATGTGGTTGAGGGCGGCCCCGGAGATGACTCGATCAACGGCAACTTAGGAAATGACACCGTAAGAGGCGGCAAAGGAAACGATATTTTGTTCGGCGGTAAAGGCAATGACATCGTAGAAGGCGGCAAAGGAAACGATATTATTTCTGGCAACGCCGGAAATGACATCCTCAGCGGTGGTGTGGGGGCGGATACATTCCGCTTCGAGTTTGTAGGCGCCGATAATATGGATACGCTGACAGATTTTAATCCTACACAAGATAAAATCCAGCTCGATCGAGCCGTGTTTAATGCTTTGATACCGGGCAATCTAGCTGGCAACCAATTTATTACAGACCCCAATTTCAATCCCAACACTCCTGGGACTCCGGGCGCGGCTAATGTCATCTACAACCCGGTTGACGGTTTGCTGTACTACCGCAATCAAAACGGTCAAGTGTCGATCGTTGCCCAAGTAGGTTCTAACCTGAATATTGGGTCAAACAACTTTGAAATTATCTAAATCTCAACCCGATCTAGGGTATATCTACCATTCACACATACACATAATTGTTATCATAAAATGAGATGGGAACAGAGATTTTATATTTTACATTGAAGGATTGGGGAATTGATGAGTCAATACTTCTTTATGATAGTTGTTTGATTGTATTTATAATGCTTTGTTGAATTTTATGTTTTAGATTTTATTGAATTTTAAATTCACTGCACGGATACATCTGCCAAGGGAAAAAAACATAAAAGATTTGCTTCAGACCTGAGGTTTTTGTGCCAACACAAGTACCTATCTTTGGGTGCGTTTATGACAAGCGTTAATAAAGATTAAGAAGATTTATTATTTATAGCAGTTACTCTTGCCAATCTTTTTTATGTGGATTATATATAGAGAAGGTGCAGTCTATTGCCGGAAAAATCAAGCATAAATTTTGATAGATCCCAAGGCTTGTTTTTGCAGATCGGAGTGGTTGCGAATTACGCACTGCGACCAAATGAACCGAATTGTTCACTGATTCTATAGAGGTAACGAAGTAGTTGAGTGAAATATAGCGGTTCTCACTCTCGATGAGGTATTCAGCAATGAATTAACAATTCCTCAATGCCACAATCTCCGAACCCCTCACTCTCCCAATCTTCCAAATCTCAAATCTCAAATCTCAACTTATACCTCATCTATCTGAGAAAGGTTATAAGTCCTCATGAGTGTGATGTCAGTGATGACAGGCGACCACTATTTACCTTTTAAAATCAGCAATTTAACTATGATCACCACCGAAGCGATCGCACAAAATGCCTATTTAGATGTTAAAACTCTCTACGCGACGGGCACTGCATTTCAACAGCAAGGAAAAATAGAAGCAGCGATTGATAGTTACCAGCAAGCCATATCCTGCTGGAAAAAAAGCTCTGAAACAACACTTTTGCCCTGGGCTGTCAAAGCCTACAGCAATTGGGGCTGCATTCTGGCGCAGGAAGGCAAATTTGATGAAGCAATGGCAGTTTTGCAAGCGGGAATAGCTGTTGCGCCGGATGATGCGGCTCTGTACAATAATTTAGGTATTGTGCTGTTGGAACTGCGGAAGCCTCAGGAAGCGATCGCCCGTTACCGCCGCGCGATCGAGTTGCAGCCAGAGTTAGCGATCGCCCGTTACAATTTGGGGAAAGCCTTTCAACAATTGGGGTTGCATACTTTTGCAGGAGAATGTTTCGATCGGGTAATCAGCCAAAATCCCGATCGAGTTGCGGTGTATGGCGATCGGGCTATTTCCCTGATCGCGCAAGGCAAATTAGCTGAGGCAATGCTATGTTTACAAAATGCGATCGCTCTCCAAAGCGAGTTTGTTGAGGGTTTTTGTCACCACGTAGAGATGCGGTTGGCAGACTTAGCAGAGCTCAATGAACTCGATCGCTCTCAAATAGCCTGTGTCCGATTTCTCAGGCAACTTCAAGAAAAAAACGGTTCTGATTCTGCCATTTCTAGTCTTGCTCAAAATCCGCTGAATTCTTCATCATTGCTCCTCAATTTAGCAGATACTTACTTTCATCTGGGAAATGCCTTGGCTGAGTACGGCGGGCACGAACAAGCAGAACAATATTACCAAAAAGCTTTACAAATTCAGCCTAAAAATGCGGATATTTACTTGCGGCTGGCTGATTGTTTGAGTCAGCAGCAACGATTTTCGGCAGCGATTGTCATTTACCGCTTGGTGCTGGCAATTGCGGGCGATCGATCTGATGTTTGTGAGTCGTTGCAGGCTGTATTGGAACAACAGCAGAAGTTGCTGCTTAACCCAAAAGTCCGCCAGGGGTTGAAACCCCTGGCTAATAGCGAAAGTCCACTAAAGT
>RDYN01000083.1 GCA_004293365.1 Oscillatoriales cyanobacterium | reverse complement strand
GTCATTACAAAGCGTGTTTTTAGCTTCTAAGAATGCTGAATTTATCTCAAAATATACTCACCACTGGCGAACAGTGTTCAATAAGATGCGTTCCCCCTGACGGAGTGGGATGCAGAACTGAATCAGTTACACGAGCGCAACGGCGATTTGGTACTGAAGGTTCAGATGCTGGAGCATGAACTCAGGGAAGTGCGGCGCTCACGGGAGGTAAATAAAAACTCAGCTCCGACCGTCGCAGAATTCCCAGAGCCAGCCGAGTTGCTTAACCAACTGAAAGCGCGGCGCAAAAAGTCCGGAGCAAACTTGGCTGATATGGAGGTGGTTTTGGAGATACTAGGAACCGACAGGAGCGAAATTTGAGCGGAAAATAGGACTATCGGTAATACAATTAACCTGAAACCCTTACTCCGCAAAAGACATAGAAAGTGAGCACGGAGGGATTTGAACCCCCGACCCTCAGGACCGGAACCTGATGCTCTATCCACTGAGCTACGTGCCCTCGACTTTTTAGAGTATAACACGTCTTGTCGAAAATGGCTAGTCGATCGATAAAATTCGATCGCCAGTCTCCAAATCCCTTGACCGATGCGGGTTATACTCGGGCGCGCGAGCGTGTATCAGACAGTTCTCGCAGCCTGAGACTGCAAATTTTGACGATTATCGTCAAAATAATACGACAATAGATAAAATAATAGGCTTTGATATAACAAAGATTAGGTTCACATTCGATCGGGGTTAAGCGTCTACCACAGCTAATATGGCGCGCATCAAGTCCCTCCAGCTAGTCGGGAGTAGATGGCACTGCTGTTAAGACGAGCGGGAGCAAGGACGGTTCTAGACAAAGTTCACTAAACCTCTAAATCTGATGATTTATAAAATTTTAGATAAATTACCGCTGCGAACAGTTCTCATAGTTCCATTTGTACTGCAAATCGTGGGAGCCGTGGGCCTCGTAGGATATTTGTCTTTTAGAAACGGACAAAAAGCAGTTAATAACCTTGCCAGTCAGTTAATGAGCGAGGTGAGTTCGCGTGTCGAGCAAAACCTGCAAGCTTACCTGACAACACCCCACCAAATCAATCAAAGCAAGCTGGATGCTGTCAAGCTGGGGTACTTAAAAATGGATGATGCGTCATCTTGGGAGAAATATCTTTGGCGGCAAGTACAATTATATCCTTATATCAATTTTACATCTATTGCCAACAAGAAGGGAGACTATCGAACCGGAGAAAAACTGTCTAAAGGCTCTCTAATGATTAATCTGTCAGGGAAATCTACAGGCTTTGATTTCTATTCTTACACTACTAATGATACAGGCGATCGCACTACCGTATCAACAGTTGTCAAAAACTTTGACATCCGCGAACATCCTTCGTACCAAAATGCGGCTAAGGTCGGCAAACCAACTTGGAGTTCCGTTTATATTTCGTTTCTAGAACCGACATTAATCCTGGGCGCACTCCAACCCGTATACGAGAATAATCAGCTAGAAGGAGTATTAATTTCTGCGTTGCGTCTAGACCATATTGGGAATTTTTTAAACAGTCTCAAAATTGGCAAATCCGGGCAAGCATTTATTGTCGAAAAAACTGGTACGTTACTGGCAACTTCAACTCCCGAACAACCATTCCGTACCAAAGATAATAAAAAAGAACTCTTCAAAGCAGAAGAGAGCGTTGACCCCTCGACTCAAGCTACAGCTAGATATGTAGCAGCTCGTTTTCGGGAATTAAAGGAAATTAAAACTTCCTATCTCTTTAATTTTGAAATAGACGGCAAGCTTCAATTTGTAAAAGTTCTACCGTTTCAAGACGGCAAAGGTTTAGACTGGCTGATTGTCGTAGTTGTTCCCGAAGCAGATTTCACCGAAGAAATCGATGCCAATACCCGCACAGCGATTTGGCTTTGTTTGGCAGCTTTAGGAGTAGCTGTCGCGTTCGGCATTCTGACTTCTCGGTGGGTGACAAATCCTATTTTGCGGTTAAATACAGCAGCCAAAAATATTGCTAAAGGTGAATGGGACACCACAGTAGAAAGCGAACGCTCTGACGAATTGGGGGAATTAGCCAAGTCATTTAACAGCATGGCTCAACAACTGCAACAATCTTTTGAAACTTTAGAACACCGAGTGCAAGAGCGGACTGCCGAATTGGCTGTAGCTAAGGACAAAGCAGAAGTAGCCAATAAAGCTAAAAGTACCTTTCTGGCGAACATGAGTCACGAATTGCGATCGCCCCTAAATGCAATTCTCGGCTTTTCCCAACTGATGACTCGCAGCCAAACTCTATCCCCAGAACACCAAGAAAATCTTAGCATAATTAGCAGCAGCGGAGAACACCTGCTCACCCTGATTAATAACGTGCTCGATTTATCTAAAATTGAATCGGGGCGTACCACCCTCAATCCGAAAAAATTCGACCTCTATCGCCTGCTAAATGACTTGGACGATATGTTTCAACTGGGAGCAGATGACAAGCACTTGCAGTTAGTTTTCGAGCGCAGTCCCGACGTACCGCAATACGTAGAAACTGACGAATTAAAGCTGCGACAAATATTAATTAATCTGCTAAATAACGCTCTTAAGTTTACAGAATATGGCGGTGTTTGCGTCAGAGTTAGCAAGCAGCTTTTAAGCAATATAAATCCACAGGAAGAAGTAGGAAATAATCGTGTATCAACAGCCGAAAAACCTACAAGAAACGTGGCTATTAATGGCGTTAAAGTCCCACAGTTAACTCAGTCAGAAAATGCGAGTTATACAACCCACAATGACCGTTCAGCTTCTGCCTCGTCCTTATTTGTTCATTTTGAAGTCGAAGATACTGGTCCAGGTATTGCTGCCAATGAATTAGACAATCTTTTTGAAGCTTTCGTGCAAACCCAGACAGGCAAAGATTCTCAAGAAGGTACAGGCTTGGGATTGCCAATCAGCCGCAAATTTGTGGAATTAATGGGTGGCGAAATGAGCGTCATTTCTGCTGTTGGGAAGGGTACTAATTTTAATTTTTACATTCAAGTTATTGCGGTAGATGTGGCTGAGATTGCCATCCCCAAACCGACTCGCCATGTGATTGCCCTGGAACCCAACCAACACCCCTATCGAATTTTGATAGTAGACGATAAACCGCTCAACCGCCAACTCTTAATTAAACTTCTCAATCCTCTGGGTTTTGAACTGAAAGAAGCTACTAACGGTGAAGAAGCTATTGACATTTGGGATAGTTGGGAGCCGCATTTAATTTGGATGGACATGAGAATGCCCGTGATGGACGGCTACGAAGCAACACAATACATTAAAGGCACTATTAAAGGTCAAGCTACTGCTATTATTGCGCTGACTGCGAGCGTTTTGGAGGAAGAACGGGCTGTGATTTTGTCGGCGGGCTGCGATGCTTTTATGCGGAAACCTTTCCGGGAAGCCGATATTTTTGATGCTATGCACAAACATATCGGAGTGCGCTATATTTATGAAGATCCGGGTCAAGCTAACTCATCGGCAGTTCCGCGCGATCGCGAAATGACTGCGGCTGACTTCGTTAAATTGCCAGAGTCGCTGGTAGCTGATTTAAAGCTGGCGATACTGAAAGTGGATATGGATTTCATTGAGAGTTCGATCGACCAAATTAGATTAAAGGATACAGTAACGGCTAGTGCGATCGCGAATTGTATAGAAAATTTCGAGTACGACAAAGTTTTAAAGTTAATCTCTCAAGCAAGCTCACATGAATAATGACATTCCTAGCACCGATCGCGGTAATATTTTAGTAGTGGACGATACCCCAGCGAATTTGCGGCTGCTAGCCGGAATTTTGAACGGGAAGGGCTATAAAGTCCGCCCCGTACCCAGCGGCGAGTTAGCACTTTCGGCGGCAAAAGGTATGCCTCCCGATTTGATTTTGCTGGATATTATGATGCCCGAAATGAACGGGTATGAAGTTTGCGAAAAAATCAAAGCTGATGAACGCACTCGCGACATTCCGGTGATTTTTATCAGCGCGATAAATGACGTACTAGATAAGGTTAAAGCTTTTGATGTGGGCGGAGTAGATTATATTACCAAACCCTTTCAGATGGAAGAGGTGTTAGTTAGAGTAGAAACCCATTTAGCAATGTGCCAGTTGCAAAAAAAACTCCAACAGAAGAACGATGAACTGACAATCACTTTAGAGCAACTGCAAGCAACTCAGGAGCAATTAGTTCAATCGGAAAAAATGGCTGCCTTAGGGCAACTGATTGCAGGCATTGCTCACGAAATTAATACACCACTAGGGGCGATTCGATCGTCTATTGGGAATATTACTGGCTTTTTGGATAACAATCTCGACAGTTTGCCAGTTTTTTTTAAACAACTCTCTGCCGAACGCCAGCACGATTTTTTGAGTTTGATGCACAGTTCCCGCCAACAAACTTACTCTTTATCTACGCGAGAAAAACGGGAATTTAAAAGAGGCGTGAAGCAGCAACTAGATGCGGAAGGGATTGATAATTCTGACAGCCTTGCTAGCATTTTAGTCAATATCGGATTGCAAGGAAACGTGCAAGAATTCGTGCCGTTGCTCAAAGACCCTGACAGCGAAAATATTATCAAAACTGCCTACGATTTTGCTAGTATTCACAAAAGCGCCAAAACCATCGCTACCGCTACAGAACGCGCTGCAAAAGTCGTTTTTGCTCTCAAAAATTATGCGCGTTACGATGTACATGGGGAAAAATTAAAAGTGAATATTACTGAGGGAATTGAAACTGTATTAACTCTTTATCAGAACCAGCTAAAACAGGGTGTGGAAATCGTCAGAAGCTATCAAGCTCAATTGCCGGCGGTATTGTGTTATCCAGACGAACTCAATCAAGTTTGGACAAATTTAATTCATAATGCTTTACAAGCGATGGACAATCAAGGAACTTTAACAATTGACGCCTTGCAGCAAGATACCAACTTTGTTGTAAAAATTACCGACAGCGGCACTGGAATTTCACCCGAGATTTTGCCGAAAATTTTTGAGCCTTTTTTTACTACCAAACCAGCGGGAGAAGGCAGCGGATTAGGATTGGATATTGTCAAAAAAATTATTAAAAAACATCAGGGGACAATTGATGTGGAGTCGGTGCCCGGTAAAACTGCATTTACGGTGTCTTTGCCGATTAATTTAATTGAATAGGTTAAATAAAGTACCCCAGACTGAAATCTGGGGCTAAAAATTTGCAGTCGAGGCGCGCGGAATGTAGAATTTTGAAAACGGTGTGCTGCCCATCCGGGTTCACCCAGCCAGACGAAAGGAGGAAACTAGCGATGTCTAAACCAGCAATTTTGTGTGTTGACGATGAAGTAGCGGTGCTGGAAAGTCTGGAAATTGAACTGCAACAGGCGTTTAACGGTAAATATCTTTGCGAATTTGCTGAAAGTGCTGCCGAAGCACTGGAGATTATTCAAGAGCTGTGTGAAGATGAGGTTAACATTCTAGTTATTGTCTCTGATTGGTTGATGCCTGGAATGAAAGGAGATGAGTTGTTGATTAAGATTCATCAAAAATATCCGCAGATTGTGACAGTTATGCTGACAGGACAAGCGGACAAAGAAGCAATTGAGCGCACAAAATCTCAAGCCAATCTTCATGCTTTTATACAAAAACCTTGGCAAAATCAAGAATTAATTGAAGCGATTAAGTCTGGTCTAGCAAAGTTATGAAAAAACCTGTAATTATTTGTGTGGATGATGAGCAGACTATACTCGATAGTCTGGAAATAGACCTGCTAAAAGCCTTTGAAGATAAATATTTAATTGAAACAGCCCAAAGCGGCGAAGAAGCTTTGGAGTTGCTGTCTGAACTTTTAGCAGAACAGTATGAAGTTCCTTTGGTTATTTCCGATCATATCATGCCGAATATGAAAGGAGACGAGCTATTGAGGAGCGTTCATGCCATCTCGCCGAGAACTCTTAAGATTATGCTGACGGGTCAGGCTGATTTGGAGGCGGTAGCCAATGCTATTAACTACGCTAAGTTGTACCGATACATACCTAAACCATGGCAAACAGATGATTTAAAATTAACTGTTACTGAGGCAATTTACAGATATTTTCAAGACAAACAATTAGCTGAAAAACAAATAGAACTTCTGGAAATGAATCAGGAGTTGGCAAGATTAAACCGCAAGCAGGCGATGCTGATTGCCAAACTCCACGAAAACGAAAGTCGGTTGACGCAATACCTGGAAGCTATGCCGTTGGGAGTGTGCGTGCTGGATGCGAACGGTCAATCTTTTTATGCTAATCAAAAGGCGCGGGAGGTATTTGGCAGAGGCACTGTGCCACATATTAATGCGGAGCAGAAAGCAGCAATTTATCAATTCTATAAAGCCGGAACTAATCAGAGATGTCCTGTGGAAGAATTGCCAATTATGCAGGCGCTGCGGGGCGAAAGTGTGCGGACTGAGAGTGTAGAAATTAGGACTGGTAATAAGGTGATTCCGGTGGAGAGTTGGGCGACTCCTATTTATGATTCTCTGGGGGATATTTGCTACGGGATTATTGCTTTTACTGATATTACGGAACGCAAGCAAGCTGAAGCAGCGCTGGTGCAAGCTGAAGAGAAGTATCGCCGGATATTTGAAAATGCTCTCGAAGGTATTTTTCAGACTTCACCTGATGGAACTTTGATCAGTGCTAATCCTGCTCTCGCTCAAATCTACGGCTATGATTCCGCTGAAGAATTGATGGCAAGTGTTAATGATTTTCAGCGACAATTGTACGTGCAACCAAACCGCCGTCAAGAGTTTTTCGCGCTGATGGAACAGTGCGGTACTGTGTCTGAGTTTGAGTCGGAAGTTTACCGCCGAGATGGCAGTATTATCTGGATTTCTGAGGATGCGCGTACTGTTTTTGATGCTAGGGGTGAACTGCTTTACTATCAGGGTTTTGCTGAGGATATTACTTTGCGAAGACTTGTGGATGTGGAACGCCTGAAGTTTACGAATGATTTGGAAAAAGCTTTGATAGCTGAAGAAAAGTTCAATGAAGCGCTGTTAGAAAGCGAAAATCGGCTGACTCAATTGCTGGAAGCGGTGCCGGTGGGTATATTTGTGGTTGATGGTATCGGGAAACCTTGTTACATGAATTCTTGGGCTGAGAAAATACTTGGCAAAGGCTTGGTTTCTGATGTTATTCCTACGAATTTGCCGGAAGTTTATCAAACTTACTGCGCCGGAACTAATGAGCTGTATCCGGGCGAAATGCAACCGATTGTGCGGGCGCTGCGGGGGGAAGTGGTGCACGCTGATGATGCTGAAATTCACCAGCCCCAGAGGATTGTGCCGATCGAGGTTTGGGCGACTCCAATCTACGACGAACGGAAAAACATTGTTTATGCGATCGCAGTTTTTCAAGATATCACGGAGCGTCAAGAGCTAGAAACCGAGCGCCGCCAGTTCACAAACGAGTTGGAAAAAGCTTTAGCAGCAGAAGAAAAATTAACAGATGCTTACGGGCGGTTTGTGCCGCACCAATTTCTCCACTTTTTGGGATATGAAAGTATTCTGGACGTAAAATTAGGCGATCAGGTACAGAAAGAAATGTCGGTGCTGTTTTCAGATATTCGCAATTTCACGGCTCTTTCTGAAATGATGAGTCCCGAAGAAAATTTTCAATTTATTAATGCTTATTTGTCGCGGATGGAGCCTGCAATTACTGAAAATTTTGGGTTTATTGATAAATACATCGGCGATGCAATTATGGCGCTGTTTAATGGCAGTGCGGACGATGCTGTGAAAGCTGGAATTGCGATGCTAGAGCAGCTTAGCGAGTATAATATGAGTCGCAGTCGCCCCGATCGCGCGCCGCTGCAAATTGGCATTGGGATCAATACGGGTTCTTTGATGTTAGGCACGGTTGGCGGCCAAAGTCGGATGGATAGCACGGTGATTAGCGATGCGGTAAATTTAGCTTCCCGCGTGGAAAGTTTGACGAAAGAGTATGGAGTTTCGATGTTAATTACTCACAATACTTTTGTACAGTTGAATGATGTTTATGATTTTAGGTTGATCGATCGCGTCACAGTGAAAGGCAAATCGCGCATGGTTACGGTTTATGAAGTCTTTACGGCAGATCCGCCCGAGTTGCGACAAAAAAAGTTAGAGACAAAGACAATGTTTGAGCAAGGTTTGGTATTCTACAATAGTGACAAGTTTCTCGAAGCTACAAGATTGTTTTCGGCGTGCCTGCAAGTCAACCCCGGGGATAAGGTAGCTCAAATTTATATGCAGCGATGTGTGAAACGGCCGATCGCTCCTGCATAATAGAAGAAGTCATTAGTCATTAGTCATTAGTCATTAGTCATTAGTCATTAGTCATTAGTCATTAGTCATTAGTCATTAGTCATTAGTCATTAGGAAGAAGTCATTAGTCATTAGGAAGAAGTCATTAGTCATTAGTCATTAGGAAGAAGTCATCAGTCATCAGTCATCAGTCATCAGGAAGAGGGAAGAAGAAGGATTTAGTTATCGTCGGGAGATAACGAAGAAGCAATCGATCGCGTGGGGAAAGTGCAATGCCAGAAAGTCCTAGACATCGGGCGCGGTTGCTATATTGTTTAGATGGGCAGGGAAACGGAAACAATTGTTTCTTGCTGGGGCAAACTTTCTATTTTAAATTGTCCTCCGTGCAATTCTGCTAGGCGTTGGACGATGGCCAGGCCCAATCCCAAACCTGGTTGTTGGTAAAGTTTGCGATCGAACTGCCTGTAAGCTTCTAATTGTGCAATCTGAGCGGGTGTCATACCGCGGCCTTGGTCTTTGACAGACAGAATAAAAGTCTGATTTTCCACGAAAGTGCTGAATAAAATCGGCGTTCCTTCTAAAGAAAATTTGAAGGCATTGTCCAGCAGTTCCTCAACAATTTTTGTGAGTCTCATGGAATCAATAGCCACAGACGCATCCTGCAAGTTTAATTGTAAATCGTCTGTTCTATTCACCTGTTTCGCTTGCTGGCGGGCTTTTTCACTCAACAAAGATTTTACGCAGCTAAATTCGCTGTTACGCATCTCAAGAAGCAGTTCGGGATTTGTGGCTGCCATCTCCAGTTCTGCATAGAGCAAAAAGTTCTGAATCAGCCGATACAAGCGATGACCGGAAGTGTTTATTTGACCGATCATATCTAATATATCTGGTTCTTCCAAGACGTGATATTCTGATAAAATTAGCTCCGAAAAACCCAGAATGGCATTCAAAGGAGTCCGCAATTCGTGGGGTATCGACATACTAATATTAGTTCGCAATTCGTCTAGCTTTTTTTGCGATTGCTTGCTAATTGTTTTCTGTTTTTCAAGTCTAATAGCAATTGCTTTGAGCAGTTCTTGCGGCGTACAAGGCTTGGTAATGTAATCGTCTGCTCCTAGTTCCATGCCCGTGCGAATGTCACTTTTATCGGCTTTTGCTGTGAGGAAAATAAACGGAATTGTGGCAGTTAAGGGTTCGGAACGCAAAGCTTTTAGGACGCCGTGACCGTCCACTTCTGGCATCATCATGTCGCACAAAATTAAATCGGGGATTTGTGCGATCGCCAATTTGATGCCGGCTTGGCCGTTAATCGCTCCAATGCCTTCAAAGTTCTCGGCTTCCAGCAACTCTAAAATGTTTTCTCTAATCGATTCTTCGTCTTCTATTACTAAAATCTTTGCCACGGTTATTGCTCCTTTTAGTTAGTAGTTGTTGCAAAAAATCTGCGTGAGGACACTTGACAAATTTGTTGTTTTATGTAGTTAACTGAGCGTTAAGCGGCGGATGTTTATAGTGGATAATTTAGTTGTTAAGCTGTGCATTTAAATTGTATATTTTAATTCCATATTAAAACTCGTCAACTCCTCGGACCCTCCCCCTCTCTCCCCCGATCCCCATCGGACTCTCTCCCTCTCCCCCGCGCAGCAGCTTATTGGCTAGCACAAATTAAAGGTAAGGTAATAGTGAAAGTTGTGCCTTTTCCTTCTTGAGAGTCGATCGCCAGTTTGCCGCCGTGAAGTTCCACGGCTCTTTTCACAATTGCTAAACCGAGACCTGTTCCCGAAATAGTGCCGACATTTGTAGCTCGGTAAAAAGTTTCTAAGATCCGCTCTAGATCGGCTTGGGGAATCCCGATGCCCCGATCTTGAACCTGGAAAACAGCTTTGCCGTTTTGACAATTTAGTCGCAAGGAAACTGAACTGCCTGCGGGGGAATATTTGATGGCATTTGAGAGGACGTTTCCCAACATTTGCTGCAGCAGTTTTTCATCCATTTGAGCGTCGCAGTTGCCGCCTTCATGTTGAAAGGCGATCGGGTGTTGGTTGCTGTCGTTGAGCTGCTGTTCTTCTACCAGTTGACGGCAAAACTTTTCAAGGTTCAAGGAAACAGGTTGAAACGGTAAGGTGTTTGCTTCTATTTTGCCAATTACGAGGATATCTTCTAATAACTCTGTCATGCGTTTGATGGCTAATTGAATCCGCACAAAATGAGTAGATTTTTTTTCTTCTGACCACTTAGCGCTGTAATCTTGGAGCAATCCCGCCGAAAATTGGATGGTTGTCAGGGGGGTGCGGAATTCGTGGGAAACCATGGTGACAAATTTAGCTCGCAGTTCTGAAAGCTCTTTTTCTCGTGCGAGGGCTTTGAGAATTTCCGCTTCTGCGCGTTTGCGATCGCTAATGTCGCGGGCTTCAGCAATCAGCAGCAAAACTTGTCCTGTTTCATTTTTAACAGGTTTCAGCGAGAAATCAACTGTCACAATTTGGCCGCCTTTTCCTAACAAGTCTATTTCTCGACGAAAAAACTCGCCCGTACCAGCTTTGGCGATCCCTTTTTTTAATTGTTCTTTACCATTTGGTGACTGTTCCCAAATCGGCTGTTCCCAAATCGGGCGGCCGACAATATCTTGCGATCGCACTCCGGCAAAATCGAGGGCTGTCTCGTTGACTTCCAGCACGATTCCTTGGGGAGTCAGCAGCTTGGTGAGTTGAAACGAAGAGTCAAAAATCGCCCGAAAACGGCGCTCGCTTTCCCGCAGCATTTGAAATGTTTGGGATCGTTCGATCGCGTAGCGGATCGTCCGTACCAATAATTGAGTAGTAATTTGACCTTTAACAATGTAATCTTGAGCTCCCAAGCGAACTGATTCTAGGGCGATCGCCTCATCGTCCAAGCCCGTCATTACCACCATTGCTGTATCCAGGGCAACTTCTCGCAGGCGAGTTAGGGTTTCCAAACCGCGGCTGTCGGGCAAAGAAAGGTCGAGCAAAACTACATCAAAGGGTTGTTTGCACAGTTGGGCGATCGCCTCGTGCAGGAACTCAACAGAAACCAGTTCCCACTGGACGCCGACAGATACTTCTAACAGTTCTGCAAGCAAATCAGCATCAGCGGGATTGTCTTCTACTAACAGAATCTTAATCCACATAGCTTAGACGTTTTTGACTGTAAAAATTTTACTCTACCAATCTAAGATTAAACTTTTTTGCTTGACCTTGCCCTTTTTAACTTGAAAGTTATTATTTGGGAACAGTCAGTCGATTTTAGATTTGAGATTGAAGAATTTTAGATTTACTTGCAGCGCCGTGAATCTCGGAGCTTGGGCAAAAGTCTAAAATTCGGCGCTGGTGGCGGCTCGTGTCGGGGGCTGGTATCCGTTTTTGGGAGCTTTCACCACCGCCCGCCAAAAATATTCAATCAATTAATAATTTAGAGGAAGTTTCACGACGGCGAGCCAGAATTCCTCAATTAACCTGACTACTTTAGTAAATTGTACAAAGTCTACAGGCTTGGTGATGTAACAGTTGGCGTGGAGCGAGTAGGACTTGACAATATCCTCGGGAGCTGCTGAAGTGCTGAGAATCACTACCGGAATTAATTTTAAATTCGGGTCAGTTTTAATTTCTTCTAGCACTTCAACACCGCTTTTTTTTGGCAGGTTCAAATCGAGCAAAATCAAATCAGGACGGGGTACGGCCAGATAGGGTGCTTTTTTGCGTAAAAACTTGATTGCTTCAACTCCATCCTCCACAAAATGTAAGTTATTCAATATTTTACCCTGACCGAGGGCTTCTATTGCCAAATCGGCGTCGCTGGGAGAATCCTCAATCAGCAGAATCTCAACGGGTCTAACAGTGCTTCGATCGCTCATAACTGCCGTATCCTTTTGATTAGAGGAAAAAATTAACTTTGACCCTTCACGTACTAATTATAGGAATAGTGAAGTAAAAAGTCGCTCCTTTTCCCTCCTGAGATTCCACCCATATCCGCCCGCCGTGGCGTTCCACAATGCGCTTGCACATCGCCAAACCTATGCCAGTACCGGAATATTCGCGGCGTCCGTGCAGCCGTTGAAAAATGATAAAAATGCGATCGGCATACTCCGGATCGATGCCAATGCCGTTATCGCGGACGCTGAACAGCCATTCGCCCTCTTGCCTTTGGGCAGCGATCTGAATGAACGGGATGTCTTCGCGGCAAAATTTGATGCCGTTGGCGATCAAATTTTGGAATAATTGCATTAGTTGAGATTCATCTGCCATCACGGTTGGCATCGCATCGCAGGTGATTACAGCTTTCTTTTCGGCGATCGCAATTTGCAAATTGCACAAACTTTGCTTGACAGCAGCGTTGCAGTCCGCCATCTCAAACTCCTGGCCCCTCGTTCCCAGTCGCGAATACGCCAACAAATCGTTAATTAACTGCTGCATTCTGGTGGCGCCATCAACAATATAATTAATATACTTATCTGCGCGATCGTCCAAATTTCCTTGATAGCGCTGGGCCAGCAATTGAGTATAACTCGTAACGGCTCGGAGCGGTTCTTGCAAATCGTGGGAAGCCACATAAGCAAATTGTTCTAATTCCTCGTTAGAACGCTTCAAATCTTCTGTAAGTTGCAGCATTTGCTGCTCTGATTCTTTGCGGTCTGTAATGTTGTAAACCAAGGCGCAACAAGACACCATATTCCCCAGCTCTTCGTCGAATACTGGACTGACAGAAATATAAGTCCAAACATCTTGACCGTCCTTGCTTTTTAGTTTAAATTCCTTTTCTTGGGAAAGCCGCCGCAAGCGCCGCTCGACATTATCAAAAGCTTGTTCTTTTTCCTGTTCGTCCAGAAAATCCCAAAGCGGCAGCCCGAACATTTCTAATTCACTATAGCCCAGCATTCGCGCCATGGCATGGTTCACGTAAGTCGTGAGGCCATTGCTGTCAATTACCCAAATACCTTCTTCTGCTAATTCAACTATTTGCTTGTACTTAAATTCGCTTTCGAGCAAAGCTGTTTCAGTTAATTTGCGATCGGTGATATCTTTCAGGAAACAGTGGTGGCCGTTAAATGTTCCTTGGGCGTCGCAAGCTTTTACCATAGTTACTTGCTTGTAAAAAAACGTTCCATTTTTGCGGACACCTCTAGCTTCTACCTCTACTTTGCCAGAAATTAGCATTTCCTGATAAGCACTAATCAGCATCTCAACATCACCCGGATGTACGGTGAGCGGCCATTCCATGCCGACCATTTCTTCCGGTTCGTAACCGCAGGTATGAGCGTAAGCTCGATTAGCATTGATGTAGCGTCCCTCAATGTCCAGCCGCGAAATGCCTTCCACCGCATTTTGCAGGGCAATGGTGAGGTCGCGGAAATCTTTTTCAGCTTGTTTGCGATCGCTAATATCCTGACCGACACCCAAAAAACCGTTAATATTTCCGTTGCTGTCAAATAAAGCAGTCACCGACAGCAGTACCGGAAACCGCGAACCATCTTTGCGAATGTAAGTCCATTCATTTTCGTCAGCTATTCCCCGACGCGCCCAGGCAACAAAAACCTCAAACCCCGGCTCTATTTTTACTCCCAATTCTTGAGAAATAATTTCTGCTCTTTGACCGACCTCCACAGGATCGTGAATGATTGCTGGCGTAACTTTCCCCACCACTTCTTCGGAGGAATAGCCTAAAAGTTTCTGGGCTGCCAGATTAAATGTTTTAATTGTACCGTCTGGTTCTGTAGAAATAATTGTGTAGTTAGGGCTATTAAGAATCGCATTTTGCAGTTGCGTCAATTCTAACAAAGTAAACGCAATTTTTTGTCGGTAGGCGATTTCTTTCTGCAATTTGTGGTTAGAAATTTCAATTTGAGCAGTGCGCTTAGCAACTCGACGCTCCAGAGTTTCATTGAGCAGTCGATTTTCTTCTTCTACCTGCTTGCGTTCTGTAATATCAGTAATAGTACCCACATAACTTTTAACCTTCCCATTTTCTCCGATTTGACCGACAGCTTGACCGAATACCCAACTAATTTTAGTGCGATCGATGCCTTGAAAGCGGTACTCAGATTTAAACGGCAATTTCTCGGCAGCGGCGCTGTACCATTGGTCAAAAACCCGCTGGCGGTCGTCTGGATGAATGCCTTGGAACCACCCTTTGCCCAAAGCTCGATCGCAGCCCATGCCCGAAATTTGACACCAGCGCTCGTTGACATACAAGCAATCGCCTATAGCGTCTGCATAAAATATTCCCACCGGCGAAGCTTCAGTTAAAGTTTGATAGCGAGCTTCTGTTTCTCGGCGTTCGATGATTTCTTGTTGCAGTATGCGATCGATCATCCCTAATTGAGTTGGACTCAGGAGAGTTAATGCTTGGGGAACTAAAGGAATTAATGCAAAAGCCGTGTAAGCAGAAATCGCGGCGGTAATAATTTTCAGACAGCCAGAAACCCAATAAACAGGATGCCAAAGCGTCCAAACTTCCATTACATGAGTAGTGCCGCAGGAGATAATAAAGGCTGCAAACAGCCAAAAAATGTTGCGAAAGGGCAAGTCTTTTCGGTGGGCGATAAAATAAATTAGGGATAGGGGTATGGAATAGTAGGACAGGGCAATTATCGAGTCTGACACTATGTGGAGTGCGACGAGTTCTCGCTGCCAAAGGTAACAGTGACCGTGAGGAATGTAATTCCCGATGAATAACAGGTTATTTAAAACAGTCCACATGATAAAGGAATGGGTAATGGGGAATCGGGAATCGGGAATTGGTAATTGGTAATTGGTAATTGGGAATGGGTAATGGGGAATTGGGAATTGGTAATTGGTAATTGGGAATTGGTAATGGGGAATGGAAAATTTAACCCAATAACTTATAAGTTATCTCAAAATTCAAAAATCTACAGAAGAGCGGGCGAAGGTCATTCGCACGCCAAACAAACGAAACCCGCCTCCGCGGGTTGAAGTCTTATCTTCTCCTTCTTCTTTCTTCTCTCGCGACGATAACTCAAGCCTTCTTCTATCAATCCGTTACATCCGTTACAGAATCCGTTGCCGAACTTCCTTCACCTATAAAAAAAGGGGCGAGCCCGAAGCCCGCCCCACCAAAAATTATGCTGCTGCTATTGATTAACCCAACAGCGCCTGAGCCTTAGCTACGACATTATCAACGGTGTAGCCAAACTTTTCTAAAGCAACGGGGCCCGGTGCAGAAGCGCCGAATCTGTCGATGCTGAGGCTGTCGCCTTCGGAACCTAAATAACGTCCCCAGCCGAAGCTAGAACCTGCTTCAACTGCTAACCGCTTGGTAACAGCTTTCGGCAGTACAGATTCGCGGTAAGCGGCATCTTGGGCGTCGAACAATTCCCAGCAAGGCATTGAAACCACGCGGACTTTATTGCCGGCGGCGCGCAATTTTTCAGCGGCATCAACGCAGAGGTATGTTTCGCCACCGGTACCGATTAAAATGATGTCGGGAGTGCCGCCGTCGTCGGACAAAATGTAAGCGCCTTTGGCTGTTCCTTCGATCGAGCTTCCGGCCAAATTGGGCAGGTTTTGACGGGACAAAGCCATTAAAGTCGGGCGTTTGCGGCTTTCAACTGCCACTTTGTAAGCACCGGATGTTTCGTTTCCATCCGCAGGGCGCATTACCAACAAATCGGGAATTACACGCAGGGAAGCAATGGTTTCAACAGGTTGGTGAGTCGGGCCATCTTCGCCCAAGGCTACGGAGTCGTGAGTCATTACATAAATAACTCCAGCTTCCGAGAGTGCGGAGAGGCGAATTGCGCCGCGCATATAGTCGGCAAATACTAAGAATGTGGCGCAGTAAGGTATTAAGCCGCCGTGTAAGAGCATACCGTTGGCGATCGCGCCCATGCCGTGTTCCCGCACGCCAAACCGCAGGTTGCGTCCTTCGTATTGACCTTTTTGGAAGTCTTTTTCACCCTTGAGCAAGGTCATGTTAGAAGATGCCAAGTCAGCGGAACCGCCGATCAATTCAGGTAGGACAGCAGCCAAAGCATTCAAACATTTTCCTGAATGATTGCGAGTCGAATCTGCCTTATCTTCCGGGTTGTATGTGGGTAAAACTTGATCCCAACCTTCGGGAAGTTTGCCGGCAACGGTGCGATCGTATTCTGCTGCTTCTGCAGGATATGCTGCTTTATAAGCATCAAAAGCTGTCTGCCATTCTTGCTCAGCTTGAGCGCCGCGTTCTACTGCTTTGCGGAAGTGTGACAAAGCATCGCTAGGAATTTCAAACGGTGCGTGTTCCCACTTCAAGAAATCGCGAGTTGCTTTCACTTCATCGGTACCCAAAGCAGCACCGTGAGAACTGTAAGAATTGCGCTTGTTGGGAGAACCGTAACCAATGATGGTGCGAACTTTAATCATGGACGGTTTGTCCGTGACTTTTTTCGCTTCTTCAATAGCTTTGTGAACTGCTTCTAGGTTAGTATCTTCGTCTAGAGCGGTATTGTCTACTGTAATAACGTGCCAGTTGTAAGCTTCAAAACGCTTGCCGACATCTTCAGTAAAGGCCAAGCTTGTGTCGCCTTCAATGGAAATGTGATTGTCATCGTACAGGGCAATTAATTTGCCGAGTCCGAGGTGTCCGGCCAAGGAACAAGCTTCGCCGGAAATGCCTTCCATGTGGCAGCCGTCACCCATGATGACATAGGTGTAGTGGTCAACAATGGTGTGGTCGGGCTTGTTAAACTTGGCAGCGAGGTGAGCTTCTGCCATTGCCAAACCGACGGCGTTAGCAATGCCTTGTCCCAGGGGGCCGGTGGTAACTTCTACGCCTTCGGTGACGAAGTTTTCTGGGTGTCCGGGGGTTTTGGATTCCCACTGACGGAATTGCTTGATGTCGTCGAGGGTGACGCTATCGTAGCCGGTGAGGTGCATGAGGGCGTACTGCAGCATACAGCCGTGGCCCGCGGAGAGGACGAAGCGATCGCGATTGAACCACTTGGGGTTTTTCGGGTTGAACCGCATAAACCGATCCCACAGCACGAAGGCCATAGGGGCAGCGCCCATCGGCAGTCCCGGGTGTCCTGATTTTGCTTTTTCTACCGCATCGATGGCGAGAAAGCGGATAGAGTTGATGCAGAGTTCTTCGAGTGATTGAGTTGCAACAGCCATAATTCTGGTTTTTATATGTTAAGAGAGAGTGTGTGTGATATCATATCGGGTCAATCGATCGTAATTCTTGTAGGGGCGGGTTCACCAATAATCCCCAATGAAAACCAGAGTTTTAGTAAACCCGCCCCGACCCAAATAGTACGATCGATCGACCGGACATGATATGTGTGGTCGATTCTGGCAGAGGTGCGATGAGTCGAGTTCGATCGCCCGCGTCTCTGCTGTTCAGTTTCTGTGGAACTGCCGTGAGGCTGCACTACATATCATCTCACCACTTGCGATCGACAGACAACTTATATCATTTTAGATTTTAGATTTTAGATTTTAGATTGGGAATGATTTACTGGGTATGGGTTTGAGGCACTGGCCTGCGGTTGCATTTTTTTTTAACGGGTATTAATTGTTTAAAGTTTCGGCCACTTTGTGGTGTCTAGAACAATTTGCGATCGGAGATATTTCTGGGTGGGCTGGCAGTTGTCAGTTGGCAGCTACCCGATTTTAGTCAAAAGTCAAGGCATACCGGACGATCGCAAGTGTATCTTAGTTGTTTGAAAAATTCATCTGTGTGGCGCGGTTATGATAAAGTCTAGTGTTTCTCACATTTTGCAGCTCGGTGACGAACAGGCAAGATGCTTGTCCCACCCCAAGTGAATTTTATGGTGGGGCCCGCAGGCGAGCCTGCGGCTCGCGCCAGCACGAGAATAGTGCAAAATGTAAGATATTGGTAATTTTAATCAGGCAATAAGTAATGACTCTGAGTGAAGCCGAAGTCCGCAGTCAAAAAGTAGAAGAACTGCGATCGCAAGGCATAGAACCGTATCCCAGCCAATCCTACGCGCGATCGCACACAGCCCAACAAGTTCGCGAAATATTTAGTCAGCCGGGAAAAGAACTCGCCAACGGAGAAAGCGATCCCGAAGAAATTCCGCTGCGATTAGCCGGCCGCATTATTTCCAAGCGCGACAGCGGCAAAATTGGTTTCATCGATTTAAAAGACGCCACAAACAAAATTCAACTCAAAATCGAGAAAGCAATCGTCACCGGTGAAGTCGGCTTGAGCTTTGAACAAATTAAAAAATTGCTTGATATCGGCGATTTTGTCGGCGTCAAAGGTATCGGCTGCCGCACGCCCCGGGGAGAACTTTCTATTTTAGTGCGGGAATTCACGCTGTTATCAAAAGCTACTATTCAATTTCCCGACTCTTATTACGGCATTAACGACCCCGAAGTTTGCCGCCGCCACCGCGAAATGGATTTAGCTAGCAACCAAGATGCGCTCAACCGTTTCATGCTACGCAGCCGCATCGTGCAAAGCATCCGTTCCTATCTCTGGCAAGCCAATTTTTACGAGATAGAAACGCCGACACTCCAAGCTATTTACGGCGGTGCTGCTGCTAAGCCGTTCATCACGCACCACAATGCTTTGGAAGTAGATTTATATTTGCGAGTTGCTCCAGAATTATTCTTAAAAAGGGCAATTTGTGGAGGATTCGAGCGAGTATTTGAACTAGGAAAAGCCTTTAGAAATGAAGGCATTGACAGCACTCACAATCCCGAGTTTACCTCCTTAGAAGTTTACCAAGCCTATGCAGATGTATTCGACATTTTAACAGTGGTCGAAGATGTGATGTGTTTTGCGGCAGCGGCTGTTTTCGGGGATGTCCTGGAAATAGAAAATCAGGGAGAAACCATCAGTTTAGAGCGCAAGTTCGACTACAGCGACAAATATCCCGGTTTCAGCGGCAAACACTGGCAAGTGAAAACGATGGTGGAAGCTGTCAGAGACGAGTTTGGGCTGGATTTTGACAGTTTGGACTTGGAAAGTGCGATCGCATCCGCAACCAAGCTAGAATTGCACCTGTCTAAGTTAGAACAACAGAGTTTAGGCTACGTGCTGTATGCAGTTTTTGACAAATTAGTTGTTCCCAAACTAATTCAACCGACATTCATCATCGACTATCCCGTCGAAGTCAGTCCCCTAGCCAAAGGACACCGCAGCAAACCGGGATTTGTCGAACGTTTCGAGCTATTTATCAACGGTACCGAATACTCGAACGGCTTCTCAGAATTGAACGATCCGAAAGAGCAAAAAAAGCGCTTTGAAGAACAGCTAGCGCAGAAAAACGCAGGCGACGACGAAGCGCATCCCATGGATGAAGACTTCATCCAAGCCCTATCTTTGGGAATGCCGAATTGCGCGGGAATGGGCATCGGAGTAGACAGATTGGTGATGCTTTTAACTAACACTCAAAGCATCCGAGATGCCGTAATGTTCCCGACAATGCGGCCTGTCAAAGATTAGTAAAATCCTGTGGATACTGTCTTGATTTATTCAGGGGTTAGCGCTCAAATAATTCGAGTCGAAAGGCTTTTGGGATTTGAAAATCCCAAAAGCCAGTAAGATTCGTTCGTAGTGCGGACTTTAGTCCGCTCTCCTGCTGCGGACTGAAGTCCGCACTACAAACTGTACAATCGGACCATGAGAGCGTGTCCAAGTTAGGAGAGCGAGTCCAAGCTCACCGAACAAAAGCCTGCCTCCTGCCTCCTGCCTCCTGCCTTCATTGACCTTGACTCGTGTTACGATTATATTACAAAGGTGTCTGCGGTTCGATCGCTTTTCTCTTTCAAGATACAAGAGGCGGGTTCATCAATGGTCTCAAACATTACAAACAGGTTAAATAAACCCGTCCCCTCCCACCTGACAACCCGTGACTGCTGTTGGTGCAAAAGATCGTTTAAAATGGAATTGCACCCTAATTTTCTAAACAAATAACTTCTCATTGTTAACTCAGAAAATATGACACTTATTCAAGAAAAAACTCTCGCCTCAAAAGTTCGCGCCGACTTCCCAATCTTGACACAAAAAGTCAACGGCAAACCGCTCATTTATTTAGACAACGCAGCTACATCTCAAAAACCCCTAGCTGTGCTCAACGCTTGGCGCGGTTACTACGAACAATACAATGCCAACGTGCACCGCGGCGCCCACACTCTCAGCGCCAAAGCAACTGATGCTTACGAAGCGGCGAGAGACAAAGTTGCAGCATTTATCAATGCAGCATCGCGGCAAGAAATTGTTTACACTCGCAACGCCACCGAAGCAATTAATTTAGTTGCTTATTCTTGGGGTTTGAGCAATCTGCAAGCGGGAGATGAAATTATCCTGTCAGTTATGGAACACCACAGCAATCTCGTTCCCTGGCAAATGATTGCTCAAAGAACCGGTGCGGTGCTGAAATTTGTTGAATTAACCGAAACTTACGAGTTTAATTTAGAACAGTTTAAAACGCTGGTTTCCGATAAAACTAAGTTGGTGTCTGTGGTTCACATTTCCAATACTTTGGGCTGCATCAATCCAGTTAAAGAAATCTGCAAAATCGCCCACAGTTTCGGCGCCAAAGTTTTAATTGATGCTTGCCAAAGCGTGCCGCACATGGTAGTGGACGTGCAAGCAATCGATTGCGATTGGCTGGTTGCTTCCGGTCACAAAATGTGTGCTCCGACTGGTATCGGTTTTCTGTACGGTAAACTGGATTTGCTCAGAGAAATGCCTCCGTTTTTCGGCGGCGGCGAGATGATTGCTGATGTGTTTCTCGAATATTCTACCTATGCTGATTTGCCGCACAAGTTTGAGGCGGGGACTCCGGCAATCGGTGAGGCGATCGCCCTTGGTGCTGCGATCGACTATCTTAATAACATAGGCATGGAGCAGATTCACGCTTGCGAAGCCGAATTGACAGCTTATCTCTTCCAACAGTTGCGGCAAATTCCCCAGATCAAAATTTACGGCCCGCAACCAGACAGCAACGGCGAAGGTAGAGCCGCCCTAGCATCCTTTAGCGCCGGAGAAATTCACCCTCAAGACTTGTCTACCATGTTGGATGAGGAGGGGATCGCGATTCGTTCCGGGCATCACTGCACGCAAGCTTTGCACCGCTATTTGAACGTTTCATCTACGGCGCGGGCGAGCGTGTATTTTTACAATACCCGTGAGGAGATTGATGTGTTTGTAAAAGCACTGAAAGAGACGATCGACTTTTTTGCTGGGATTATGGGGTAATTTAGTAGGGCGGGCAGTGCCTGCCCTACCAAATTACTTAAACCTTATTGCTTTTACTTAGGTTACACCGATAGCACAGGAGCTGAAGGTTATCCCATATAGTTAAACCACCTTTGCTAAAAGGGTAAATGTGATCTGCTTTTAGTTCCTTAAAACCTTTAGGCCCTCGAAATACTATCTTGCAAGTAGGGCAAACATATCCATTCAACTCAGTGCTTTAGTGTAACCTAAAATAGGCTTCTTTCCACATTAACGGGACTTGAACATAAAATACGATAAAAATAGGTTATAATAGTTACAGAGCAAGCATATAACGTTAAAAAATGACCCATGAAAGAGACAACCCCTGCCGCGATGCCCCCCTGCTTCGATAGATGGTGTCAAAGATTTGACGATATTTTTGGTCATCTTGCCCAAAAACGAGAGTTTAGGAACTATTTAGGGGGATTATTGGGAGAAAGTGAACGAAAAAACCTGTCGCAGATGGCAGAAAACGCTGTCGGAGTAACTTACCACAAATTACATCATTTTTTAACAACAGCGCCTTGGTCATTCAATGAACTCAACGAACGTCGCTTAGACGTAATGAATCAGTGCAACCAGACCAAGATTAGTCGAGGATTTAGCCTGATAATAGATGATTCAGGACATAGAAAAAGTGGTAATTTTACCCTGGGTGTAGGAAGACAATACATCGGACAAATCGGAAAAACTGATAATGGGGTAGTAGTAGTTACGAGTCATCTATATGATGGTAAGAAGAGCCTGCCATTAGATATTGAATTATATAAAAAAGCCGACTCATTACCCTCCGGAAAAGATGACCCAGACTTCAAAAAAAAGCCAGAAATAGCCATAAATTTAATCGATAAGACCTTAGCTAGAGGCTATAAACCAGGAATAGTCTTGATGGATGCAGGGTATGGTAATAACACCAGTTTTTTACAAGAATTGGAAAACCGAAAACTAAAATATATCGGAGGACTTGCCAAGAATCGCAAAGTAATAATTCAAAAAACAGTAGATGAA
>RDYN01000082.1 GCA_004293365.1 Oscillatoriales cyanobacterium | reverse complement strand
TTTAGTCCTTGATTATCCACGCATCAAGACGGACTGAAGTCCGCACTACAAACGAAACAATAAAGGTTCGTCCTAAGGACTTTAGTCCTTGATTATCCATGCATCAAGACGGACTGAAGTCCGCACTACAAACGGTTGGAAACCTACTAATTGTGACTGCTAGGGCCGATGACGCCGACTTTGTGGCGAAAACTTAGTTCGCCGCCAAACCAGCCTGTAACGCCCAGCAAGGCTGCAACGACGATGGACAAAGCTAAACCTGTAAAGACGATCGGCTGCGCCGGATTTCCTTGGCGCAACACCAGGTTAATCAGGGAAAGTACCATAGCCGCCACATTCCCGCCCATGTGCAACCAGCCCGCACTGCGATCGCGCACTCTTTTAACTTTGAAAAAATCTAAAAAGCCCGTGATTGCGGCCAAAATCCCCGCACCAAAACCGACACCGATCAGCCACACCGAAGCTCTCGCCCAAAACGGATCGCTTGTCAGCCAATAACCGATATCCGTGCCCGCGGCTCCTACTAAAAAAGCTATCGGAAAGGTGACGATTACGGGGTGAAGGGGATGGCCTGCAACTGAAACTGTACTGGTAATGCCGGCATCGCGATACTCTCTGTCGTCACTTTCGAGAATCGGCGGAACATTGGGAAAGGGCGTACTATTTCTTTGATTTGTTTCCATGATTTCTACCGATAAATTTTGTACAAAACCCGTTTTTATTGGATTGAACTTAATCCCAAATGCGATCGCCATTTTCGTCAACGCGCGCCTGCCGAATTACGTCAGAAATTTCCTCGGCGTCTTTGACGTGGTGCAATGCTTTCTTTTCCCCGTCCGGTTCGTCTACGATGAAATAAGTGGGAACTGTAACTGTATCTCCCGTGATGTCTGGCACGTGGTCAACTGCTAATTGCTGAGCTTTTTCTTCGATGCTTTGCGGTTCGTCGGAAATGCGATCGCCCGGATTGACAGTGCGCTCCATATCTTTACCCGGTTTGTCGATACTCATAAAACCTCTCTGGTGTTCTAATTTTTTGCTGCTTGTAATTGCTACTATTGAACGAAAAATCTCCGGTTGCGAGCATCTCCCGAGGGGTGGAAGTTTCTGTTATGGCGATCGCACCTCAGCTCTTTCTGTAGGTATAGACTTTGGGGCCTGTTCCGAAACAACCTAAGCTAAAATCAAAGCATTCCCGAATCCTTCCCTGTAAATTGCCCATGATGAAAAATTACGACTGGATTGTTATCGGCGGCGGGATTGCGGGTGCAGCGCTGAGTTACGAGCTCGCAAAAAAAGGTTTTGCTGTGCTGCTTTTAGAACGAGATGCTACCATGCAAAATGCTACTCGTTTTAGTTACGGCGGTTTGGCTTATTGGTCGGGTACGACTGATTTAACTCGGCAATTGTGTGCAGAAGGTATCGAACGCCACCGCAATTTATCTGCCCAATTAGATGCTGATACGGAGTTTCGCGAGTTGGATTTGTTGCTGACTATTGATGCAGGAGTCGAACCTGAAAAAGTTGCGGCTAATTACGCGCATTTTGCCATTCCTCCGCAGCTTTTGAGCGTTGCAGAAGCTTGCGAGTTGGAGCCTTTGCTGAACAAAAGTGCGATCGCCGGAGCTCTAACTGTCCGTCACGGTCACATTTCGCCGACTGCCACAAATCAAGCTTATTGTCAAGGGTTTTTGCGGTTGGGAGGAACTCTAGAATTTGCTGAAGTAACTAATTTAATAACAGACAAAAATCGGATTTCGGGAGTCAAGACGGTACAAGAAACTTACGCTTGCGAAAATGTGGTGATTTGTGCTGGAGGTTGGAGTCGGAGTTTGTTGAAGGCGGCGGGTATTTCTGCGGGAGTTTATTTTACTCGCGCCGAGATTTTGGAGACGGCGCCTGTGGATGTCAAACTCAGGACTTTGGTGATGCCCGCACTATTAAAACGTTTTGAATTGGAAGCACAATCGAGTAAAATTGAGGTAGATCACCTTTGGGATGAACCGGGTAAGGAGTTGTTACCGCCGATTTTGGATGCTGGTGCAGTTGGGTTTAATGACGGGAGTTTGCGGATCGGACAATTGTCTCGCACTTTGAGCGATTTGAATGCTAAAGTCGATCGCCAAAGGAGCGAAACGGCAATTCGTGCAGGTATCGGCAAAATTTTGCCTGCTGTGGCAAATTTACCCGCAACTTGGCACGATTGTATTGTGGCATTTAGCGCCGATCGGCTGCCCGTAGTCGGGGAAATAGGCTCTCGCCCTGGATTGCACGTTTTTTCTGGTTTGAGCAATCCTTTGGTTGTTTTACCTGCCTTAGCTGAGCGATTTGCAAATTCGGCTGCGGTAGAAAAAGATTGGGCGATCGAGCTTTTGTCTCCGAATAGATTTGCTGAAAAATGACTAATTTTAACTGTTAGCTTTTAACTGTTAGTGAGGAGGGCGGGTTTGTTTATGTATATTGTTAGTTGGAATTAGAGATGGTTGGCGAACCCGCCCCTAGGGATTCGCTCAGACAAAAATACATCTAAAATATCAAGATTGGTAGGGGCTCCCCTCACCCAAATTCCCATCATCAAATCGCCGGATTCAAAAACCCGCCCCCTCCCATCGCAAATACCCAAAAACCTGTCCTCTCATCAAAATTGGTTGGTTGGGTGGGGGCGGGTTTATTAATATTTTGGATGTTAATTATAGATGGTTGGCGAAGTGAGCCCCTACGGATTCGCTCAGACAAAAATACATCTAGAATATGAAAATTGGTAGATACTATATTTTTGGAGATTACCAATTAATAACCAATGACCTGTTTTGCCAATGACCAATGACTAATGACTACTGACTAAAAAAAGGCAGCGCCACAATAAATGTAGTACCTTTGCCGATCGCACTTTCCACACTTATTGTACCGCCGTGCAGGTCAACTATGTGTTTGACAATGCAGAGTCCCAAACCCGAACCTTTAATCTTTCCGACATTAGCGCCCCGTTCAAACTGCTGAAATAGTTTTTCTTCATATTCCGCTGTCATCCCAATTCCTTCATCTCGAACGCAAAATATTATTTGCTGGTTTTCGCAGCTTAATTCTAAACTAATATTACCGCCATTGGGAGAATATTTTATAGCGTTTGAAAGCAAATTAGTCAGCAAGTGGTGCAGCAGTTTTCCGTCGAGATTGGCGTGCAGCGGCTCTGTTTTGGCGAGGAAAGTTACAAGGTGTTTGTCGGTGACGATCGGTTGCAGTTCTTCTAAAATAGATGTGCAGAACTCTGTCACATTTAGCTGATTTAAATTCAAGGAAAGTTTGCCTGCTTCTGCTTTACTGAGCATTAAAATATCGTCCAGCAATTCACTCATATTGCTGACGGCTTTTTTGATGCGATTGACATTTTTATTTTTTGTTCCTGGCGACATCTGCAAATTGCTATCTTCCAGCATTTCAGCCGAGAGTTGTATGGTAGTTAAAGGAGTGTTTAAATCGTGGTAAGCCATTGAAACAAATCGCGCTCTATTTTCGCTTTTTGCTGCTGCTAATGCCATGATTTTTTGCAGATTAACTGCTTCTTGATGTTTGCTCAGCGCTATCTTGATAGTAGCGTGCAGTTCTCTTTCTTTAAAAGGTTTGAGGAGGTAGCCGTAAGAACCAGTATTTTCGGCTCGCTGCAAAGTTTCGTCGTCAGCATAGGCAGTTGTATAAATAATTGGTATATCTAATTCTTGATGAATTATTGCTGCTGTTGCTATACCATCCATATCACCTTTTATGACTATATCCATTAAAATTAAATCTGGTTTGAGTTCGCCTGCGCGCTGGATGGCATCGGCTCCTGAAGAAACAATATCGGCGATTTGATATCCCAATTTTTGTAATTTTTGAGATAAATTCTTAGCGATTAATAGTTCGTCTTCCACAATTAAAATATAAATCTTTTTAATTGTTTTCTCTGGGAAACTCATGATTTTAGAACCTTTGCGAGTAGATTAACTCGTTAAATACTAAGTGAAAGGCTGTGCCGATTTGTCTTGACATTTCGATGGTTCCTTCTAACTGCTCGGTTAAAGTACAGACAACTTGAAAGCCCATCGAGTTAGTTTTCCTAAAATCTAAGTTTTGAGGAAAACCAATGCCGTTGTCCTTAACGAAAAGGTGGATTTCCCGATCGCCAGTTTGATAGCATTCTACACTAACTGTACCGCTCGCACCGTGAGGAAAAGCGTGTTTCAGGGTATTTGAAACCAATTCATTAGCAATTAAACCGCAGGGAGTAGCGGTCTCAAGATTTAGGGAAATTGGTTCAGCTAATACCTGCAACTGAATGCGGTTGTCACTTATATTGTAAGAGTGAAACAAGTTAGTTACCAAATCTTCTAGATATTCGCCAAAATTAATTTGTGCCCGGTTGGTCGATCTGTACAGTTTCTCGTGAATCAGAGCCATAGAGTACAGGCGGTTCTGACTTTCTTCAAACATTTTGGCTATTTGGGGGTCGGCAACCGTGTTAGATTGCAATTCTAATAGGCTGGCAACTACGCAGAGGTTGTTTTTAACGCGGTGGTGAATCTCTTTGAGCAAAATTTCTTTTTCTTTGAGGGAGTTTTTCAAATTGGCTTCCGCTTGGAAGCGATCGCTCAGTTCAGCTTGCAGTTGCTGGTAAAGTAGAGATTGCTGAATGGCGATCGCCAATTGATTCACCAACTGCTCAAATAAATTCATTTCCCATTCTTGCCACTCCCGGGGCCCATCGCACTGGTGCGCGATCAGCAATCCCCAAACTTCCCCGTGCTGAATAATCGGGACTGCTAGCTTGGCGCTAACTTCAATTTCTTTCATAAACTCCACCATACAAGGTGTAATGGAGAGGTCATCCCGTTCGGAAATTGCACAAATTCGTCCTTGCAAATAAAGCTGATAACATTCGGCAGGAAAAACCTCTCGGCCAAAAAATCTATCCATCAGCCGACTGCATCCTTCTACCACCGCTTCCGCAATGACTCGGCCGCCGCTTTCGGGTAAAATTTGATATACCAAAACTCGAGCGGCTAACAAGACTTGCTGGAGTTCGGCAACGGTAGTGTTAAGAATTTCCTCTAATTGCAAAGACTGGCGGACGCGGCGGGCGATCGCCTCCACCAGCCGTTCTTGCTCGAACTGGTGCCGCCAAGCTATTTCGGCGCATTTAGAATTGCTGATATCGGCCGCGTAACCAATAATTTCGAGGCGAATGCCCTTGCTGTCAACCAATAGTTTAAGTTCCGTCCGCAGCCAGCGGTACATTCCATCTTTATGCAGAAAGCGGTATTCGCAAATGCAATTTTTACCTACTGACAAAGCAGAAAAATTTACTATAAATTGCGGCAGATCTTCAGGGTGAATCCTGTTAGCCCAAAACTTAGAATCTGCTAACACCTCTTGGGGGTCGTAGCCAACGATTGCCTTAACATTATCGCTGATGTAAGTAGTACAAAAATCCCCTGCCGATGCGGCCGTAAAAATTACCGCAGGATTAGAAGCAAGTAAAAATTGCAGGCGTTCTTTTAACTGCTGCAATTCCATTTCTGCCCGCTTGCGGTAACTGATATCTTCGATCGCCGCCATGCTGTAGAGAGGAATGCCCTCGCCGTCGCGAATCAGCGTCACCGTCAAGTTTGCCCACACCAAATCGCCATTTTTCTTAATCAAGCGTTTTTCCATTTGGAAGCGAGGAATATTACCCTCGACTAACTGCTTGAGTAGATCTAAATCTGCTTCTAAATCTTCTGGGTGGGTGACATCAGCGAAACTCATTACCGCCCAATCCTCATCGCTGTAGCCCAACATCTGGCGGTGAGCTTCATTCACCTTGAGCATCCGGCAATCATCGCGCACGCTTGCCAAACCGATCGCAATTGGAGCATCGTCAAACAAGTTGCGAAACTTTTCCTCGCTCTTTTGCAGTGCAGCTTCTGCGTGTTTGCGAGCGGTAATGTCTCGGGCCACCCACATCACTCGATCGACTCCAAAGGGCGAAACACTGGCATCAAACCAGATTAACTTGCCCTCAATTTCCATGCTGTATTCAACTCTATGGGTTTGTCCAGATGCCAAGGTTTGGCGAATGTGGCCCTGGGCAAAATTAGCTTCCGCTTCTGGGAAGATTTCGGCGAGGGTTTTGCCGAGCACTTCAGCCGCCGGTTTGTACAGCAGTTGGGGAGCCGTGGGGGCGATTTTGAGGCAGCGGCCGCTGGCGTCGAAAACCAGCACGATATCCGTCATGCCATTAAAGTGCGCCAGCAGCTCAGCTTCCGAGTTTTGCAGTTTTTCTGCGGTCAATTTACCTGCTAATACGGTCTGTTCGTAGCATTCAGTCCGCTGCTGAACTCTCCGTTCTAACTCTGCATTGAGTTGCTGCAAAGCGATTTCTGCTTGTTTGCGATCGGTGACATCCCTACCCGCAGCTTGATACTCCACAATTTCTCCGTTTTTGTCGAATATCGCCCGATCTATCCACTGCTGAGTGCGAATTTCCCCGCTCGGCAAAATTACTCGGTGTTCGCAAGTAAACACAGGCTTTTGCGGAGACAGAGAAGCATATTGTTCTTGAAAAATTTCTCGGTCTTCCTCTGGGATCAGTGGCATAAAACTGTTACCGAGCAAGTCTTCCGATCCCACGCCGAAATAGTCACAATAAGCTTGATTCACAAATGTGATTTTACTGTCCCTCCGGTAGCGGCAAATTAGTTCGCTCTGGTCTTCCACAATTGCCCGGTAGCGCGCCTCGCTCTGCCGCAGGGCATTTTCGGCATTTTTGCGCACGCTCGCTTGTTTTTCGATTTCTGACTGGCTTGCTAAGAGTTCACACTGTTTTTGCTGAAGTTCGACAACTTCTTGCTGCAACATTTTGACTAGGCTGTAAATTTCTGGGCGAATCCTTTCTTCGGTGACTAAACCTACTGGCTGACCCGATTCATTTACAATTGGCAAACAATCAATAGAGTATTGACAAAATAGCTCAAATGCGGTAAAAATATCTGTAAATTCGGATTCTTTTAATACAATTAAATTCCGCGTCATGGCGTCGGCAACTTGCATTTCTTGCCATCCATATTCGGCGGCTAAGTTCAGCACATCTCCCCGGCTTAGCAGTCCGACTAGCTGATTTTCCTCGACCACTAAGACGCAACTAATCGATGTTTTTCCCGTTTCGTTTGAGTCGGGAAGCGGGCAAGTGTTTGGATCCCGACGCATCAGGGCGATCGCATCTCCGAGCGAAGTTGAGGGCGCAACTGTCACTGTTGGGCGATCGACAAATTCGTGGGGCGATCGTAAATTTACCGACAAATTCGCAAGTTCCATAAATCTTGGTCAAAAAGTATTTCTAATTAACTTTAGCAACACTTTTAGCCACCAGCCAGATAACATATCACTGATGACTGATGACTAATGACTACTGACTGCTGATACTAAATCCGGGTATCATAGCCCCTTTATGATTCGGCGGTTGAAACCGCGTCTATACAAACAAAGTCGGCCTGCACCGACGGTCGAAATAAAGGGGGTTTCAAGCCCGGACTTGGTATGACCACTGTCAACTGTCAACTGTCAACTGTCAACTGTCAACTTATTTTTTCCCAACAAGCAGATAAGTTTTCATTCCCCCTTTACCTTTAACTTCAATAGTTCCCCGCCCTTCAAGAACATATTTGTGTTTCAATAAGTTATAAGTAGTTTCACTGACTTGAATCCGCCAAGGCAAACCATGAGATTCCATGCGGGAAGCGATATTTACCGTATCGCCCCACAAATCGTAAATAAACTTTTTGATGCCAATTACTCCGGCAACAACCGGGCCGCTGTGGATGCCGATGCGGATGCTAAAATATTTCTTATTCTGACCATTAAACCGAGCTATCTCTCTTTGCATATCCAGAGCCATTTGGGCGATCGCCTCTGCATGGTCTGCCCGAGGGTAGGGCAGCCCTCCTACCGCCATGTATGCGTCCCCGATTGTCTTGATTTTCTCTAAGCCGTGCTGCTCGCACAACAAGTCGAATCCTGAGAAAATCTTATTCAAGAGCTCCACGAGGTCGATGGGATTCATGACAGAAGACAAAGCAGTAAACCCCACAATGTCTGCAAACAAAACAGTCACTTCCGGAAAGTATTCAGCAATAGTAGTTTCGTTTTGTTTGAGCCGTTCTGCTATTGGGTTCGGCAAGATATTTAACAGCAGCTTTTCCGATTTTTCTTGTTCTTCCCGCAGGGCATCTTCTGCTTGCTTGCGTTCCGTAATGTCGTGGTAACTCCAGACTCTACCGATAATTTTATCTCCCAGCCGCTGCGGTTCCGAATGGCGTTCAAAAAATCTGCCGTCTTGAAATTCCAACAAATCGAAACTTTCGGCTTCTGGGTGGTCGTAAAGCGATTCTATTCTCTCTTGGAATGCTTGCGGGTCTTTCAGTTGGTTCTGCACAAAGGCGATCGTTGTTGCGTCGTCTCGCAGCGCCATCACGTCGCTAGGTACGCCCCACATTTCCACAAATTCGCGATTGAAAGTAACTATTTTTCCGCTCCTGTCAATAGCTAAAATACCGTCAGCAGTAGAATCAAAAGTTGCTTGCAGCAAGGACGCAGATTTTGCTAGAGCATCTTCCGCCATCTTGCGAGCAGTAATGTCTCGCAAAATAGCGCGAATCGCCACTAACGAACCTTCCAAAAACTTACAGTTTATGCTACCTTCCAGCAAAATTTGTTCGTGATTCTTAGTAATAAATATTACTTGAATAGAGTGAGGATAAAATGTATTTTCATTAACAGTTTTTTTCGTAAAAGCTTGATATAATATATCCATCGACTCTGGGGAACTGTTGGGATGAATGATCTCAAAAACAGTCAGTTGAGCAATTTCGGCTTCGCTGTAGCCCAGAGTTTCCCGCCAAGCCCGATTTACATACAAAAAATGACCGTCGGATCCAATACTTTGAATTAAATCAGTAGCATTTTCAAATAAGTCTCGTAATTGTTCTTCGCTTTCCCGCAAAGCTATTTCCGCTTGCTTGCGCTTGAGAAATTGACCGAGTTGGCTGCCGATTGTTGCCATTGTCTGGAGCAATTCTTCATCAAAACACTGCACTTCGCGACTAAAAAAAGTCATCACCCCCAACACAGACTTTTCAGAATTTTCCTGCTCGTAGTCGCCCAAAATTGGGAAGCCAAAAGCTCCGTGCAGTCCTTCTTCTGCGGCGATTTCTCGGCGCAGACAACTGTCGCTTTCTGTGACATCTGCAATCCACTGAGACGAACCGCTGGCCCAAACGAGACCGGGCAATCCTTCCCCGAATCCACAGGTCATTTGTTCGGCAAATTCGGCAAATTTGGGGATGGAAACTGAGCCTTTTGTCCAACTGGCGACACACCTGAGCGAATTGGGGTCGGAAACCGCAGTTATTCTCTTATTTCCTGACAGCAATTTTTCCTCAGCTTCCGGCATCCAAAGTTCGGCAGTATCCCATCCCAAACTGTCGCAAATTGCGGGGAGAATTGCTTCTAGAGCTTTTTTGATTGTTTCGGATGTAGAGAGGATGTGAGTGGTGACGTACTGAGCTACTTTTCGCTTGCGGGCTCGCTGTCTGTATGTCATGTCGCGGCCGATGTACACAAAATCTTGGAGGGCCGCAGAATTTGCAGAAATACTTTTCATGTCACTTGGAATCGCCGTACAGGAAAAGGAAACTGTGAGCTTTTCTCCGGTTTTTGCCGTGCAAATTACTTCGGTGTTAGTTTGAGATAGTTGAGGCGGCTCTTGGCTGACTGCTTGTAAAGATGCGCCCTCAGCAGCCAGGGCGTCTATTTGCTGACCTACTAATTCTGATTCGCTGTAACCGAACAAATCTTGAGCCGCTTGATTGACTTTTTTAATTTTTCCCGAAGCCGTTGTTACCAACAAAACTTCGGCCATGGAAGTAATAATTTTTTCAACATAATTATTAGTAGCCGCTAAGGTACTCAATAAAATATTCATTTCATTGGTAGCCTGGACTAGAGTTTGTTCCAAACCCATCCTGTCAGTTACGTCTTCAAAAAATACAATTAATCTCCTATCGTTATCGTCATTGCTGAACTCGACGATATACATATCAAAATAAAGCCGCGAGCCATTTTCTAATACCCGCGTCATTGCTTTTAATTCAAAATTTGGCAACCGCCCTTCAAAAATATCGATTAAAATTTCTTCAGTTCCCAGCAATTCGGGAAAGGGAATGCGCGCATCGTTTCCGGCCGCTACTTCCTCGGGACAGTCGGCAAACCGCTGCACATTGAGAGATGTCTCTTCGATAAGAAAGTCTCGATCCAGTGCTAGGTACTCCAAGTGGTGGGGAACCAACAGTTTTTTTAACAGGGTTGTCATGTTGGATTTTGTAATAGTGAACGCGCCCTCTGTTCGTGATAGTCATTAGTCATTGGTCATTAGTCATTGGTCATTAGTCATTGGTCATTAGTCATTGGTCATTAGTCATTGGTCGATTTGAGATTTTTCGATTTGAGATTTACTTCACAGATGAATCTGGCAGCGCGAACTTTTGTCTAAAATTTTTGGCTCGACCAGCCAAGCTCGCGGACGTGGCACGGTACCCATTTTTGGGCGGGGTCATTCCCAAATCGAAAAATGGAAAATCGAAAAATGGAAAATCGTATTATAGCGGTTCTCAAGCATAGTGAGGTATGCTTGCGTGCCCACGGAGGCCTATGCCCACGGAGGCCTATGCCCTATGCCCAATTCCCCATTCCCCATTCCCAAATGGTATTACCTCTGTTTTTCAAATGGAATTGTGACTACAAAGGTAGTGCCTAACCCTGTATCGCTGGAAAATTCGATTTGACCTCCGTGCAAGTCTACACACTGCTTGACTATGGATAAACCCAGTCCTGTACCGGGTACTTTTCCGACATTTTGGGCCCGGTAATAAGATTCAAACAGTTGTTCTTGGTCTTCTATAGGAATGCCAATGCCCGCATCTTTTATTTTAAATATAGCTTCTTCATGACGACAATTTAATTGAAAATCAATATAGCTGTCGATCGGCGAATATTTGACAGCATTTGACAGCAAATTTGTCAAGATGTGCCGCAGCAATTTGGCATCCAGTGCGGGCCAGTGTTCTGTTTCCTCCGACTCCCGAGCGGTTTTTTTCGCCTGCGGAATAGCTTTTCGGCAATTAAAGTTAATTCTATGATTTTTTCCGTAACTAATTTTAATTGATTCTACTAACTCGCTGCAAAATTTTCGCAAGTCAAGTGGTGCGGGATTGAATTGGAGTTTTCCAGCTTCGGCGCTGCTGAGCAACCGCACGTCATCTAATAGCTGAGCCATGTGTTTAGATGCTGATTTAACGTGTTCGAGGTATTCTTGTTTTTCCGCTTGGGTGATTTCGTCGCCGTATTCTTTGAGGATTTGAGTAGCAAATAATACTGTATTTAAAGGATTGCCGAATTCGTGAGCAAGCATTGAGAAAAAACGAGATTTTAGTTGTCTGAGTTCTTGCTCTTTTACCAAACATCGGCGAATTTCCATGTCTTTTTGCTTGCGTTCTGTGATGTCCCTGCCGATATAGATGAAATCATAAAGTCCGTCTAATTCTGTCTGAATTGCCGAACAGGAAAATTCTACCCAAATTTCTTCTCCCGACTTAGTAGTGCAGGCTACTTCCAATTCTCTTAGCAGCTCTTTTTGAGACAAAATATAGCGGTGGCGACCTTGGTAAAGCAATGTTTCTTCGACTACTATGAGTGAGAGGGGCTGGTCGATCAATTCTGCTTCGCTGTACCCAAACAACCATTGTGCCGATTGATTGACTGTTTTGATAATTCCTAATGTTGTTGTCACCAACAAAGCATCGCCCATGGAGCGAATAACTTTATCTATATAATCTTTTGAAGCGGCTAAGGCGCTCAGTAAAAGATTAGCTTCATTCGCCCTCTGAATCAAGGATTGCTTCATCACCATTTTTTCGGTGGTATCTTCAATCAAAATTAGCAAATTACTTGCCATATCTTGTTCGTTTTCATGTTCTATAGCCAACAGATCGAAGTATAAAGGGCGGTTGTTGTCGGTAAATCGAGCGATACCTTTGAGTTCAAAACTCGGCCGCCTTCCCATCACGATCGACATGAGGATATTTTCAATGCCAATCAGTTCGGGAAAACTGATGCGAGCATCTGTACCGAGGAGCGCGTCGCCTGGAGTATCGGCATAATTCTGCACTTCGGCGGAGGTTTCTTGAATGATGAAATTGTGATTTACTACCAGATACTCTGTTTGTCGCGGGCCCAGGAGCTTTCTAAAAAGGGGGTTCATACTGCTTCTACCATTGTGTAAGCTAGTTTGTGGAAAATTTCGTCAACGTCTTTGCCTGTTTTAGCCGATGTAGTGTAAACTGCTATTACTTTGTCTTGACCGATCGCATGGGAGATTTCCACTAGCAGTGCCAATTTTTCTTCGTCAATTAAGTCTACTTTGTTCAGGGCGACAATAATTGACCCTTTGGGATTGACTGAAGAAAACAGCTTAACGTGTTCGGAGATTCGCTCGACTGTTTCGGAGCGGCTGACATCGGCAACGATTAAAACGCCGCTAGCTCCTTGCAAGTAAGTCGGTGCGATTCCTTTGAATTTTGTATGTCCTTCTAAGTCCCAAATCAGCAACTGTGCTGTGACACCTTCCTGGTGTTTGGTGTTTTCTAATGGGATACTTTTACGGGAAATTTTGACTCCGACGGTGGAGAGGTACTCGTCGCTGAATTGCCGATCGACAAAACGGCGGATCAAACTGGTTTTACCGACGCCAAAGTCGCCGATCATGCACATTTTTTTAGATATAGTAACTGACATAATTATTTGCTGTTTATGGTCTTAGTTATTGGTTCAAATAGCACGCATCTGCTTAAAAGTAGCGGTTGATTGGGTTCCACGCCGGGGGGAGGATTTTGACTGCCAACCGCAAGGAGGCGCTTCGGATCGGCACCTTGCCGCACCAAAGCATCTCGCACTGCTGCGGCACGCTGGAGCGACAACCGTTGATTTGTGACAAGTTCCCCTGTGCGATCGCTGTGTCCAATTATCTTAATATGTTTTTGAGGATATTGATCCATGAAACTTTTGACACTGGCGATGATTGCTTCTGATGTTGAGTCTAATGTTGTCGTTCCTTGGTCGAAGTAGATGCGGGTGGCAATTTTGAGCGGATCTAGTTTAACAGTGCTGACGACTGACTCAACGCCGGGAATTTGCTTCAGGGACTGAGCAATTTTCTCGGCGTCTGCACCGTCGGTGACTGTCCCCTCTACTGTAACTTTGCGATCGCCATACCGACTAGAAATAGAAACGCCCGACAAGCGGTTCAAAACAGCGGTGATCCGCTGCACCTCGGCCGCCGTCAAAACTGGATCTGGGGGGACATCTACAGCTACAATTTTATTATCTAATTGCAATGAAGGTGCAGTTGATGCGGCTATTTTTTCAGCTTTTGTCCGCAATTCTTGATTGGGCAACTTTCCGGTTAGCTTTAATGTTTTGCCATCGACATCAACATCTAAGCGGTAAACTGCTAATTCGGGAGTCGAGGCTAAGGCTGCGAAGGCATTTGCTTCGAGGCGGCGGTCGATGCTGCTGCGGTACTGATAAATTCCCCAAGGTACTAAGATTAAGCTGAGGGCGGCTAAACCGATACCGACTATGGCGATCGGGGGTTTGGTTGATTTTTCCCTTTGCAGCGGCTCGAATAAATTTTGGATGAACGGGTGCAGCGAGTCGGGTATAGTACCGGGATCGCCGTTAAACTCGTGAATTAATTTAGCGTAATTAAGGATCAGATTACTAACTGTTTGCCGCAGTTTGTTGATGAACGACTGTGGCGGTTCTCCTTTAATCACGACTGCCATGTAGCAGTATCCGGCTACTTCTAGCATGATTTTGGAGTCGCCGTATTCAATTTGATTTAGTTCCGAAATTTCTCCGGGCTGAACGATGCACTCGTTCACAAAGCTGCGAATAGCTGTGAGCATTCCTGCTACCATTTCTGATTCTAACTGGTAGGTTTCTGAGTTTTGAACTTCGGAAATTACCAAGCCTGATGCTTTGTGAATTAAGAATGCTGCTTGGACGGTAAAATGTATTGATTCTCTGAGGATTAATTCAGCTTCGGAGACTCCTTGTACTTGGGAGCGAATTTTGCGCCCTACTCCTTCCATGCTTAAGCTATTTGAGACTTTTTCATTGATAGTTTTAATAGCTTCTGCCATGTATTTAGAGATCGTACTGCCAATGACGGGATAGAGAGCATCCACCATAGAGTCGCGTTCGAGGGCGATTTGGGCTGTAATGGCTTTGCCCATTTCCGGGGCGAGGGCTTGGGCGATCGACTCTTGATCGAGGCGAATTTGCTCTTTAATAGCCAAACCCATTTCTGGGGCGATCGCCCGAGCAATATCCGCTGGCGAATTTTCTATTTGTTGAGCAAGTGCGTCGGGCAGCAACTCACCTATCGCCGAACTCATTGCTTGCCTGTTTTCCACAGTTTTAGCCCTAATCACTTCGTCAATAATTGGGACTATCGCATTAACAACTTCTTCTCTGGAATCGGCAATTTTGCGGCTGAGAATTTCTGCTATCCAAGGCAGCATTAGGGCGATCAGCTCTTGTGGATCGTAGATTTGGTGTTCCAGTTTTTCTAATTTAGAGTCGATGCTTGCTAGCAGATTGCACACCCCCGGCAAATCAGTTTCTGCTAGGAGATTTTTGAGTTGCTCGATATCTGACATTTGCGAGCCAAAAATCAGATTTTGCAGCCTTCCCATGGCGCTGTCGGCTTCATTGAATTCTTGTTTAATATCGCCTATGATTTCCGATCGCTGCGATAGTGGTATCGGCTGTTCTTGCGACTCTCGCTTCGGTTCAATTGATGCCACACTTGCATCTGCATATATTTTTTGGGATGGCTGCGAAAGTCCGGACACTGAGGAATTCGGAGCGGTGGCTGCGGGTGGTGCCAGAGTTTGGGGAATGGGCGAATTCTCTAAAGCGGTGTCAGAATCCTGGGATTTTTCGCCCTGTACGTGCTGGGGAGAATCAGAAATTGTCAAGGGCAATTCTTGTAGCGGCGGCGATTCTCTCTCCAAATCGGAAACATCTGCGGAAACATCTATAGTTTTAGCTGAGGAATAGTTTCTTTCCAGTTCAGAAGTGTTGAGTTTGTGAGTAGCAAACAGCCAACTTTTGGACTCGCCTGCAACAGCCGGGGAAGCAGTAGAATCCGGTTTGCGAGAGCCAGTTTCTGACGCGGCTGCAATGGACTCTGGCTGTGCGGAGGAAATACCTAACAAATCCATCAACCCGCCGAGGGCCCCAGCTTGACCGTTTTTGTCGCTGCTGTCAGCTTCGGGCTCGGTGTCGCTGCTGTCAGCTTCGGGCTCGGGATTTTGCTGCGGTGAAATTTCCTCTGGCTGTGGGGAGGAAATACCTAACAAATCGATCGACCCGCCGAGGGTCCCAGCTTGACCGTTTTTGCCACTGCTGTCAGCTTCGGGCTCGGGATTTTGCTGCTTTGAACCAGCAATAATTTTGAGATCGAATAACAGATTCAGCAAGGGGTCTAGCTGGGTTGCTGCCGAGGCAGCAGGCTCGTCAGGTTTAGAAACAAAACCCTCTAGCTGATTTTCAACTTCCGGATTTTCTTTCGGTAAAGCCATGCGTTATTATCCGTGATGGTGGCGCTCCGGCAACAAAAATTCGTTATTTGACTTATTATCAGCAACGCCTTTAAGTTCGGGCACAAATTCTGTTCCTTTGAGCCTCATGCCTAGTTCAAACAGAATTTCTGCCATGTCATCTCTGGAAACTTTAACATCCCTGAGCATGGAAAAGCGCCGGTCGAGTTCTTCAAAAACCTGTGTTTTCAAAGTCCGGGTTTCTTCGGAGAGTCGCTCTCTGGTTTGGGAGAGTTCGTCGCGAATGGAACTGGTTTGATTGTCTATCGCCTCGTCGAGGGCTTCGATGGTGCTGGAGCATTTGCGGTTAACGCGATCGATTTGCTGTCGGAGATCGGCGGTTTCTTCTTGCGTATTTAAGGTGAGCGATTTAACTTTCTTTTCTAACGAATCAACTGCCGCCCTCATTTCTGCGGACAGAACTGTTTTCACCTGTTCGATGCGAGCCTGCATATCTTGCTGCATCATCGACAAGTCGGAATCTATTTTGTCGAAACGATTGTCGTATTCTCTAAGCTGTGCCCCGAAAATTATATCGCGAATCTGGTCAATATTTCCCAGCCGTTCGCGCATTTCTTCTTTGGTTATTTCGGCCATGATTTTACCTCGAATCTCCTAAAATTGTGAGTTTAAGAACTGTACTATATTTTTTGTTAAACTGCTAGTCGAACGGTTTGAGCAGGGTCAAAAGACGTGCTGCTGACTTTTACTGTTATTGGTGACAGTTGTCAGAGACAGGGGCTTTTTGACTGGGGACAGCTCGACTTTTAGATACTCCCACCCCTGCGGCAGGGATGAGATGATTGAGAAGTTTAACTCTAAATTTCCTGAAATTCAGGTTGTTGGAGGCAATCATCGGAGCTACAACCAGGCTCCGGAAAATAGCGGTTTGCTATCCTTGCCTTGCAGCAAGCTCCTCAATTGTAGGCTATCACCCAGATAGCGAGGTAGGTTTTAATATCTTGCACAGACTTTTCAATGATATCGCATCTTTGACCTTGCCTAGTGCCACAGCGCCGGGGCCGCGGCAAAAAGCGGGCGGGGACGATCGCTCGCTATGTATAAGATATAACTCAAAAGCTCGATCGATCGCTGTTTCACAGGACTCCGAGCCGGATAGCACGAATAGAGCCAGACGCTCGAAGTGAGTTTTGCAAGCGAGCGAGACAGCACTATAAGAGCTGGCGCACAGATGCTTGCATCGGGATTCTTCCCTCTGTCCCCCTCTTCCCCTATAAAAAAGCGTAGGGCCCGATCGACAGCGACCAGACCCAATAATATAAGAATCTTTGATTTTCTAACAAACGAGATGTGTTTCCGGTAGAGAACAATATGCTTACTAGGGTTTACAACTTGTGCAGCTTTACTTTTAATCCGCAAACACAATAAGTCTGACTCGACTGCGGTTTGGCTTGACTGCGCGATCGGCAGTTTTGCCACTATTCCAAGTTGTGTTTGGTTAATTTCTGCCGCGCCTGGGAATCTAGACCGGAGACACCATGTCTATATCCTTGAACTTTGCTTGTGACGCTCCTACATCAATTGCAAGCAATATGTTGTAGGCATCTGAGTCCTGTTAAGGATATCTAGATCTTCCTTCGAGATACTCCAAAATGTTTCTCTCTACGGCGTTTTATAGTGAGGAACACGTCCAGCCCCACTGTCTTTCCAATATATCAAGGATTGTTTGTTCAAGCTGTGAAGATTTCCCTGTCCTACGGAATCGGTCAACCTTCCATTTTTCACAAACCTGGCTTTCATCCCACCCCAAATTAAAAATTATCGAGAGGGGGTTCCCGCTGAACGGGCTAAATATAGCGACCTCCTGTTTCTTTCTGTCCCGGTGTCTATTGTTAAGTTAGCACGACCTTTGGGAGGAGTAAAGCACAATTTGTAAAACTTGATAGGTCTTTACATTACTAAGTATAATGATATAAATATCCACATAGATGTAAGTTCTATTGCAATACGCTTGGGCTAAGCCCGATCCCCCCTTAGCTTGCCCCCTACTCCCCCTTAAAAAGGGGGGGACAAGAGTTTTCTCAAAGTCAACCCCTACTCCCCTTTTTAAGGGGGATGCGAGGGGGATCTCCGGGCAATAAACACTATTAACTGAAGCGTATTGAGTTCTATTGCTGCTACATCTTTACATACTTAACAGTTTTTGTCATGTCTATTACTCCTAAGTCTCTGGGCGGCAGTCAAATCCGCCAAACATTCCTCGACTTTTACGCCCAGCGGGGACACAAAATCCTGCCGAGTGCTTCTTTGGTGCCGGAAGATCCGACAGTGTTGCTGACGATCGCCGGAATGCTACAATTTAAGCCGATATTTCTCGGACAGCGCACCGCCGAATCACCGCGCGCCACGACTTCGCAAAAGTGCATCCGCACCAACGACATCGAAAACGTCGGCCGCACCGCCCGCCACCACACGTTTTTTGAGATGTTGGGGAACTTCAGTTTCGGGGATTATTTCAAGAAACAGGCAATTGCTTGGGCTTGGGAACTTTCTACGGAGGTTTTCGGTTTACCAGCGTCCAATTTAGTTGTTAGCGTTTTCCGCGAAGATGACGAAGCTTTTGCGATTTGGCGCGATGAAATTGGCATTCCGGGCGATCGAATTCAGCGCATGGGAGAAGCAGACAATTTCTGGCAATCAGGCCCCACAGGCCCCTGCGGCCCTTGTTCCGAGATTTATTACGATTTCCACCCAGAAAGAGGCGACAATATTGACCTCGAAGATGATAGCAGGTTTATTGAATTCTACAACCTGGTTTTCATGCAGTACAATAAAGATGCAGAGGGCAATTTAACACCGCTGCAAAATCAAAATATTGATACTGGGATGGGATTGGAACGGATGGCGCAAATCCTCCAGAAAGTCCCTAACAATTACGAAACAGATTTGATTTTTCCGATCGTTCAATCGGCGGCGGAAATTGCCGGAATTGATTACCACAATAGCGATGAAAATGTCAAGGTTTCGCTGAAAGTAATTGGCGACCACATTCGGGCTGTGGTACACATGATTGCAGACGAAATTCGCGCGTCAAATGTGGGGCGCGGTTACATTTTGCGCCGGTTGATCCGCCGGGTGGTGCGCCACGGGCGGCTGATTGGAATTCAGGGCGAGTTTACGGTGCGGGTGGCTGAAAGTGCGATCGCCCTTTCGGAAGCTGCTTATCCGAACGTGCGATCGCGGGAAGCTCAAATTAAGGCAGAATTGGCAAGGGAAGAGGCGCAGTTTCTCAAGACTTTGGAACGGGGAGAGAAGCTGCTTGAGGAAATTGTCGATCGCACAAAACAGCAAGCAAACCCACAAATCAGCGGTCAAGATGCTTTCACCCTTTACGATACCTACGGTTTCCCCTTAGAACTGACACAAGAAATTGCTGAAGAACAGGGAATTACTGTCGATTTGGACGGCTTTGAAGCGGCGATGAAGGAACAGCAAACTCGCGCTAAAGATGCTCGCCAAACAATCGATTTAACCGTGCAGGGTTCTTTGGATAAGTTGGCTGAAACAATTGACGGAACAGAGTTTGTCGGCTATGACGAACAGTCGATTTTAGCTCAGGTTGAGGTGCTATTGGTAGACGGCAAATCTGTAGAATCAGCCGCAGCGGGAACTGAGGTACAAGTTGTGTTGAACCAAACTCCGTTTTATGCAGAATCCGGCGGACAACTTGGGGATAAAGGTTATTTGAAAACAGGAGAAAATGGTGATGGTTTGTTGGTGAGAGTTGATGATGTGAAGAAAGAGTCGGATTTCTTCGTGCATTTCGGCTTTGTAGAACGGGGAACGCTGAAAGTTGGGGATAGTCTGACTGCAAAAATTGACAATAGCGGCCGCCGCCGAATTCAAGCCAACCACACAGCAACTCACTTATTACAGTCAGCTTTGCGGGAAATTGTGGATGGTTCAATTTCGCAAGCGGGTTCCCTGGTATCGTCGGACAGATTGCGGTTTGATTTCAATTCTCCGCGCGCTGTGACAGCAGAAGAGTTGGAGAAAATTGAGGATTTAGTTAATAGTTGGATTGCTGAGGCTCACGCTGCGGAAGTTGCAGAAATGCCGATCGCCCAAGCCAGAGAAAAAGGCGCCACAGCCATGTTTGGCGAGAAGTACGGCGACATCGTGCGGGTAATCGATTTTCCCGGGGTTTCGATGGAATTGTGCGGGGGGACTCACGTCAGCAATACGGCTGAAATCGGGCTGTTTAAGATTGTTTCCGAAGCGGGGGTTGCGGCTGGTACTCGCCGGATTGAGGCGGTTTCGGGCCAGGCTGTTTTGGATTATTTGAACGTGCGAGACAGGGTTGTGCGCGATTTGGGCGATCGATTTAAGGCGAAGCCGGAAGAGTTACCCAACCGGATTACTAATTTGCAGAATGAGTTGAAGGATACTCAGAAGCAGTTGGCGGCTGTGAAGTCCGAATTGGCGATCGCAAAATCTGACCAGTTGTTAAATGCGGCTGAGGATCTCGGCGAATTCAAAATCATTGTAGCTCAATTAGGAGATGTGGATGCAGAAGCGCTGAAAACTGCGGCCGAAAGATTGCAGCAAAAATTAGGAAATGCTGCGGTTGTTTTGGCATCAATTCCTGAACCGGATAAGGTAAGTTTGGTGGCTGCTTTTAGTCCAGAAGTCAATAAGAAAGGATTGCAAGCTGGCAAGTTTATCGGGGGAATTGCTCAAATTTGCGGCGGAAAAGGCGGCGGGCGGCCGAATTTGGCGCAGGCTGGAGGACGCGATGCTAGTAAGTTGCAGGAAGCGTTGGAAAGTGCTCGCAATCTGTTGGTTGAAGGGTTGGGTTAGTCTGGGTTTTTCCCGAAAGTCCGCCAGGGGTTAAAACCCCTGGCTAATAGCGAAAGTCCTCTGAAGAGGACTAATGAGTTCTTCAGTCCTCTTTAGAGGACTTTCGCTTTGAGGCGGGGGTTTTAACCCCCGCCGGACTTCGGGAAAGCGCGTTATTTCTGGGCGCTTACATCTGCGTTCATCCGCGTCCATCCGCCTCGATCTGCGGTTCAAAATGAAAACCTCAAATTATCTCAAAAATCCCTTGTTTTTTCCACATAACAAATGTAAAATTATACAAACATGGGTAGCAAAAAATGAACCAACCACGCCGCCAAGCCTATCTCACCCTGATTGAATCTCTCCTCACCTGGGACAGCGACGAACAAACCGCCATCCTGCAAGCCAATCTAGAATTATTAGACGATGATTTTGCCGAATATTTGCGAGAGTGGGCAACAGAAACACTGCCCAACTTCGATGCAGACAAAGCAAAAAATCGTGCGCAAATATTATACAATTTAAATAACGCATTTTCAAGTCTTCAGCAAGGCAGTCGGAGAAGCAACATAGAGATTGCGATTGCTTGTCTGGATATAGGATTAACTATTTTTACCCGCGCAGCTTACTCAGAAAAGTGGGCTATAAATCAAAATAGTCTAGGTGCTGCTTACAGCCGGAGAATGAAGGGAGACAAAGGTGATAATTTAGAAACGGCAATTAAATTTTATGAAGCAGCTTTACAAGTTCGCACCCGCCAAGCTTTTCCCGAAGATTGGGCAATGACTCAAAATAATTTGGCAATTGCTTACTATTCCAGAATCAAGGGAGACAAAGGTGAGAATTTAGAAAGGGCGATTAAATTTTATGAAGCAGCTTTACAAGTTTACACCCGCCAACCTTTTCCCGAAAATTGGGCAATGATTCAAAAGAATTTGGCTGCTACTTACACGAAGAGAATCAAGGGAGATAGGGGTGATAATTTAGAAAGGGCGATTAAATTTTATGAAGCAGCTTTACAAGTCCGCACCCGCGCAGCTTTTCCCGAAAATTGGGCAGACACTCAAAATAATTTGGCGACTGCTTACAGCCAGAGAATCAAGGGAGACAAAGATGAGAATATAGAAAGGGCGCTCGCATTTTATGAAGCAGCTTTACAAGTTCGCACCCGCGAAGCTTTTCCCGAAAATTGGGCAGACACTCAAAATAATTTAGGAGAAGCTTACAGAAACAGAATCAAGGGAGACAAAGGCGATAATTTAGAAAGGGCGATCGCTTTTTATGAAGCAGCTTTACAAGTTCGCACCCGCGCAGCTTTTCCCCAAGATTGGGCAGACACTCAAAATAATTTGGCAATTGCTTACTATTCCAGAATCAAGGGAGACAAAGGTGATAATTTAGAAAGGGCGATCGCATTTTATGAAGCTGCTTTACAAGTCCGCACCCGCGAAGCTTTTCCCGAAAAATGGGCAGACACTCAAAATAATTTGGCGGCTGCTTACAGAAACAGAATCAAGGGAGACAAAGGCGATAACTTAGAAAGGGCGATCGCATTTTATGAAGCAGCTTTACAAGTTCGTACCCACGAAGCTTTTCCCGAAAAATGGGCAGATACTCAAAATAATTTGGCAAATGCTTACTTTGACAGAATCAAGGGAGACAGGGGAGAGAATATAGAAAGGGCGATTAAATGTTATGAAGTAGCTTTAGAATTCCGCACTCCTACAACTTTACCCCTTTACTGTCTGCAAACAGGCCGTAACTTAGGCAATTTAGGATGGAGAGAAAGTTTGTGGGAAACAGCCATCTTCGGCTACGAAAAAGCCATCGAAGCAGTCGAACAAACCCGCGAGTGGGTAACATCCCAAACCCGCAAACGACAAATAATAGAAGAAAACCTCAACATCTACGAAAAAATGATGCAATCCTGCATCAATCACCAACAATATCACAAAGCAGTCCAAACTGTAGAACGCAGCAAATCCCGCTACCTAGTCGAACTCTTCACCAACAGCGAAATCTACCCCAAAACAGCCACCGACACCGAAAAACAGCAACTCCAAAACCTGCGCCGCCAAATCGCCACCTCCCAACAACTCCTAGAAACAGAAACCCCATCTCCTCTTCCTCTTTCTCCCCCCCTTACCAAGGGGGGGCCGGGGGGGGTTCCAGATGACTCTCCCTCACAACGCACAACCCAAACCCGCAGTCTCAGCCCCGAATCTTTCCAACAACAAAAAGCCAAATTAGAAACAACATTACAGCAACTAGCACAACTGCTAGAACAGATAAAACAGCGAGAACCAGAATTCTCCCTAACTCAGAAAGTCGAACCCATAGACATCACCCAATTCCAACAAACCTTAAACACCGAAACAGCGATCGTAGAATGGTACATCGGCGGGGGCGGGCACGGGGGCACCGCCCCTACGGGTGGATTTGCATTTATCATCACCCGCGACAGCATAAAACCACTCACATATACCACAACCGAAATAGCCGAATTAGAAACCTGGAAAAACAACTATCTCGACGAATACCGCGACAAAAACACCAACCAAACCTGGCAAAACACCCTATCCCAAAAACTCGAAAAACTCTCAGAAATCCTGCGACTAAACGAGATAATCGCCCACATATCCCCCAACTGCAAACAACTAATCCTAGTACCCCACCGCTACCTGCACTTATTCCCCCTCCACGCCCTACCATTCACCTCAGAAACCCGATTTAAACAAAAAACCAACTTTCGCGGATACCTCCTCGACGGCTTCCCCGCCGGCGTGAAATACGCCCCCAGCTTGCAACTTCTGCAACTCGTAAAAAATCGCATCACCACCAGAAACTCCCCCCCACCAAATCAGCAACAACTATTCGCCCTCCAGAATCCCACCGAAGACTTATTCAACGCGGATATGGAAGTAGAAACCATCAAAACCCGATTCAATCCCCATCAAATTTTACTCAAAAAACAAGCCACAAAAACCGCCCTCAACGACAACCGAGAAAACCTCTCAAACACCAGCTACCTGCACTTTTCCTGTCACGGCGTATTCAACTTTGACAATCCGCTGCTGTCATCCCTAGTCTTAGCCGATTCCCTGGAACCAACATTAGAAATTAACCCCCCCCAACCCCCCCTTAGTAAGGGGGGGCTAGAAGAAAATACCTTTGCTGAAGGGGGGCTAGAGGGAGACCGGCTAGAAACCAAGCGCTATGTCACCCTACGCAGCGGCAGAAAAGCCATCCCAGAAAAATGCCTCACCCTGCGAGAAATCTTTGCCGAATTGCAGTTACCGCAGTGCAATCTCGTCACACTTTCCGCCTGCGAAACCGGGTTAACCGACTCAACCGCAATGACCGATGAATACATTGGTTTACCCAGTGGCTTCTTGTATGCGGGTAGCATGAATGTTGTCAGCAGTCTGTGGGCTGTCGATGATTTTGCCACAGCAATTTTGATGATTAAATTTTATCAGGAATTGCCGGATGCAGATTCAGTAGCACTCGCTTTGAATGCCGCGCAAAACTGGATGCGCGGGGTGAGTGAGGAGGATTTTCGAGTTTGGGTAAGATTGTTAAATTTAGATAAAAAATCTGGGCAAAGTGTGGAATTGTGGTTAGCGTCTTCGAGTGAGGAACAGCCGTTCCGCGAGCCGAAATATTGGGCGGCATTCTGTGCGACGGGATATTAAGTTAGGCGTGCCATCAGGATTTTGTAGGGCGGGTTTTACCAACAATATATAACGATGACCAACAATCTAGATAAACCCGCCCCACCCCACCAATAACCCACATCAACCTGAAATTTGCATCGAATGTTAAAATGTAGGTGATGATTTTTCGTTGGGTGGGGGCGGGTTTGAGAGATTGTCGATTTCAGGCAATTATTGTCGGTGAAACCCGCCCCTACAAATTTATATTTTTTAATCGCGGGAGTAATTACAATGGAACCTGAAAAAGTGATCGCTATCTTTCTCAAATGGCTGCACGAAAATCCGAGTATCTTCATGCCGACAGCCTGGAAAAAATTACCCCAATTAGAGGAAGAAATAGCAGAATCCGCAGATGAGGAATTGTTTCCCATTGCTTTCACTATCAGCAAGTGGTGTGGCAAGAATGGATTGGGAGACGCATTAAGAGATTGTCTGCGGAAAGAAATCGACGACGCGGGCGAACCCACCCCAAGTACAACACCGCCACTAACCAATATCACTCAAACTCTGCGTACCAGCATTGAAGATAGCTACCAAAAGCTTCAACAAATCGCAGTAAATAATCAATCAGATACCAGCAATGACTCCAAGTAGCAAAATTTATGCCCCCAACGTCTATTTGTTTGCCTTTCACCTCTGCAACGCCCTAGAATCAGAGTCAAATTCCCCTGTGGAATTAGCCCGTTTGTGGCAGAAGTGCGATGAGATTTTGCAAGCTAAATTAGCAGTCGGTAAGGCATTCAGCGGCAGCTATTTATCCAAGAAAGACGAACCTCTCGGATGGCGAGTTGACCTGATTAATAAACAAGTTGTTGGCAACCGCAATTCTCTACCCTTTGATAAGAACATTTCCAACGAAAACCAACAAATTAATCTCAAAGGTTTCGCCCAACCGCTGCGGATTGATGACAGCTACGCTTTGGGTTTACAAATTCGCGTGCCCGAAAAAGTTAACAACATTAAAACGCCCGCTGTCGATGTTAGCATCTTCAAAGAATTTAATCCCGATAACTGCTTGCTGCCGGATTTTGTGCAAAGCTATTTCGGGCAAACTCTGCTGCTTACAGCTTGGCTGAGTATAGAACAAAATCAGGCGGCGCGGGAAGATTCGCAGTTTCTGAAAAAATTAGCCCAACAGTGTCTAGAAAAGTTTATTTCCGGTGAAAATCAGCCGACTTTTTACCGTCAAGGCGAGTTGTTCGGCAGCCCAATTTTAGAATACGGCAATCCCAGTCGCCAAGATACTGAGTACAACATTATAGTCTGGTTTTTCAACAGTTCTGCAACTGATGAAATCTGGGATGAGACGCGGTACAGTGATTTTATGGATTTGTTTTTGTACCGAAATAAGATTATTCGCGCTTATCGCGATAGCCGCAAACTTTACTTTGTGACTCGCGAGGAATACAAACAAATTGAACTCGATATTGACAATACTTTTAAGTATTTGCGGCAAGACGAAGCCCAGCAGCGACAATTGAAAGGTGCGGGTTTAAAGGAAGAGGAATTAGAACGTCTGGAACGTCAGACAATCGATATGCCGCCGCGCGCTGTGAAGTATGCCCGGTTGCTGATGGATTTGGAATTTCGCCAAAATACGATCGCAATTAACGCCAAAAACTACCAAGATAAATTATATCAGATAAGTCTTGACTTAAAATCCCGGAAGAAATACAATGAAACTGACTATGATTTAAGCTTTCTCGAATTATTCAGCAAAGAAACCTCGCCGCAGTTTCAAGCACAAATCAAAGCCGACTTAGGCTACTTCACCCACGGCACCGGCTTGCTAGACAAAGCAATGGAAGCAATTCGAGGAGTTGTCGCCATTGAGGAAGCTTATCGGGATGCGAAATTAGAAGTCACGATTCAAGCTGTGGGCTTTGGTTTGGGAGTCGCCGGGGTAGTTGCTGGCAGTTCTCCTTATTTGATTAAACAAGACCCGCCGAATCAGGTGGTTGCTTTGCCTTTCCTGAAGGTGGGAATTAATTCTTTTGCGTTGGTATTGTTGATTAGTATCGGCGCGGGGGTTGTGGTTTGGTCTTTGGTTATGTTGGGGGCCAATTCTAAGAATCTACTGGGTAAAATTAAGCGAAGATGAGACGGCGGTTGAAACCGCGGCGACACAAACGATGTCCGCCTCCGCGGACTGAAGAAAATGACATAATTTGAGTGAGATGTCCGGTTTTCTTCAACCCACGGAGGTGGGTTTTGTCCGTGTCGCTGCGATTTCAATCGCCGGGATATCTTCAACCCGCGGAGGTGGGTTTTGTCTGTATCGCCGCGATTTCAATCGCCGGGATATCTTCAACCCGCGGAGGTGGGTTTTGTCCGTATCGCCGCGATTTCAATCGCCGGGATATCTTCAACCCGCGGAGGTGGGTTTTGTCTGTATCGCCGCGATTTCAATCGCCGGGGCCGTATCGCCGCGATTTCAATCGCCGGGATATCTTAATATTGAGGAACGGACGAATCTACTTCTTGACTCCAAGCAGTAATCCCGCCCTTAACATTAATTCCCTCAATTCCCGCTTCCTTCAAAATCCCCAAAGCCTTCGCAGAACGGCCGCCCATTTTGCAATGTGCAATCAAGCGGTGCCCGTTCAACAATTCCTTGACCTTCGCAACACCTGCGCCTTGTTCGATATCCGGTAAAGGAACCAAAACTGACCCAGGAATTTGAGCAATTTGATATTCGTTAGGATTGCGAACATCTAACAATACAAAATCCTTGGCGCCGCTGTCAATTAACTTTTTAAGTTCCGTGACAGTCATCTCAGGAAGTTTCTGTTGTTGGGCTTCCTCGGCTTTAGCTTGAGGAATGCCGCAGAATTGTTCGTAATCGATTAACTTTTCAATTACCGGTCGTACTGGATTCGGCCGCAATTTCAACTGGCGGAATGTCATGTCTAGGGCGTTGTACAGCAACAATCTGCCGCTCAAAGTTGTGCCTTGACCTAAGATAATTTTGATAGCTTCCGTTGCTTGAATGCAGCCAATTACTCCAGGCAAAACGCCTAAAACGCCGCCTTCAGCACAGGAAGGAACCATCCCTGGAGGCGGGGGTTCGGGGTACAAATCGCGGTAATTCGGGCCGCCTTCGTAGTTGAAAACTGTTGCTTGTCCTTCAAATCGGAAGATGGAACCGTAGACGTTGGGCTTGTTTAAAAGCACTGAAACGTCGTTCATTAAATAGCGAGTCGGAAAGTTGTCGGTACCGTCGATGATGATATCGTAGGGAGTCGCAATGTCGATCGCATTTTCGGAACAAACGTTAGTCTCGTACAAATCAACTTGACAAAAAGGATTGATTTCTAAAATCCGATTTTTAGCCGACTCAATCTTCGGCTTTCCAACCCAAGAAGTGCCGTGAATTACTTGGCGCTGCAAATTAGAATGGTCTACAACATCAAAGTCTACAATCCCAATGCGGCCAACACCAGCGGCGGCTAAATACAGCAGCAGCGGCGAACCGAGTCCTCCCGTACCGACGCAGAGCACGCTGGCTGCTTTGAGACGCTTCTGCCCTTCCAATCCAACTTCTGGCAGGATCAGGTGGCGAGAGTAGCGTTCGTATTCTTGTTTGTTGAGCTGGATCTCGTCCAGATTAGGATTTAGCATGATATTCTCTATAGTCCCGATTTTGAATTATATCCTATCTGAATCTTTCGCATTTTTACCTGTTTGTTATTTTTACTAATTATTTCTTAATCTGAGTCGGTTCGATCGCGAGAATTTCCTCTGCTTGAAAGTTGCCCTCTGCGTCAAGACTCCAACTGCGGAGGTCTTCTGAAGTGCCTTGCCGCACGGATACTATGATGTAAGAGTATTGGGCCCAAGCCATTTTGCGATCGCACTCCGAGGGCACTGCGGCACAATCCGGGTGAGAATGGTAGATGCCGACGATCTCTAAATTGCGATCGCGCCCGTGTTTCATCGCCCGCAACATATCTTCTGGCTTAATAGCATATCTGCGTCTTTCTGTCAAGCCTGTTTGTTCGGGCCAATTCTCCTGGGCTTCGGCACTCCAAGCATTATCAGCCGGCAAAACTTCTACTAAAGTTTTAATATCGTCAGTGATTGTACCTAATAACAAGCCGCAGCATTCTTCGGGATAAGCGCTTTCGCCGTGGCTGCGGATGGATAATATTTGTTCGGGGGTAAGTGCAATATTTTGCATTTTTTTATAGGCTTTTTTTAAACGAACCGCGAAGGCGCTAAGAACGCGAAGGAAGAGAGGAGAAGGGAAGGGAATATTTTATAATTGATTGGGGATTTCTCTAGCTGTTTGTAAAACAGTTCTATAAGCAATCACAGCTTGAGTCTGGTTATCATATCCGACATATTGACTCAACACAGAAAAGTCTAACTCCGGCAAAAATTCACTACTGGAAATTAACTTGTAACCCGACTCTCGCAAGTGGTAAAGAGAAAATTGGTCATTCGCCCAAAACCAGACTTCAGGAACCTGCAAACCGCGATAAACCTCCAGTTTGTCAACACCGCCGCTAGTTAGAGCAATTTCTATCACAATATCCGGCACTTCTGCCAGTAAACCCATACAGTAACACTCGTCTGGTTCCGCACCCCGTCTTACAACTTCGCGGCGAAATGTAGCACTTCCGTAACCGTTGAGATTAATTAGCCTTTCAACTGCATAGGTTTCGACTAATCGGGCAATAATCTTTTTGAGTCTTTCGTGTTCGGGCGAAGTCGTCATTATAATTTCTAACGTTCCTTCTAAGTAAGTCATCCTGGGAAATTCGTCGGCAAACATATCGGAAAGTTGCACGTATTGTCCCCAAGTCACATCATATAAAATAATGCGCTGTTCGGTGGCTGGTTCGAGGGTTTTTGGATCTAAAAGTAGCATATTTAATTACCTGCACTTAGATTTGTAAACGTTAGATTTCTCCGCTATTTCTCACCCTTCTTCTCTGCGTCCTCTGCGTCCTCTGCGGTTCAAAAAATGTAGGGTGCGCATTGCGCACCTTACAGATGAATTTAATTAATGCAATCAAGCAGGAGTTTGCTGCAATTCTGGCCGTTCATCTGCGACGATCGCATTTTCGACTGGACACACCTGCAAACAAATACCGCAGTCTATGCAGGTATCAAAATCAATCCAATACCAATCGGTACCTTTGACGTTTTTCCCGGGGCCGGGGTGAATGCAAGCAACTGGACAAGCGCCGACGCAATCAGCAACTCCTTCGCAGATATTTGTAACGATAGTGTGCGCCATGTTTCTATTTTAGATTTTAGATTTTAGATTTTGGATTGGACATTATATCATGTCTTTCTAACTATAACAATACAATTGGTTCGTAGTGAGGACTTTAGTCCTCGGATTTTATGCGGACTGAAGTCCTCACTACGAACCTTGTTAGAATTTTATTCTTTTGGTTTTTTGCGGACTGAAGTCCTGACTACGAACCGTTTTTATTGCTGGTAATTTGTTGGACACGAGCTTATGAATTAGGTTTCAAACAAATCTTAGTTTACTGTTTCAATTGTTGGGACGCCTTCGGCATTTACCCAAGCAATTTGACCAATTCTACGATCGCGCGCGTAGTCTCTAGCAGCCTCCTCTGTCTCCCTAATCTCTAAATCTATCTCCACCCGCACTAGGTGAGTAGACTCTCGGATTTTGCGGGCATAATCAAAGGCCGCTGCTGCCGCTTCCGGTGTTTGAGGCACTACCAACCATTCGCTGGCTGCTGTCTCTGCGGGCAATTGACCCTCTGTTAGCAAAACTTGGTGCAAATCTTCAATGTTCAGACAAAAGCCGATGCCGGGGGAATTTTGCCCTTGCGGGTCGAACAGTCCCAACAGTTGGTCGTACCGTCCGCCTTGTCCTAAAACTCGCTGTCCGCTCTTGCTGCTGCTGACAACTTCAAACACTATTCCTGTGTAATAGTCAAAGGTTTGAATTAAACTCAAATCGAGGTGGATGTGAGATTTCAAATTGGGGATTTTTGCTTGGCATTTTTCCAGCAGTTCGATCGCACTTTTGAGTTCATTTAATGCGGCTTGCTGCGTCACATCTAAATCCAGCTTCGCCACAATCTCCAATACATCTTCTGGGCGGCCGCGCAAGTCAAACAACAGCAGAGCTCTTTCTCGCAATTCGTCCGACAGCGGCAAAGTTTCCAAGGCTATGCGATCGAGATTTGCGATCGCCGATCGCACTTTTTGCCGCACGTTTGGCCCAAACGGTTCCAGCAAAGTTGCAGTCAAGCCCGCTTCTCCCAGCACCAAATGCCAGTCATCAATTTCTAAGTTTTGCAAGCACTCAGACAGCAGCAGCAGCACTTCTGCATCCGCAACGCTTCCCCCCGCGCCCAGCAGTTCTACCCCCGCTTGATAGAACTCCTGTTGCCCGCCTGAACCCGTATCCGAGCCTTTGCGGAAGACGTTCGCGTTGTAGTAGAGGCGTTGGGGCTGCCAGCTTGTCCCGGACATCCGCATCGCAGCCGCCCGGGCGATGGATGCTGTCAATTCCGGCCGCAAGCCGAGTTCTCCATCCTCGGCATCTTGGAGTTGAATTAAGGTCGATCGGTCGATCGCGCCCCCAGCCATCAAAGTCTCCAGCCTCTCTAGAGTAGAAGTAATAATCCGGTGATAGCCCCAGCGGTGAAAAACCTGCTGCAAGCGCCGTTCGATCGCAATTTTTTGAGCAACGTCAAGGGGCAATAAATCTCTTGCACCCGATGGGGGTTGGTGAACCATATCAATTTTAGAGTTTAGACTTTAGATTTTAGATTGACCTTAGAAGCTTAGCTTTAGCGGACGTTGTTAAAGCCAAACGAGGCAACCTTAATATTCGACTTTTACAAATTAAGCCGTCATATTCTGTCAGGTAAAAAAACCATTATCAGGTTTGTAGTGAGGACTTCAGAGGACTTCAGTCCGCTTCCAAATCAGGTTTGTAGTGAGGACTTCAGTCCGCTTCCAAATCAGGTTTGTAGTGAGGACTTCAGTCCGCTTCCAAATCAGAGGACTTGCAGGTTTGTAGTGAGGACTTCAGTCCGCTTCCAAATCAGAGGACTTGCATTCCGAACGATCGAACACCTTGATTGCGGTTAATTTACCGGACATCATATCATATCGTTGACCTTGGCATCGGAATAATAATTTTCCCCCTGCCGTGCGATCGTGCCGAAGAGCTCTTCGGCACGATCGCACGGCGCGGTATAATTCCGATGTTACCGAATTTAATATCGCCAAGTCTTGATTGTTTTGCTGGTTCTCACTCCACATCTGTGCAATTCACCACTTTTAAACTCTTCAAGACTTAAAACAGACAACTTCTCATTTCTTCTTCCCGCCAAACAAACTTGCAAAAAATCCCGGTTTCTCGTCACTTTTTTTATCCTTTGCGGAAGCTTGTTCCAGCTTTTTCTTAACCTCCAAAGCCGTCGCTTCTTGAGGATTTGATGCCAAAGCTTTTTGCACCTCAAGTTTTGCCATTGTGGCTTGATTTTGTTGAAGGTAACACATTGCTAACAAAGCGTGGGCTTTGCTGTGTTTCGGATCGCGCTTCAGGGCTTCTTTTAACTCCAAAGTTGCTTTGGCGTAATTTTTGCTGTCCATGAATCCTTGAGCTCGGACGCAAGATCGATCGGCCAGCGAGTCGTCTTTTGGTTTGTCTTTGGGCGGTGGCGGTGGAGTTGCGGTGGCTGGGGTTGATGGTTTTGTTGCTGTGGTTGGTGCGGCTTTTGTTACTGTGGTAGTTTGGTTTGCGGCTGTTGCGGGCGTAGTTCCAACCTCACAGCCGATGGGTTCTTTTGGGCGCACACCGGTGCCAACCACACCGCCAAGCCGCTCTTTTCGCAGCAGGTAAACCATGTTAAGTTCGCTAATTTGATCGATCGCATCTTGCGTTTCCTGAACCGATTCGTACTGCTTGAGAGCCAGTTTGCCAACTGCTGTTTTATAAGCTTCTTCCAAATCTTTAGCGGTAGCTAACTCTTTGGCTGCTGCGCTTTCGACTTGCATTTTTGCTTGTTCTTTAGCGACGCGCTTAGCGATGGCTGTTAATAGCAGGTTGTATTCTTTGCGATCGCTTTCCTTAGAGAATTTGTTGTAAGCCGGATTGACCACTTTTGACAAAAATTGGTTTGCCCACTCTTTATCGGCTGAGTCTTCAAAAGAGCAAGTATCCGAATGCAAGCGGCGGGCGATTTTCATGTAGCGCTTGCGGATGTCGTTAAACTCTGCGTCTAAGGGAATTCCCAAAATTGCGTGCTGATCCGTAAAGTCGTACTTGAACAGCCCTTTTGTCATTTCAAAAGACATAACTTTTACTCTCGCTTTCCTGACTTTTGACTATTCTTTAATGTAGCCTGACTTAAGGGGTTGTGACCCCCGTACTATCCCTGAGCCCTTGCTGTCGAAGCGCTACCTCCAGGAAGATAAGGGCCCAACTGCTAGCAGCGCGCCGCTGAGTTCGGCGTGTATTTTGCCGTTTGTCGCCAAAACCCGACCCGAGCTCATCTCAAAGGCACCGCCGTCATAGGCTGTAACTTGACCTCCGGCTTCGGACACGATGAGTACACCGGCTGCTACGTCCCAAGGAGAGAGTCCCCGTTCCCAGTATCCGTCCAATCGCCCGCAGGCTGTATGTGCGAGGTCTAGGGCAGCGGAACCGCTGCGCCGCACGCCTTGGGTGAGGTGGGTGAGGTGACAGAATTCCGCATAGTTATTGTCTGCTGTTTCGCGCCGATCGTATGCAAAGCCCGTGACTAGCAAGCTGGTTCTCAATTCTAAACTTTGGGAAACTGCGATCGCCCTCCGGTTGCAGGTTGCGCCCAATCCTTTACCCGCCCGAAACAATTCGTTATGAAAAGGATCGTAAATTACGCCAATTTGTGGTATGCCGTCGATTAAAAGTCCGATCGACACAGCGTAAAAAGGATATTGGTGAGCGTAATTAGTTGTACCGTCCAAAGGGTCGATCGCCCACAGGTATTTGCTAGTTGCATCCCCTAATTTGCCCGATTCTTCAGCGAGGATAGCGTGTTCCGGTACGTGGCGGCCGAGAATTTCTAAGATGACAGCTTCAGAGGCTTTGTCAGCTTCTGTGACTAAATCGCCCGAGCGACCTTTTTCTTGAATATTTTCTAATTTACCGCAGAAAGATTGCAGGACAGAACCAGCGGCGAGGGCTGCTTCGGTGGCTATTTCTAAGTAGTTTTGCAGTTGATTGTCTGTCATTGGGAAGAAGTAAGAAGTAAGAAGGAAGAAGGAAGAAGTAAGAAGTAAGAAGTAATAACGAACCGCGAAGACGCGAAGGACACGAAGAAAGAGATAAGAAGGAAGATAGCATTGGGAACAATAATCCCCAATGACTAATGACTAATGACTAATGACTAATGACTACTGACTAATGACTAATGACTATTTCTGATTTTGCTGTCGGAATTCTGCGGGAGTTTGGCGCAAAGCTCGTTCTGGATTCCACAGGCCTTTACCCATCAGTCTCGCCCATTCTTGAGCGTTAGCGAGCCGCTGTCGATATTTGGTATTGCGCGATCGCACGGAGGCCAAAACATAACCTTCTTTGACTAGCAGTTCGTTGAGCAAAATTTTATCTTGCCACAAATACGCTAGTTTGCGATCGAACTGGTCTTTGGGTTCGATGTCTGATTCTAACAATACCTCTTTCCCCCCAATTAGCTGTTCTAATCTTTGTTTCGCTGCTTCTCCCCAAGGCTGCTGTTTTAAATCGGGTGCATCAATCCCAATCAGCCTGATTTGTTCTAATAAGGCGATTTTGTCGGCTGTACTGATAACTTCGATTGTTTGACCGCTGATAGCCCTTTCTACTTTGGCTATCGTACCTTGGGGCATTTCGGGTTTTTGGCAGCTAGCTAACAACACGCAAAGGGCGATCGCAAATAACCGATAAAGCAGCATTGGGAATGGGGAATGGGGAATGGGGAATGGGGAATGGGGACTTGGGAATGGGGAATTGGGAATTGGGAATTGGGAAGCTATTTTGCATTTAAATTGTGTATCAAAAATCAATTAAACTCTTTTGTGGGGTGGGCTTTGAGCATCGCCACCCACCAGCAATTCAAAGGCGCAACAGCTTACCGGATTTGACATCATTCTTCATCCAACGGCAAACCGACTTTCACTTTACCCTTACCGAAATAGCGGCCGAATTGCAATTCGTAAACTTCATCTTCGTCTTGCGTCTCTACCTCGACGTTAGAACGGGGATAGCAGACGCACAGCAAAGCATAACCCTCTTTTTGCAGTTCCACAGAAAGTCCCATTGCTTCAGGCTGGTGCAGTTGTCCCGACTTGACGCGCACCGCACAGGCTGTACAAGCCCCGTTGCGGCAGGAAAAGGGCAATTCTACGCCTTGATTTTCGGCGCTTTGCAGGATGTAACGGTCTTCGGGTACTCGCACTGTGTGCCGATCGCCCGTTTGTCTGTTATGAATTTTAATTGTGTAAGAGCGAGTCATAGGGATTTTAGATTGAAGAATTGAAGAATTGAAGAATTGAAGAATTGGGCTTGGGGGCAAAATCCTTGATATGAATGGGTTTGCGACACAGGGCGCAGAGTTCTGCCCGCTCGTTTGACACCCTACCCATATTAAACAACAAATTTATGCCGTTACCCCCTTCCCAAATCAGATTTGTTCTGCTAAGATAGTTTAGCTGTGGCTGAATGAATTAATTTAGCCCTGGAGAGGTGGCCGAGCGGTTGAAGGCGCACGCCTGGAAAGTGTGTTTAGGGCAACTTAACGAGGGTTCGAATCCCTCCCTCTCCGTTACACAAGCTGTTTAGGCAAAAACAACAGCTTGCAAACAATATCTTGTATGAGATAAATACTTTAATTCGATCGCCCCTGAGTTTTTTTGAGAAAAGTCAGGGGCGATGCTTTTATGTTTTTGAGTGTAAATTACGGGCTATTTGAGTATGTTAGGTGCAGGCTAGAAGCCCACTTCACCAGAAAGTCAGGAACTTGTGGAACTGGCTTTGAGCAGCGTTGCTAAAAATCGTGCAAGATGTCAGTGCGATCGAACTTAGCACCGGTGAGATTTGCCCCTCTAAACGAAGTACCCTCAGCATTCGCAATCTCTCGAACAATAGCAGAAAAAGAGACAAACGCAAACCAAAGATACAGCAGCGACAGCAAGCCGAAACACGTACCCAAAAACAGTTTCTGAGTGCTCGCAAAAGCGCTAGCAGTTGCAGAAAACAAAAAAGCTCCTCCGTAAGTCGCCACACTTCCAGCGGCTGCGATCGCAACTTTAGCAAATTGACGGCGAATCCGAGAATTCACAAAAAACATTAACACACCGCCGATCGCCATTCCAACAAGAGCAGCCTGAGAATTATTATTAGTTGCAGTCCCAGCATAGAAAAATCCCAACAAAGCCCCCGATAGAATAGCAGAAATTGTTCCCGCAAATCTACCCAATTTTGACCTTGGTGGGTGTGTGCGGGCGATCGCCCCAGCCATACCAGCAACACTCAAAACCCCGTACAGCAACAGCACAAAAGGCCAACTGCGAGACTCCGGTATTTGTCCTTGGGTTCCCAAAATAAGCCGAGTTACAACATCACCCACAATTAAACAAATCGCGATCGCCACGCCACTCAAAACACCAATCTGTCGCCCCGAAAGCCCCATTTTAGCACCAATAAAATTCGCCCCTTCCAACTGAGCATTACTAAAATTGCAGCCGCGAACATCCGCACCGCCGAAATCCGCACCATTCAGAACTTGTCCCCGGAACGATCGATTACACAAAACTTGATTGCTAAAATTATTAGCATCAGAATAATTCATACTTCTCTTCTCTTCCTTCGCGTCCTTAGCGTCTTCGCGGTTCGTTCAAAACAAATCTCCATCACAAAATGAAACTAACCAATCCGCTCAAAATCAAACAAATTCCCCACATTCTCGGTTGCGGAATCTTGCTCGCACCAATACTAATCTACAACATTCCATACTTTTCGCGTCCACCACAAACAAAGGAAGTGCGATCGCTATTTCAAGGAATCGCCTACCGCAGGGAATTTCGCTCAAATCCTCGTCCCGCCGTCATTCACACTGTTAGCATCGACCTCAAAGCGCCAGGAATTGGAATTTTTGTCACACCCGGAACCGCCACACCCGATTTAACAGAAACCCACGCCCGCACCGCTACTGAATTCCTCAAAGAATTTAAATTGCAATTAGCAGTCAACGCCAACTTCTTTTATCCCTGCATCGAAGAAGCACCTTGGGATTATTATCCCCGCAGCGGCGATCGAGTAAATAACGTCGGACACGCCATTTCTAAAGGCCAAGCTTACTCTCAACCACAATCACACTTTCCCGCCCTGTGTTTTGACACCAACAACCGCGCTCAAATAATCGAAAACGGTGTTTGTCCTCCGGGAACAGCCCATGCAGTTGCGGGAGATACCGTGCTGGTGAAAAATGGCAAAGCCCTAGCACAAAGTCAGGAAAAAAGCAAGGATGATAAACCTTATCCGCGAACAGTTGTGGCGATCGATAAAACAGGCGAAAAATTGTGGTTGATTGTAGCAGACGGCAAGCAAAGGATGTACAGTGAAGGGCTGAAGTTAAGCGAAATAACAGAGATTTCGATGCAGTTAGGAGCCGATACAGTGCTGAATTTAGACGGCGGCGGATCGGTAACTTTGGCCGTCGCATCGCCGTCAGGAGCAAAACTGTTGAATGCTCCGATTCAGAATAAAGTTCCTATGCAGCAGCGTCCAATTTCCAATCATTTAGGGTTTTACGCGCGGGAAAATTAGGGTTGCCAATTGCGGTTTATCTCCGATAAATTGTAGGGTGCGCATTGCGCACGGCCGTGCGCATTGCGCACCCTACTAACTAAATTGACTCAGTTTCTCAATCAAATGGTCGAAATAAGGAGCTAATTTTGCTGCATCGGCCGAATCGCACCGTTTCAAACTAGCAGCCTTAATCCCTTCCAAGCCCAGCACCATTGCCGGCAAAGGAACCCCCAATTCTTGATAGAGCAAATTCATATTGTGCAGCCCTTCCTCGCTGGTAAATTCTGCCGTATTTCCAGCAATTCCATAGGTAATGCAGCGGAGAAAATGCCAGAAATCTCGCCAACAAGCCTCCGCCCTGGCTGGGGGATAAAGCTCGCCTCCGGGCTCGGAAATATTCGGATATGTGGCTAAAACTTGTTCCCGGGCTTCGGATACGATATCCGCCGCACTGTCGCGCAGGAACTTGGCAGTATTAACCGATGTTGGTTCCGATGAATGAAGTTGTTGCAAATCTTCATCGGCGAGATAGCTGCCTGCGTCGTCAGCAGCCTGAATGAGTTGGATTTCTGCGGGAGAATGCGAATTTTCCCAGGTGGCCAAACTGACAATTCGGGCTTTCGGGATTAATTCTTTGGCTTTTTCGCTTAATTGGAGAGTCATAGACAAATGGCTAGTCGCTAATTAGTGGGAGATTGCATATTTGAATTTTACCAGAAGTGCGATCGGCATCACTGCAAACCAACCTAAATCTGGAGTAGCTTAATTGAATATTGTTTAAATTTTAACTTTAATGCAAAAATTACTAGGACAGCTAAAACAAATAAACACAGCTAATAAGCACTTTTTATTTATGCCGAACAAAAAGATCCTGATAGCATCATTAATAATTCCTACTCTTCACTTTATTATTGCCAAGATCTCCCTATTGCTATCCTTACAAAATGGCTCAGCAGCAATTTGGCCCTCAGCAGGTCTGTTTTTGGCTGCTTTTTTACTGCTAGGTACTAGAATTTTACCGGCTCTTTTGCTCGGCGATTTCCTCACTGAATTAATACTTTTTTACCCGGATAACTTTCTGACAAGCTGTTTCATTTCTGTTTGCAACAATGCCGATCATTGGGTAGCAAGTTTACTGATCAAACGCTTTATTAAACACGGCAATTTACTAGAACGATCCCAGGATGTTTTCAGATTTATTGTACTGCAAATACCCACTCCTATTATCAGCAGCACTCTCGCCGTTACCGCACTGTCTCTAGAGGGCATTAGTCCTTGGACAAGTTACGCAGAAGTTTGGCGGAGTTGGTTTACTTCAATTATTGCTGGTACGCTGATTGTGACACCAGCAATTCTCGCCTGGGCTCGGGAACCCAAGCAGTCGGAAAGACTTCGATCGCCACAAATTGCAGAATTTGGACTTTTGCTGGTGTTGCTGGTTATCATCAGCAAAATCGCTTTTTGGCAACTGTATCCCGTCGAGTACATGATGATTCCGCTGCTGATTTGGTCTGCCTTTCGATTCACATCGCGGCAATCGACTTTGCTGGTGGTGATTGTTTCGGCGATCGCAGTTTTTGGAACATCCCGCGGTTTGGGATCTTTTGTCAGGTCTTCTGTCAATGAATCGCTTTTGTTGCTGCAATCTTTTATCGGGGTTGTCGCCGTTACCACCTTTGTTTTATCTGCCGTAATTAACGAAAATAAACAAGCAGCAGCCCAGCTTAAAAAACTGAATAACGAGTTAGAAGAGCGAGTAGAAGAACGCACCGCCCAACTGCAAGAAGCTAAAGAAGCTGCTGACAATGCCAACCAATCCAAAAGCGACTTTCTCGCCAATATGAGCCACGAACTCCGCACTCCCCTCAACGGCATTTTGGGCTACGCTCAAATCATGAACCGTTCCCAATCTTGGGGAGAAAAAGAGCGCAATGGCGTCAGCATTATTCACCAGTGCGGCTCCCATCTTTTGACGCTGATTAATGACATTCTAGACCTTTCAAAAATCGAAGCTGGTAAATTAGATTTACATCCGAAAGCTTTTCATTTCCCCTCTTTTTTGCAAAGCATTGTTGAGATTGTTAGCATCCGCACCGAACAAAAACAAATTGATTTGATTTATCTCCCAGATGCTGAACTTCCCGAAGGCATAGAAGCGGATGAAAAGCGCTTGCGTCAGGTGTTAATTAATTTACTGGGAAATGCCGTAAAATTTACCGACAAAGGCAGCGTCACTTTCAAAGTAGAGGTAATAAAATCCGAGTTTTCCCCACCAGCGGAATCTGCAATCCAAAATCCAAAATCCAAAATCCAAAATCGATTGATTCGCTTCCAAATAGAAGATACAGGCGTCGGCATGACTCCGGATTCGCTGTCAAAAATCTTTACACCTTTTGAACAAGTAGGAGATACCAACCGCAAAACAGAAGGCACCGGACTAGGGCTGGCAATTAGCACCAAAATTGTTAATCTAATGAACAGTAAAATAGAAGTTGAAAGTCATTTTGGCAGCGGCAGCACCTTCGCTTTTACCGTCGATTTGCCCTTAGCTGCTGACTGGGTAAATGCAGCCGCCGCCGCTACAGGGAAGCAGATTGTGGGCTATCATGGAACTCAGAAAACAATTCTCGTCGTCGATGACAACTGGCAGAACCGTTCAGTGATTGTTAGCCTCTTGGAACAAATTGGTTTTGCAGTAGTCGAAGCTGAAAATGGCGAGGATGGCTTAGCTAAAGCAGCTAAAATAACACCGGATTTAATCATCGCTGATTTGTCGATGCCTCTGATGGACGGTTTTGAAATGATGCGACTGTTGCGGAGTTCTGAATCCTTGAAAAACCTGCGTACTATTGTCTCATCAGCATCTGTTTATGAGATGGACAGGCAAAAAAGTTTGGATGCTGGCGGCGATGATTTTCTGCCTAAGCCGGTGCAGCTTGAGGAATTATTTTCAATATTGGAAAAGCATTTAGAAATCAAATGGCAATATCTGGATGCAGCCTCAACTGAATCTGCTGGGGAACAATTAGCACCGAAACCTATATCTAATTTACCTCTGGTAACTTCAGAAATGACAATTCCTGCACCGGAAGATTTAGCTTTGTTGCTGAAGTTAGCGCAGCAGGGGCGCTTGAAAAAACTTACTGAGGAAGCTAAGCGCATCGAACAACTCGACAAGAGTTATACTCAATTTATGCAGCCTATTCTGCAATTGGCAAAGAGCTTTCAATCTGATAAAATCGAAGACTTGCTCGAACAGTATCAGGACTTGCGTAGAGATCCCCCCTAGCCCCCCTTAATAAGGGGGGGACAAGAGCATTCAAAGCCCCCCTTAATAAGGGGGGGACAAGAGCATTCAAAGCCCCCCTTATTAAGGGGGGGGACAAGAGCATTCAAAGCCAACCCCTACTCCCCTTATTAAGGGGGGTTGGAGGGTTCTTTACTCGGCTACAAGCGAGAGATACAGGTGCTTTCAGTCTGAAGTTGAAGTATATAAACTAACAGGGGAAAATATTTATGTCAGAAGCTGAGTTGATTTTAGTGGTAGACGATACGCCCGCCAATCTGGATGTGATCTCCGAGGCGTTGACGGATGCTGGTTATGAAGTTGCGATCGCCATTGACGGCGATCGAGCTCTCAAGCAAGTTCAGTATACGCTGCCGAGTTTAATTTTACTCGATGTCATGATGCCGGGAATTAGCGGGTTTGAAACCTGCCGCCGCCTCAAAGCTTCCGCCGCTACCAAGGACATTCCTGTAATTTTTATGACGGCTTTGTCGGATACAGCAGATAAGATTAAAGGATTTCAGCTAGGTGCGGTTGATTATATCACTAAACCTTTTGAAGAAACGGAGGTTTTGGCGCGCGTCAACACTCACATTAAACTGCGAAATCAGAATAAAGAACTAGAACAGCGGGTAGCCGATCGCACGGCGGAACTAACTGCTGCTTTGACACAAGTCAAGCAATCGCAACTTCAGTTGATCCAGAGCGAAAAAATGTCTGCTTTGGGCAATTTAGTCGCTGGTGTCGCTCACGAAATTAACAATCCAGTCGGTTTTATTTATGGCAATATCAAGGAGTTGAATTTGGCACTGAAAGACATTGTTGACCACTTGCGGCTTTATCAGCAAGAATGTCCAAATCCTGGGAAAAATATTGAATTTCACGCCGCAGACATTGATTTAGAATACGTGTTGCAAGATACAGCAAAGATGTTATCATCTATGGAGATGGGATGCGATCGCCTGCGAAACATCAGCACTTCTCTCCGCACCTTCTCCCGCGCCGATACGGCGGTGAAAGTCTCGGCTAACATCTGCGACGGGATTGACAGCACGCTGATGATTTTGCAGCACCGCCTGAAAGCTCAAGATACTCGTCCCGAAATTCAAGTTATCAAAACATATGGAGAGATTCCCCCGGTAAAATGCTATTTGGGACAACTAAATCAGGTGTTTATGAATGTGCTTTCCAATGCGATAGATGCTGTGAATGAGTGCAATTGCGGACGCAGTTTTGCGGAAATTGAAGCTGCTCCTAATAGGATTATTATTACTACAGAATTAACTAAAGACAGACAAAGCGTTGCGGTCAAAATCCAAGATAACGGTAAGGGGATTTCTGAAGAAGTAAAAGCGCACATTTTTGACCATTTGTTCACTACGAAATTAGTCGGTGAAGGGACGGGTTTGGGTTTGTCGATCAGTCGCCAGATAGTGGAAGAAATACACGGCGGTAGTTTGACTTGCTCTTCTGTGCTGGGTGAGGGGGCCCAATTTACGATCGCACTGCCGATCGATTAATGCGATAATTTTAGAACGATCCCCGGCGGCCATTTGATTGTTCTGGATGTGCAGCCTCTGTTGGGCGGCGGGGCTGACTACCGGGCTAAGTATACTCGGTCGATCGCACAATTTTTGCAAGTTCATCAACCGCACCTCCCTTGGGCTGGCGATTTGACCGAGGAAGCGCCGCATTTTTTCCAAGCCGGCGTTGCTGTGGACTATCTGGCTGCTGATGTGGAGAAGGTCGATCGGGCCGAAGCCGTGACAGATAGGGCAAAGTTAGATAGTATTTTACAAGCTCAACTGCGCTATCTGCCGTATTGTGCCGAAAAAAAAACCGGGTCGGGGAATGTTGAAGCGGTTCTGCGGCGAGGAATCGACTAAGCGAGTATATTCACAGCTTTTTGTTAGATTGGGAACAGAAGCTGGCACAATTGGTAAGTAACAAAATTGATTTTAATAGAAGCTTCAGCCACTATACTAATAAGTGTAGGTTGGCATGAGGAAAATGCCAATGGTCAAAAAAAATCGCAATGTAGTTAGTTCAAATCCAGAAAGCAAAGTCAAAGTCGGACTTTCGCTGACTCCTTCTAGTGCCGATCGATTGAACGCGATCGCTCGAAAGCTGGGAATATCAAGGTCGGAACTCCTAGAACGCTTGGCAAAAGGCGCTCTGGATATTTCTAAAGACAAGAGTCAAGTTAGTGTCACTTGGAAAAAAGGTGAAGAAACTGCGGTCGATACCGCTGAGTTGGAAGGGGAAACAGCCGAAGAAAGCGACATTAATGACGCTATAACGGCAGAAACCCTATTGGACTCGGTAAGCGTACAGTCAAATCCCCTGGAAGCAAGTTACGAATCTTTACAGCAGCAGTTGAGCGAACGCGAAAGTGCGATCGCTTCTTTGCAGCAGCAATTAGCTGACAAGCAAAATCTCGAAGCTCAATTGCAGGAAACTGTATCGAAGTCAAGTTACGAATCGTTACAGCAGCAGTTGAGCGAACGCGAAAGTTCGATCGCCCAATTACAGCAGCAATTAGCCGACAAGCAAAATCTCGAAAGCCAGTTGCAGGAAACTGTATCGAAGTCAAGTTACGAATCTTTGCAGCAGCAGTTGAGCGAAGGCGAAAGTGCGATCGCCCAATTACAGCAGCAATTAGCTGACAAGCAAAATCTCGAAAGCCAATTGCAGGAAACTGTATCGAAGTCAAGTTACGAATCTTTGCAGCATCAATTCGGCGAAAAAGAACATTGGGCCAACGAATTGCAGCAGCAATTAAGCTCCAAATCGAGCGAGTTGGAATCTTTGCAGCATCAATTCGGCGAAAAAGAACATTGGGCCAACGAATTGCAGCAGCAATTAAGCTCCAAATCGAGCGAGTTGGAGTCTTTGCAGCATCAATTCGGCGAAAAAGAATTCGGCGAAAAAGAACATTGGGCCAATGAATTGCAGCAGCAATTAGCCTCCAAATCGAGCGAGTTGGAGTCTTTGCAGCATCAATTCGGCGAAAAAGAAAGTGCGATCGCATCTTTACAGCAGCAATTAGCCGACAAGCAAAATCTCGAAAGCCAATTGCAGGAAACTGTATCGAAGTCAAGTTACGAAGCTTTGCAGCACGAGTTAGCAGAAAAGTCAAGTGCGATCGGCAACTTGCAACTTCAACTGACCGAGTTCCACTCTCTAAAAGATCAATTGAGCCAGAGTGCTGCGAAACAGCGAAATTACGAGGCTTTGCAGCAACAGTCTCAAGAACAGCTAAGAACCATCAAAGCTTTACGGGAACAGCTAGCTCAAATGCAAGCTGTGGCTGGGATTGGCGAAGCTTATCTCAACAAGTGGCGCCGTCCCTGATTCTAAAACCATTTCTTAAAAGTTTAGCTGTCGCTAGGGACACGGTGCGCCGTGTCCATTAATGTCAATTCGGGCCCGAAAGACCGCCAGGGACTTAAGTCCCTGGCTAATAGCAGAAGTCCTCTGAAGAGGACTCAGGAGTTCTTTGGTTGTATGCAAGAGTCGTCTTCCATACAACTAATCGGTTCTTCAGTCCTCTTCAGAGGACTTTCACTTTGAGGCTGGGACTTAAGTCCCTGCCGGACTGTGGGTGTAACTGGAGAAGCTTTTTATTCCAAAATATGAGCATAATATTAAGAAATATTACAATAAATAAATTATGATGAGCGATCGCACCCCCCAGAGCAAATCCAGTGCAGCAGACACCAAGGGCCGCGTCACGGTAATTGGAGCCGGCATCGGCGGGCTGACAGCAGCAGCCCTGCTCGCCCGCAGAGGATACAAAGTGCTAGTCTTAGATCAGGCGATCGTCCCCGGAGGATGCGCTTCCACCTTCAAACGCAAAGGCTTTACCTTCGATGTCGGCGCCACGCAGGTTGCAGGATTGGAACCCGGAGGCATTCACCACCGAATTTTCTCAGAATTAGAAATAGAACTTCCCCCCGCCACACCCTGCGATCCCGCTTGTGCGGTATTTTTGCCGGGAGAAACGACACCGATTAGCGTGTGGCGAGATCCGGAAAAGTGGAAACAAGAAAGACAAAAACAATTCCCCGGAAGCGAACCTTTTTGGCAATTATTGTCTGCATTGTTCCAAGCTAGCTGGAAATTTCAAGGGCGCGATCCAGTTTTGCCGCCCAGAAATTTCTGGGATTTCTGGCAATTAATTCAAGCAGTTCGGCCCGATACTTTAATTACTTTGCCTTTCACTTTTATGACGGTGGGAGATGCTTTGCGCTTGTGCGGTTTGGGCGACAATTTGCGCTTGAAAACTTTTCTGGATTTGCAGTTAAAATTGTATTCCCAAGTTAATACCGAAGAAACAGCGCTGCTTTACGCGGCGACGGCTTTAGGAGTAAGCCAAGAGCCGCAGGGATTGTATCATTTACAAGGAAGTATGCAGGTGTTGAGCGATCGCCTGGTAAGTGCGATCGAGCTTTACGGCGGCAAAGTGCTGTTGCGGCATACAGTCGAAAGTATTGTCACAACTAACGGCAAAGCTACGGGTACAGTGATTCGCAATCAAAAAACAGGCGAAGTTTGGACAGAAACTGGCGATCGCATTGTTGCCAACGTGACCGCGCAAAATCTAGTAAAATTGATGTCAAGCGAGCCTGTTTTAGAAACTTTAACAGATAATTCCGAGACAACAAACCAACTGCCAAATCAAATGGCAGGCTACAAACATCGAGTTGATAAATTGCCGCCCGCATCCGGCGCATTTGTGATATATTTGGGAGTGCATGAAAGCGCAATTCCGGCAAATTGTCCGCCGCACCTTCAGTTTCTATACGACTACGACGGGGAGATTGGGGAGAATAATTCATTATTTGTTTCTGTCAGCCATGGGGGCGACGGTCGAGCACCGCAGGGAATGGCGACAATTATTGCTTCGTCTTTTACTGATACTCGAATGTGGTGGAATTCGGCGGATTATGAAGGATTGAAGCAAAAATATGCGGTCGGGGCGATCGCCCGTTTGAGCGAATACTTCGATTTAACGCCCGAAAAAATTGTACACCAAGAATCAGCCACACCTCGCACCTTTGCCCGCTACACGGCGCGCGATCGAGGCGTTGTAGGCGGCATCGGCCAGCGAATACCAACCTTCGGCCCCTTCGGATTTGCCAACCGCACGCCAATTAAAAACCTCTGGTTAGTCGGCGACTCCACCCATCCCGGAGAAGGAACAGCCGGTGTTTCCTATTCGGCTTTAACAGTCGTGCGACAGATGGAGGCGGAGTTGCGATCGCACAACGAATACGGCGGTTGAAACCGCTTCGACACAAACAATGTCCGCCTCCGCAGACTCAAGAAAAAGACGGCGGTTCAAACCGCCGAATCTTGAACCTGCGGAGGCAGGTTTTGTCTGTATCGACGCGGTTTCAACCGCCGAGTCTTGAACCCGCGGAGGCGCGTGCATGTCTGTATCGACGCGGTTTCAACCGCCGAGTCTTCATCTTTAACCCTTGGCAATGCGGGTTTTGTATGTATCGACGCGGTTTCAACCGCCGAGTCTTCTACAGTCTATGACTACTTGATAGCAATCTTGGCGCCCACAGCTTCAAGCTGCTTCTTCAATTCTTCAGCAGCTTCCTTAGCAATAGCTTCCTTAACGGGCTTAGGTGCGGCTTCTACCAAGTCTTTCGCTTCCTTCAGACCCAAACCGGTAATCGCGCGGACTTCCTTCAGAATTGCGATTTTCTTGTCAGCAGGAACTTCTTCAAGAATCACGCTGAACTCAGTTTGTACTTCTACTTCTTCAGCAGCAGCAGCCGGAGCGCCCATCATCATCATGCCGCCGCCTACAGCAGCAGCGCTGACGCCGAAAGCATCTTCAATTTGCTTGACCAATTCAGAAGCTTCGAGCAAAGTCAAAGTCTTCAGTTTTTCCAAGATTTCGTCAGTTGCAGTAGACATTTTTTGAACTCCTAGTTCGATTTTAGATTTTGGATTGTGGATTTTGGATTTGCGATCGTTAATTATTAGTCTCTTGTCTCCATTCGTCAGCGTGTCAATCAACACCAATGACTAAAGACTAATGACTAAAGACTAATGACTAATGACTAAGCAGTTTATGCTTCTGCTTCTGCTAGTGCTTCTGCTGGTGCTTCTGCCGAATCGCCCTCTTTTTCAGCATAAGCTTTGAGACCGCGCGCGATCGAAGTTGGAACTTGATTGATACCCACAGCCAACGAAGTTGCGACACCGTTGATAGCGCCAGCAATTTGAGCCATGAGCTGTTCCTTCGACGGCAGATCCGCTAATGCTTTAACATCAGCTTCTTTCAGCACCCGTCCTTCCATCACGCCGCCGCGAAGTTCAGTCTTCTTAGAGACTTTTTGGAATTCTTGGTAAGCTTTAATCGCGCCGCCAATATCTTCTTGCACGAACATAAACGCCGACGTACCTGTCAGCAATTCCTGTATCGGCTCCCATGTTTCATTGCCTTCAACAGCAATCCGCATTAGCGTATTTTTTGCCACTTGGCAACTGCTGCCTTTCGGACGCAAACGCCGCCGCAAATCTGTGATTTCAGCAACAGTTAAGCCTCTGTAGTCGATCGCGATTACCAATTGAGATTCGCTCAAGGTTTGCTTGAGGTCTGCAATAATCTCATTCTTTACTGCTAAACTTTTGCCCATACTAATTTCACCTCCTTTTAGGATCTCAAACTGCCAATCAAAAACCCCAACCTTATAGCCGGGGCAGAGAATTAAAAATTAAGAATTAGGAATTAAAAGATAGAACTTTTTAATTTATTTTCTTGAGTTTTTATTTCTTCAGCCTCGGCAGGAAATTAAGCACTCGGCACCTGCGGTCTTCAGCTTATTGATTTTTGATTAGGCTATCACCATCCGGCAGACAATAGCAAGGGTAGGAAGCAAATCTCCTAAGAGATTTACACAGACAGCCGAAGCTGTCTTTTACCTTCTGCCGAATGCTCAATACTTTCTAAGCAGCATCAAGTTTGGTATCGCGCAGAGCACTGATATCGACTTCGATCGACGGGCCCATGGTTGCGGATACGTACAAACTGCGCCAGTAGCGACCTTTAGCGCCCGAAGGACGGTTGCGGTCAACAGTTTCTTGCAAAGCATGAAGGTTGACCAACAAATCTTCCGCTGAGAAAGCTGCCTTGCCAAACATAACATGAACGATGCCTGTGCGATCGGCACGGAATTCTAGTTTACCACCTTTGAATTCGTTAATCGCCTGAGCAACGTCAGCCGTCACCGTACCGCCTTTTGGAGAAGGCATCAAGCCGCGCGGGCCCAACAACCGACCCAATTTTGCCACCAAAGGCATCACATCTGGAGTAGCAATCAGACAATCAAAGTCCATCATGCCCTTTTGAATTTCTTCGATCAACTCTTCAGAACCAGCAATATCCGCGCCGGCATTCAGAGCTTCTTTAACTTTTTCGCCCTTAGCAATCACCGCAATTCTGACTACTTGACCAGTGCCTTTTGGCAGCGATACAGTTGTCCGCAACTGTTGGTCAGTATATTTCGGGTCAATTCCCAAACGGATGTGAGCTTCAGCAGATTCGCCAAACTTGGCCGTTGCTGTTTCTTTCAAAAGTTGCAGAGCTTCCAGCGGTAGGTAAGGTCTCTCTTCAACTTTTTTTTGAAGTTCTTGCAGTCTTCGCGATACTTTCTTTGCCATTGTTATCTCTGGGGTCAGTCGATTTTAGATTTTAGACTTTAGATTTTAGATTGAACCGATCGGACAATCTTAAAATCTACAACTTTTCGGTTACTAGCGAAGCTTTGCTTCTCCCCCTGAACCGATTTTCGATTTTCGATTTTGGATTTTCGATTAAATTCAGGAATTTTGGATTAGCAATTTAGGATTTCAGATTGACAAGTAAGAATTGCGAATGAGAAAAAACTTTTCCCTTTTCCTTCTTCCTTTTTTTTACCGGCTCAGCTTCGCCGAAGGGCTTTCTATCCGTTAAATCCGTTACAAAATCCGTTGCCGAACTTCCTTCAATCCGCGATCGCCACGCCCATGTTTTTAGCTGTTCCCGCTACAATTTTCATAGCAGCTTCAACATCATTAGCATTAAGGTCAGGCATCTTAGTTTCAGCGATTTCTCGCAACTGAGCCTGTGTAATTTTCCCTACTTGCTTGCGATTAGGTTCACCCGAACCCTTAGCAATGCCAGCAGCTTTTTGAATCAAAACCGAAGCCGGGGGGGTTTTGAGAATAAACGTAAAACTGCGGTCTTCAAAAACCGAAATTTCTACCGGAACCACGAGACCTGCTTGGTCTGCGGTTCTAGCATTGTACTCCTTGCAAAACATCATGATATTGACGCCGTGCTGACCCAACGCCGGGCCGATCGGAGGAGCTGGGTTGGCTTTTCCCGCTGTAATCGCCAACTTAATTACTGCAACAACTTTCTTTGCCATTAGTTAGTTCTGTTTCTGAACCTGATTGAACTCTAATTCTACAGGCGTATCGCGCCCAAAAATCGAGAGTAAAACTTTGAGCTTGTTCCGTTCCGGGCTAACTTCAATCACATCACCTTCAAAATCCTTAAACGGCCCGGAAAGTACCACAACGTGGTCTCCTGTCGCCATCGATACTTTGACAACCGGTTCTGATTCCTGAGCGTTTCTGAAGATCCGTTCTACTTCCGAATGACTCAGAGGTAGCGGTTTGACGTGACCCCTGCCGCGCCCGTAGCGGCGTTTTTGCTCTGCCCCGACAAAATTAATTACATTCGGGGTATTTTTGATCACCTGCCACGTATCCTCGTCCATAAACATGCGGATGAGTACGTAACCGGGGAAGATTTTCTCATCTGACTGCCGCCGGGAACCGTCTTTGCCGACTTTGATCGCCGGTGTTTGCGGAATTTCTACTTGAACGATACGATCGGCAACATCCAAAGTTTGAATCCGCTGATCCAAGTTTGCCTTCACCCGCTTCTCGCAGCCAGAGGCAACTTGAACAGCATACCAGCGAGCCTGAATCTCCGGCACATCTGGCGATGCTGCCTGTCCCGTCGCTTCTGTGGAATAATCAGATTCTTCTGATGCAAAAGTCATGGCCCAAACACCTTTCCTGCGCCCCAGTTAAAGAAGTTATCCACCAAATAGATCAGGCTGGCTGAGAGGATTACCATCAAAAGCACGGCCAAAGACTCGCTAATTAGCTGCTGGCGGCTCGGCCAGACCACTTTGTCGAGTTCTTCTCTAGTTTCCTTAAAAAAACCCGCAGGATCGAACCCAGGCGCAGTCATTTCTTGAGTTTCTTGAGCTTCGTCTTTTTTCGCCACGATCTAATCCCCCTTGCGATTTCAGATTTTAGATTTTAGATTTTAGATTTTGTGAGTGGCTCGCGGCTCTTTGATTTTTTGACACTAACCACTTACGCCCAAGTCCAAAATCTCAAATCGAAAGCCAGCACTTTTTTACAAGCTCAACCCATCTAACGGTGTATGTGCCGATCGCCCTCAAAGGCGATCGAGAAACAACACCGAGCATTTGTTGATGGCCTTTGTTGCGAACCGCCCACAAAAATTAATTCTACCCGAAAGTCTGCGGTTTCGGCTGTTTCCAGCCAATTATCCGGGCGCTTTCGGGCAGAATTAAAATTTTGGTGATTCAGCGCGCCCTGGAGGACTTGAACCCCCGACATCAGGTTTTGGAGACCTGCGTTCTACCAACTGAACTAAGAGCGCACAGGTGAGGTTGCTGAAATTTGCTTAACCTCTAGATTTCTATTTTAACACAGTGCGCTCGGAAATGGGAAACTTTTTTTTAATTTTTTCAATTTCCCATTTTCTGTCTCTCCAAGAGGAAGCTGGGTGCATTCCTACAGGGAGCGATCGAACCGCTGTTTGACGCGAGTAGCTTTGCCCACGCGATCGCGCAGGTAGTAAAGTTTGGCTCTGCGGACTTTACCGCGGCGCATGACTTGGACGGTAGCGATGCGGGGAGAGTGAATCAAAAACACCCGTTCCACGCCGACGCCCTGAAACACGCGGCGCACGGTGATTGTTTCATTAATGCCGCCGTTACGCATCGCAATCACAGTGCCTTCGTAGGGCTGAACCCGTTCTTTGGAACCCTCTTTAATTTTCACGCCGACGCGCACGGTGTCGCCTACGTAAATTTCGGGGAGCTGTTTATTTAGTTCTACCTTGACTCTATTTATTTCTTCCGTCTCGATCGAGCGGATTATTTCTGCGCCTTTCATGGGATTTTCCAAAACTCACAATCCCTTATCATATATCCAACTGCCAGATTTATGTCAAAAAACTTCTATGTTAAATACCTCCTTGGTCGTATTTCTGCAACTCGGGGCGATCGCAGCACTAGCTTTGTACGTCGCCGCCAACTTGGGGGCCAACGATGTCGCGAACTCCATGGGAACATCGGTAGGCTCGAAGGCGCTCACGCTGCGGCAAGCAATCATTGTTGCAGGCATACTGGAGTTTGCCGGCGCCGTGCTGTTCGGACAAGGAGTTTCCGAAACTCTGGCTACAGGAGTTGTGAATGCAGAAGTGTTCGCCCACAAACCGCAAGTATTTTTAATCGGGATGGTGTCAGTGCTAGCTGCTTGCGGCTTGTGGCTGCAAATCGCTACCAGTCGAGGTTTGCCGGTTTCTTCATCTCATGCGGTGGTGGGTGCGATCGCAGGTTTTAGCTGGGTAGCAGCCGGAATTCATGCGGTTGATTGGCCGATTATCGGCAGGATTTCGTTAACTTGGGTGGCGACACCTTTTGCTAGCGGTGCTTTAGCCGCACTATTTTATAGTGCGGTGAAGTATTGGATTCTCGATCGCCCCGATCCTCTATTTCAACTGCGCGAGTGGATACCTTGGCTGAGTGCAGCGCTGCTGAGCGTATTTGGGATAATTGTATTGCCGTCTGTTGTGGATGTGGCTTTCGTGCAGACAGGGGCGATCGACTTCGCGCGCGATCGATTTGGCTGGAATCTGCCAATTCACGATATTGTCATTGCTATCGGCAGTATTGGGGCGATCGGGCTTTCCCTCAATAGTTGGAAAAAATTAGAGAAGGAAGGTACGTCCGCTTCTTTTGTAACGGATGTAACGGATGTAAAGGATAGAAACAAGAACAAGTCAAGGGTGAATATTTCCCCATCTCCCAAACTCTCCCACTCTCGGATCGAGCAACAAATGGCGAGATTTCAAGTGCTCAGTGCTTGTTTTGTGGCCTTTGCACACGGTTCCAACGATGTAGGGAATGCAGTTGCGCCTTTAGCTGCGATCGCCTACATCCAGCGCACAGGTTCCCTTCCCCTAGAGGATTTCAGCGTTCCCCTGTGGATTTTAGTCCTCGGAGGTACAGGAATCGTCATCGGTTTAGCTATCTGGGGCAAAAATGTCATCGCCACAGTCGGCGAAAACATCATCCAACTGCAACCCAGCGGCGGATTTTGCGCGGAATTAGCCACCGCTACCACAGTATTATTAGCATCCCGTTTGGGTTTGCCGGTTTCCACATCCCACGCTTTAGTCGGTGCAGTTGTGGGAGTCGGGCTGATTAAAGGTTGGAAATCGGTACGCTGGCAAACTTTGCAGTCAATTGCTTCGGCTTGGGTGGTGACAATCCCGATCGCCGCCGGTTTGGGTGCTAGCATTTTCAGCATCGCCCAATGGATTTTAGATTTGAGATTGTAGTTAAACGCAGATGACACGGGAACATCCCAATCAGAGCTTTCATAGGAGTGCGAGCATCTTGCTCGCTAGATACGCAAGCGAGCGGGACGATCGCACTCCTAGAAAAACGCTTTTTATCAAAGAAATGGGTCTAAAACCCCGTGCTTCTAGCACGGCTTTGCGCTAAAATATAAATGGTCACTGACCCGCCCGGATTTAAGATACTCCGAAATAAACAACAAGGTTGAAAGTCCTGTCAGAGTTGCGATCAGAAATAGGGGAAGCTCCAAGGCAATGGAAAATCCAACCTGGAAGCAAAAGCAAGTTTTTAGCTTGTAAAACAACAAAATAGAAAAGTCAACCTAGGGCATTGGGAGACTCTAAACGGACATGGAGAGAGGGTAAGACTGGTTCGCCAGCACATCTCAGCGAAGTGTCAAGGAATCCTCGCTCATGAAAGGACGAGGAGGTATGTCAAAAAATCGGGATGACTAATCCTTCTGATTGCATCGACTGGGATATTCTCGCAGCGGCAAAAGCTTCCAAGCCGCAGCATCCGCACCCCAGTTGCGAAAAATCTTCACAGACGCGAAAATTTGAGCGAAACGCCAATTATAGCAACGCTTCCAGTCAGGGGGCCACTGGGCGGTTTCGTCGGCTGCTTGCAAAGCTCGGACTTCGGCTTCGAGTGCTTCAGCGTGACGCTGTAGTATGATTTCTAGTTGCACAAAGTGTTCTTCGGGCGATCGCAATTTTCTCACATTTCTACCTTAGCGACTACTATAGATTCAACAGTACCCCCAATCTTTGAGAGCAACTTACTAGAACTTGCGACATGATGCAGCCCAATTACTTAAGAACAGTGAACGTGCAGTTTAAATTAGAGGTTATAGGCTAATGGCGAACCGGAACAGATACTCGCAAAAAGGCGACGCAGGGGATGCACAATCAGCAGAAGAAGTCCTAAACTCAGTGATGCAGGAACTGGACGCTTTGCATGAAAATGTCAAAGGTCAGTTAAACCAGGACATTACTCGGCTGCAAACTGAAAAAAATCACCTGATTGAAGATATTGAAGGCCTCCGGGAGCAATATCGCAAATTGCAGTCCCAGCAAATGGAATCTCTATCTGGGCGATACATTCAGCAGCAGCAATTGTGGCTGAAGCAGTTGGCTCAAGTTTTGGCTCACAATTTGCAGGATTTGTTGGTGCAGCGGTTCAACGAACTCAGCGCTAACTCGGGCCATTCTCTCAGCAGCCCAATTCCCAGCGGCGAATTCCCCATACCCATGCCCCCGAGCAACTATGACGAGCGGGCCTCGGAGTTATTGGCGGCCCTGGATGACCGGATCGATCGCAGTTTCCAGATGCTAGAACAAGATTTGAGCAGCTATGAAAGCGAGCTATCCATGCGGCTCAACAACATGAAAACCCTCGAACTCCAAGGGGAAGAACTGCTACAAAATCTCGTCAACCGCATTCGGAAAGAACTCGCAGAAGAAGAATATCTTGACAATCCTTTCGATGCTCAAGATTCCTATGCCGAGGAAGCAACTAATTCGGTTAATTCTATCCGCCCGCAAGTTTTGCCGCCAACACCTGCGGATGGGCCGCGGCAAGCCGTTCCACAGCCTTCAGCAGCACCTACGGCAGTCGCAACAGCCACTTCTCAAGTGCAAGCAGGTTTGATTCTGGCTTTGTCTTCGGCGGTGGTATTGTCGCTGTTTAATGTTTGTTTGAGAATTCTAATTAAAAGCAGAAATCCTCGGATGATTTTTGGCGTGTTTGAGCTTGATGGGGTGGTGACTCGGGGTTTTGGAAATTCTCTATTGATTTTGTTGATGCGGCTGATCGTGGTGATGGCTTTGATGCCAATATTGGCAACATTTCTGTATCCGAATGTCTGGAAAGATCTTAAACGGTTTTTCTACTCGCGCGATCTATCTTTGTGGGGCAAGGTTTTAGGAAGCGCATTTTTTCTGTTTTTGTCTCAGGTTTTGATTTATTTGGCGATCGGCAATATTCCGGCGGGGATTGCTATTACAATTTTCTTTATTTACCCGATCGTCACCGTACTGGGTTCTTGGTTCTTGTTTGGCGCTCGTCCGAGTACGATCGGCTTTTTGGCGATGTTCGGCATTACCGCAGGTCTGATTTTAGTTGGATCGCCGAGTTTTGCAGCGCCAGCTCCCGGCGGTGGCAATGTCGAGGTAGGAGTCGCCGCTGCACTGGCTTCTGGGATTACCTTTGCAGGTTACGTATTGCTGACGCAAATGGCTGCCGGCAAACTGCACCCGATTCCTTTTAGCTTAGTTAATTTCGGCGCGATTTTTGTATTTTCCGCCCTCAGTTTGTGGGTGCCACTGTCAGAGAACCTGGCTCCTAAAATCGACCCAAATGTTTGGCCTGGTTTGATTGTAGGAGGCGTTGTTTTAGGGGTACTGACACTCTTTAGCTATCTTTTGAACAATTTTGCCATCCGGTTCGCGGGGGCGGCCTTAGCGTCAGTAATTGGCACCTTGGGGCCGGCGATGACCGCACTCTTCGGGTTTATAATTATCAATGAGAAGTTGCAGCCTGTAGCAATTCTCGGCATGGCTGTCGTGACATTGAGCGTGGCTGCGATGAGTGTAGAACGCATGAAGGCTCCTCAGAAGAAGGCTACTTAAGGTAAAAACTGCTGTTTGATCGTTCGGACTTTAGTCCTGGGATTTATGCGGACTAAAGTCCTCACTACGAACCTGTTTTATAATTGGTTTGATCGTTCGGACTTTAGTCCTCCCATTTTGATGACTAATTAAGCGTAAAATATGCCTCTGTAAAAAGCTTCCTGCGTATGTCTTCTTCCTTCTTCCTTCTTACTTCTTCATGAAATCCGTTACATCCGTTACATCCGTTACTTGCATCCGTTGCCGAACTTCTCTCTTCCCTCTTGCTTCTATCCATTACATCCGTTACATCCGTTACTTGCATCCGTTGCCGAACTTCTTCCTTCTTCTTATCAAACAACAGAAACAACCACACGAAAACCCACAATACTAGCCTTGCAATCCGGCTGATATCTAAGGCGGCACGCGCTGCGACAATTCGGAGGATGATCGTTCCAAGAACCCCCCCGCAACAACCTCAGCGAAAAGTCGCCGCCAGACTCCCAAACACTGCCATCAACAGGCGCACCGTTGTAATTACTGTGCCAAGCATCCGCGCACCATTCCCACACATTTCCGTGGAAATCGTACAATCCGAAAGCATTCGGTTTAAAACTACCAACATCTGTAGTTTGAAAGCGATAAACTCCCTTCGGTGCATCAGCGTAATTAGAATTTCCGTTGTAATTTGCTAACTCGCTAGTAATCGTTTCCCCAAAGTGAAACGGCCCCGAAGTTTCCCCCCGACAAGCATATTCCCATTGGGCCTCGCTAGGCAAGCGATAAAGCTTACCAGTTTTGCGAGAAAGTCTAGCACAAAACTCCATCGCTTCATACCAAGATATATTTTCTATCGGTCGATTTACACCTTTAAAACGGGCAGCATCGGGATTGAGATATATTTTAATTTCCGGCATCGCTGCAACCGCTGTCCACTGTCCCTGAGTGACGGGAAATTTGCCAATATAAAAAGGTGCTAAAGTTACTGAGTGCTGCGGTTTTTCGTCGCTGTCACCCCGATCTTTTGGAGTACCCATCAGGAAAGTACCGCCAGGAACAGATACCATTTCCATGACTGTACTGCGGCCGAGATGTTCTTCAAAAAAATGCGCTTTGCCACTTTTAACATGAGTTTGCTGCCCGCGATTGTCTACTGTCACCACCTGAAATTCAAAACTGCTTTTGACAGCAGCAATCTTTGGCGTTACCTGGTTAGGAGGCGGATTTGTGTTAGATTTTACCCTTGAATTCACAGAGATATTGCTATTGATTTGCGCGCTGTGATTGAGCGGGGTATTGATAGCAAGTTTTCCTCCCTCGGTTAGATAAGCATTGAGGGGAGGTAGGGCAGCCTTGGTCTGAGCAGAATTTAAAGTAAGTTGTCCCGCCTTGACAAAATGGGGTTGGGGAGGTAAAGAATAGAGATTTAAAGCTTTGATGACTTCATCAGCAGATTGATATCTATTTTTGAGATAATCTTGAATTAATTTATCTAAAATTGTTGCCAGCTCGCTGCTGATTTTTGTACCGGCGGGCAACCTTTCTCTCCAAATCCATCCGCCATTTATCGGATCGTAAAGGTCATCGGAACCGTCAACTTTTGGCAAACATTGAGTTAGCAGCCTCAGGCAAGTTATCCCCAAACTGTACAAATCGCTTCCGGGGAAAACTTGACCTCGCATTTGTTCGACTGGCGAATATCCGGGCGTTCCTACCGTCGTACCTACTTTGCTCATCAGCGAACCCGTCACTTGTTTGGAAACGCCGAAATCAATTAAAACTAACTCTCGGCGCGCTCCCCTGCGAAAAGCGGAATTGCTAAAATTTGCTGCATTTAAAGATGGATTGGGGGAGGTGCGGCGGCGGATGATATTCTCAAGTTTGATGTCTCGGTGAATGACATTGCGATCGTGCACAAATTTCAGAATCGGCAAAATATCTGCCAGCAACTGCCAAATTTTTTCTTCGCTAAAAACTCCCTGCTGAGTTAATTCAGCCAGTAAATTTTGCCCCTCAATCAATTCTTGTACTAAATAAAGTCGCTTGTCTTGTTCAAAATAAGCAATTAATCTAGGAATTTGGGGATGTTCGCCGAGTTCGTAAAGTCGTTTAGCTTCTTGCTTAAACAGTTCTGTAGCCTTTTGAAGTGCTGATGTTCCCTGAACTTGGGGCATAAACTGCTTGATGACGCACGGATCGTCCATGCGATCGATATCTACCGCTTCATAAGTTCTGCCAAATCCCCCCTCGCCCAACATTCGAATCACGCGGTAGCGGTTCCTGAATAGAGGCGTGAGGTCGGGCTGGCCGCAAGTTTGACAAAATTTAGATTTGTCGGGATTGAAAGGATTAGAGCACCTTGGATTCGAGCAGTAGAACATATCCTTGGGGAAGAAATGATCCGGTTAAGGTTATGATATACCCTTTCTGGGTTTTAGTCGTCTCGGACAGAGGACAGTATAGTACAACGCGGGCGATCGCCCAACCAAAAAGCATCGCACTCTCTCTCAAGAGCGATCGGGCTACAGACAAGAAGAGCTCCTACCGAATTGAAGGGCGAGCCACTGATATTTTGAACTATTGAGTATTGATACCCATTTAATAAAAAATGCCAATGTACCTCAGATCCAAATCCCGATCCAGCCAGTCATCTCCAATTCTTTAATCAAAAATCGAAAGAGGTCAGAAACCGGGTTTTTTTGCTAAAATCTTTGGCTGGAGCCATCAGATTAGGTAAAAAACCCGGTTTCTTTGGCCAGAAATGCGTCTAGGAGTGAGTTTATTAGCCTTTGGGCTACTTAAAAATGCCGATAAAAATATTAAACTCCCCGGAAACCGATCGGCATTTCCATTGCATCGCGAGGACTGGGTTTAACTAATTCTCGATTTACTTTAGCCTCATATCGGTAGCCAATCAAACCGAAGATAATTCCGATCAAAAATAAACTTCCCCCTAAATATTGAGCTAAAGTAGGAGCTTCCCCTAAAATTAAATAAGCCATCACTATAGCTGCAATCGGGTTCACTAAATTGGCTAAATTTAGTTCCGTTGAAGTCGCATTTTTCAAACCAGTCAACCAACATAATTTACCCGTGACGACAATAATCGCCGCATAGACGATCATCCATTGCCAAAGAAAAGGAGATAAAACTTCAGCAAAATGGTTTGGCCCGTACAGGAAATTAGCTAATATGAAAAAAAATACCGTCCCTAGAATATTGCGATAAATACTAAAAATTCCCAAGGGAATTGATTGTAATTGCAGTTTACCAACAACAGCCGAAATCGCACCAATGATAGCGGCGATCGCTACAGAAAGTTCTCCTGTTCCAATTTGAAATCCAGCCATCGTCATCCTTTGGCCTGAACTCCCTAAAACAGCAGTCACTATCACCCCGGCTAAGGAAATCACATTGCCAGCACCTGCCCAAAAATTTACCCGCACATCCAACAGCCAAACACCCAATATCAGGGTTAAAATTGGTTCGAGGCGCCCAATTAAAACGATATTGGTAACATTTGTCTGTCCCAGGGCACTAAAAACTAACGCTGGTGCGATCGCCCCCGATAAAATACCTGTAATGGTTAAACTAATCCAATCTTTACCAGTCAAAGCTTTCAGAGTCTGCGGTTGCCAATCTTGATGAAAAATTAGAGTCATTAACCCCAAAGCACAGATATTGCCCACAAATAAGACATTGCAGAGTGAGATAGGATTTCTACCATTCATAGCATGAGCTTGTCCAATCTCAACGATTTTACGAGTTAAGGAATTAGAACTTGCAAAAATCAAAACAGCAATTCCAAGATATATGTTGCTGGGAAGTCGCATTAAAATCTTAGAAACTCCATTAACAATATTCATAATTTTATATGGTTATCTTCCGTAATTTAATTAAGCCAATAATATCGGTTCGTAGTGCGGACTTTAGTCCGCAACATAGAGCGGACTTTAGTCCGCACTACAAACCTTTTTTATTACTGGTAATCGAGCGGACTTGATGTAATTAGCAAAAATGTTAATTCATCATAAGAAGACTGGGATTTTATGAGATTTTGTTAACAGACAAGTTAGCTTAAGGTGATGCCTGTTCGTAACCAATTTGGGGAGCAGAATAAATGGAGACAAACAGAGCATCTTCACTATGGTCATTCACTGCCCCATGAATCTGATTTTTTTCTGCAATAGCAACTTCACCAGCATTCAAGATTTGGCTTTGACCGTTGCCTAAATAATATGTCAAAGTGCCCCGGAGCATCACCCAAGTATCTTGTCCATCCGGGTGCAAATGAGCTTGCACAATTTGACCAGGCCTGACTCCCCAAATAGCGATGCTAGAATTTTCCGTCTCAATAATTTCTGTCACCGTAGCGACTTGCTCAGAGAAATGAACATGAGCTTCTAGGGCAAAAAGTCTAGAATTAATCATTTGAAATTTACCGTTTTATTTGGGTTGAGGACAGGTTTTGTTAGTAAAATCACATTGATAAATATATTGTGATTGCCAATGGAGGGGAATCTCTAATAAAGCCTTGGCACCAGTCATTCCCTCACCGATAAATAGCAGCAGAGCAAAACAATTGAGAATGATATGAACGGTGCGCCAGCGATTTTGTCTATCCTGATAAATATCTTGGACGATCGCCACTGAAAAAATCATCAATAAAGCGGCTGTAATACCGTAGTAAAAATGGGAAACAAACCATTCATTATCTTGACGATAATTTTCTGGCTGACACCCTAAAATAATCAATCCCATGCCAGTTAAAGTGGCAAAAATGCCTCGCCACAGTTTAACTTTTGCCTTAAATAGTAGCGTGAAAGAAGCAATGCTTAACAGGAAAATGGCGATCGCAAAAAAGACTCGAAATGGTTCTTTAGTAAGGGTGTCGTTACTGAGCATTTTTGAGAAGATGGGATAGGCCATTCCCAGTAGGGCAACCCCTACCACGGAGCCGCTCAGCCAACTACCGATCGCTACGTGCTCGGAACCTACCACTGGCGGAATTTTACTTTTTTCGCCACCAGCAACTTGCAGACGGCGTTGACGGGTGAGTAGGGCGCGATTCACTACAATGCCGATTAAGGGAAAAACCACAATAATGGCGATCGCCGGATGTAACAATGCCAAGATGTCTTGAAGTTCCATGTTAAATATTATCCATTCAACTATATATATCTGGAATTTTCCCTTACTTAGCATCAGCAAGGGAACAGGCAAATTACTTGACTTCAGCGGCGGGAAAACTCGCAACTCTGCCTTGTTTCACAGCGACAACAACATCGTAGGTGGCACAGTAAGAGAAGGTAACATTGTTGGCCTTGTTGTAGAGATTGACCACCATACCTGCTCCACCGGGTTGTACTCCTAATGGTAATAAATCACCATAGAAAAATCGTCGCAATTGGTCGCCACTACCAACTTGTCCTTTACTTTTACTAATAATATCGATTTTTTGCTGAACCGTCATTTCCGGGGCGGCGATCGCCGTATTTTGGAATTTTGGCAAAAAGCTATGTACAGCTACATCTCCCGCACTGATAGCGCTAGCAATAGCGAGGGTGGCGAACAGAGGACTGAGGGATTTGAGTTTTAACATCTTCGTTTTTTGGTGAGAATGGTTGATGCGAACATCATCATCTATTTCAATTTTTTTGAGAAGGAGGCATAATAGAATATGTTATATGCCATTTTGGAATAGGTACTGTATGGATCGAATTGCCTGTATGCAGACTTTCGTTCGGGCGATCGAAATGAAGAGTTTTTCGGCCGTAGCGCGGGAACAACAGACGACGCAACCGACAATTAGCAAGCAAATCGCCGCTCTGGAAAAATATCTGGGGGTACAACTAATCACTCGTTCAACTACCAATTTGAGTTTGACTGAGGAGGGGAAAAGATACTATCAATACTGTCAGCAAATTTTGGAAACCGTCGCCGAAGCGGAGGCAAGTTTAACAGGAAAAGAACGAGCAACAGGTATTTTGCGATTGGGCTGTCCCGTGCTGTTTGGGGAAATGCAGATTGTCCCCCGTTTAAAAGCTTTTATGAAACGCTATCCCGATGTCAAAATCGATCTGATGATGGCGGATTATTTTGTGGACATTGTAGAGAATGGTTTAGACCTTTTAATCCGCATTGGCAATCATTTGGATAGTTCCTTAATTAGCCATCGGATCGGCACCACCCGCCGCGTCACAGTGGCCACCACAGGCTATTTTGAGCAAGCGGGAGAACCTCAAACACCGGATGATTTAGTGGATCATGATTGTATTCTCTATACCCCTTTGGCAACGGGCAACGAGTGGCATTTTCTAGGAACAGATGGCACTATTAAGGTGCGGGTTGGGGGTCGTTTTCAAACTAATAGTTCTGTTGCTATTCGATCGGCAGTGTTATCGGGTTTGGGCGTTGCTGTCGCTCCGGTGTGGATGTTTGGTGATGAGATTTACCGGGGCGAACTCAAGGTTGTGTTGCAGGATTATCAGCCGACTCCTTTGCCAATTCATGCAGTCTATCGTCGCAGTCGGTTTTATCCGGCAAAAATAAGTAGTTTTATTGATTTTTTAGCGGAAGAGTTTAAGCTCGATCCGTGGGTTTGAGATTAATTACTATTCTATTCCAATACGGTTCACTTAAGATTTTCATTGCGAGGAACAAAGCAAACAAGAGTATCTATTTTTCATAGTGTTTTACCCTCATGGCGGTCTTAAGTGAACCGTATTGTATTCTATTCTATTCTATTCTAGCAAAAATAGAAACAAAAACAATTAAGGTTAAAGACTCAAAGGGCGATCGCACTCAATCTCCCATCATCAAGGCGATCGCTCAGAGAGCGAGAGGGCATCGCAGACATCGCACCGACGATCGCCCAATAGACAAAACAATTGCCAACTGTTAGCATGAAATTAGTTGATAATTTCATGAAAATCTTATGCTCAGTCTGAGTGACATCTATCCTCTCTCAGAGTTCCAGCGGGGTGCAAAAGCTTTCCTGGCAAGACTTAAAGAAACTAAAGCACCAATAGTTCTAACTGTTAATGGTAGAGCTACTGCCGTTGTTCAAGATGCTGAAGGCTACCAGCAACTTCTCGATCGGCTTGAGTTACTGGAATCTATTGTGGGTATCCGCAGAAGTATTGAAGAATTTGAGCAAGGGAAAGGGATAGCTCTAAAGCAAGCGCAGAACTTCGGGAAAAATATGGCTTACCAGATTGAAATATCTCCTACTGCGGTAGCTGATAAGTGAAAGTATTTTTCTTTTGCTCAAGGAAGATTCACCGGAAAATGCTTATCGCTGGGTAAGAGGATGTTATGAAATTATGTTGACGCTGGAAAACTTTCCCAGGCGTTGTGCTCATGTTATCGAAAGTGAGTATATGGGAATAGAGGTACACCAACTTCTTTATAAAAAGCAATTCAATATTTTATTTACTGTTAGTGAAACAGTTGAGCAAGAGCAAGGAATTGTGCGTATTCATCGTGTGCGTCGTTGTTCTCAACAAACACTTCAAAGTATAGATCAACTCTTAGGTGATGAACCAGAAACTTAAATTGCGATCTGCTTGCAGCAGCGCTTCGCGATCGCACTTCTCCTTACAAAAAAGCGATGTCTACGACGGGCTTCGCCTACGCTCTCCCGTAAATAAATCAAACAAACAGCGATCGCATGACAAGAGCCGTAATAGCAATAAAAATTAGGGTGGGTTAGCGACAGCATAATCCACCCAATTTAATGATAATAATACCGATGGTGCGTTAACGAAGTGTAACGCACCCTACAAGATCGGGCGATCGCACTTTATTCAGCCGTTTGATTTTGTTGGTTATCTGTTATGGGGAGAGTAATTTCTTTCCTGTCATACAGTTTAGCTGTTGTCTCACCAGGTTGAATACCCATCCGTTGGATAATAAGCTTATCTGTAATAATTTGAACATCGATAAATGCTCCCTCACGAGTTGCGCCAGCGACGAATGCGGGAATATAAGAGGATCCATTCGATGTGCCACTAGGACGATAAAATGGGTAATCCCAACTACTTTGGGGTGCAGGATGGAGGTGTCCTGAGAAAATTGCTACGACCTTGTAAGGGGCAATTGTGTCCCAAAAGTCTTTTCTTTGTTGTTCTGTCCACCACACTTCACCAGATGTCGCTGTTGAAAAGCCATCAAATCCATAATGCGAAATAAGCACTACTGGTCGTCCGGATGAACCAACTTTGGTTCGTAGATCTTCAGCGAGAAACGACAGGCTATTATTAGGATTCAGCTTCGGAAATTGGGGCGCTGGTTGATTGCTAGGAAAGAGATTAAGTTGGACAAAATGTACGTCATCCCAGTCCCATGAATAATGCTCATTCAACCAACCAGAAAGACGTGTCCCGCGCTTTCTTGCTTTGATGTCATTGATGACTCCTGACGGATTTGAAGTGATACCTGTACTTTCTAGATCGTGGTTGCCCAGTCCATCGAACACAAAGCGTGCTTGTCCCTCAATGCTTTGTTGGTACCACTTAAACTCATCGATCGTTCTGGCATTTTGCGTTAAGTCACCAGCAACTATGATGCCGCGAATATCATTGGTACTTTTCAGGCGACTTTTCATCTCCTGTAAAACCTTGTCTGCTACCTCCTTCTTGGATTTATTTCCATTATCGTATTGCGGATCGGCAGTAGCCAAAAAGTGGATGTTTCGAGGATACAACCCGCCAGCACCATAAGGGGTGTTTGCCGTGAGCGTGTGGTCAGGGTATCGACTGTGACCGAAGTAGTGGGTTTTACACTTCAAATCGTTTCTGTTTGCACCCGAATTCTTCACTTCTTCGATAGTTGCATACCCACCAGCCTGCAAGGGAAGAATACAGAGGAAATCCCTGTCGGTTTCAATCCAGACCTGTAACATCGCCTCCCGTTGACCTGACGGATTGCAGCCTTTATTTGACCAGTTACATGCTCTGTTGTCGTTAGACGGAATATTTTGGACAAAATCGCCATCTGGTACCTTGGCTTTAACGGATACCGAGCTGTAGTTATAGATGTTAAACGCTCGGGCAGGTGATGAGGTAAATGCCAAACATCCAATGGCAATTAGCACCATTAATGCAATATTTCTGAATACTTTCATAGTTCTACTCGCTCTTACATATATAGCGCTTCGCGCTGGTATAGTTACACATTAAAAAATGGATGCTAGAACGGCAGGATTCCAGAACAATTCTGGTGTTGAGATTAACCGTTCCTAAAATATAGCCATCCTAAATGAATCACAAACAACATTAAACATTAAGGCTAATTCTGCTTACAAGATCAGATAGGATGGTTATAGAGTTGGTCTAGAAAGAAATTGATCACACCCAACTCTTTGGGTTTATATCTAAAGCTATAGGGTTATATTGGCTCCGCCTTACCAACTTCTGTGTGAGTATCAAAATACGCAACTTGCTTGACTGTTGCCTTGAGCGTACCACTTGTAGAATTAAGGACTGAGCGAGCATCCGCAAACCAGAAATAATGACCGTTAACTCGCTTTGGGAAATTTGCTCCGAAAGATCCTTGTACACTTATGGGAGCCTCTAAGTCCATTATCCCTTGTTTCATCGTCGCTACCATTGTTAATTTTTTCTTGCTCATTGGGGGAACTTTCACTGACACACCAGCTGTAACTGTTCTAGTCACGCTCTTCGAGTCGGATCTTCCTACTGTTGTTGTTATAGAAAACGAAGTTCCCATCTTGAACACACCCTCAAGAGTAAACTCCGATGATATTGTCAGTCCTGTTGTTGTAGAAGATGACCAGCTTGTTTGCTCTGACCATTCTCCTTTCACTTCCAGTGATATTGTAGCCTCCTCGTTACTGTAATTATATGCATAATTTGTCCCTACAATTGCTTGTTCAGGAGGTTTGCCGTCCCTTTCTACGCGACTAAACCCACCAAGCACTTTGTAGCAACGATGACCATATTGCTCGGTGATCGCTGGTTTGACTGCATTGAAATAAGTCTCACTATTTACTGCAATCCCATCTGGCTGCACATTATTAAACATCTGTTTAAATTTTCCCCTAACGCTATCTGGGCTTGAATTCACGTAAGGGAGGTCATTAAAAGAGAAAAGGTCTTGAACTATCTGGGCTGACTCTTGCATTGGCATGGGTAATTCTTCAATTAGTATGTCTGATTTTTGAGTTGACATGGCTGATTTTCTTTCCTTCGTTTTTTGATTTACATATATTAGACGTTTCCCAACCCCAATTTGGGAATTTTTCGAGTTACAGGCAAATGTTCTCCCCCCAAAACCCATCCTCAACCTCCAAAACCCTTCCTCCCCTTACCTTTCAACCTCTTCAAAATCTTCTCAACCTCCCCACGAGCCGGATACAACAACTGCTGACTCAAAGCACTCTCATAAGCTTGTCTCGCCCCTAACCGATCGCCCAACCCCACCAAAGCTCTCCCTAACCAGTAATCAGCCATAGCCGGATTAAACTCCCTCAATTCCCGACATCCCTCAACAACCGCTTCCCACCACTTACTAGCCCCAACATCCCGCAGTACCCGATAACTCTCCCCCAACCACACCGCCGCCGGGACTGATTGGATATAACCCCCATCTGGTAACAAGTCCCATCCCTTCTCCAACACCTCCACCGCTTCCCGATGCTTCCCAGCCAAAGCCAACACCCGCCCATGACGAAACCAAGCATCAGCTAACTGAGGCTGTAGTTTCGTCCCCTGCTCAGAAACACTACACCCTCGTTCAATCTCTTTAAAGCATTCCACCAACACCCGCCCCGCGATCGCCCAAACACTCCAACGTTCAGGAAAGCGCCTCAGCATCTCCTCAACTACATTCCCCTCGCCTCCCAGCAGAGGGGCTAGGGGAGAGTTCGCAACGGGTAAAATCTCACACAACCCCCGATAAATTTGACAATCATCGGGATACAGACGATAAGCTTTCCCCATCATCTGAGCCGCCTTCTGATTTGTTCAGCTAACTGCGATCCAAAAACAGACTTCGCTTTTCCGCAATCAGGGAACTGAGTTATGATACGTTTGCTAGGTGCTGTTTGCAGCCCATCATTGATGAACTCAGGTGTCTGATATTCATTTGCGATAGATTGGAGAACTTTAATCTCTTTTGTCCGTCCAGTATCAAGGTACTTAAAGCACGTTGGATCGGAAAAGAGATATGCCTCATATTCATGTAACTGAAGGTAAGGAATGAATCGAGCATCACCAATATCTTCTGCAAAGCGTTTCTCTAAAAATTCAACCCGCTGTATCGGATCTTGACGTAGACTCTCAGACTCAGCTAATCCCGGAAAATCGGGATGAAGAGCATATAACCCACATTCCGCAGATATTCGATCGGATTTAATTTCAAAAGAATTCAGAATTCTCAAAACCTCAAATAATTGCTCTGCAATCATTTGAGGCTTT
>RDYN01000012.1 GCA_004293365.1 Oscillatoriales cyanobacterium | reverse complement strand
ATAAGCTTTTAAATGAAGGAGGATTGATTATCAAATGGGGACGAAAACTCAAAAACAAAGGAAATGCCGTTATCACAATTTAAATGCGAAACAGCTTAGTAGAAACAGCGCTTAATAATCCAGCAGGTTTGGCTTTTCAAAAGTGCGATCGCACGATTTTATTTATGGATATTCGCGGTTTTACAAGTTGGTGCGAAAAAACTTCCCCTGAGACAGTTGCAGCGGTTCTCAATGAATATTACCGTTGTGTTGAACCAGCCGCCGCCAAGTTTCAGCCTTTAAGAATAACTTTTACAGCCGATGAAATTATGGCGATTTATGCTACGCCACAGCAGGGAATTGCTGCGGCTAAATCTATGAGTAAAGCTGCTTTAGAAATGCTTGAATTATATGGAATTGGTGCGGGATGCGGGGTGCATTGCGGGAGCGTTATTGAAGGGCTATTTGGCGGTGCAGATGTTCGGACTTATACGGTGATTGGTGATGTTGTCAATACAGCAAAACGCTTAGAAAGTGCCACGCCTGGTGGTGCAATTACTATTTCTGATGCTGTTTATCAAGGGATGTCACAACGTCTAACGGTGGAACCTTGCGAACCGATCGCGGCGAAAGGTAAGACAGCAGCTTTAATTGCATGGCGGTTAATATAGCTAGCCGTCAGGAATGACGAATTTAATATTATTGATTTTTTCGACCATCGGGCATAGTAGTTCCTCCCATACTGGCTCGATCGAGACTAGCACCATCCATGTTAGCATTGCGGAGATTCGTATTAGAAAGGTTGGCATCTCTCAAGTCAGAAAAGCGCAAGTCCGCACCGTCTAAATTAGTATTTGTCAAGTTGGCTTTCCTAAAATTAGTATTGCTGATTCTGGCTCCTATTAAAACTGAACCGCTTAAGTCGGTACGTGCTAGGTTAGTGTTGACAAAATCTGCTATCTCGAAAGTACCTCCGCTGAGGTTGGCATCTGATAAGTCTGCTCCTGTAACGATCGGGTTTTTTAAAGTAAGGTTAACTAATTTTATACCTCGGAGGTCGCAGCGGATGCAGCTTTGAGTTAGCAGCAGGGTTTCGACGTTGGCGTTGATTTGGTCAATTTCCTGTTGGGATACTTTTTCGGCAAATTCGGGTGAGACGTAGCCGAGGTTTTTGGGGTCGTCTTTTTTGGGTGGTTGGGGAGTTTTTGGTTGCCCGATCGCACTTAGTTTTTTATATTTTATCATATTTGTGTTCACATCTCAGTTAGGATTGCTATAAGCTGTTAGTCATTTAAATTTATTGCCTCAACCCCTTACAGTATGGGATCTGGCACACAAATAGTGCATTTTGAATGTCGAACAGCTTAGCAATTTTTAATTGAATGAGCTATGGCTTTCTCAATTACTAATTACCGATTATCAGGCAAATGAAACTTACTATATTTACCTTCCCATGCCGCGATTAGGTGGCTCCTCATCCGGGACAGGCAAAGAAGTTGGTCTTACCTGCCGCTCCAAATACTTGCTCAAAGCGTAAGCGATATTACCGCGAGTCATCGGCTTCAAAGGATTAATTGCATTAGTTCCGACTTCAAGATTCACAAACCCTTCATACAGTGCAGTAGCCATAGACTTTCTAGCCCAACTAGGAATTTCCCCTGCATCTGGATACTTAGCTAAAATCTCGGCAACGGTGGCCTCGGGAAACTGAAAAACGCCGTAAGCTTGAGCAAAAATCGCCAAAGCCTCAGCGCGAGTCACTCTTTGATTTGGGAAAAACATTCCGTCGCGATATCCACTCATAGTTCCCGTTTTTAAAGCAGTTTGAATCGCGCTGTAAGCCCAGTAGCTTTTAGGTACGTCGGGCAATTCCATATCCGGTTTTTGAGCTGTTTTCCGCCGTTCCAAACCAAAAGTTTTCACTAAAATAACCGCCAAATCGGCGCGACTGATAATGCCTTCAGCATTAAAATTGCCACTGGCATCTTTATTCATCAGTCCTGCATTCACAACCCGGTCGATCGGGTCAATTGTTTGTTGAGCTTGAACCACCGTTGGCACTCCTTGCGCTAGCGCGATCGCAAAAAAAACACAGACTAACTTTTTCACGATTTTAATCCTTTGTGCTGCTCAAACAATTATTAAAGCAGCAGCAATATTTTCTCCGGTTCCATCGGTATGATTCTGAGATTTCGACCGCCGGCTAAATAGCGGGATTTCATATTAAAATCAAATCTTTGCTTCCGGCAAAGCGCCCTGCATTTTACCCAACCAATCAATCAAATTATCCAACTGCTTTTCGGCGCTCAAAACAGCCATTCCGCGAATAGTAACCTTCCCCTTGCTGTAGACAAAACGAGAATGTAGATGTTCGGGCAAATTAGCCTTGAGCAAATTCCAAGCAGGTTCCTCCATCGGCGTTTCCAAGACAATGTGCTGCTTATTTTCCGGTTTAATCCGAGAAAAACCGATTTGCTTGGCGATTTGTTTGAGTTCCACAACACGGATCAGTTGCTGCGCCGGTAGAGGAATCGGCCCGTAGCGATCGCACCAATCGGCGCGAATCTGTTGCAACTCTTCGAGAGTATTCGCAGAAGCCACAGACCGGTAAGCGCTCATCTTTTGATCCAGATCTCCAATATAATCGGCAGGAATAAACGCCGTCAAACTGAGGTCGATTTGTGCATCCTCAACCTTGGGAATTTCCTGACCCTTAATTTCGCGAATCGCCTCCTCTAACATTTCAGCATACAAATCAAAACCGATCGCCTCCATTTGACCGGACTGTTCCGTACCCAAAATATCACCGGAACCGCGAATTTCCATATCTCGGACAGCCAACTGATAGCCCGATCCCAACTGCGCGAACTCTTGAATTGCCCGCAGCCGCTGCCTTGCAGCATCTGAAAGCTTGTTCTGCTTCGGATAAAACAGCCAAGCGTGAGCTTGAATCCCCGCCCGTCCCACCCGTCCCCGCAACTGGTACAACTGACCCAAACCAAACTTCTGCGCGTCCTCAATCAAGATTGTATTGACACGGGGAATATCCAAACCCGACTCAATAATCGTAGTGCACACCAAAATATCAAACTCTGCCGCACTGAAAGTCAGCATGATCGATTCTAGTTCCGAAGCATCCATTTGACCGTGGGCGATCGCAATTCTCGCCCCCGGAACCATTAGCTGCAACGTATCGGCCAACTCATCAATCCCCTCAATCCGAGGTACAACGTAAAAAACCTGACCGCCCCTGTCCAACTCTTGACGAATTGCAGTCCGCACCGATTCCAAATTGTAGGGGGATAAATGCGTCTGAATCGGGCGGCGGCTGGGCGGCGGAGTCGCAATCAAACTCATCTCCCGAATCCCCGACAGAGACATATACAACGTGCGGGGAATCGGAGTCGCCGTCAGAGTCAGCACATCTACCTCGGTTTTCAGAGATTTAATCGCTTCCTTTTGCTTCACCCCAAACCGCTGTTCTTCATCCACCACCAACAAACCCAAATCTCGAAATTTAATCGCTTTACTCAAAACAGATTGAGTACCGACAATCACGTCTAACTCCCCAGTTGCTAAGCGCTTGTGAATCTCCCGGCGCTCGGTTTCTGTGCGGAAGCGGTTGAGCAAACCAACTTCGATCGGATAAGGCGAAAAACGCTCCTTCAGCGTGTGATAGTGCTGTTGGGTCAAAATTGTCGTCGGCGCGAGCAAAGCCACCTGCTTGCCCGCTGTAATCGCCTTAAAAATAGCTCTCAGAGCAACTTCCGTCTTGCCAAAACCGACATCGCCGCAGACCAAGCGATCCATTGGTCGATCGCCCTCCATGTCGCGTTTCACATCCAGAGTAGCCTTCAACTGATCCGGCGTTGGTTGGTACGGGAAAGAATCCTCCAACTCTTGCTGCCAAGGCATATCAGGCGGAAAAGCGTAACCCTGTTGCTTGGCTCTTTTAGCGTAAAGATTCAGCAAATCTACCGCTACTTTCTTAACAGCTTTGCGAACTTTTGTCTTAGTTTTTTCCCAAGTTTGACCAGTTAGCTTGTTGAGTTCCGGCACTTTATCGCCGACAGTCCGAAACCTGGACAGGGCGCCCAATTGATCCGCCGCGACTCTGAGAGTACCGTCAGCGTATTGCAATACCAAATATTCGCGAGTTTCTCGATCGATTGTCAAGCGTTCCAACTTGAGAAACTTACCAACTCCGTGCTGGCGGTGCACCACAAAATCCCCCGGACTCAGCTTGTTCGGGTCAACCTTTTTAGAAGCGGCGCGGCGGCGCTTGCGGACGTAGCTAAATGTTGCGAGAGAATGCTGGCCGTAGAATTCTCGATCGCTAATTAAGACAATCCGAAAAGTCGGCAGGATAAAACCTTCCAACTCTGCCAGCCCGCTGTACTTCAAAGCTACCGGAATGTGCTGCAACTGCAATTTGTCGATGGCCAAAAAATCGCGCGGATTCACCACAAACTGAGCCGGACAGTCGTGTTCCGACAGCAGAGAGACCGATCGGCTCGGTTGAGCGGAAACCAGAAACACCGTAAAACCGCGATCGCGCTCTTCCCGGAGCATTTGAGACAGTTTCGCAAATTGGTGGGGCATCACCGGCACAGGCCTGCTGGCCAAATTGATCGCAGGCGATAGCTGCTCGCCCCCGGAGGAGCTTTTAATTTTTTGAGTAGTAGAATCTTCTGCTAATTCTGAAAGTTCTAGCCGATCGAAAGCTGCGACATCTGCGATCGATTCTGCAAAACTGCGGTGAATTTTCGGAACCTTCAGATTAGCAATTGGCAATGTTTCAGTTTCCCCATCCGCAACAACAGATTGATTGCAACTTTCCCATTGTTCCTGGGCATTTTCAAACCAGCGGTCGCTGTGACCTTCACATCCTTGCGGTTCGTCTACTACAACTAAAGTATTTTCTGGTAAATAATCCAACAAACAAGCTGGTTTTTCAAACGCTAAACCTAACAGCCTGCGGACATATTTTTCGGCTTCATTTTCTGTGTCAAGCAAGTCTATTTTGTTGATTTTGTCAAGCTTTTTTTCAGCTAAAACTGCTTTAATAATTGGGTTAAAGCTAGTCGGAGTTAAAACTAATCGATCGACCTTATCGAGCGATCGCTGGTTCGAGGGATCGAACTCGCGCAGTCGATCCAAAGTATCCCCGAACCATTCCAGCCGCACCGGCAATTCCGCCGCCACCGGAAACACATCGACAATATCGCCCCGGCGGCTCCACTGGCCTTCGGTTTCTACCAAATTCACCCGATCGTACCCCATGGAGGCAAGTTGGCGATCGAGTATCTTTGAGTCTTGAACTTCGCCTCGTTTCAGCGTCAGACAGTAGGGTTCAAAAGCCTCCGGCGGCGGCAAGTGAGGCTGGAGGGCTCTTTCTGTGGCTACAATCGCGATCGGCTTTGAGGAATTGGCGGTTTTTTGTTCGTTGTCCACCAAATCCGCCAGCACCTGCATTTGTCCCCAGGTCATTTCGTTCTCGTCCGAGTAAGATAGCTCGTAGGGCGAAGCTTCCGAAGTTGGGTAAAAATGTACGGTTTGCCAGCCCATCGCCTCTAATTGAGCTACCCAGCGGCCTGCTTCTTCCAAAGTAGCCGTCACGGCTAATAGGTTTCGCCCTTCTTGCTGTGCGAGGGCGGAAGCTACTAAACCTTTTGGTAGGCGGGCGATGCCGTTGAGTTGCAGGCAGTGATGCCGTTTGAGCTTGTTGAGAAGTTCTGTTGCTAGGGGCGATCGCCCCAATGTCCGAATTATCGAAGAGAAAGTCATGTGCTGTTAATTTTTATCCCCGATGGGCGAAGGCTCTTCCCCCCCTGCCTAGTTAAGGAAGATTGTACGACAAACATCTATCATTGTGTCGATCGGCTCTTGGCAGTTCAACTCCACTGCGGGTAGATTTTTGCTAGATGTGTTCTGTGAATATCTCGAACTTGCGATCGAAACGAGCCTGTTCCGTTAATCTAGGGACAGGTCGATCGCCAATTTCGATTTTGCGATCTAAATTGACAGAGCCCTCAGCTTGTGGCTGCCGATTCAATCTAAAATCTAAAATCTAAAATCTAAAATCGACTAAGCGGGCAGTGCGCTTCGCCTTTACCACCGATAAATTGAGAAATGTCCCCAAGTACCGATATTCTGATTGTTCTCCTCCTAGTTTTCCTCAATGGCGTGTTTGTGATGTCAGAAATGGCCATCGTCTCAGTACGGAAGGTGAGACTGCAACAGATGGCTAACCAGGGTTCGACGAATGCCCGTATAGCTTTGGATCTGGCTAATGCCCCCAATCAGTTCTTGCCGACAGTTCAAATCGGAATTACGCTGTTGGCTATCCTGTCGGGCGCTTTGGGAGAAACGACTATTGCTAAAAGGGTAGAGCCTCTGTTGCGCTTAATTCCGGCCGCTTCGCCCTATGCTCAGCCGATCGCCTCAGTCATCGCAATTTTAACCATAACTTATCTCACCATAATTATCGGCGAACTCGTGCCGAAGCGCCTGGCCCTCAACAACCCCGAGCCGATCGCCTCTAGCGTCGCTATTCCCATGCGAATGCTCTCCAAAATTGGCGCTCCTGCCGTTTATGTTTTAAGTTATTCCACGGAATTAATCTTGCGAATGATGGGGATTGTCCCTTCAACGGAACCCCAAGTTACAGAGGAAGAAATTAAAGTTTTAATCGAGCAAGGAACCGAGGCTGGAACCTTTGAAGAAGCCGAACAGGACATGGTGGAAAGAGTGTTCCGTTTGGGCGATCGGCGAGTCAGCGCCCTAATGACCCCGCGGCCCGATCTTATTTGGCTCGACCTCGACGACTCAGTAGAAGAAAACCGCCAAAAAATGCTCGGCAGCGGTCATTCCCGGTTTCCAGTTTGTCAGGGCGGGCTCGATAACGTTGTCGGTTTAGTACACGTTACCGATATGTTGTCTCGCACTTTAACAGGTCAACCCCTGGATTTAAGTGCTTCTTTGCGGAGACCTTTATTTGTACCCGAAAGCACCAGAGGTTTAAAAGTCTTAGAGCTTTTCAAGCAATCTAGCAATCAAATTGCCTTGGTAGTAGACGAATACGGCGTCATTCAAGGATTGGTGACTGTAAACGATATTTTAGTCGAATTAGTTGGGGACTTTCCCTCGGTTGAAGATGCCGACGAACCGCAAGCTGTGCAGCGCGAAGATGGTTCTTGGCTGTTAGACGGAATGCTCCCGGTCGAGAATTTCTTTGATTTGTTTGGAATTGAAGAAGTATCTTCAGAAAATAAAGGAAGTTACCACACAATGGGCGGTTTTGTGATTACAAATTTGGGTAAAATTCCGGCGGCGGCAGAGCATTTTGAATGGAACGGCTTGCGCGTCGAAGTCGTCGATATGGATGGGAACCGCGTTGATAAGATCTTGGTAATGCCGATCGACTCCACGGGCGATCTGGCTAAAACCCAACCAAAAACCTAAAATTTGCGATCGACCAAAAACCTAAAATTTGCGATCGGCGGGAAAATAGGTTCGATCGTTCGGACTTTAGTCCTTATCAATTTCTGAGGACTAAAGTCCTCACTACAAACCCTATCATAGTTATTTTACCGAACATAATCTAAATTATCGGGGTATTTAAGCCGAATTTGATATAATTTGGTCAACCTACTTCTTATTACTGCTAGCCCGATCCTTCCGCAAAGCTTCCACAATAGAACTGCCCACATAATTGCTAAAAATCTCCTCTCCAGTTTTATTATAATGACAGCAGCTATCTACATAAACAACATCTTTAGTCTTGTCAAAAACCTTAACCCCATTCAAAATATTAATCTGATTTTTTTGTAAATTAGGAAACTTACCCAAAAGAGCCGGATAGCCAATTTCCACAGAATTAGCATAAGGAGTATCTTTATTAAAAGCAATTCGCTTCTCAGCATCGCTAAACACCCTTTTCGTCTGATAATATTGATTAGGCTGGAGGACGTGAAAATAAGGAACCTTGCTAGCCGACAACACTTTGTGCATAAAAATCGAACTTTTTGCCCAATTCCACGCCATTTGTTCAAAAGCTGCATCATCCTCTAAAACAGACTTATTTTTATTAATATAAATAACGCTACCTTCGTCATCTTGCTGATTTTTGCTGCGTTCTTTTTCAAACAAAATTACATCTCTGCGATAATTGTTGACTAAATTTTGAACGTAAACAGAAGTCAAAGCATCGCACGCAGCTAAAGAGCAATGTTGCAAACTTTCCAAACCCTCATTAATCTGAGTTTTAGTTTCTTTGATTCTAATAGTTGCTTGCAAAGCCTTGGTAGAAAGGCTATTATTTGCCAAGCTAGTCAGCGGCGAAATGTGCTGATTGCTTGGCATCGCCAGATCGATTTTATTTTTATTATTTATATTAGAAAGTGCTACTTCATTAAAGCCATCTATATTGATGACCATATCTAACTCTTGACCTAAAGCTAAAAAATAGTTTAAAATTAATAACTGTTGCGGCTGTTTGTAACCGCCCGTAGCAAAAGACAAAATTATAAATTCTTTATCCTGTAAACCGGGAACCTGTTTGAGGTATTGAGGTAAAATTTTGTTCTGAACTTGAAAGATGGAAAAATCTGAAGCCACGGAACCGCCAAAAATTCCGATCACAAATTGATTTTTTTTAAATTTTTTAAAAGGGTAATCGTAAGGAGAGATAAATCCGTAGTTGTTCACCTTAAAACCAGGTCGAAAATCAGCGCTGGGTTTTTGAATAAACCCAAAGAAAGGATGAAACCTTTCGACAATAGACTGATTCAGACGCACTCCTTCTAAATTAATTCCTAAAGCCGACTTATCTTGCGCCTTTTCTCTAGTATAGAAAAATTGCTTGTGCTTGACAAAATACCATCCCAAGGAACCGAGTTCTAGGAAAACAAGTAAAAGCGCCAAGTTAATCAAAGTAATTTTGAGGAGTTCTTGGCCTTTGTTAATTAACTTGAAATCTTTCATAAATATTTATTTAGACTTTCTTACTACTTGAATGATGGAACTGGAAATATAGTTTGCCAATACTTCCTCTCCCACTGAATTATAGTGACAGCAAGCATCTTTGTAAACCGTATCTTTTGTATTGTCCAAAATATTTACGGCGCTAAACACATTCACCCCAGCTTTTTGCAAATCATCGACTTTGGACAACAGCACCGGATAACCTTTGTTTACTCCTTCGATGTACGGGCTGTCTTTGCTGATGGCAATTTCCTTTTCCTTGGCGGTAAACACTCGTTTAGTGGGATAATACTGGTTGGGCTGGATAAAGTGAAAATATTTGATGTTTCTACTCGATAAAATTTGATTCATGCCGATCGACGATTCGTACCAAATCGAGGTCATTTTGTCAAAAGCAGCAGCCTCTCGCAAAACAGACTCAGCTTTGGGAATGTATACTATACCGCTTTTTGCGGGGTCTGAGTTGGCTTGTTTGACTTGCGCGTCGTACTTGACAACTGCTTGCTGGTAATTGTTGACTAATTGTTTCACCCGCAGCGAGGTAACGGCGTGACACAAAGCAAGTTGACAAGTTTGCAATTTGTCAATACCTGCTTTCAACTGTTTTTTGTTTTCGTTAATTTGCACGATCGAACTCATCGCTTCTGGCGATAAGTTGTTGTTGGCTAAACTCGTCAGTCCCTGTAGGTGCTGGACGCTGGGCATTCCTATTTCTAGCTGGGCTTTGTTGTTTAAATTTGACAGTGCTACTTCGTTAAAACCGTCAATATTGATGACTAAATCTAACTCTTGGCCCAAGGCCAAAAAATAATTTAAAATTAACAATTGCTGGGGCTGCTTGTATCCGCCGTTGCCAAAATTTAAAATGCGAATTTCGCGATCGGCAAATTCGGGATAACTCTGCAACTTTTTAGACAATCTTTGATTTATATATTCGTCTACAGCAAAGTTGTTGGCAACTGAACCGCCAAAAACTCCGATAATAAATTGTTTTTTATTGGTTTTAATAAAGGGGTATTCGTAGAGTGAAAAAAAGCCGTGTCTGTTGACTTTTAACTTTAATCTTTCATTGGTAAAAGCACCTTGTTTGAGGACGTAGCCAAAAAACGGGTGCAGTCTTTCTACGATTGATTCATCTAGCCTAATTCCGATCCGTTCAATATCTTCGACTACTTTTTCTTTAGCTTTAGTTCTAGTATAAAAAAACTGCTTTTGATTGATAAAATAAAAAGCTAGGGACAAAGCTTCCAGACAAATAAAGGCGATCGCTAAATTGACGGCGATTAAAGTTAATATATTTTTGCCTTTTTGAAGTGGCGTTGAATCTTTCATGAAATTTGACTGCTTGCGGTTATTTTTTTGGTACTTGAGACTGTTTCAAATTTTCGCACAGATTTCTGTTGATCAGGATGCTGGCCAGTCGGTGTCCGAGTTCGTTCCAGTGACCCCCACAGGGTACAGAATTCTCAAAACCGTGGGCGCAGACTTGAAATTTTTCGGTGTAACCTTGGAACTGTTCAGTTAAATTCAGTACGCGAAAACCCTCGCGCGCGCCCAATTTTTCCAGCCGCCTGTCGGGATAAAATAAATCCTGAATTTTGTGTTCCTGCATAAACTTTTGCCGCTTAGCCGGATCGCGATCGACTTGAATCGGATCGCCAATTGTCACAACCAAGAAATCAGCTTTTTTCTGCACGACTTCATTCCGCATTGTCACGATCAAACCCTCTGTCACCCTCCAGGCATCTTTCCAAACTGCATCCTGAGGTGGATTGAAGTTTTTGCTGCTCAAAGCGGTAAAATCTCCAGATAACTGCCGCTTTTTACCGTCTAAATCTACCTTTTTAATCACCTGCAAGATGCGGGAATTGTTGACTAAAAAACTGGGCATCCGGTCTACAAATGAAACTGCATTTTTATTGCGATCGATGGGTGGCAGATTGCGAAAAGACATATCTGGTACTAACTTGCCGCTAGCATCATATCTAAAAAATGGTCGATAGAGGTCGTATTCTAATTTCGGCGAATTATTAATTACATCGTTGCCAGTAAAAAAGGCAAGAACTACAATATCAGGATTGTAATCCCACACTTTTTTACGCAGCATCATCAATTCTTGAGCAGTACCGTAGCCTTGGACGCCGAAATTGATAACTTCGACTTTTTGCTTGCCTTTTATAGAATTGCAATTGCTGAGTTTTCGTTCTAATTTTGACCAGAAAGTTTGTTCGACTGGTACGTGAATTGCTTCGGTGAAAGAGTCGCCTAAAACCGCGACGCGCAAGGTATTGGGAGGTTTGGTTTTGGTGTGTTCGCGATCGCGCAAACCGTCGCTATTCACCTGTACAAAACTCGCACCTTCCCCCTTCCACTCGCCGGACACACCGGGTTTGAGCTTCCAACCCAAATCGCGATCGGCAGTGTGGAAACGAGTTGGCGCGGAGTCTACAACATCTCCTATTTTTGGGTAGCCCTCAACTTTAGCAACTCGCAATCCAATTTCACCAATTACCACCCCCATTAATAAACCGCCGAGTGTCAAACCTAAATTGACACCCAAAGTTTTCAACTTGCTCATTCTTTCAAAACAGGGTGTAAATAAACGGAGCAATCACAGAACCCTGACTCAATACAATCAAAGCTCCTAAAAAGACTAAAGTCACAATTAACGGTAGCAGCCAATATTTTTGGCGTTCTTTCATAAACGCCCACAAATCTTTGAGAAAGTCTACTGTAGATTCAAACACTTAGAAAGGACGCTCCATGCTAACTTTTGTTCTTGCTTTACTCGGGACGCGGTAAGTATCCATTTTGGGATTTAGTTTGCGCCGCATTGCATCTTCGCCAAATATGCCTTTGATAACTCCCATCGGCCAAATGATGAGGTAAAAAACTATGCCCAAAATAATCGGCGTTTCGATCTTGTTGAGGAGAAGTCCAAACTTCATCCATCCGTGATAAACCGGATTCAGGGATTTCGGCGCAACTAATGCTAGCACAACTAGGATGGCGCAGATTGCCCAGGGCCACCAAGGTAGAGAACTGCGCCGCAGTAAAGGTACTGCTAAACCGAAGAGCACTGCTATTAAGCCGCCAATTAGGAGGCCGAAATCGCGCAGGCCTTTTTTATCGAGTTTTTTTATTTCGTCGCTCATGTTGAAAGAAGAGGGAAGAAGGAAGAAGGAAGTAGGGTGCGCACTGCGCACCTTACCCGGATTAGTTAGTAGTCAGTAGGGTGCGCACTGCGCACCTTACCCGGATTAGTAGGGTGTGCACTGCGAACCTTACCCGGATTAGTTAGTAGGGTGCACACTGAGCACCTTACCCGGATTAGTCAGTAGGGTGCGCAGTGCGCACCTTACCCGGATTAGTCAATAGTTAGTGGTTAGTGGTTAGTGGTTAATTATTCAATAACAAATAACTAATAACCAATAACAACTAACTCCTAACTAATCTAGTTCAAATTCATTTTTCCAAGCTTCATCTTGTTTCCAAGGAATTTGTTCGGATTTGGGAATCAAGAAATTCTCTAAAACTAGATAGTCCATTTCGGTTCGCATGAAACAGCGGTAAGCATCCTCAGGAGTGCAAACAATTGGTTCGCCTCGGACGTTGAACGAAGTATTTACTAAAATCGAACATCCCGATCGCTCTTCAAAATGACTGATTAGGTCATAGTACCGAGGATTGGTTTCTTTGTGAACGGTTTGGATGCGGGCGGAGTAATCGACGTGGGTGACAGCCGGAATTTCCGATCGCGGAATGTTGAGCTTTTCAATGCCAAACAACTGTTCTTGTTCCGCAGTCATGGGAATGCGGAGACTGGCTTTGACTGGAGCTACTAATAGCATATAAGGGCTGGAATGGTCAATCTCGAAATAATCGGCAACTCGTTCGGCTAAGATTGACGGTGCAAAGGGTCGAAATGATTCCCGATATTTAATTTTCAGGTTCATCACGGACTGCATTTTAGCATTGCGCGGATCGCCAATAATCGATCGCCCGCCCAGAGCCCGCGGCCCAAATTCCATCCGCCCTTGGAACCATCCGACGACATTTCCCTGTTCCAAAATTTCCGCCAACTGCGGCATTAATTCGGCATCGTCCAATCGATGATAGCTAGCTTTGACAGCATCCAAATATTCCTTAATTTCTGTGTCAGTATATCTTGGCCCCAAATAGGAACCGCGCATTTTGTCGTGACAAGTTAAATGAGTGACAGACTTCGCCACAGTCGCCACAGCTTGATTCGCAGTCAGGACTTCAGTCCTCTCCTCGTTTGTAGTGAGGACTTCAGTCCTCTCCTGCTTAATATTATTGGCTGCGAGTAGATCATCAGCAACAGTACGAGTTTGTTCGCAATACTGATACCAAATCGCCAAAGCCGCGCCCAAAGCACCGCCAGCATCTCCCGCCGCCGGTTGAATCCAAATATCTTTGAAAATACCTTCTCGCAAGAGTCTGCCGTTAGCAACGCAGTTGAGAGCAACGCCGCCGGCAAGACAAAGATAATCTACATCCAATTCTTTTTTAACTGTTCTGCAAAGCCGCAAAACAACTTCTTCTGTAACAACTTGAATGGATGCTGCAATATCCATTTCCCGCTGAGTTAATTTTCCTTCTGCTGTGCGCGGCGGCCCTTCAAACAGTTCGTCAAATTTCTGATTTGTCATGGTTAAGCCAACAGTGTAGTTGAAATAATCCATGTTCAAACGGAAAGTTCCGTCATCTTTGAGGTCGATTAAATGGGTGAGAATTTTGTCTACAAACTTGGGTTCGCCGTAGGGCGCTAAACCCATGAGTTTGTATTCACCAGAGTTGACTTTGAAGCCGGTGTAGTAGGTGAAAGCTGAATAAAGCAAACCCAACGAGTGAGGAAAGTCGATTTCCCACTGAGGTGTGAGTTGGTTGCCATCTCCCAACCAAACGGAGGTTGTGGCCCATTCGCCTACGCCGTCGAGGCACAAAACGGCTGCTTTTTGGAAGGGGCTGGGGAAAAATGCTGAGGCTGCGTGGGATTGGTGGTGTTCGGTAAATAGCAGAGATGGAAGTTTATTGCTTTTGCAGTTTGCCATTTCTGCGAGCTCTCTTTTGAGCATGGTTTTGAGGTAAAGCTTTTCTTTCAGCCATATGGGCATGGCGGTGAGGAAAGAGCGAAAACCTTTGGGTGCGTAGGCTAGGTAGGTTTCGAGAAGGCGCTCGAATTTGACTAATGGTTTGTCGTAGAAGACTATGCGATCGAGTTCCCGCAGTTCTATGTTCGCTTCTTTCAGGCAATAGGCGATCGCATTCTTGGGAAATCTGGCGTCGTGCTTTTTGCGGGAAAATCTTTCTTCCTGCGCTGCGGCGATAATTTCTCCATCGCGAATTAAGGCGGCGGCGCTGTCGTGGTAGTACGCCGAGATTCCAAGTATGTTCATCGCTCTCCTCACAAATCGCTATGCGCTCGTATCTGACTATTTAGAATAGCTAACGATTATAGCTTTAGTAGTGCTGATTTGGAGTTGAGTTTTGCGATCGCCTCTAATTTTAGCTGAATTGATGCTGGTGGGCGGCTGAGGTCGATCGGCTCTTTGACAATATCCAGCTAGCGCCGGCGAATCCTGCGGGCCCAAGCTCTGAAGTAAGTGCCCACCGGAAATTGATAAAATTCAGCTACCAACCACAGCACTATGCCTAAATGGGACAAAAAGGCTAAGCCCGTCCAAGCTGCGGGGAACCACGACAAGCGACTGCCGGGAATTGGGGGAAAGTAGTAAGCTGAAAGTCCGAGCAAGGTGGTGGGAAGGAAGATTAGACCGATCGCGGCTGCAAAATAGGGCCATCCGAATTCTGTGCCTTCGAGGTGTGCTCCTATCCATTTTTTGCCGTTCCAGTGCCATGTTACGGGCGGTTGGCGATCGGCCATTTTCAGCAATTGCCTTTCTTCGCTAGCGGTAAAAATGTGCTGGCAGAAGTTGCAAGCGAGGGCTTCCATCATCGGCATGGTGGATATTTGACCGGTGCGGCACACGGGACAGGGATATGTATCTTGATGGTTGAAAGGTCGGGTTGATGGTTTGAGAGTCGGCATGGATCGTGCTGCTTGTCAAGATATTGAGCGATCTTAACAGAGTACAGATGAATAGGTTTGTAGTGAGGACTTCAGTCCTTCTAAAAGCCTGAGGACTGAAGTCCTCACTACAAACAGTGGATGATTTGGATTAATTGCGGTGATTGTTGTTGTACCGAATTCGGGCTCCGGCCCACTGAAGTTTTTCCCTCAAAGTGCCGTAATAAGAATAGTTTTCCCGCAAAATGATAAATTTGGCTTCGCAGTCTGCCATCCGCACGTCTACGCGCTGTCCGGGCCAAATTGCTGTAGCTAAAATGCCGTCCATCCAGAGTTTTGTACTGAGTTCGTAATCTGCTAAGGGCCAAATGCTGACGACTGAACCGGGCGGCAAAACTACAGCCCGACTGGATAAACTTAAAGGGCAAATTGGAGTAACTGCGATCGCATCCATTCCCGAGTGGATAATCGGCCCGTTGGCAGATGCGGTGTAGCAAGTAGAACCAGTGGGTGTTGCGACAATTAAACCGTCGCCTTGATATTGATCGACTACTTCGCCGTCAACTTCCATTTCTAGAATACAGCTCGGCATTCGATCGGCAGAAGCAGGTTTAATGCACATTTCGTTGAGTGCCAAAAATCGATCGCTCTCGGGTTCAAGATTAGTTCTGTTTCCCTCAAAAACCGCCGCCTGCAACATCATCCGCTTCTGCACCGCATACCTATCTTCGGCCAGTCTGTCCCAAATCTCCTCAGTATTTTGGAAATCCTCAAAAGACTCGGTTAAAAAACCCAGATGTCCGCCCACATTCGCAGCTAAAATCGGGATGCCGTCAGCAGATAAATTCCGGGCTGCCGCTAGGGCGGTACCGTCGCCGCCGAGCACTACGGCTAGATCGATCGGGCTGTTACTAGAAGCTAAAAACACCGGATACGGGTTATCTTTCGGGCCGCTGGGCCCCATTAAAACTTGACAGCCGCGACTTTCTAACTGGCGGGCACATTGTTCTGCCCACCGCTGGCTGAGAAGATCTCTGGCTTTGTGGGCGATAATTACTTGTTTTAGTTGCACAATCAGTCGATTTTAGATTTTAGATTTTAGATTTTAGATTATTTGATTTTAGACTAGACTTGATTGCAAAAATCCCTCGCCATAACAGGAAATTATCTGCGTTTATCTGCGTTTATTTGCGGTTTCCCGATCGCGATCGAAGATTTACGCCATAAGTCTCATTTATATCTTGCAGCATTTTTCAGAATTTGGAGGCAGAGCCTCCCGATCTGCGTTACCAGGCACTGCTGGTAACGAGGAAATTCCCAAATCTAAAATCTAAAATCTAAAATCTAAAATCCCATCACCCATCGGTGATTCGGGACTTGGGCTGCGGCCAAATAATGCTGGTATCGGAGGCGAGGATGCGCGAAACTGCGATCGCCCCAAAACGGTTGAGGTGGCTGGGATCTAAAAAATAGTCGTTGCGATTTGGCCACCGCTGGGACAAGTCACGGAAGGCGAAGCCTTTTTGTCGCGAGAGTTGCTGCATTCGTTGTCTAAACTGCTGTTCTGCCCACCGACGAGTTGGATCTAGGTAGTCGTCGGTGAGGGGCAGATTGACGAAAATTAGGGGGATTTTCCGAGTTTTGGTAAATGCTACGACTGAATTAAAGGCTGTTGCTTGTTTGCCGCCGAGGTTGAAGTCTTCGTAGTCGCGATCGTACTTACCAGAAACGTAGGGGCGTTGTCGGTAATATGTGTCGGGATTGTAACTGCCCGACATTGACATGAATCCGTTGGAGTCGATCGCATCTGCCAATTGGCTGACTTGTCTGATTGCTACTGTTGTTTGTGATACTGCATTCTGGGCAACAGGCAAGATGCCTGTTCCACTTGAGGTGAATTGGATTGTGGGGAGTAGGGGTTGGGCATCTTGCCCGCCCCTATCAGCCTGTGCTCGGCGGAAAATCCCGTCGCCATCGGTGTTACAAGACTGCGGGAATCTGTAACACTGGGGCGTCACGTTAGGTTCACCAGACGGGAGTTTGGGGCGAACGCCTGCTGCTAAAAGCTGGCTGCCTTCAGAATCGACGATCGAATTAAAAGTGCGATCGTCCCGGCCGCTGTTAAATGCGCGCACACCGTCCGCCCAGACAATCATTTGAGGTAAATGATCTGGCTTCAACAGCCGCCGCAGTTGAAAATCAACAACTTGGGCAGTGGCGCCGTTGACTGAAAAATTAAATACTTTTAAACCCGGACTCCCGTTAGCCGCCAAAGATTGTTTTAGCTGTTTGGGATCGACGCCCTGCAACGCCCGGGAACTGCCGACAATCAAAACATCTGGCGGCCCGACGGCTGCAACGTAGGATAGGTATAGTTCTAGCTGTTCGTCGAGCAAATCGCTGCTGAAGCTGACATTACTGGCTGGCGATCGGCTTGCGCCCGCTTGCTGTTGGGCATAAAGCAGGTTTTTCATGTACTCGGTTACTTTTTTTTCAGCAAACGCCCGCCTGGGACTGCCGGGGGGAACCGCTTGCATCCAGGCTACGGCTTGCACCCATTGGGCTGCTACTTCGTCCCACTCTTGTTTTGAATTGGCTGATTGAGCTAAATTGGCGGCCTTGGTGGCAAAGTTAACTGAATCTCCAAAGGGGTCGTTTTGGGCGCAGGAAGGAACGCTGATGGATTTTTGGCGTTTATTGGGGTTTTTGGCTAACACAGAGGTTGGTGGCTGCGTTAGGACGGAGGATGATGCGATCGCGCTTGATGTCGCTGCGGTGTTGGGCGGCTTGGGCGGCGAACATCCGACTGTTGTTAGGGCGATCGCAGCGATCGCGGTGCAGGTACGTTTTAAGATGTTAGTGCTGAGGTTAGCAATGTAGCGGCGAATCATACAGCTTTCACCGTTCGCGAAACATTAGTAAATATTACCGCAAACGGGCTGCTGATGTTAATGGCGTATTTCTGTGCGGGATTCGATGACTGCTTCGGCTTCCAGGGCGATCGACCTATCTTTAATATAATCGACCCTTAAGCTGGGGGTTTATTGGCTACAAATTGCTTGACGCGGTTCACAAATAGATAGCACGACAAACCAGCGATTGCTGCTATTAAAATCACCCTGAACTGCTTTAGAACGAACAATAAAGAGTACGAAAATGAAAGGCGCATCGCCGCACTGTTGTTATAAATTTGAGTATTTATTGGCTGAAAAATATATCCAAAAGCATTTAATAACGAACTTGGATGCGCTTCATCTACTGGAACCCAAGGATGTATTACCCCTACAAAAGAGATGAAGATCGACAGACAACCTATAATTATAAAAACTTGCCTCACCTTCTTAATTTTTTTCACCTCATTGCTAATATGTGCCAGCGGTAGGCAAAACAGAAACATTATATTAGCATACCATCTGACTCCGTAAGAGTAGCCGCTATAATTGTTACTCCGAAAAATATACATCATAACATAGGCGCCTGATGCTAAAAGAATTAGGAGATACTCTTGGCGATATTTAAATTGTCGGTCGCTTAAAATCTTAATGAATCCAAAGATTGAAAATCCTAATATAGGAGTATAAGAAATCAACCCGCGATTGCCTATTATCATGTGAAAGGCATAATTAAGTAGGCTCGAAAGAGTGGGGTGAAATGCTAAACCAGAAAGGTTACTTGAATCAAATTGTGAATCAGGATAATCCCACAAAGGTTTGTTCATCGAAGGTGGCAGCAGGCTACCCGACGTATAAACATTTAATTTAAAGTAAATAACCAGCACTAAAGCGCAAGCTAGAGCAAAAACAATCTTTGATTTTAGAGGTTTATTGAAAAAATCGATCGCAACAAAAGGGATAAAAATAAAGACAGCTATATCGATGCTGCCTGCCAGGGAAATTAACATACCTGAAAGCAGGGAATATTTCACACCTTCTTTGACTCTCAGTAAATAGTAGAAACCTCCCATCAGCAGACTTGCACTAACAACATGATTGCTAAATACCGTTGAGTAAGGTAGGAGTAAAGTCCCTGTACCAACGAGTATTAACAATATATTTATCCAGTTTTGTTCAATTTCTAAAAATTTGAGAGTTTTGTATAAATAAACAATGCCAATGGCTGTTGACGCCCCTACTACTAAAATTGTCAGTAGAGAGATAGCCAGCATAAATTGACTTGTGAACGAAATTCCAACTGTTTTCAGTACAGCGTAAAAAAATGAACTATATATCGATAGAATAGGAGGCTTATCAGAATAAAAATGTCCTTGGTAAAAGTATTTATCTACAGTCCAGATGAATCGGGAGTTGTCAATAATGAAGGTTTGAAAGTCAACCAGGGATTCGATCGTTGCTAGCCTGGAAGCATCATTATTTGTTGCTGCCGGCCTTGTCAGGATAGCAAACAAGCTGAGAAAAATAGAAAATATTTGCCATTCTTTTTGAATTTTCATGTTTTGGAGTCCAATTCAAGAAGTTTAAAATATAGCAGCTATCCAAATGAACGGTCATAACTTGTAATTTTTTTTAACAATACGGTCAATAAATCGGGATTTGTGACGATTACTTAAACAATATTAGTTAAATAGGATTCATTTGAAACCGGATTTTTTGCAAAAATATGCTATTACAGTGATGCCTATAGGTGAACAAATCCGGTTAACTAGAGTCTCTGGGCGTAAGCCCTGTTAAAAAATTATTTGGATTCGATGACTGCTTCGGCTTCCAGGGCGATCGATCGCAATTTATCAAGAGTATCGCGATCGGCGCTCTCCCACAATCCCCGCTGGCGAGCTTCTAACAATCTTTCCGCCATATCCCGCAGCGCCCAAGGATTATTTTCCTGGATAAATCCCTGCACTTTTTCATCAAAAATGTAAGCCTGTGCAATTCCTTCATACATAAAATCTTCAACACAATTCGCCGTAGCATCGTAAGCAAACAAAAAATCCACCGTGGCGGCAATTTCAAAAGCACCTTTATAACCGTGGCGCATCGCCCCTGCAATCCATTTCGGATTAACCGCCCTGCTGCGATAAACCCGCGCAATTTCTTCTTTGAGTTGCCGCACTTTCGGATTCTCGGGAATCGAGTTATCTCCGAAATAAGTTTCAGGATTTTTGCCTTGCAAATTGCGAATTGCCGCAGTCATTCCGCCTTGGAATTGATAATAATCGTCGGAGTCGAGGATATCGTGTTCGCGGTTGTCTTGATTTTGCAGAACTATTTGCATTTGGCTGAGGCGCTGTGTAAATGCTTCCGGTGCACAACATCCCCATTCACCCCCCCTAACCCCCCCTTGTAAAGGGGGGGGACAAGAAGTAGATTTAGCCCCCCCTTCTAAAGGTGGGGTAAGGGAATTAGCCCCCCCTTTACAAGGGGGGGTTGGGGGGGTAGAGGTGCTTGTATAGGCGTAACTGCTCCAATTAATGTAAGCTGTTGCTAAATCGCTGTCGTCTGTCCAGTTTTGAGCTTCAATTATGCCTTGAAGTCCGGCGCCGTAAGCCCCAGGCTTAGAACCAAAGACTCGAAATTGCGATCGCACTTGGGCATCTTCCCGACTCAAACCAGCCGATTCCCAATCCAAAATCTCTTGTTGAACTTGTGCTGCTAAAGGATTGTCTTCCGCAGGTTCATCTAAATCTGCGACAGCTTTGACAGCCGAGTCAAACAAATCAATTAAATTAAAAAAAGCATCGCGGAAAAAGCCAGAAATCCGCAAAGTAACATCAACGCGCGGCCGCCCCAAAACAGAAACAGGCAAGATTTCAAAATCTACAACTCGGCGCGAAGGCCCATCCCAGATTGGTTGAACTCCGATTAATGCTAAGGCTTCCGCGATGTCGTCTCCCCCCGTCCGCATTGTCGATGTTCCCCACACAGACAAACCCAAAGTTTTGGGATATTCGCCATTTTCTTGAGTGTATCTTTCGATTAAAGTTTCGGCCGCAACTCTGCCAACTCTCCAAGCAGTTTCTGTGGGAATAGCGCGGATATCTACCGAGTAAAAATTGCGGCCTGTGGGCAATACATCTGGTCTGCCGCGGGTGGGTGCGCCGGATGCACCGCTGGGGATGTGTCGTCCATCTAAGCCGCGTAACAAGTTGGTAATTTCTTGGTTTGTTTGGAGGAGTGAAGGTAAAAGATAGTTTTCTATCCAGTCTAATTCTTGTTGGGTTGCTTCTCCTATTTTAAGCGCAGATGAACGCGGATCGACGCGGATGTTTTTGATTAAATCATCTACTAATTCAGCGGCTTTTTCTTCTAATTCGGCGGTTAAATCGCCTGCGGTGGTTAAGGGATCGAAATCTAGATTTAAGTCTTGGGCGAGGGCGCGGGTTAAGCCGGAACGATTTGTGCTAGGATGGCGGGCGATCGCAATTATCAAATCTCGCAACTGTCTACCTTGGGGACATTGCCCGAAAATATGCAATCCGTCGCGGATTTGGGACTCTTTGAGTTCGCAAAGATAACCGTCGGTGCGGGTGATAAACTCGGTAAACTCAGATTTATTGAGTTGGATTCCTAAGTCTTTATCTAGATTTTCTTGGTTGGTGAGGGCTACAATGCGATCGCGAATCATCGGTAATCTAGACGGATCTAAGCTTTGGGCTTCGCAATATTCGTCGATTAAGGCTTCCAATTGCTGCAAAGGCCCGTAAAGTTCGGCGCGAGTCATCGGCGGGGTGAGGTGGTCGATTATCACGGCTTGCGATCGTCTTTTTGCCTGGGAACCCTCCCCCGGATCGTTGACAATAAACGGATAGAAATTCGGCAGCGCGCCCAATGCCACTTCGGGATAACATTTATTAGACAATGCAACACTTTTACCGGGAAGCCATTCTAAATTACCGTGTTTTCCCGCATGAATAATCGCATCAATTCCCAACTTTTCGCGCAGCCAATAATAGTAAGCGAGATAATTGTGGGTAGGTTCCAAATCAGGCGCGTGATAGTTCAAACTCGGGTCAATTTCATATCCGCGCGATGGTTGAATTCCCACAAATACATTGCCGAATTGAATCCCCGGAATCGGAAACAGTTTCGCATCCAGGTTCGTAGTAAGGAAGTCCTTCCCAGGTTCGTAGTAAGGACTTCAGTCCTTCCCAGGTTCGTAGTAAGGACTTCAGTCCTTCCCAGGTTCGTAGTAAGGACTTCAGTCCTTCCTTCCCCAGTCGCCAACCCCCATCTATTACAAATTCCATCCTGTACTTCCTGCGGCAAAGTAGTAAAATATTCTTTATATTCCGCCAAATCCAAATATTGATTTACAGGCTGCAATTCGCGTCCTTCCGGGTCATTTGTCACGCCAGAAGTCAGAAGTTCAATTAACTCATTACCGCTAGCAGGGATGTTTTCAACTTGATAACCGGCTTCCTGCATAGCCTTGAGGATTTCCACACAACTAGCGGGCGTATCCAAGCCGACGCCGTTAGCTAAACGGGCGTTGCGGGTGGGATAGTTTGCGAGAATGATGGCGATGCGTCTGTTGGCGGCGGGGGTTTGTTTCATTTTCACCCAATTCGCCGTTAAGTCTGCTACGAATGAAATGCGATCGTCCGCTGCGACATATCCTACCACATCTGTTTCTAATTCGCTGTTCCAAGTCTGTACAGCTTTAAAAGAAACAGCCCGAGTAATGATTTTACCATCTACTTCAGGTAATGCCACATTCATCGCCACATCGCGGGGCGAAAGTCCTTGCAATTCAGTTTCCCACTGTTCCAAACCGCCACCGCTGAAGATTGCTTGCAAGATAGGAACATCTAAGGATTTAAAGCTATTTTGTTCCGGTTCGAGATTGTTGAAACCCGAGACTGCAAAACTTGTTGTATTAATGAGTAATTGAATTGGTTCGGAGTCTTTGGGTTTAAAAAAATCCAGCAATTCCACTTGCAAATCCGGTTCTCGCAGGGAAGATACAAAGACGGGAACTGGTACCAAATTTCGCTCTACTAAAGCTTGACAAAGTGCATCGATCGGCGCTAAATTTCCTGATAAGTAATGAGCGCGATAAAATAAAATCCCGACCGTAGGGGCGGTGGATGGTGCGTGCCCGCCCTCTTCGTACCCTTTAGCATCTGTTTCCCAACCCGGAGATCCCCCCCAGCCCCCCTTAACAAGGGGGGAGCAAGAAGTTGTCAAAGTTGGTCTTATTAGGGGGAATTTAGGGGGATCGGAATCTGGTTGTACAGTTTGAAAACACGCCCCCGGGCGCCCGCCCCAATCATAAATTCCCACCCGAGAAACTGTTTGAGGAAGAGGCGGATTGTAAGCAGTTTTCAAACAAGTATCGGCGGCAAACTTAAGTGCATTAACAAAATTCTGGACTCCGCCTTCTGTGAAATAGCGCCACAGTTGATTTACCACTGACAGCGATACATTAGAATGACTAATTAAATCCGGATCTGGACTATCTTCACCCGGCATCACAATCAATGCTGCATTAGTTTTCTGCACCGTTTCCCGCAGAACTTCTAACCCGTAAGACCAATAAGAACGCCCGCCTAACAGCCTTAAGATTATCACCTCCGCGCGTTCTAAAATTTCCTCGGCGTAGGTGTCAATGGTTAATTGTTGCTGCAATTGAAGCAGATTTACGGCCCGCACTTTGGGAAATTCTGCGGGCATTTTGGATGCGGCGGCCGCGAGTGTTTGAATGTCAGTGTCAGCAGCACTAATAAACACGATTGGTGCTGGGGTTTGCTGAATAAAAATTACTCCTTCTGCTTGAGGGTTCCAACCTCCGGGCGTAGCGGCTATTTTGTGCATTAAATTATCCTCTATAATAAGTTTGTAGTTAAGTTTGTAGTGAGGACTTGAGTCCTCTGATTTTTGGGATTCATGAAGAGGACTGAAGTCCTCACTACGAACCCAAAAATGTCGGAATTAACCTAAGTATGCTTTCTTTACTTGTTCGTTGTTGAGTAAATCTGATGCTATGCCTGTGATGGTAATGTTACCAGCTTCTAGTACGTAAGCCCGATCGGCAATTTGGAGTGCTAAATTCGCGTTTTGTTCGACTAACAAGATTGTAACGCCCGTAGAGCGCAGGTTTTGGATTATTGCAAAAATTTCTTTGACGATCGCGGGTGCTAAGCCTAAACTAGGTTCGTCTAATAATAGCAGTTTCGGGCGGCTCATGAGCGCGCGGGCGATCGCCAGCATTTGCTGTTCCCCGCCACTAAGGGTTCCCGCCAGTTGAGTCCGCCTTTCGGCAAGGCGCGGAAATATCTCGAATTGGCGACTTAAATCGGTTTTGATGGCTGCGAAGTCCGATCGAATATAAGCACCCAATTCCAAGTTTGTCAACACCGTCTGCTGCGCCAAAACCCTTCGCCCTTCTGGACTGTGGGCGATTCCCAATTTTACCACTTCGTGAGCTTGGCGGCGGCTAATATCGCGCCCGCTGTAGATGATTTGTCCTTCCCGGAAATTAACTATTTTAGAAATTGCTCTGAGGGTGGTACTTTTTCCCGCACCGTTAGCCCCGATGAGACTGACAACTTCGCCCGCATTTATGATTAAGTTGATATTTTGCAGGGCTTGAATTCCTCCGTAATTTACACAGAGGTTTTTGAGTTCTAAGAGGATGTTTTCTTTTGTTTTGGGTTGGATATTGTGCATCTTTTTTGTTTTATAAATTTTATTGTGAGGCGCAATAAACTTTCTCGTTTTTCCAGCAGTCCGCCAGGGGTTAAAAACCCCTGTCTCATAGCTAAAGTCCTCTAAAGAGGACTGTAAGATATCACTCTAACTCTTAGTCTGCAGAGGCGGACATCGTATGTATAGACGCGATTTCAATCGCCGGCTTATGTGGGATTTAACTCTTAGTCCGCGCAGGCGGACATCGTATGTATAGGCGCGATTTCAATCGCCCGCTTATCTTACAAAAAGAATGTAACTCTAACTCTTATTCCGCGGAGGCGGACATTGTTTTTGTAGACGCGATTTCCAATTGCCGGGTTATTTTGCAACCTTCCAATCGCCAGATTTGCCATCAATTTTATTTATTTTTAATCTCCCAAATAAGCCTCAATTACAGCAGGATTATTCCTAACAATCGCAGGTTCACCCAAGGCAATTAGCTGACCAAAATGTAGCACAGCAATGCGATCGCACAATCCCATCACCAGCGGTACGTGATGCTCGATCAATATTACAGTTAAATTGAATTGTGCGCGCACTTCCCGGATAAATTCACTCAACTTGTGCTTTTCCGCAGGATTCATCCCCGCCGCTGGTTCATCTAGCAGCAAGATTGTCGGTTCTAGGGCTAAGGCGCGGGCGATTTCTAAGCGCCTCTGATCGCCGTAGGGCAGGTTTTTGGCTTGTTCCTGCGCGCGATCGCCCAAACCGACCAAATCCAAGAATTCCAGGGCTTTCCGCTGGGTTTTGCGTTCCATTGCGTTAGATTCTGGTAAGCCGAAAATCCCCGATAGTAGCGATAATACTGGATTTTGCGATCGGCTGTGGATGTGTCGGGCGATCGCCACATTCTCCAACACCGAAAGTTCCCCAAACAACCTAATATTTTGAAAAGTGCGCGCCATACCTTTATTCGCAATTTGATAAGGCCGCAATTTAGAAATATTTTCGTCTTGATAAATCAGATTGCCACTAGAAGCAGGTATCAGTCCAGTCATTACATTAAATAGGGTGGTCTTGCCAGCGCCGTTAGGGCCGATCAATCCAAAAATCTCGTGTTTTTGAACTGTGAAAGATACGTCGTTCACAGCAACTAAACCGCCAAAGCGGCGAGTTAATCCTTGGGCTTCTAAGACGGGACTGCTTTTTGAGAGGGTAAGTGGTTCGGAAATCATAAACAAATGATAGAATATAAGATATCTAATTATGCCTCAAATTATGGATGCTCAAAAACTCTTAGAACGAATCACAGTAAATCCCCAAATATTTAACGGAAAACCGATTATTCGGGGTCGCCGTCTGGCAGTTGAGCATATTCTAGGAATGTTAGCCGCTGGCGACACTCCAGAAATTATTTTAGAAGGCTATCCTTGGCTAGAAAGAGAAGATATTCAGGCTTGTCTAGTTTATGCTCACCGACTGGTTAGTCACGAGCGTATCGAACCTCTATTGGTGGAAGCTGGCAAATGAAAGCAGAGGAAATTCAAGCAAGAATTCGCCAAAATCTGTATGTTTACACAGCTCATGGAGATATCGAGCGTCAGGCTGATGGCTTAACCTTTACTCAGGTTGAGGAAGCTTTACTCAACGGAGAGATTCTTGAGCAATATCCTAACACTGGTCGAGGTGAAAGTTGTCTAATATTAGGTTATGCAGGTGAGATTCCTATTCATATAGTCTGTGGTTGGCGCGGTGAAAGAGTAGCAATTATAACTGTATATATTCCCAGTCTCCCAAATTTTATTAACCCTAGAACTAGAGGATAGACCCATGCGAGAAATTCGATGCAATACCTGTGATAGCAACCGCTATGAGGAACGTAAAATCAATTACCTTTACAGTTATCAAGGTAAATACTTGCTAGTTCCTAACACGCCTGTTGAGATTTGTCTGGATTGTGGCATGATTTATTATGATGCAGCAGTTCTTAAAGAAATTGAGCGCTGTTTCTTTGCTATTCACCAGCAGCATGAAATGCCGGATTCATATATTCAAATTCCGAGCAAGAGTTACACGTAAAAAATTGTTTTTTAATGGACAAACCGGAATGTTGTTAAAATCCCGCTTTTTAAGCAGGATTTAGGGCGATCGATTTCACCGCTGACAAGCACAAATTTAGATCGCCCGGATTCAGAAAACCAATTTGATGAGAATGTAGATACAATAATTCAAATGACTGAGGCAGCTCATCAAATACAAGGATTCTGGCCCATGACGAAGCACTACCGACAAAGATTAGTTGCCGTAATTGCCCTCTCGTTTCTATCTTTCACATCCCCTTTGCTGTTGATTCGCAATGCTGCTGCTGAAAACCTGCGCGCATCCAAGGCTAATCCCAAAGAGATTGCCTCCCTCATTGAGAAGTTAAAGACTAACGATGAAAGGGAACTTGATGCAGCTATTGAGAAGTTAGGAAAAATAGGTGAACCAGCTATCCCTGCTTTGATTGAAGCTTTGCAGGATGAGAATTTGCAAGTCCGCCAGAGTGCTGCTAAGGTTCTCGAAAAAATTGATGTTCCTGCTATTCCAGCCCTTGTCAAAGCCTTGAAAGACTCAGATGTGCGGGTACGTCGCCGCGCTGCTGCTGTGCTAGAAACAATTAGCGATCGCTGGTATCAGTGGTATCAGTATGGAACGCCATCAGAAGCTAAAGCTGCTGTGCCGCAGCTAATTCCCCTGCTTAAAAACTCCGATGCAGATGTGCGTAGCAGTGCAGCCTCTGTTTTGGGGAGTATGCGGGCAGAAGCTAAAACTGCTGTGCCACAACTAATTCTCCTGCTGAAAGACTCCGATGCAGATCCTGCTGAAAGACTCCGATGCAGAGGTGCGTAGCAGTGCAGCCTTTGCCTTGGGGAGAATCGGTGCAGAAGCTAAAGCTGCTGTGCCGCAGCTAATTCCCCTGCTAATTCCCCTGCTTAAAGACTCCGATGCAAATGTGCGTAGCAGTACAGCCTCTGCTTTGGGGATTATCGGTGCAGAAGCTAAAACTGCTGTGCCGCAGCTAATTCCTCTACTTCAAGACTCCGATGCAAATGTGCGTAGCAGTACAGCCTATGCCTTGGGGAGTATCGGTGCAGAATTTAAAACTGCTGTGCCACAACTAATTCCTCTACTTCAAGACTCCGATGCAAATGTGCGTAGCAGTACAACCTCTGCTTTGGGGAGTATCGGTGCAGAAGCTAAAGCTGCTGTGCCGCAGCTAATTCCCCTGCTAATTCCCCTACTTCAAGACTCCGATGCAAATGTGCGTAGCAGTACAGCCTCTGCTTTGGGGATTATCGGTGCAAAAGCTAAAACTGCTGTGCCACAACTAATTCTCCTGCTTAAAGACTCCGATGCAAATGTGCGTAGCACTACAGCCTATGCTTTGGGGAGAATCGGTGCAGAATCTAAAGCTGCTGTGCCGCAGCTAATTCCCTTGCTTAAAGACTCCGATCTGACTGTGCGTTATGGTGCAGCCTCTGCTTTGGGGAGTATCGGTGCAGAATCTAAAACTGCTGTGTCGCAGCTAATTCCCCTGCTGAAAGACTCCGATTCAAATGTGCGTAGTAGTACCGCCGATGCCTTGGTGAATATTGCTCTTAGCCTTCAAGAAAAAGCAAAGATGCTAACTTCACAGGAGTTAAATCAGGCTGTATCAAACTTAGAATCAGCCTTGAAAATTGTGGCAGAACCTAAAGCTGATTTCTCACGATCGACGATCGCAAATCTCCGTGTATACCTCAATGTTCTCAAGGCCGAACAAAACGCCAAGTTATTCAAATTAATTGGCCAGAATCAATGGGTAACAGCAGCAATAATTTATCTAATCTTCTTCCCCTCCCTTTGGTTCGCAATCCTGCGGCTGCGTCCCCTATGGCTGCTGCGAATCAACGATGCACTCAAACCCTATGAATTCAAACTACCTGAAACATTGGGCGGTGCTCCGGTGCGAATTCGCGACCTTACCTTTTTCAGTTTTTTTCTTTACCGTCCCAGAGTTCTAGATGCCTGGGTTTGGGCCCACATCAAAACAGTCCGCGAACAATTTTTCCAAAACCCAACAGTCAAAAGCCGCGCTACTTACATCCCAGTTGCTTTTGAATTAGATGACAAAAAAGTACCTCAACTCAGGGGCGAAGATTTGCAATCAATTTTCACCAAAAAGCGATTTTGCCTGCTGATATGGGGTGAAGGCGGCATCGGCAAAACTAGCATCGCTTGTCAAATTGCAGATAGGGCAATGGCAGCAGATAAAACCAAACGCCTCTGCAAACACCTGATGATTCCAATTCTGATCGAAGAACTAGAAAGTGAATTCCTCGCAGCCAAACATCCGTTCTTGGAAGCCATAAGCGGTCAGCTAAAATCTATCAGCAACCATCCTACCCCCATCGATCGAGAACTGCTGCAACACTTGCTGCAACAGCGCCGTATCCTGGTAATTACCGACCATTTTTCAGAAATGGCAGAAGCAACTCAAAAGGAAATCAACCCTAATTCTCCCGATTTTCCCGTCAATGCTTTGGTTGTGACTTCGCGACTAGATTCAACAATGCGTAACGTCCCCAAAACAACGATTCACCCGCTGCGAATAGAAGGTTCTGAGCTATCAGCTTTTATGGAAAAATACTTGGATAAGCTAGGTAAACTGAATCTTTTCAACGGTTCGCAATTTCATTATGTCTGCGGCGATTTGGCTAAACTTTTAGAAGAAATCAGAATTCAAGGCAGAAGTACAACTGTATTGTTTGCCAAACTGTATGCAGATGTATTAATCGCTAAAATGGAAGGAGTCAAAGATCAATATTTACCTCAAAACATACCAGATTTGATGCTGGAGTACCTGAAGCAACTCAACCGGGATGTGGCAGAGCATAAATTGACAAATCGCACCGTTTATGAAGATGCTCAATTGCTGGCTTGGGAATGCCTGAAACTAACTTATCGACCCGCTAGCACTAAGATTAAAGATGCCATCAATGTGCTATCTGTCTTAAATTCACAAAATGCAGAACAACGCCTCAACTATCTCGAAGAAAAACTCCACCTCATCCAAACGAACCTTCCCAGCCAAGAGAATATCCGCTTTGTACTTGACCCCGTAGCCGAGTATTTAGCAGGATTGCATTTAGTCGATATTTATGGTGAAGATGAAAGCAAGTGGCGCGATTTTCTAATAGATGCAGACTTTCAAAATTCGCCCGAGGCAATTAAAGGTTTTATGTTAGCAGTTCGTGATTGTTATTTGGCCAAGATTCCCGGTGCAAAGGATACCGATTTTCTGCCAAAAGAAATCGCAGCGCGCTATAATGTCTCCATTACCGTACCGCCTCAACCTCCTCAAGCCGTCTCGCCCGGGTAATCTTATGACTGCATACAAACACGACCCGCAGCCTTCCCAAGCAAAAGTGCTACCGACGATGTACGATCTACCCAGTGAAGACCCGGAGGAGCCTGGTTTGCCTGACGAATATCACCGCTTGCAAGCACAAGTTTTGTGCGATAGCTGCATTCCCCCTAATTATCCAGCCGATCGCGTATTCTCTGCCAGCGATCTGAATCTATACTACGACTCCAACCACCTCAATTGGTATAAAAGACCCGATTGGTATTTAGTTGTAGGCGTTTCGAGATTTTACCAAGACAGAGACTTGCGCCAAAGTTACGTGATTTGGGATGAGGTGGTAAGTCCTTTAATTGCGATAGAATTTCTGTCACCAGGTACGGAGGATGAAGATTTAGGTTTCACAGAATCGGAACCAAACAAACCTCCGACTAAGTGGCAGGTTTACGAGAGGATTTTGAAGATTCCTTATTACTTTGTGTTTAGTAAATATAACAATCAATTGAGAGTTTTTCGCTTGATTGGCAACCGTTACCGCGAACAAGTGTTAACAGGTTCGCGATTTTGGATACCGGAAATCCAGTTAAGTTTAGGTTTGTGGCAAGGTGCTTTCCTGCAAAATGAAAGGTTGTGGCTGCGCTGGTATGATATTAATGGGAATTTAGTTCCGACTCCTGAAGAATTTGAAAGACAGCGAGCTCAATTGGAAAGTCAACGAGCTGAATTTGAAAGGCAGCAAGCTGAAATTGAAAGACAGCAAGCTGAATCAGAAAGGCAGCGGGCTGAATCAGAAAGGGATCGAGCAAATCGATTGGCCGATCGCCTGCGAGGAATGGGCATTAACCCAGACGATCTGTAAAATTAAGTAGCAGCCTGCAATACGGCTCGCGGTGTCAATAAAAACTTATTAACTAAAAATAACTTATGCCAGAATCTACTTCATTGCGCGATCGCTACCTAGCACTGATCGATAAAATTGTCGAAATCACCCTCAAAGGTCAAATTCGCTCGAAAGAACAAGTATATCAAATGTTGGTGCAAGACATTGGCACCGGCACCGGCGAAATCTTTGAACGCTGTTTCGGCGAACGCCTCGATGCCACCGACAACCTGCTCAGAAATGAAAAAGACGAAATCAAACAAGCCAAGGCAAATCGCAGCCTCAGAGCGCTAAAAACCATCCAAGGAGAATGGGAACGCTGGCAGAAGGATAACCGCGTCGATCGCGAAATCGCATCCTCCATCCAACAAATTCTTACCGCCGAATCCAACAGCCGCCTCCTGGCAATCTTCCAAATAATCGATCCCAATAAAGAACATCCGCTGACTCTCGATCAATTGCAGCAATTGTCGAAATCCGTACACCAACAAATGCTGCAAACTACCAATCCCGAAACCGAGCGAGATTTGCAGCAAATTACCGCCGGGATTGCCAAAGGTTTAGAATCTTGGCAGCGTTTGGAACCGGAACTCGTCGGCTGGATTTATCAGCCGCAGCAGCTAGGATTCGCCGGCAGTCCCGAACAAAATGGGCCTTGGGCTTTTTGGGCAAAAAAAGTGAATAGTGCCTTTGCTAACGCTCTTTTGCAGACTATTGCCAGGGGTGATTCTATCGTTGAATTTGCAGCCAAGCAATCTAATGTAGAATTAGGTACATTGCTGGAATTGGCGATTATTTTGCAGTGTTTGCAACGGGCTTTGGTAACGTGGTTTGACAAGCAAGTTTATGATTCCAAGGTGTCCACAAAAGCTTCGATTTCTACTTACATTACTTTTTCGGTAATTTGGAGTCAGCTAGCTAGTGGATTTAATAATTCTACTAAGAGCGGCGAACAGTTGGCAAATGCTTGTTTTCAAGTGACTTTGCAAATTTTACGCACTTTTTCTCAGCGGGAATACTTTCCGCTTTATGGCGGGATTTTTGCTTCGTTTGACGGTAAAGCTTTGCGGCATACTTTGGATTATTTAGATGAACCGCTACGCCGCGTTGAAGGTACTCAAGCGAAGGCTCGGATTTTGACGCTTTTGGGTTATTCGATGCAGGCGGCGGGCGCCTACGAACGATCGATCTTGCTGCACAAGCAATCCCTGGAAATTGCCCGCATGGAAGGAGATAAAGCTTGCGAAGTTGCCAATCTCAATCACATCAGCCGCAATTATGTGGCTCAAAAAAATTATCAGGAAGCGATTAATTACAGTCAGCGGGCTTTGATTATGGCACGGCAAGCGGGAGAGCGGCAAGGTGAGGCGAACGCCCTGGCTAATTTGGGCTACAGCGAGGTGTTTCAAGCGCGGCAGTTGGAGGAGGTGGAACCGGAAATTTACGAAAGTGCTATTAGTTATTTGGAGCAAGGCTTGTTATTATCGGAGAAATTGGGAGACAGGCAAAGTCAAGCTTTTTGCTCTAGCAGCCTCGGGATTGCTAAAATTGCTCTGGAAAATGCTGCCGGTGCGATCGAGTATTTGGTCAAAGGTTGGCAAGCTGCTCAATTTTCCGGCGACTTATATCTGCAAGGTTTGAATTTGGCTTATTTGGCTCAAGCTTATTACAGCCTGAATGAGCTAGAACAAGCGATATTTGCTGGCTGTTTGGGAATGTATACTTTGGAACAAATTGGGGCGATGGAATGGCGTCAATCGGCTGGTTTGCTGACGATTTTGCGGGGACAAATGGGGGCGGAAGCTTTTAAACAGTCTTTGGCTAAAAGTCGTCCCAATATCATTCCGGCGATCGGTGTTGACGGCTACGATTATATCCCGGAATTGTTGAAAAAATACCAGCAATCTATTTGAACGATCCAGGTTTGTAGTGAGGACTTTAGTCCTTTCTTTTCTGAGGACTAAAGTCCTCACTACAAACCTAATTACAGGTTTGTAGTGAGGACTTTAGTCCTTTCTTTTCTGAGGACTAAAGTCCTCACTACAAACCTAATTACCTTACTACAAACCTAATTACTTCTCGACTATCACCGGCGTACCCACTGCGACTTTCTCAAATAAAGCTTGGGCATCTTTATCAAACATTCTGACACAACCGTGAGAAGCCGCTCGCCCGATCGACTCTGGATTCGGAGTACCATGAAAACCAATCACATTCTTACCATCCGTCCAAAACCCAATCCACCTACTCCCCAAAGGATTATCCGGCCCTGCGGGTACAAGTTCTCCAGTCCAAGGGTGTTCCCAAACTGGATCTTTGATCATGTGTGTAATTTTAAAATTGCCTGTAGGAGTTTCCCAGCCACCTTTTCCCACAGCCACCGGGAAACTGGCTTGCACCTTGTTTTTGCGGTAAACATAGACCCGGCGTTCTCGCAATCTCAGCACTAAACGCACTTCCTCAATGGCATTTTCCGGCGCGTTTGGTTCCTGGGGAATATACCGAGACGGTTCGCCCAATGGTGGCAATTCTGGAACTCCGAGATTTGGCAATTTTACCTCGGATTTTGAGCGCTGGGCGATCGCACTATTGCTCAAATTAGCCGCAGGTTCGGCAGTCGCTTGCTGCTGTAAGGCAACAGACAGCGCCGCTGCACTCAAACCGATCGCAATTAAGTTGTTAAATAAAAATTTGCTGTTCACCATTATTTTGTTCGCTAAACTCCTCACCAGCAGTTCCTACAAATGTCCTTATCTAATTATCCGCAAACTCCACCGAAAAGCCAAAATTTAGAGATGGCTTTTTTAGTGTAAATGCCCTGCTCAGTTTTTAGTTTCAATTACACAAATTATAACTTATTTAACTACCACAATATAGGTTTGTAGTGAGGACTTTAGTCCTTAAAATTAGATGCGGACTGAAGTCCTCACTACAAACAATATAGGTTTGTAGTGAGGACTTTAGTCCTTAAAATTAGATGCGGACTAAAGTCCTCACTACAAACAATATTTTTTATTGCGGGTAATTGACCGGAAATGATATAACTCAACACAAAACTTACGCATTAATACCAATTAAACCGGGATTTTATACGGCTAACGGTGGCGCTCGGCGAGAGATTTTCGCGAACAAATCCGGTTGATGGGTAAATCGTGTAAGTCAATGATTGAATTTTACCTCCGACTCATTGGATTTTTTTATCTGTGGCAGACTGACGATCGCAAATTGAAACTGTGGCGCTGCTGCATCCGGCAAGCACAATCTGTCTTTTGGCAGAGTTTCCCGCCCGTGCCGCAACAGTTAGAGGGGCGCAAAAAAATGCAAACGGTCGATCGAACAAACTCAATATATCACGCCGACACTCTAGAGATGCGAAGCACTGAACTTCTTGTAACTAGGGAACTTATGATGTAGAATTTAGTCTTTCAAAACTTGTTCGATAAACTTTTTGTGAGATTGTCCTAAATTTACTACTCCGGGGATTAAACTGGATTAGGTTTAAAGGTTGGGACTTTCGCGCAGCGGAAGCAAGCCCGACCCTAAATAGCAGTTAATGTGAGGTTTCAATGCGTCTTCAGAAGCTCAAATTATTTACAGGTGCAACCCTGTCGGTACTAATATCGGCTGTCTCAGTGAATCCTGCGATGGCCAACCCTCCAATTGAAATAGCCCAAACGCAGAGCACCACAACAGCAAACGCTCAAACCCTTGTGGGTTTTGTCAAAAATATTGTCGGCGACATCGTAACAATTAGCCCAGAAAGCGGGCCCTACAGGACTCTCAGGATTCAAAGATGTATCCTGAGAATTACGTCCCTGGTACCGGGAATGAAAGTCCGAGCCACCGTAGCCGGAGATCAGGTAGAAAGGCTCGTCGTGATCCCCGATTATAAAGTAGTCTCTACCACAGTTGTTCGTCCCCCCGCTCCGGCACCGCGTCCGGCCCCTGAACCGCCACCGCGTCCGGCTCCCGCTCCCCGCCCAGTTCCCCGTCCGGCTCCCGCTCCGGCTCCGCGTCCGATGCCCGCTCCCCGTCCAGCTCCTCCTGTGAGAGGACTTTGGTAGAACTAGGTTTCTAACCAGAATTAAGCCACCGCGCGCGCGGTGGCTTCGCTTTTTCAGAGCAGTTACAATAAGATAACTGTCAAGCAATTGTTGAGAAATCGCTGCTATGTATTACCTGCGTTTCTTGCTGCTAATTCTGCTGTTACCGCTGGTTGCGTGCGATCGAGCTACCGATGCCACAGCGACTCCCGTACCCGCACCAAGTCCGCTGTCGCAAATTCCCTCCGTTGCACCGCTGACAAATGTTCGCACAACTCAAATTGTACCGACCAAACCGCTTTCCCCGCAGCCGATCCGCATTGTTGCAACTGCTTTGCCGCGGCCTTTCGCCACAGAAAGCGCCTCGAAACCTCCTCAAGTAGTACCGATTCCCCCATCGCCAGTGCTGCAAGTGCCTCCTGGCTTTGTCGTCAACGTTTTTGCTGACAATTTAGATGCTCCCCGATGGCTGGCTTTGACGCCGACAGGGGATGTTTTGGTAACAGAAACCCGGCAGAATCGGATTAGGCTGCTGCGCGATGCCAACGGTGATGGCGTTGCTGAGGTGAACATGACTTTTGCTAGCGCCCAAAACGGCTTAAATATTCCCTTTGGTATGGCTTTTGCCGATCGCTATTTCTTCCTGGGAAACACCGCCGAAGTCCGCCGATTTCCCTACACAAAAGGGCAGGAACAATTAACAGGTACTGGTCAAAAAATTGCCGATTTACCGGGCGGCGGCTACAACCAACACTGGACGCGAAATGTTGTCGCTTCTCCAAATAACCGCCAACTTTTCGTATCAGTTGGTTCCCAATCTAATGCCGATTCCGAACCCTTGCCGAGGGCGTCGGTGCAAGTCATGAATTTGGACGGTACAAACCCGCAAACTTTTGCTTCCGGTTTGCGAAATCCGGTGGGATTGGATTTTCACCCGAAAACCAATCAACTCTACACTACAGTCAACGAGCGCGACGGCTTGGGAGATGATTTGGTGCCGGATTACTTGACAAGAATTCGTCAAGGCGAGTTTTACGGCTGGCCTTACGCTTATTTTAAGCCGAATTTGCTCGACCCGCGCCACGTCAAAAATGGAAATAGCGATCGGCCTGATTTAGCAGCTAAAACATTAATGCCAGATGTGTTGTTTCAGGCGCATTCTGCGGCTTTGGGACTTCAGTTTTACGACGGGAAAACGTTTCCTAAAAGATTTTTTAACGGAGCATTTGTGGCGTTTCGCGGCAGTTGGAACCGCAATGCAGGAACGGGTTATAAAATCGTGTTTGTACCTTTTAATGCGGCGACGGGACGCCCTCAAGGTTATTATGAGGATTTTCTGACTGGTTTTCTCACAGATCCGTCGGGCCCGAAAACTTGGGGGCGGCCTGTTGGTTTGCTGGTTTTACCTGATGGGAGTTTATTGTTTACTGAGGAAGCCAATAATCGGATTTATCGGGTGCAGTATCGCGGCTGACGATGGGGCGATTTATTAGATACCGACTTTTTCAAGAAGTCGGGTATCTGGTTGTTTAATCAGCTTCAAACCTTGCTAAGTTGAGATTCACCGGAAACTTTTTGAAAAATTAATAACTTATCTTCTGCCACCGTTTCGCGATTTAAATCAGACATTTCGTAATAGGAATCTGTTTCGGGCAAGTAGATTGCCGGTAAATTTTCAGGCAGGATTAAATAAGTGTTTTTTACCTGTAAATCATTGTCTATATCTAATGAATAGAGAAATCCGTCCACAGGATTTACAATTAACTCGTGCAATGAAACTTGTCCCTCTATGTAAAGCTTGAGAGTTAGTTGTGCAACTCTGAAAACCAACCAGCGATTGTACAAATTATCTACATCGCACCAAGAATAAAGATAGCTATCGCCGTATTCATTCTCAAAAAGCGATAGTAGCGGGCCGTCGAAATACTCTAAATGGACTATGCTTCTGAGAGATAAAGGAAATTTATCTAGTTTAAATCCTATTAATTGTTCCATCTTAAATGTTAGCCGAAAATCACTCAAGACTTACGCACAGACACTATCTGTAGGGTGCGCACTTCGCACCTTACTAAATGTTAGCCGAAAAACAGACACTATCTGTAGGGTGCGCACTTCGCACCTTACTAAATGTTAGCCGAAAATCACTCAAGACTTACGCACAGACACTATCTGTAGGGTGCGCACTGCGCACCTTACACCCACAAATAGTGTAAAAATTGCTCCCATGCGTATGTCCTATCACTATTTTTTTTATTAATTGCAGTCAGTGCTTTTTACTTTGAAGGCAGTCGGGTATTCCTCATAACTATACCATTATCTAGTTGATACAGCAAGTAGCCTAAAGGTTTTAAGATCGCCCTAAAATCCCGAACCAGGTTGTCTCAAAAACTCTCCTTCTTCTGGAGTTGTTTCGCGTCCGAGAATTTGATTGCGGTGGGGAAATCTCCCAAAACGCTCGATTATTTTAAAATGCCGCACTGCAAAATCAATGACTGATTCGCTGTCAGGTTCGCCGCTGAGTTGGCGAAATAATTCCACAGACTTTTGCTGGTGTTCTAAGTTTTCGCTGTGTTCAAAAGGCAGGTAGATAAACCATTTTTGTACAGTCAGCAATTCGCGATCGAAGTTATTGTTAACAGCGTGTTGAGCGGCGGCTAAGGCTTTGCTGTCTGTGGCGAAGGCTTGGGGATTTTCGCGAAACATATTGCGCGGAAATTGATCGAGCAGTATGATTAATGCTAGGCAGTTTTCTGGGGATTCTTGCCAGAAGTCGAGTTTACCGGATGCTGCTAGTTCGTATTGTGAAAGAAAGCGCGATCGCACTTCCGTATCAAAATCCGCATCTTTCTCAAACCACTTCTTTTGAACTTTGCCAAACTCTGGAGATTGCGATCGACCAAACCAAAAATCTAAAACTTCATTCATTAGCAATCTCGTGTCCGATTGATTCTTGATTGCAATTTATGTGTCTGTAGTTGCACAAAATAGACTCTCTGCACAACTACAAACCGCAGCGATTAATGATTGACAATGATGAATTAGGAACTACTGTTTTCTGGTACTTAAATTTACGAACTGGTAAACAGTCTGTCCCAAGTTTTGCCTCCCACAATTCCGTCTACAGGAAGGTTGGCTTCCCGCTGAAATATTTTCACTGCATCTAGGGTTGTTCTACCGAAGATGCCATCAAGTGCGATCGGTTCTGGACACACACCCCGGGCGTTCAACAATTTTTGCAGTTTTCTCACATCTTCCCCTCTCGATCCGTGTTTTAAAATCCTTTTATGGTAACGGACTTCGGGTTCGTGGCAATCATTAGTGGGGCAAACTGCGCTGCTGCTGCCAGAATAAGTGGCTGCATTGGCGCCAGTCAAAACTAATATGCCGAGAATTGCTAGTAAATAATAAAAAGTCTGCGATCCAACCATACTTTCCCTGTTGATTTTCTTAAGCGTTTTCTGCAAGTTTGACTCGCAAGAAACGGGTACAAGCCACCGACTAAAGTCGTGGACGATCCCAAAATTTTAGACTTTTGTTCAAGCTCCCAGATTCAATGCTGCAAGTCAATCTAAAATCTAAAATCTAAAATCTAAAATCGACTGACAATTGTTTGAGAGTGAGAAACCGGGTTTATGGGATGGAGGCGTCCAATCTCGATCGACCGGGTTTCTGGCAACAGTCAACCGACATTCTACAATATAAGTGGCTTTACTGCAAAATCTTTGATCGTGCAAGTTAAATTTTGTTGCTCTTGGGTTGCAGCAAAGGTAACAATTACTTCGCAGGCTACAGAAACTGTCAGCATTACCAAGTTTCTCGCCAGCGGGTAATCGCAAACGTCATCATTCGCCGCGGTCGGCACCCGATAGTGTTGGTTCCAAATTATTTCGGAGTAATCGGCGGCTAATCCGACGTGCACGCACGGAATTGAGACACTCGCACAGTAGTCTTTGACTGCTTGCCGCCCGATGCTGTTATCAAAAGTATCGATCGCCAGGGCGCTGTTGGCAAGCAGCCGATCGACATTGGCGGGTGTCAATTCTTTGGAGTGGGCGTCAATGCTGACTGACAAAGCGCGGTACAGGTTGTTGGCGAGAATTTTGGCTTTGAATGCGCCGATGTCCGATCGATAGTAGGGTTGAGTGGAAAGGTTGCGCTCTTCGATGCGATCGCGATCGATGACTTTTAACTGACAAAAGCCCGATCGCGCCAGACTCTCTACAATATTCGCACCCAAAGCGCCCGCGCCGCACACAGTTACCGGGAAATTTTTTACCAGCGACATCACTGCGGAAGTTCTGTAAAGTTGTTCGTGAAAAAATATACTCATGACAGTTGACAGTTGACAGTTGACAGTTGACAGTTGACGGCAGTTATTAGTCAGGATTGATGATTTTTATCGATTTTCGACTACTCCGACTAATGACTGCAAGTCGAAATCCTTGTCCAAGCCGCTGAGACAAATGCCAGCACTCATAACAGTTAAGTCATTTTTGGCGATCGCCGAACTGTGATGTTCTCCACTGCCGCTAGTCCATTCAACCAGCCAATAATCTTTGCGATCGCTAAAATCCCGCAACTCGCCACCGCCCATCTTCAACGCCCGCTGCAAGCGCTGTTCGTCGCGCACTTTCGGAGCGAAATCTTGAATATTTCTAGTCACCAATTCATAAACAATTCCCATGGAGGGCGTCATCCCTTTAAATCGAACATCTTCAGGCAAAATCAACTTTTTTAAAGCTGCTTTCAATTTTTCTGCAAGCAGCGGATCGGCGCGCCTGTCAATCTCTTCAAACCACAAACAATTACCATCCCACCGCGCCACAATCTGCTCAAACTGTGAACCTTCACTCACTAAATGTACAGCTACAGGTTTAGCAAAACCCACCCGCTGTTTAGCATCAGACTTGTTAACAGGATAGGCCAGCCAACTTTGCCCTTGCAGCACGCGAGCCAGTTGCAAGCGAATCGGTACAAGCAGTTGCAAATACTCGGCGACTTGTGGCAAACTAGGTTCCTCAACCACAGCAGCGACTTTATCATTAATTGGCTGAAAAATAGCCCATCCTTCAAAGTTGCGCTGCTGCGATTGAAAAGTATAAATCATGCCACCTATCTTTGTCCGCACCCTTCCCCCCCGAACGCAGGGAGCCAGGAATTGGGCATCGAGCAGTTCCCCTTCTCGGGCAGCGAGTTGGCTGATAATTTTGCGGATATTTGCCATTGAGCTGACCTCCGTAATTTTACTTGTTTTTACATTGCCTGCATTGAAATTAAGCGAATATAAACATTTACAAACAATCTTGACATCAAGCAAATTCAGACTATAATATTGAGCAAGTATTCAAGGTTAACGTTGGAAAAATATCAAGTGAATATGCTGCAAAAACTCTGTTTTAAGTTAGTAGTAGTGACAACTTTGACACTGCCAATATTTGGCTCTGCCCAGGTTGCTCAAGCTCAGAACACTCATGGAGCTACTGCTTATTCTCCGACTTCTGATGCTACGGGTATTAGTTGGGATCACGGTACAGAGAAAGAAGCACTAGATGCAGCAGTAGCGGCCTGCAATCAAGAAAGTGGCGGGGCTAATGATTGCCAACCGCTGACTTCTAATACTAATAACTGTGGAGCGATCTCAATAGGCAAAGGAGGAGCAGGTGCGGGCTGGGGCGATGATAAAGCATCAGCAGAGGCTCAAGCTCTTGCTGGTTGCAGTGAACTCGAAGGAGGCAACTGTAAAATTCAGCTTTCAGCTTGCAACAAGTAATTGAACTGATGAAAATTGGTCGGAGCGGTGTATATTTTCTCTTGTAAAATAGCTGAGAAAATAGCCATATTATGTCCGTTTATTTGCGCGGAAAAAATGGTTTGTAGTGTGGACTTTAGTCCGCAGAAAGAAGGACTAAAGTCCTCACTACAAACCAGTAGGGTGTTTGCGACGCACCTTACCCACTTAATCTCCTACTTCAGAGGTAACTGCGTCAGGTGGCAGCAAACTTTCTAATCTATCTTTAGACCAGTATTCAGTAGGATAGGCGAGTGCAATAATATCAGAAAGTCGAATCAACCACGTAACTTGTCCGTAAGCATCGGTATTTTCCCCGTGTTCGTTAGGGGGAACTATTACCAAAAGTTCAGCAAACTCCCCGAACAAATTAATCGGGATGCCGCCGAAACTGCTATTATTTGTTTTAATCCAAACTTTACTGCCTCGATCGAGAGCTTCTTGGAGTCGCTGGGACAGCAAAGTGGATGTTTTGACCTGGGATTTTTTGGCTTTCGACTTTTTTCCCATAGTTTTAAGAAGTTAAAGTAGTTGTATTGTGGGTTGCACAGTGGGCTGAGATAAGCGTGCGATCCAATAGCTGCAAGCAACGCTTGCGCGATTTGGTATTGAAACGGACAAAATGAAAAAGGGATCTCGCCCGATCGGCATCCTACCAGTCTAGTCTATAAGAAAGTGCCGCAGTGCGATCGTCATAACAATTTAATTACAAATCGGGAAATGACCTGCGGTATCAATTTACAGAGTAAGTCAACGCTCCCCGTATTTATACTGTGTCCAAATGGAGTATAATCGGCGAAGTCTTCCCAAATCGTTTAACTAAAAAAATGGACTGGCGAAAGCTTATTCATCCCAAGCCGAAAACTTCCACAATTCAACCAGCAGCGCCAGAAACTCGATTGTCTGTAGAATTCCTGTTGGGGCTGTTTGCGGCGGGATGGACAGAAGAGCAAGTTTTAGAGAAATATCCTACACTCACTTCCCCCAAGCTGCGCGCTGCTTTGGCTGCTGCGGATTCGCAGTTAGTTTCATCCATCGCCAATCCGGAGTTACTGGAAATTATCGAACAAACTAGGGAAGAGTTGAAAATCGAGAAAAAGTTGTAGCTTGCGGAGATTGAGGGAGATGTTTGGGAGAAAAGTGCGATCGAGTTTCGATGCGACTCAAAAATATCGATAATGTCCGATAATTTTCCAATTGAAGAGCACATCTTCCAGTCTAGTCCCTGCACCGATATTGTGAACGATCGCAAATCTTCCCGAAGGCGATCGCACGTTGCTAACTATCCCGATATGAGACTCGCCTCCTCCTAAATTCCATGTTACTACATCCCCCGGTTGATAATTATCTGCATTGCGAGTAACAGGTAACGATTTACCTTTTCGTTCAAAAAATACCATCAAATTAGGAACTCGGCGATGGTCAATATTCGGATCTGTGTTGGTCAAATTCCAATCTTTTGGATAGGCTGCAAAGTTCTGCCGCATATCTTCATGCACCTCTTGTTGCAGATCCACTTTTACTTGCCGAAATGCGCGAATTATGACATCCGTACAAACACCTGTAGTCATCGGTACATCGCCACCAGGGTAGGGAATCGCTACATAAGCAGGATCGTAAGAATTGGTAATTTTAGTTTGGGCGATCGCATTATCGATCGCCTGGCGAACTATCGGCGAAGTCACCGGAACTGTTGCGGGGTTTAACTGAAGATTTTGTTCTGAAACTGGCTTGATACTTTTTTGCGATTGACAAGCAACACATAGATAACTGATAATTAGAATAAACAAAGGGGGATGAAAAAGAACCAGGCAAAAATCCAAAAGCTTTGTGAACAATGGTTTTTAGGATTTGCATATTTAGCCCTTCATACTGTAAGTCAGCAACGCCCATTATTCAATCTCAATTTCGGGTGTATCTCACTTTTGAAGTCTGAAGAAGCATGACCGGATATAAGTTATTAGTTATCATCTCATATTGACTGCGGTCATGGGAGTGGAGCATCCCGATTGTGCAAACATATCCGCAAGGGCGAAGCATTCGCGCCTGTATCCTATCGACTATACGAGAGATTTTCAGCGCGAATGCTTCGCCCCTACAAAAACGGGATGCTCTCAGTGCGCACCCTACAATTTACTATAATAAGTAAGGTGTGCAGTGCGCACCCTACAATAAGTAAGGTGCGCAGTGCGCAGTGCGCAGCCTACAATAAGTAAGGTGAGCAGTGCGCAGTGCGCAGCCTACAATAAGTAAGGTGAGCAGTGCGCAGCCTACAATAAGTAAGGTGCGCAGTGCGCACCCTACAATTTACTTGTCATCCCTGACTGGCAAAGCCTCATCCAGAATTTCCATCAACAATTCCAGCCGCGAAGGACGAGACAACATCGGCACCAAGTTCGGCAGCGAGTAGTAATCGCCAGCAAACGTAAAGGTTTCCACCGACACTTGCTTGTCCTTCAATTGTTTTTCAACATAATCGCACCAAGCGCCAACTCGCACAATCACCACATCAGGAATTACGCCCAAAGTGTGGCAGTATTTCTGATAAGCATCTGCAAAATAAGGTGAGGAATTTTCGCCTTCATCTGTTACTATGATGAACTGCTCAACCACCTGCTTCTTAATCCGCATTGCTTCCACCGCGCAACCGCAACTTGTGCCGCCGCCTGCGCGAATGTGCTTGAATGCGCGCTCCCAATCGGTCAATTCGCAGCCGTTTGCTACCACTGGATAGGGCATCGTGTCGAAGGCGTAGACGAACAGCGCAGCCTCGGAAATGCCCGAAATCATGGCAGCGAGACGCTTGCCAACTTCGATCGCACTTTCCATGCTTCCCGACTTGTCAACCAACAAACCGGTGGCTTTGACAATCTTGCCGCGCTTCTTCACCTGTTCGTTTGTCACCGCTTCCAGCTTCGCCGCCGTGGCTGCGTCAAAGTTTGCGCTACCGCCGGCAACACTCGCTTTGTAAGCAGAAACCCGATCGCACTTGGCGGCTTCATCCAACTTCGAGTCAATCAACAGCTTGACTTCCGGGTGATCCATCGCGCCGCGAGACTGAATTGATTTCAGGTTGTTGATGACTTCCTGTGGCGACATCGAATTAATCAGCGCCGCTAACACCGTTGGCGTGAGCATTTTGATCGCACCAACTGCGATCGTATAGGGAATCTTGTACTCGACAATCAAATTCGCCTGTTCCGCAGGAGTAGCGGCCTTCGCTAACTGCTTCAAAACAAATGCCAGCGAGTCTTCCGGCGGATTGTCTTTAAACAGGATAGCATTAGCTCGATCGCTCGGCTTGACGTGCAGAGTCGCATACAAGTGCTTCATCGCCTTGCGGTTGCGGATGGCGGCGCGATCGAAAAACTGAGCATTCTTTTCGCGCGATCGCAGATAGCGAGTGACAGCAGTGCGCGCGCTGCGAGGCAGCTTATTCTGGTGCTGCTTCATAAAGTCCACAATCCGCGAAACCTCGTAGGGCGGGAACTCTTGTAACATCATAAACCCGGCGTCTCGGTGCTCTGTCAGGGCCGAAGTCAGCAAGTTTCCGGCAAAAACTTCCTTGTGGTCGCGCACGTCGCCGTGACGCTGATACCACACTGCTAAATGACCGTAAAAAATCGGATCTAATTCGATAATTAATTTGTGAATTTCTGTCACCTTTTCCAGTTGGCGGTGAGGTGTGGTGAGCAGACTGTTGAGCATTTCTAAACGTAAATCGCGCTCTGCTGTATTCATATTCATTGGTGTCACCTTCCTATTCGATTTTGGATTTGGGATTTGAGAAGTATTCAAAATCGGTGGTTGGCAATTGTTGCACGCTAGCGAGTGAATTCTCAGGACTTACGTTTGACACGCTATTTATTAGTGGTAAGGTGCGCAGTGCGCACCCTACATCTAGAATGTATGCGTAAAATTCCTGTTTTAAAAATCACCGCGCAAGTTTGGGGAGCTTTTTTTGGTAAACCTAGATAGGGTTTGTATGTAAGCTCTCGCGATTTGGGCGCGGCAAAAACTGCGATTTTAAATTAACTATTTGAGGGAAAATTGTTCTAATTCGATCGCCCTTAAGTCCGGTTCAACCCAATTATTTCGGGCTTCGGAGGACATCAAGTGCGATCGGGTGTAGTGACTCCAGGGTAAAGTGCGATCGGCATATTCTGCGATCGAGCCATTGGCTAAATGTACGATCGATCGATTGGGGCCTTCATCAGCCAGATACTCGCGCACAGTTTGCGCCCAAAACAGCGTTAGCGTTTCGTGATACCCGCTGTTTGGCGTGGTTTCAATGCCATTCACAGCGTTGTAACGTTTGATGCCATTCCGAATCGCATCGATCGCCTCTTGTTCCGATTCGCCAAACAGAAAATACCATAAAGCAACGGTTAAATGGGCTTCGTGGGTCCATTCGCTGCGCGGTAGGCTGCATTCTTGGAAGGCGTGGAGGAGGGTATCTATCTCGTAGGGCGATCGGTAAATTGGAACTTTTTTGTTCATGGCTAATACCCAATCAATTTTTGAGGACTAAAGTCCTCACTACAAACCATGTCTTTTAACTTTTACTGAGTTGTTCCGTGATGAACTTAATTTGCTTCTTGTTGCACTGACGTTTGCTCGCAGTATACTTCCATGTTTTGACACGGGAGTAATATTTAGTCACCTCCAATTCTTCCATATCTGCCAGCTCGAAAAAATACCAAATTCCATCTATCTTGCGATAATGATGATAATCATCAATCTTGAGAAAATCATCAGGCTTTTTCCGAGGTAATTTTCGTATCTTGTTTGCCAAGCAGAGTATCCGCGTCTCAGGATGAACGTAAAGTTCCTCTCTCCCAGAACCAAGTTGACGCCCATATCGGCGATGGCAAACAATTCCATCAACCAACACAACATCTCTTTCCACATAACCCCAAACATGGGAGAGAATATGTTTTCCAGACAGCGTAGTTATATCAAGAATTTGACACAATTCGTGGTAGATATCATCCCAATCTTGTCCTACTTTGCTCCGCAGCCAGCGAGATAAAGGCCCCAGACAATCTGAAAAATATTTGCTTTTTCTTTTTAGCTTGAGTAGATAAGGGTTAAAGATTCCATCAGTGCAAGCTGCCTCAGTAATTTCTTTCAGATGTCTCCGGTTTCCTGGTACTTTTTTTAAGCTAGCTCTCCATCCACCGCGAGGCCGTTCGATGACGATTCTATCTAATCGGTGTTCGCTCATAGCAGTTGAAAATTGTAAATTAAATTATGCGACTAAATTTAAAACACTTCGCACAAGTCAAAAAAGCTTTAAGCACAGCCGTTCTTACCAGTTTTACCTAGCAGTGGACGCGCAAACCTCATCTAGAACTAGAGACTCGGAATGCTTCCCTAATTCGATCGCTCGAATATCGGTACCTTAGGGCTCTTGTAGTTAGTAAAGTGTGTAAGCTTCATCAGTTAGGGCGCGAAGTGTTTCGCTTGTATTAAGGACTTCAGTTGTTCAAAAATTGGAAGTTTCGCGCAAGTTTAAAAAGCGGTTTAACATACCGATTGCTCTACCCCTGAGCTACAGCCCCTCAAACGAGACTGACAGGATTTGAACCTGTGACCTATCGGTGGAATTGTGTGTATGCGCTTTCTATGTTAGGGCGCGAAACAGAAGATTGAACAGCGGATAATTTCCTTATTTTTCATAAGGTTTGTAGTGAGGACTTTAGTCCTTATTTTTGTGCGGACTCAAGTCCTCACTACAAACCTTTTTCATAAAGAAAGTTGAATCAAAATGTTATGGCGGTAAAAGTCACTTCGCGCAAGTTAAGAAAGCCGTTGTTCATACGCAGGAGTTGAACCCGCAACCTTTTCTTCCAAGAGAAATGCTCTACCAAGAGCTAGTATGTAAGCTTCCTTTGTGAGGGCGCGAAGTGGGATTTTTAACCGCGTGACAGATATGAAAACTTCAGGTGCCAGAGGTGGCGCACGAGTCAGAGAAGCTTTGTTTTTTAGGAATTGAACCTACTATTCGATTTTAAGTCGAACCTTCGCCAGTTTGCAAGCTTATTGAGTTGGGGTGCGCCCCCGACAACCGATCATTTTTTGATTCCGCGCAAGTTTGAAAAGCTTTTGACAATTTCTACCGTGTTTGCCATTCCACCATAAAAGCCGAAGCCTTTAGCGGGAATTGAACCCGTAATCTTTTCAGAACTAGAACCCTAATGGGGAGCATCTCAGTTTTGCAAGAAGCATTTTTAAAGAGCGGACTGAAGTCCGTACTACGAACCATTCATTTTTTGAGCGGGGCAGCACTGTAAATGCAAAACTGAAATGCTCCCACCCTAATGTTTGTAGGCTTCTCGAATTAGGGCGCGGAATAAAAGTAAATTCCTAGCCGTAAACCGCTTCTGGGCGGACAATTAAATCGCCGCTGGGACGGCGATCGAGCACGTAAGACTCGAAGCGATCGCTCTTGACATCAAAATGATTTGCCAGACGTTCCTGAATTGTTTTGTCGCTCATTCCTGCTGTGATACCCAGTTGGTTTTCTGCCACATCATAGGAACGTCCTTCAAAACGAATGTGAACCATAACTGTTACCTCCTTAAGCGATTTTAGATTTGATATTTTAGATTTTGGATTAGTAGCTTTTCTGCTCTTTAGTTGTGGGGTTAGTTGGTAAAAATTGCCAGCATTCGCATCGGCGCTAACATGACAATTTTTACATAAACAAACGCCGCTCTAAATGGTAAGCTTGTTTGAGATGGCGGATTTCCTCAGTCTTTTGGGCCCATCGCGATCGATCGCAACTGTGCTGTTCTGAATCCGCCTGAGATTCGTTGAAATTCGGCTGTTTTGGTACAAAATCTGACTCAGGCTGAGTCAGTCTGTAACTGAACAGTCTCGTGAAAAGTAACAACATGACAATCAAGTCTGTATTGCAAGACTTTCAAATTGATGTTCCTTGAAATCTCGAACGCTATTTAGTTGTCAAGGTTCAGATTTGGTACGGAAAATACAGGTTTTTGGCTCTCCTGCGCTTTCCATATACTCATACTACATATATACTACAAGAGTGTCAAGGGGGTAGGAAAAGTTTTTTAGATAAAAGTTACAGAGGTTGCAAAAACGGGGTTTTTGAGGAAAATATTGTGTTATGTCATGTCATGTCCGGTCGATTGACCGCAATAAATAAGCAAGGTTTGTAGTGCGGACTTCAGTCCGCAGCATTATGCGGACTGAAGTCCGCACTACAAACGCCACTACAAAGGGTTTTTGTGCGATCGCCCAAATCCTCAAACATCCTTAACATAGGAAATGCTATCGCGAATATTGTGGAAGCCCGCAGACTCGTAAAGTCGCAATGCACCGGAAGGATTTGCAGCATCGACGCCGAGAATCGCAGTCTCGACACCGGCAGCTTTCAGTCGCTGCAAACCAGCCAGCAACATCGATCGTCCCAATCCAAGTTTGCGGAAGCCGCGCCGCGTACCGAGAACAGCAATCCAGCCTTCATTTCGTCCAGTACGATCGCACTCTTCGACATTAATTTCGCAATAACAGAAAGCTGCATAAGTCCCGTCAGCAGCAACAGCAATCAAGTCTAAATCCTTTCTGTAACTGGGTTTTCCTAAATCGTACTTGAATTTCTCGACAGTTAAATCGTGGTGGTTCCAGTGATCGATAAACGACTGGTTGAACATTTCTACCCAAGCTTCCGAATCCTCTTCGCCGGGGAATTGACGCAGCGCAAAACCTTCTGGGAATTCAGGTTCTGCGATCGGTTCCGAGAGCGATCGCGCCATGCGACAAAAATAGCGATCGACCCTAAAACCGCAACTTTCCAGCACAGAAATACGATCGGCATCCTGTGCCCTAATTCCCGATCGCAGCTTCACGCAGGCGCCACTCTCTTGTGCTACCTGGCGCATCCGCGTTTCGCCCCAAGCGACTGCCGCCGCTTCCACATCCCCGCGACGCGCCTCGGGGCGGACAGAAAACGACAGCCAACCGTCGATGACTTCCCCAGGTTCAGAGATCCACAACTCGGCAAAACCGATTAATTTGCCGCCCGCATCTTCCCAAAGACACATATCGCGCGCTAAATCTCGGGACGGTTGGTTAAATTCTTGTTGCAATTCGGAGATAGAAGTGCCTTCATTGAGCCGATCGACTTCTTCGCAAGTATTGATTAAATCGGCGATCGCCCTTAAATCGCGATCGCCCGCATAGCAGCGCGCCGAGAGATTTGCCGTCATAGGTAATCATGTTCGGGTTATCGATCAATTTTAAAATAGCTTGGGCGATCGATCGAGCTGCGATCGGGTGAGTCGATCGGGCGATTGACCTTTCTGTTCAGAATCCGCCCGATCGTGGTATAGAGATGTTTCTTAAACGAAAAAAAGTGCTTTTAGCGACAAAAGTAACAAATTGTTACTTTGTTTCTCAGGAATGAGACGAAGGAATCAGCCCAGAGATATATTCAAAACCATCAAGTTTGTCACCAAGTTGACCAACTAAGATAAAAAATAATTTTTCGTCTAAGTTAAGGAGAACTCAATGCTTGACGCTTTTTCAAGAGCTGTAGTTTCAGCCGATGCCAGCACCTCCACCGTTGGTGATATTGCTGCCCTGAGAGCTTTCGTTGCCAGCGGCAACCGACGCTTGGATGCTGTAAACGCGATCGCCAGCAACGCTAGCTGCATGGTTTCTGACGCTGTTGCCGGTATGATCTGCGAAAACCAAGGCTTGATCCAAGCCGGTGGTAACTGCTACCCTAACCGTCGCATGGCTGCTTGCTTGCGCGATGCAGAAATCATTTTGCGCTATGTCACCTACGCTCTTTTGGCTGGTGATGCTTCGGTTCTTGACGATCGTTGCTTGAATGGTTTGAAAGAAACCTACGCAGCTTTGGGCGTACCCACCACCTCCACCGTGCGTGCAGTTCAAATCATGAAGGCTCAAGCCGCTGCTCACATCCAAGACAACCCCAGCGAAAAATTTGCTGGTGCTAAGTTGCGGAAAATGGGAACAATCGTAGTTGAAGATCGTTGCGCTAGCTTGGTTGCTGAATCTTCCAGCTACTTCGATCGCATCATTTCTGCCCTGAGCTAGTTTATTGCTAATCGCAATTCGCTCAGCAAAATTGAAACTACGCTCACAGTCAAAATCAGTTTAGGAGATTTAGGAAATGAAATCAGTTCTCACCACCGCGATTGCTTCTGCTGATGCAGCAGGACGCTTCCCCAGCACCTCAGATTTAGAATCAGTACAAGGTTCTATCCAACGCTCTGCTGCTCGTTTAGAAGCTGCAGAAAAACTGGGCAACAACCTGGATGCAGTTGCTAAAGAAGCTTATGATGCTTGCATCAAAAAGTATCCTTACTTGAACGAATCCGGTCAAGCTAACTCCACCGATACTTTCAAAGCAAAATGCCACCGCGACATCAAGCACTACCTGCGCTTGGTTCAATACAGCTTGGTAGTTGGCGGCACAGGCCCCCTCGATGAATGGGGTATTGCTGGTCAACGCGAAGTCTATCGCGCTTTGGGCTTGCCTACTGCTCCTTACGTTGAAGCATTAAGCTTTGCTCGCAACCGCGGTTGTGCTCCTCGCGATATGTCTGCTCAAGCTTTGACTGAGTACAATGCTCTCCTCGACTACGCCATCAACTCCCTGTCCTAATTAATTAGACAGGTTTGTAATGTCGTAACTGGGTAATTTTTACCCCGACAAGTCTAGGAACTCTTGGCTCGTTGCTCTACCGATTTCGGTAAAGTAAGGGTAAAGAATTCCTGGGCTTGTTATTGTGTTTGGATAGATATATCCTTTGAGATGCACTCGGATAGATTACCAATAAGAAAAACGGTTTGTAGTGCGGACTTCAGTCCGCTTTCATGGAGTAGTACGAACCCGAAAAACGGTTTGTAGTGCGGACTTCAGTCCGCTTTCATGGAGCGGACTGAAGTCCGCAGTACGAACCCGAGAAACGGTTTGTAGTGCGGACTTCAGTTAGTGCGGACTTCAGTCCGCTTTCATGGAGCGGACTGAAGTCCGCACTACGAACCCGAAAAACGGTTTGTAGTGCGGACTTCAGTCCGCTTTCATGGAGTAGTACGAACCCGAAAAACGGTTTGTAGTGCGGTCATTCAAGCGGAATTGATATTACAATTAATCCCAGACAGCTAATTTTATGGATAAACGCTTTTTTAGTTTTTTTAATTTAACAGAAGACCAGGCGATCGCCCTTTTAGATACGCCACAAGACCAAATCGGCGAAGAAGATTCCCGCTACATAGCAGCTTCCCATTTGATCAATTTTGCCACAGATCGATCGATCGCAGCACTGATGCGAGCAGTAGAGCAAACCGATCCATCCCTAGACAATCGCATTGTGCGCCGCAAGTCGGTGGAAACCTTGGGAAGACTCCAAGCTGTCCAAGCATTACCGGTGATTCGCACCTGTTTGAGCGATGATGACTGCTACACAGTGGAAAATGCCGTTTGGGCGATCGGCGAAATAGGCACTCAAGACAGCGATATCCTCGAAGAAGTCGCTCAATTGCTCGATAAACCAGGACAAACCTACCGAGTAATCATCCACACCCTGACTAAATTAGATTATCAACCAGCCGAGACCAGAATTCGCAAATTTGTTGACGATCTCGATCCGCCGACTGCTAGTGCTGCGATCGCCGCAATTTGTCGTTTAACCAGAGACTTTTCTCAAATGGGAAAAGTTGTCGCCATGCTGCAACACAAAAATGTCCTAGGGCGCCGACTATCAATTCAGGATTTGATCGACGCCCACCACTACGATGCCATTCCCAACATTGCCAAATGTCCCGTATCTTTAGTCTTTAGGCTGAGGGGAATTCGGATGCTAGCAGCAGCCGGAATCGCCGACAAATCCCTTACCTTTGCCACCATTCAACCCTACTTAGAACAAACCTTACGGGATCAACCAGGTGATTTAGATTTAGTGCACAGCTATGAAGAATTACCAGAATTACCGTTTCTAATTAACCAATTATACGAAACGGATTTTGGTCGTTGCTATTTAGCAATTAAAACAATTTTAGAACATTATTCAGAGGAGGCACCGGCAGCTTTGTTTGCCACCTTTGCCGAAGAAGCAAACAATGACTACGGAGCGCATTTTCATGTAGTAAAATTGTTTGGTTGGCTCAAACACTCTCCAGCCTACGATTTGTTATTGGAAGCTTTGAACAACCCCCAGCCACAGTTTCAGAAATCCCGTGCGGCGGCTGCGATCGCCCTAGGGGAAGTCGGAGACAAGCGTGCTATCCCAGAATTGAAAACCTGTCTGGAAACTAAAATCTGGGATTTGAAGTATGCTGCATTAATGGCACTAGAAAAACTTGGTGATGTTAGTGGTTATGAAGTTGCTGCGGCTGACCAAGATTGGTTAGTTCAAGCTAAAATAGATGCTCATACTTCTTTAACATCTGAAATATAGTAGGGACACGGCAGTGCCGTGTCCCTACAGCCGGACACGGCAGTGCCGTGTCCCTACCTGAGACGGGAGGCAGAAACCGGGTTTTTTTACCAAAATACTGCATCCCAGCTTTTAATACTGGTAAAAACCCGGTTTCTTAGATATTTATGCGTCCAGGATTGTTAATTCAGCTTAAATTAGAAAACCTAAAACCCCAAAAACTATGACAACAGATGCTTTGTTTGAACAATTAAAACACCCGAATCCTCATATGCGCGATCGGGCGATGTTTGAAATTGCCGATTCCCGCGATGAAAATACCATTTCTCGACTGGTGGCCATTTTAGACGACGAAGATGTCACCTATCGTCGGGCGGCAGTGAAGGTGTTAGGTGCGATCGGTGAGGATGCCGTACCATCGGTAGTTGACGCATTGTTAAATAGCGACAACGTGACAGTGCGAGGAAGTGCAGCGAAAGTATTAGCGCAAGTTGCGATTAACTATCCAGAGTTGCCTTTCCCAGAAGTCGGTTTGCAGGGATTGAAAAAGGCGATCGACGATGCTAATCCTGTAGTGCACATTGCAGCCGTGATGGCCTTGGGACAGATGGGTTCGTCTGCGTTCGAGATTTTGGTGGAATCGCTGAATACAACGGATAATGTAGCGGTACAGGTGGCGATTGTGAGTGCATTGGCTTCTGTGGGCGATCGACGTTGTGTAGAAGTTCTCACCACATTTGCGAATGATGAAACCGTGGATTCCTATGTGCGGGAATCAGCGACAAGTTCTTTATCGCGATTGGATTTGGTGATGAATTATAAGCGTGCAGAATAGTTAGGTTTATAGTAGCGTGTTGAACGATATGTAAGCAAAAATTGTAATGGTCAGAAAAACTCACCCAAAGCCAGAAGTTGAGGATGCGTTGAGATACGCTGAAAAAAATGGATGGCGCGTTGATGTTGGTGGTTCTCATGCTTGGGGGAAAATTTATTGTCCCTACAACGATAAAGAGTGTAGAAGCGGGATTTTTTGTATATCCAGTATTTGGAGTACCCCAAAAAACTCAGGGAATCATGGAAAACAAATTCGCCGAGTAGTGGATAATTGCACAAAGCATAACGATGTGAATGAGTTTTACCCAGAGGAGGAATCAGAATGAATGAGTATGATTTTACTGTGAAGTTTAATCTAAAAAAATCCCTAGCCAATACTGACGATTTTATCGAGAAACTGTATGCAGGTGGCTGTGATGACGCCTTAATCGGAGTTGGGAATAAAGAATATGTCGCACTAAATTTCATCCGCGAGGCGTCGTCGGCTTATGAAGCTATTTCTAGTGCGATTTCTGATGTCAAAAGAGTTGTTCCAAGTGCCACTCTAATTGAAGCAGCACCAGATTTTGTTGGTTTGACCGATGCAGCTAAAATTCTGGGGTACACTCCACAGCACATGACCAATCTCACCCTCGAAAACGACTCAAAATTTCCGATTCCTGTTTATGAAGGTGCCCACTCTATCTGGCATTTAGCGGAAATTTTAATTTGGTTGCGCGAAAATCAAACACATTCAATTGATGATACATTGTTAGATATTGCTCAAACCAATATGAATATTAACATTGCCAGGGGTTGGCAAAAGATCCCTCCTGATACCCAAGAAAGTATCAAGGCGCTGGCTGTTTAGCTTGGTTTGTGCGATATTGCTGAGGCACATTGCAATCTAAGGAAAACACCAATGAAAATTAAAGTCAAAAATCTTGGTGCCCTAAAACAAGCCGAATTCACCCTTGGCGAGTTGACAATTATTTGTGGCGGCAACAATACCGGAAAGACCTACGCTACCTATGCACTGTTTGGCTTTTTGTTTACTTGGCGGCAGATTTTGGCGATCGACATTAACGACAACAAAATCCAGCAACTCCTTGCGGACGGCGTAATCCATCTAGACATACAAGAATATGTCAAACAGGCAGAGCAAATTGTTTTTAAAGCTTGTCAAGTTTATACACAGCAATTGCCTCAGATTTTTGCAGCGCCGGCTAAAAGATTTAAAAAAACAGAGTTTCAGGTAAATCTAGACATCAAAAATATTCGTTTAACACGCAAGTTCGAGCTAACAATAGGATCTGCCAATGTCGAATTATTCTCTATGACCAAAAGAGAAGAAAGTAGAGAATTAGTTGTCACCTTGCTAGTTGAAAAAGAAAAGGCAAAAATTCCCAATCAAATACTTAAACACACCATTGCTGATGCACTGAAAGATATCATTTTTGCCGAAATTATTCCTCGTCCTTTTATCGCTAGTGCAGAGCGAACTGGTGCAGCTATTTTTCGCAAAGAGTTGAATTTTGCCCGTAATAGATTGCTTGAACAAATGGGTAAAAGCAACAATAATATCAATCCAATGCAGCTTTTATTTAAAGCTTATCAGGACTACGCCCTGCCGATACAGACAAACGTAGAATTTACCAGGGAACTTGAAACCATTGTTAAAAAAAGCAGTTTTATTGCTGAGGAACATCCTGATATACTGGCAGATTTTGCTGACATAATCGGCGGCCAATACACCGTTACCCGTAATGATGAACTTTATTATGAGCCAAATGGTAAAAGGCTCAAGCTTTCTATGGATGAAAGTTCTAGTGCTGTGCGTTCTCTATTAGACATCGGTTTTTACCTAAAACATGAGGCTCAGATTGGTGATTTACTGATGATAGATGAACCAGAATTAAATCTACATCCTGAAAACCAGCGCCGCGTCGCACGGCTATTTGCCCGCTTGGTAAATCTGGGTATTAAGGTTTTTATTACCACCCACAGTGATTACATTATTAAAGAACTGAATACATTGATTATGCTTAACCATGATAAACCTCATCTGAAGCGAATTGCTGAAGAAGAAGGTTATCGGGAAGTAGAACTAATTTCGTCTAACAAAATTAAAGTTTATATTGCAGAAGAGGCAGGGAAGACAAAAACAAATAAATGTCAAACGCTGACACCAGCGGATATTGATCCAGAAATGGGTATTGAAGCCCGCAGTTTTGATACAACTATTGAAACGATGAACAGGATTCAGGAATCGATTGTTTGGGGTCAGGATTAATGTCTGATATTGCTATCCTCAAAGAGATGATTCAGGAAAGTGCTACAGTGCCATTGGAAGATAGCTACGGTAAAAAGAAGGTGACACTCAGAGAACCCGATCTACCCAACTGCTTTGTCACAATTCATGGAATGCCCAATGACGATCAAGTTATTGTCATCAAGGCAGATGCTTTTACATCACCTAAAGCGGTATTTACTGGCTTAAAAGGTGAGTGTAAACGTGCAGATTTTATCATAGTGGCCGATACTGAAACAACAAAGGTCATCCTCTGTATTGAGATGAAGGCAAAGGCTAAGACAAGCCTAGAGTGGGAAATTATTCAACAACTTAAGGGCGCACAGTGTTTTGTCGCTTATTGTCAGAAAATTGGCAAAGAATTTTGGTCTGCAAAGCAATTCCTTGATGCTTATATCTATCGATTTGTCACGATCAGAAATATCAATATTCATAAGAAACGAACACGGGAGGTAATAAATGATGAGCATAACCGTCCAGAAAAAATGCTGAAAATTAGTTCCCCACATTACCTTCAATTCAATCATTTGATCTCAGGCAGATAGATAATGGTCTGGTGAAGGTCAAAATCAGCGCTTTGGGACTTACTTTTTACCTTCCAAGCAACTTTTTAAACTTTTAAGCTTTTCTCCTTTCAACCTTAAAAACATCCTCAATACTTTTCCCGGATGTTTTCTCCTCCCACCCCATCGCCATCAAGAAACTCTCCGCTGACGGAGTTTCCACCACATCAACCCCCCATTGTCCGGGTTGCAAGGCTTCAGCATCGCTACTCAATGGCGGAGTTTTCTTCAAACCCGCTAAAATCAAAATATCGGGAAAAGCACCATCAACTTTTCCTTGACTCATCCGCTTATTTACCAAAGCTTCAGCGCAAAACTCCCCAACTTGAGGTGGCGCAAAATCATTAGTAGAAAATAAAACTTCTACCATCCAATGCGGATGATTTAATTGACGGCACTTAATCCCAGGATATTGACTTAAACCCTCAGCAAATACCAGAGTCAAATCTTCTCTACTTAAGGTTGGAAAGATACCCTCTTGCATATCAAAATTGTGGGAAAGCAACATCCGCCCTGTTCCAAATTCCGTCATTTTTTTAGTTACTTAATTTGAGAAATTGCTAACTTAATTACTCCTTGCACAGCCGGTTCCGATTCCTGGGCTAATGCCGTTTGTAGCGGCTCGATCGCACTTCGATCGCCCACTTTCATCAAAGACAACGCCGCCGCCCTGCGACTTTCGCCATCGCCATGATGCAGCAACTCAATCAGGTTGGGGATTGCAGGCTTATAGGCGAGATTTCCCAAAGCAGCAGCCGCCTCGCAGCGCACGTCAACATCAACATCCGTTAGAGACTTAACCAAAATCTCGAATAAGTCCGCTTTGGGCTCTTCCTGGGCGACTTTGGCGATCGCCCCTACCACCGCCCCGCGCACCACAGGCGAATCAGACGCGATCGCCCGATACAAATACTCCTTCGCACCCGCCCCAATAAACGCCAACGCCCAAGCCGCATGACCGATCGTACTTTCCGGCAAATCGGTAGATGCTAAAATATCCAACAAAGCCTGCACAGACGGTTCCCCAATCCTCGCCAGCGCCCCAATAGACGAACCCTTAACCACCGTATCCTCATCATTTAACAAAGCATGAATTAAATTAGGAACCGCCGTCGGATCGCCAATCAAAGTCAGAGTTTTACCAGCAGCACGCCGCACAACCGGATTAACATGATTCGCCAAAGCATCCAACAAAAAAGGAGTCGCCGCTTCACCAATTTCCGCCAGAGTTTCCGCACAACGCAGTCGAGTCATCCCCCGCGTATCGCCCAAACATTCAACCAGACTCCTCAAAAGATCGGCATCATTAACATCAAAAGTATCTAAATCTATTTGTTCAGTAACTTTTTGAAGTAAAGCATCTGTTTCGGCATGAGCCAACACAATTGAAGCATCCTGAGATTGAGTATTAGAATTGACCATCATTGCCACCTAATTATTTGTAGTTATAGCCGCCAATTGAGTGCGGAGACTGTCTAGTCCAGCATCAATTTTAGCAAGTTCCGGCTCAATTTTAGCCATCGCTGCTTTCTGTGGCAGCTTAGCCTTTTGTGCCGCAGCCATCGTCTCATTCACCAAACGTTCCCGATACCGCTCAAATTCGGCAATAACTTCCACCAATTCTTCAGCCTCTATCTGTGTTGAATCTTCTGTTAAATTTTCCGTCGATTCATCGCGAGCGGATGTTGTCAATTCTTCGTTTTCAGACATAGTTTTGATAGTTTAATAACAGTTGGAAAATTTTAGGCGATCGAGTTCAGTTAAACTCACATCATACAGGATTCTTAGGAACTGGCAAGATGCCAGTTCCACAACCAATTAATTTTATTGTGGGGCGGGCATCTTGCCCGCCCAGTTAGTTGCTTGTGGGGTGGGCATCCTGCCCGCCCAGTGGCTTGTGGGGTGGGCATCGAACTGGCAAGATGCCAGTTCCACAACCAATTAATTTTATTGTGGGGTGGGCATCCTGCCCGCCCAGTTGCTTGTGGGGTGGGCATCCTGCCCGCCCTAAAAAAATATTGACAATAGTTGAATTTGACCAATCAAAAAGCATTTTTTCCAGAGACTTTAACGCGACACCGCAGCAGCCTCAGAAACTCTCAAGCGATTGTGTTCCAACAACTCTTCTAAAACAGATGGAGAAATACAACGACGCTCAGAACAGTATGCCATTTGCTTAACCCCATTGCTCATTTGAACAGTCATCACCCGCACTCGAAAATGATCGTTAATAAACCAACAGCGTTCCTGTCCTTGATTTGTCTCATATTCCGTCTCAATAGTCAATACCCCATCATCAGCAAAATTGTAAATACCAATCACCGGAATACCTTCAACGTAGCCTCGATTTCTCAGAAACTTACCCATCTTCGGGTTATTGGGATTCGGCACATCGATCAGAATTGCAGCATAATTTTGGTTGGGGATGGCATCATCCAAATTATCTTGCCACATAAAACTGCATCCCCCACTAACTAAAGCGGGATCTACATTTTGCTGTTGACAAACCTCTAAAACTCTGGGATCATCAATTGACAAGACATCGATCGTGACATTGGATTCTCCCGACTCATCAGCAGCAGCAGTATCAAAATTATGGACTGTTCGCTGAGTGAACCAAACGCCCTCACTCTTGCGAAAGAAATCCATCATAGTCATCGGTGGTGTTAGCAGCATTTCTGTGTCTACTTAGCGAGAGGAATCAAGCAAGTCCCCTTGTCTGGGGGGATGGAAGGGAAATCGGATCGGATTTTGGTTAAGAAAATTAACTTTCTGGCGATCGCTATTCAATCAAATCCTAGGATAAATGACACCGGACAACTTTGAGCAATTCCATCAATAAATCTTCAAAAAATATAATGGCACTTCGTCAACACTCATTTTTCCTCTCAGAGCCCCTGACTCTCACAGAAGTCTTACAAGCTATCGAGGCAACTAAAAGCTTAGCTCAAACCAACCTCCAGGGAATCAACCTCAGCCAAATGGATTTATCCGGGATTGATTTGAGCGGAGCCAACTTGATTGGGGCAAGACTCAGCAAAACAAATTTCCAAGGTGCAAATCTCCAGAGAGTCGATTTCCGGCGCGCCAATCTCCGAGACGCCAATTTAAGCGGAGCTTCTTTACAAGAAAGTTATTTTTTTCGAGCTGATTTACAAGGTTGCAATCTAGTCGATGCCAACTTAGAAGCAGCTAAATTCAAATTAGCTTTATATGATAGCAATACGGTTTGGCCAGAAGGATTTAATTACCAAAAATCCGAAGCTCTTGGCCCGAAAGCTAGTCTGAGCGGAGCTTTTTTGAATGCCGCCAATCTCCGAGGAGCGGATTTGAGTTATTGCAATCTGCGAGGTGCTTATCTCAGCGGAGCCGATTTAACGGGAGCAAATTTAGAAGGAGCAGCTTTAAGCGGCGCTAATCTTCAGAATGCTTTTTTGACTGGTGCTTATTTGCGGAATGCGATGTTAATTGGAGCTGAATTGCAAGGCGCAGATTTACGGGCTGCTGATTTGACTGGAGCCAATTTAGATCAGTTGCAAAGTATTGCCGGTGCTGATTTCAGCTTGGTACAAGGATTGAGCGCCCAAACGAGAGCCATGCTTTGCAGTCGCAGTTCCAAGGAGTTAGGTACTTGGAACTGTTATACTCGGAATAATACAGCTCAAAGTCTTGCAAGCTAGATATCGTTTGTAGTGCGGACTTAAGTCCGCAAATTCCGTTTGTAGTGCGGACTTAAGTCCGCTTGCTTCAGAGGACTAAAGTCCTCACTACAAACCGTTTGTAGTGCGGACTTAAGTCCGCTTGCTTCAGAGGACTAAAGTCCTCACTACAAACAAAGTTTAATTTTCCTATAAATTGCGTTCCAAATCGAACAGAAAACCGTGAATATACTCCTCAGTCCACTCCTCACCATAGAAGCGCAGAAACATTCCCCTAGCAGGATCTTTCGCAGCACGGTAGTTGATATAATTGCGTTGAGCCTGAAGAATCTCGGCTAATTTTTGACTGTCGGTGACTGGTTGCGCGCGATCGACCAAATCGAGATAAGCTTGTAAATAATCCTTAAAAGCATCAAACACAAGAGTTTGCACAGCCTCAGTTTCCTTAGGACGAGTCCACAGAAAAGCAGGAGAAAAGAAAGGTTTTGCCTCTTCAGGAAAATCTCCCCCCCAGGGCAAATCTTTTTGATACTTGTTAAAAATCGGTAAAATCGGCTCCGAGTATTGCTTCTGATAAGCCGCATCGTGGAAAAGCGGCTGCATATCCAAAGCAATCAAATGTCCCCCCGGCAAAGTCACCAAATCCGCCCCAAAAAAAGGCAAATCATAATTAATTTGGGGGAAAATCACAAAATTCAGAACCTGAAGAGCATCGCCTCCCTCAACGTGAGCCGCCCGAATTTGCCGCAGTTTTGGGGATTGAAAAGCATAGCTGGTAGTGACAACCAACTGCTCTTTTTTTCCTTTCCCAGTGATACATTCTTTTCTTTCAAAACCTGCCGGAATCGGATAGGGAGCTAAGTCAAGTCGCTCCCTTAGCAGTGGGATGGCCCAATCTAAAAAAGGCTGATAGAGAGTCATTTTAGATTTATTTTGCTCCTGCGGGAACCGCTAAGGGAACAGCATCTTCAAACAAAAAATCGTACAAAAAGCGCTCTGACCATTCATGACCAAAATAGCTGCCGAACAGCCCGGATGCGGGGTCTCTTTCTGCACTGTACTGATCGTATTCTTTCTGTGCTTTCACGATCCGCTGAATTTCTTCGGGAGTGGTGAGGGGAGTAGCTTGCTGTAGCATTTTCCAGTACAACTGGACGTATTCTTGATAGGCGGGAAACAATTGGTTCACTACTGTTTCGGCGTCGGTTTTGGCAAAGAGCAAATTCTTGGAAAAATACTGGTTGGCATCGTAAAACTTCATTTCTAAGTCTTGTACCAACGAGCTGTATTTACCTCGAATTTCGGTCAACGGTTCGATATACTTATCTATGTAAGGGCGATCGCGAAATAACGGCTGAAAATCTATCACCACCAAGATTTTCTTTTGTCCAAACGCTAAAAAATCAATCCCTAGCAACGGCACATCGTAATTGTGGTTTGGATAAATCACACTGTTGAAAATTTGCGCCGTTTCCCCAGCATCGATGTAGGTATAGCGTATTTTTCGCAATTCTGGGCATTGATAGCACCAGCTTTGAATTGTGGCAGGATTTTTACCTCTTTCACTCACCACAGATTCCAATCCAGAGGGAATGGGACGGCTCTCTAGTGCAAAGTTCTCAAACAGTTCTTTTTCTAGAAATTGCTGAAATGGCTTAAACATAGATTATAATTTAGCTCCTTCAATCTCTCCCTGAACACAGGATAATAGGCGATCGCCCCAGGCCTAGTCTCTTTTATGGGTAACAAAGTAATATTTCGTTATGAAACCACAGGCGCGATCGCACTCGATCTAATGAAGAGTTTTTACCACACTCTCATCTTTGATTCTCTCAAATGTAACAAATCTTAATAAAGCTTCTCATAATTCTCTTCGAGAACTTTGATTATCTCCAATTACCTCAGTACAATTCTCATAGCTATGCAAAATTAAGTCAAAGAGCCAAACAATTAATTCCCAAGGCGATACAATACTAGCTGTAGGGTGCGTCTAAGAAAGAAAAATCCTTGCACAAACATCGATAATCCCACAGATTCCTCCCTGACAAACAAAGCACAGGAAAAAAAACCCACACTATTTTGTAGCAACACTTTTTATAAATGTTAGGAGTAGCGAGATTACTCCCAGAGCAAGCTCCTAATCTGATTGCTAATGTCAGGGAAAAGGTGCGAGCTGACTTTCCTAATATTGCCCAACCAGGTGAGGACTAAATAAAATATTCTTATTCTTAACTGTTCTCCAGCAAATTTTCCAAAGCCGCACCAACCACTCGATGGTGGGAGTCTTGCCGCAGTTGACTCAACGCCTGCTTCGCTTCAGGAGCATCAAAATGCTTCAAAGCAGATGCAGCGTGCTGGCGAATCCCTTCATATTCAGAACCAGCCAGCCCCAACAACCGAGCAAGTGCCGCTGCTTCCTGACTGCTTCCGGCTAAAGCACCGAGCGCGTCCACAGCCGCTTCCTGGGTGGTCATATCTTCCCCAGCCAAGGCTTCCACGCACACCTCAAACAGTTCGTTGTAGCACTGCATATCCACCAGCGCCCCCAGAATGCTGCGGCGCACCAGCCAGTGATCGTCTTGAACAAAAGTCAGCACTAAATGAGACGCAGCGCACCTACCGAAGAGCGACAGGGAATTTGCCGCTTCGGCGCGCACATTGGGAGTGTTATCAAGTTTCATGATTTGCAGCAAGGCGGCGAAAGATTCGGCGGTTTGCTGTTGTCCAAATCCCCTGCTGACAAAGGTACGGACTAAAAATTCTGGGTCGTTGAGTCGAGCTTTTAGCAAGGGAACGGCAATCTCTGGTGTATAATCTTTCAGAGCTGCGATCGCCTTCAGTCGATATTGAAAATCAGAATTTTCTAGAGACGCTTCGATTTCGTGAATATCCATAACCGCAACAGAGCAGGACTTTTCCTTACTTTAAACAACAGGTTAACTTTGTGCAACTTACCAAAATTATCTTAGCACCGAAATCTTTTTTTGACCGTGAACCTCGTTTCTTTAAACTCTCTCATCAAATCGAGTCTGAAAACTTCCATATTTTAACCAATATTGTCGCAGTTCATGATAAGGTGTATGCAAACTTTCTTTCCCTTGATAAAGCATCATATCAATTCCGGTTGTATCGGAATGATTTAACTCTTCTAGAACGCTCTTGACGCAGAGTCCGAGAAGAGAGAGATGAATACAGGACGATGCTGACGGAATTGATATCACTGGTTGGTAATTGCCCATTCAAACTCCTATAAGTAAGGCATTCTTCCATAAATCAAGTTTTTGGCTTTTTTTAACAAAAAAAAGAGCGAATAAGAAACTCGCTCTACAGACAATATTAAGATACGAAACCTCAATCTAAAAAAACGATAGAAGAATCTAGCTCAGCTCATGAAGGGGAACCCAAGAAAGTTTCTGGTTATCCCCAACTCAGGCTCGCGTCATCCCTCTATGGCTCAAGCAACTTCGGTGATACTGACAATTTTTCCGCCAGCGCGATGGATGCGCTGAATTTGCGGAGTCATCTTCGCACCAGAGACAAGATATTCAGTGTTGCTCACTCGGCGAGGGCTATCAAATTTAGCTCCCTTGACTGAAATCTTGAACATTTTTTCAGTGGCATCTTTGGCAGCACTAATGCGACCGCCTGTGCTTGGTAAAGTAATTTTGTTACCACTATTACCAGCTACGAAGTCAACTAAGCGAGAAGCGGTAAAAGCACTGTCAACTCCTGCATAACCTTGATACAGGGAAAGGGTGCGATTGTAGCCAACTTGCTTTTGTCCGAGTTGACTTTTTGCCCCTTGATAATAAGGGACTGTATTTTCGCCAAATTTGTCCTGATACTCTTGACTGTCGAGGTACGAGTCAATTTCTGCATCGTAGCCTTTTTCGATACAGGTGCGAATATGCTCGGAAAGTTCTGCTTGGTCTAAGGGAGCGCGACCTAACAAATGTTTAAAGTTTAGCTCGACAAAGCGGTAGGGCGCGCAGGATTCAAAATACCGACTGCGATAGAAGTCAGATTTTGCGACAGCGCGGACAAATTCCCGTACCGTTATCGCACCATCGCACAACTGCGATTCTGCCACAGTCAGGCGTTCGCTTTCCATCACGTGGGGATTCCCCAACACTTGCTTGTAAACTGCCCGAATTACGGCCTGTGTATCATCCGAACTGCTAGCAGACCAAAGTTCTACTGGCGCATCTAAAACCACGCTCATTGAGTTTCTCCTAAGATTAAATAACGTTTCAAAACTGGGAATTAACGATTGCAGACCAACACGCTCAGGGAGGTGATTCCCCAAGTCGTGAAGCTAGAAGTTTAAACGGTTTCTAGTTGACAGCAGTGATGCTGGCAATCACGCCGCCTTGTTTGTGGATGCGTTGATATTCTTGGGAAAGTCGGGAAAACGGCACTACATAAACTTGGTTGCTCTGCCGAATTTTTTGAACCCGATTTTTAGCAGAGGTGCGATAGCCAGTGACTTCGATACGGAACACCTTACCCTCGTCACCCGAACCCACGTTGTAAACACTTTTAGCACCGCGCTGTCTATCGGGAAATGACCAACCATCCCCAACTGAACCGCCGGAAGGAGGAATGATTGCTACAGGGGTTTCTTGAATCACGTATTTGTTCAAAACAGGGGATTTTCCAGACAGACTTCCTTTGAAATCGCTGCTGGAAGCACCGCGCAAGAGAGCAAACATATGAGTAAACCCAACCATGTTTTGTCCTGGTTGGGTTTTGTAGCCTCGGTAGTAGGGAACGATATTTTCGCCGTAGGCGTTTTGGTATTCATCGCTGTCGAGGTAAGAATCAATATCTGCCTCGTAGCCTTGGGTATCTAAAATTGTGCTGTGGGCTCTCATTTCTTCTAGGCCATCGGGAGTGCGACCGAGAAGATGTTTGAAATTGAGTTCAAGAAACCGATAGCGAGGACAAGTATCGAAAAAGCGAGAACGGTAAGCATCGGATTTTGCCAGAGCGCGGACAAATTCGCGTACACTCAATGCACCGCTTTTGAATTGCGATTCAGGAATTGTTGCCCGTTCGCTTTCCATGACGTAAGCATTACCCAAAACTTGCCGGTAGACGGCACGAATAATGGTTTCTACTTCTTCTTGTGAACGTCCTGGAATCAGTTCTAAACAGGGTGTTTCTTCAAATAAACTGACTCCAAGTCGAGATGCAGGTCCAAAAACCATTTAAAAAATCTCCACTATTGTGTTATGTGAAAATTTACCATAATTGGATGTTATATTAGAAAACTTTACATAATGTAACATTGGCTGCAAAGTTGCTGTTTCACGTACTACAGGAGTGTTTTTTTTACACAGGAGTTTTTTAGGACAATAAGTGTGGTTGTAGTATGTGCTGCGCTCGCCAGGAAATTCGTCGGCGGTAAAATTTAGAGAGGCGGTAGCTCTCCGGCAAAACTTTGGCGCTTTTCAAACCACAAAGAGCCATTATCCGAGCCCCAAATCTGTTGGTGAGTGTTTACGTCCATACCGCGATCGAGACTGCTCCAGGTTGTTTCGGTAATTTCTACGTCGCTGATGAGGTAGGTTGAACAACCTTTTTTTTCGATGAGACACTGGTTTCCTGGCTCTACACTACCGCGAAACATTTCTCCTTCTCGTTTGAAAACCATAGAGCAATTGTAGCGCCGTTGAATGCAATCTGGTTTAATTGTCTTGAGAATGCTTAATTCCCGTGCTGCTCCGGCGTACTGTACTGGATCGTTGAGACTATAATTTTCAATATAAATTTGTTCTCCTTGGTCTATTAATTTGTGGACTCCTTGACGGTAGGGAGTCCACAGATCGTGGTCGTAAACCTGTTCGGAGTAAAATCCAATGGCATTGAAAAATTCCCAGGGTAAGGGCCGGAAGAAGATATGAATGTGGGCAAATTGTTGGGGCTTTTCAAAGGATTGTTTGTAGTTGCTGAAATCCCCTGCCATCCACTGAGCGAGAGTGATTAAATCATTGGTTTTTACTGAATTCATAAGCTGTTATTTATTTTTTATACATCCAAAGTGTTGCTATAAAATCAGTGTTCGGCTTGTTTGAACGACTGTTTAGGTAAGGTGCGTCGCCGCGATATTGTCGATTAAAATTAGGGATTGTTTGTGGATCCGCACCCTACAAATAATGTTGCATGATTTTTGATGATTGGTATTATTTCGCAGAGAGCGATCGAATTTCTGAAGAAAATGATGCAGTGACAACTCCACTTCCTTTGCTGGTTTTGATCAGGGAAACACGAAAGCGCAGGTTGGGATTGGCAAACCAAATTTTTTCTTCGGCGGCGGCGTTATCGTAGCTTGTCAGGAGGACAAAGGTGCCATCGTCTGTGATGTGATAGTCTGCGGCGGCGGGAATGGTTTCGGCATATCCTTGGTCTCGCAGTAATTTACCGCGATTGGGGACTGTGGGATCTGGGATTGGTACGAGGATACAACTGCCTTTCATTTCAGCGTTTTCATCCCAATCTGACTGGCCTTCCCATGCCATGTGAAAGGGGTTTACTGCTTGGGCTGGGTCGATGTTGTAGGATTTGCAGAGGTCGATTACGGCAGCATCATCGGGTGAGAGTGCAACGATATCAATGACTGACTCGATCGCTTCAAAGTGTCGGAATGTCAAGTGATGGGCGCTGCGCTGCGATCGCCATTGTCCGAGGGAATTGTTAACAAATTGCTGGATGTTCATGAAAATTATTGTACAAGCTCAATGACACAAATATTCTTTCCAATTTTTTAAGATTGACGATATCACCACAGCTTGCTGGTAGTGGCATTGTACTGTGTGGTTGGAGGATGGGAGTAGAAGGACTTGAACCTTCGACCTTGAGATTAAGAGTCACCTGCTCTAACCAACTGAGCTATACTCCCGCATCTAAGCTACTATAACACAACTGTTCTAAAATATCAACTATTTTTGTAAATATTTGTGGCGATCGCCCTGAGGGAGTTTTTGTGTAAGGGCGACCGACAAGAGCCAAGAACCCGCAAGCTACTGATGATATCATTCGTTTAGTTACCTTCGATCCTACAGAGGAGGCGATCGCGCAATGGATTCATTAAACCTTCAATATCGCGACACAGTTGAAAAAATCCTCCAAGAATATATCGATTTTCTCGGTAATGACGACCTAGCTGAAGTCAAATTAGTATTAGAGGAAAAGCGCGATCGCTATTTGTTAGTCGAAACAGGTTGGCAAAACGGTCATCGCATTTACGGAAATCTGATCCACATTGAAATTATCGACAATAAGCTGTGGATCGAACACGACGGTACGGAAGATGGAGTTGCTTACGAGTTGATGGCGGCGGGAATTCCTCAAGCAGATATTGTTTTGCCTTTCAAATTGCCGGAACTGCAAAAAGTGCGATCGGGGGCGATTTCGCGATCGTGAGCGATCGACCTTACTCAAACCAAAAGTCTCTCAACCGATACCCGACTATCGGGAAATGCCAGCGGTATAATTATTCCGGATTCGAGCTTTGAACTTGTTAGGTCTCATTAAAGAGTAACCTATTCCGCTTGAATCCAGCCTTTAATTATAGCTTTACCAACGTTGACATAGGGGTTGGCTAAAAACTCTTCTATCGCGGTTTCCCCACCTGCTTTTAAGGCTGCGATTGCCCGTTTTTTAATATTTGGATTTGTTGCATCGTTGACATAAGCAATTTTTTCATCTTTGGTAGCAGTGGGATTGTCTATCTCCAACTGCTTGAGGAGTTTTTGGATTTCGGCAGCAGCTTCGGCAAGAGTCACCTTTTGCTCAGATTGTACAAAAGTATTTTTATGAGAGCTAGCATATTTACCAACGCCCGCAGCCTGACCGCTAATATTGTATGTATCTCCGTTGTATGTATCCCCTTTGTTAACCATAATTGCATCTCTTTTTTTAGTGATAAACCCAATTACTGTAAAATATACTAGCACAACAACTATTATTGCTGTCAAGTATTTCCATTCTTTTTCTATAAAATTTTTTATAGAAAAAGATGGATTTACTTTAACACTAACTTGAATTGTGTTTGCTTCAAAACGCTTGGGTGGCAATTTTTCGTAGCCCGGAACATCAAGTATAACAGAGACAACAAAATCCAGTTTTTGCATTCCTGCTTCTCTTGGGGTTACATCCCATTGCCAGCTACTGAAAGATTTATCTTCTATTACTTGCTCTTCTCCATTTCCTTTTAGTTTTATAGCAAAACTTTCACCTGTTAACGTCACACTCATTCTAGAACTGACATATTGAAGTTTAATCTCTTCAATATTTTGGAAATTTAGTCCCTTATTTATAGCCTTTCTAAAATTTGATAAATATTTATCATTGGCAATACGGGCCGTACAATTTTCAGCTATACCTACAGTCATTTCTTTGGAACACGAATATACAAATAATCCTTTGGGAAGGATTTCAAAAATCTTGGAAATTTCTGATTGTGCAGATGGCGATAGGCTAGGTAGCCAGTCTTCTTTCGGTAAATAAAGATTTGGCAAATAAAATATACATAGTAGTATAAATAAACAGCTAAAACTAAATTCTAATATTTGGGTTCGCAAGCTAGCATCTCTATGTCTATAGAGTTTATAAATAATTATTACTTCCAATGTAACCCAGCGAACTAACAGAGCTGTAGCTATTATTATAAAAAATATTTTATAACTATTAACTGAATTAGGTAAAATTAGTGTTAAAAAAATGCCAAGCAATATCCATAAAAAGATATCACCAATTTTTACGATCTGAGAGCGGAAAACAGTATGTCTCTCTCTCTAAATTTTAAGTTTATAAAAAATTATTGATTCAAATATAAACCAGCTTATTACAGTTACTAATAGTGCTATTTTTATCAGCATTCTTCTATCAACATTGTCCGACAGATGTGAAGTTAGTAGTGAAAATATACATAGCACTATAAATAAAAAACTAACACCGATTTTTAATATTTGGTATAAAAAATCGGCATATCTATTTCTATAAAAATTAAAAAACAATATTAATTCTAATGTTTAAAATATAAACCAACAGGTTACAACTATAGTCAAAGACATGATTTTATAATCGAATGTTTACTTACTTTTATCAACTTACCTGCTGACGCTAGGCAATAAACTAGGTTTATTGCCGAAAGTTTAACTTTTTACTAGCTTGATTGTCGATCGCCCTTGTGCCTACTTCAAAATTTGATAGACGACACCAGCACCGACAGTACGATCGCCTTCGCGGATGGCAAAACGCATATTTTGCTCGATCGCGATCGACTTCACTAAATTCTAGCCATCGCCTCTCATATTGCCGAGAGGATACTTATTGTCTTTCATAACTCTCATCAAAAACCGTAGAGCTTCATTCACTGCTTCAGAATCGGGAAACATTTCTGCAACATCAGGTTCCAGATGAACTGTCAGCCCGTCAAAACTCTTGCGTGCGTTGCCTACCTTTCTCACTCGCAAGCTCTTCAGATCGTATTCCGATCGCAGTTCGTCTTCCATATCTGTTTCAGCCTTCTTCATAAACTTCTCGCTCTTTTCTAGTTACTTCTCTGGCGCTAATTAAACGAATTGTCTTGCCCCTTTCCGTATAAGACACTATTAATAAACGGCCTCGGCGCGATTCTCCTACAATAATATATCGATCTTCCTCATCAGAATGGTCTGGATCGTAGAAATCGACATATAGCGGATCGTCAAAAACAGTTTTTGCCTCTTCAAATGAGACTCCGTGCTTTGACAGATTTCTCGCTGCTTTGTTTTCATCCCACTCAAAATTCATGTACGTATTGTAGCATCATGCGTTTTTTGAATGCAACTGTGTTGTGCAGGCACGAACGTTATTTCTATTGACTGGCGATCGCCCCACTAACTATCTTACAACAGCACCTTTACAAACAAGCAAACAGAAAAGCCAATTACCATTCGGGCAATTGGCTTTTCTGCTACTTATCAATTCAGCAAAATGCTATCGCTGAATCTTGGAAACGACGCCCGCACCGACGGTACGATACTACGAACCTAGAATAAGGACTAAATTCCTCACTGCGAACCTAGAATAAGGACTAAAGTCCTCACTACGAACCTAGAATTAAGTAAGGTTTTTTTGACCTAGAATATAGGGCAACAATTTAGCGATGTTTCTAGCATCGTCAATGCCTCGATGATGGGTTCCTTCTAGGGGTAAAGCCGCAAGTTCTAAGGCTGTTTCCATGCCGTACCTTTTTGGCAAGCCTTGGGTTTCTGTAAACAATTGTTTAAGATTGATATGGGGATAAGCAATGGGAAAAGGAAGTTGATGAAAGTTGCTATCCTTTTTAAATTGTTTGCGATCGTAGTCTCCCCAGGAACCAAATACACCGTTTGAATAACCAGACAGCCAATTTTTCAGCATAGCGCTTGCTTCTGGGTAGGTTGGAGCCCGATCGACTTCTGTTTGGGCGATCGATGTTAGCGACTTGCAGAATTCTGTTAATATGGGATTGCGCCTTGGTTTGACGAAAGTTTGAAATTCATCAAGGATTGTTAGCGTTTTGGACTCTACCATAACTGCTCCTATTTCGATGATTTCCATATTGTTTGGCGCGATCGAGCCTTTGTCGCAGCAAGTTGCTTCTAGGTCAAGTACCAGATAATAGTCGAATGGTTTTAAATTCTTCATAAATTTTACCTCAATATTTTTTATTTTTAACCGCAGATGAACGCGGAGTAACGCAGATAGATTCCGATCGCAACAACTTTACATGATATATTCTTCAAAACCAGGAGGTGTTTCATCAAAATCATCTGCAACGTCACTAAAAATTCCTTTACCACAGCCAAATTGACGGGAATTGGTGACAGCAGTTGGTTGTGGTGACTTTTCTTTCAGTTCTTGGATTTCGTTTAAAACTTGAACATTATTCAATAACAAAATCCACTGAATCAATTCAAATTTGAGAATCTGAATGCTCATCGTTTCTATATTATAACTCTTTCAACAGTTGCAAACTCTCTTGAAATTATCTGCGTTTATCTGTGTATATCTGCCTGACATCTGCGTTTGAGCTATCAATTATTGTCTGTTGAATGATTGGTAAACTCAAATTTTTTATTGATGCTATTCGCTCCGATCGCCAAAACACCTCATTTCTGCAATCGATAGTGCAGCAGCATGAAACCGTTGCTGTAGATTTTGCGATCGACCAATTCCAGATTCGTCGGTGCGATCGCCCTGGCAAACATCGGAATGCCCGCCCCAATGACTACCGGATTCAACTTGACAATCATCTCGTCAATCTCTGAAACAACCGTTGCCGCTAACTCACCGCCACCGCACAGCCAGATATCTTTACCCGTTTCCTGCTTCAATTCCTGAACCAATTCCACAGCATTTTCCGAAACCAGTGCAACATTCCCATCGGGGCTGGCTGGCATACTGCGCGAAAAGACATACTGTTTCAAGCTGGGATAAGGATTAGTCAAACCGACATTTAGCCCGACTTCATAGGTTTTGCGTCCCATCAAAACAGCATCAAATTGCTTGTTTCCTAAAAAATTAATTCCCAGCGCTTCGTGAAGGTGAGCCGGAATGGTTTCGGGAAAGCGATCGAACAAATCGGCGAAATGCTCTCCTGACATCGGAAAACAATCAAAGGAGCCATCTTCGCGAGCAATAAACCCGTCAACGGTGCAAGCCACGTAATATATTAGTTTTCTCATATTTAAGATTGTTTTTTAAGAAGTTTTGGGAACGATCGAGACTGAAACCATCCTAGCAGTAGCGCTTTTAAAGTGCGCGATCGCCCGCATCCCTACAGACAATTGCATTAAGGCGCGATCGATACTCCGAAAGAAGATAAGCTGGTTTCAACTAAATATGACTGCTTGAAATGGCTGACAAAGAAGAGACTGCTGTGATTAAAGTCACAGTTCCCAAGAGTTTGCACGAAAAACTGAGAAAAATCTCCCAGCAGACAGGAGTTCCTATGTCCACTCTGCTAGTCATGGCGGCCGTCAAGGAATACAACCTCGTGGACGAACCCGAGTTTAAGTAACTAATAGCATACTACAAGTACCCTCTAAAGGTACTATATGGTATATTCCAGGAATGGTCAACCCTGGAGGTGCGTTTGTGACCCAAGATGAACTCGAAGCCCTTGTCGATGAACTCGGCTTAGTGGCTGTCGTTAGCCTGCTGGCAACTATCTGCCACAACAAAGCCCGACAAACCTTGTGCTTAAAGGGACAAGGGGCTACTACTTATACCGCGTGGAACAGCAATGGCTTCTTGCTGAAGCAGTTGATGACCAGACTGCGCCCGATCGGCAGTGGCGATCGCGATCTAAACCTCAACGTCAACTGAGGTTCTGAAATTCAACCCGTGCAAGTCCGCAAAGCATTGATTTTAGTCGGTTAACTGCCGGGTATGTATGCTTTAACTGTTAGAGCGCGGGTTGAAATTCCTCGCTTTTGAACCTTGAATGGAGAGGAGGGGACTCGAACCCGCATCGATCGACAGCAACTTTCAGGAAACGCGCTTCCTTACTGCCCGCAAGCAGACGGGAACTGCCCCCATCTCGGACTGTTAATTCCTTTCAGTGCATCTGCAACCCGCTGCCAGTTTGCAGTTTCAGGGAACGTCGCGAAGCAACTTTTTACCCTACTCAACAAACGCGATCGTCCTTTTGAGAGCCGCTTTACCTAGTTTTTACGGTGCCATTCCATTTAGGCGACCTCCCCAAAGTTTTTATTGCTATAGGATAGCAAATCTCTTTGCCAAATCCCAGAATATTTCATTAAGGAAGATGAAGGAATCGAACCCTTACAGGTGTTACCTGTACCCTTGTTTTCAAGACAAGTTGCTGACCATTTAGCGGCATCTTCCATGATGCAAAATATCCATGATTCCTATGGCTAAACCATAAGAAATCCACCGGGAAGGTACTGCCCCTTCTACCTCTGCGTTATCAGCACAGTTCCTCGCTTCTCGGATTCCGGTGGTGAGATCAAATCCCTGCAAAATATCACCGCATTGGTAAGGACATAGCAGTGCTGTGTCCCTACAATATATCGGTACAATTAACCGGATTTGATATTAAAAGGAAGATGAAGGAGTCGAACCTTTACAGTTGCCTGTACCCTGGTTTTCGAGGCCAGTTGCCAACCATTTAGCGGCATCTTCCAAGGCATTGTTGTCAACAAATACGCGCTGCGTTGCCGTCCGACAGGGAATTAATTCCCTGTCTCATAGCGCAAGTCCTCTGAAAGAGGACTGAAGAACTCATGAGTCGTCTTCAGACGACTTTCGCTATGAGGCAGGGGTTTAAACCCCTGCCGGATTGTGGGTGTAATGCTAAGCTAAATTAACATCACTTTCAAGGGGTATCCGACGGGACTCGAACCCGCTAATAACTAGCTTCACGGGCTAGCGTCTCGACCGCTTCGACTTCAGACACCGCATGGAATCAAGGAGGATCGAACTCCTAACCTCTTGCGTGCAAGGCAAGCGCTCTACCAATTGAGCTATGACCCCTTTTTTGGTGGATACTGGTCAGAATCGAACCGACATTTTCCTAGTTGCGAACTAGGCGCTTTTCCAATTAAGCTACAGACCCAAAGTTGGTGGATTGCGATCGGACTCGAACCGATATCTTTCTAACAGCCAGTTAGATGCTTTTCCAATTAAGCTACGAACCCATTTAACAGGAGCGGTAGGACTCGAACCCACAACATTCGAGGTAGAAGCTCGACACTCTTTCCAGTTGAGTTACGCTCCCGAATTCTTTGTTAATAGGACTTACGCACGAGTATCAGAAACCGGGTTTGTAGGAACACGGCATTGCATTTCGTTGTGTCAATTTAAGGTCAAACCCACAGTCCGGCAGGGGTTCAAACCCCTGCCTCATAGCGAAAGTCGGTTAAAACCGACTGTAAGGTACAATTATTGAAAGTAGGATACTTGTCAAACAAAGTAACTAAAAATGCTCTCGATTTCAGTCCTCTTTGAGAGGACTTTTGCTATGAGACAGGGAATTGATTCCCTGTCGGTCTGTCGGACTCACAAACGATATCCGTATAGCATTTGATTAAGTTGACCCTACGAAAGGTAATGCCGCGTTCCTACAAACATGAAATCTGCTGTATCTACAAAGATTTAGCTTTTTCCTGATACCATTTCTTAGCAGAATTCATCACAGCTTTGTTGACCTCTTTCCAAGAAAGTTGAGCCGCCTCTAATTCGGCAACACTTTCTTTTTGTACGTCAGCCACAAACCATTGCAAAAAAGTTCCGATTTTTGCCATTTCAAACCCCTCGCACCTAACTGCTGTCACTCCTTGTTCCAAACGAGCTGGCGTTACAAAAAGATTCACAAAATCGTCAATACTTTGAGCAACTTCCGGGTCAATTTGCACTGGTAGTTTTGTTTTCACTGCTTGGTGTTTTTCACCTTTAGCTTTGAACAACAGTTCCGCATAGGACAGCCTTTCTGCAAGTTCGCCGCTTTCGGGAAACAAAACCAATCCTTCGCCAATTCCTTCGATGCCAAAAGTTTCTTTCACCCAAGGATCGACTTTTTCTACAGTATCAACCGCTTGATTGATGGTATCAACAACTGATGCTAGTTGCTCGCGATCGCCAAAATCCAAAACAAACGGTTCTCCATAAAAAGGCAAGACGAAAATATCGGGATTTTTTGGCAAAAACTCGGTGATTTTGTCGGGGCGAATTTCCAGTTTTGCAACTTTTCCATCTATGCCGCCGAATTGCACTGCAAAAACTGCGAAGATTTTGCGATCGACCTCAGATACAGCCGTGCGTTTTTGAATGCCTTTACCGCACCATTCCCCAAAAATAGTAACGTGTTCGGAACTTGCCAAATTAGCGAAAAAACTGATGTTTTGATTTACCCAATTAGCAAAGCCGAGATTGTCGTTTTCTGGGGAGATTATTTGCGATCGGCTTTGGACAGCAACTTGACCGTCTGTAAAGATTTGAATCCCGCCATTAGTACCGTCGAGTTTAATTTTAGCTCGATAAGTTATCTTCGGAGCTTCCCCAAGCAATTCTAAACTGCGGCGGAGATTGTACAGCAATTCGATGCTCGGCCATGTTTGAATTACGGCCGATCGAGCCACAGTTTCCTGACAATAAATAGCCGACAAATCAGTGCCGATTGGTTCCTCAACCTTAGCGAGAGCCATGCCAAAAGAATAAACGCCTCGCAGTTTTACAGGTAGAATTTTGGTGCCATCTTTCAGCACGGAATCAGTTAGAGCTACGGCAACAATATCGCCAACATCGTAAATATTTTCTGAGTTGGCAACTATTTGCACGGATTCCCACGCCGGAGCTGCAAAACTATAGACACGCAGCGCATCAGCATTCGGATGATTTTGTGCGGTTTTGACTTCCATAGCAATTACAGGCATGGGAAACTCCTTGATTTTTCAGTTAATTTCTAGGTGAAATTGAGATGGTTTGTAGTGAGGGATTATTCCGCAAATTCAGAGAACTAAAGTCCGCACTACGAACCAACTTTACAGTTTGTAGTGAGGGATTGATCCCGCAAATTCCGAGGACTAAAGTCCCCACTACGAACCAAATAAATTCAGGTGAAATAGTGCGATCGCACTTTGCGTGCGAGTTATCGGAGCATTGCGTTTTCTCAGTTACTAGAGGGACTCCGCCGATGAGTTACTACACACTCTTTAAAGGATGGCTACTTCTAAGCCTACCTATCGGGTTCATTGCACTCCCCGTTCGCAAACGCCCGCCGTTTTTGACAGCGTTACCTTTCCTCTCGTACTAAAGTATGTAGGCTCCAAAGATTGGGACACGCAAAAGTGCGATCGCGTTTAATATAAAACTTACGCACCAGCAGTCAGAAACCGGGTTTTTTTCCAAAAATCTTCCCTCGAAGCCAACAGATTAGGTAAAAAACCCGGTTTCTTTGCTCCAATACGTAAGTTTTGCAATATAAAAAATTAACCATTCAATGGAATCAACCTCCTTAAATTAAATCAAAAACAACGAGAGTGGTAGGACTCGAACCCACAACCTCCGCGTCCGAAGCGCGGTACTCTATCCATTGAGCTACACTCCCCTAAATTGGTAGTCCTGGCAGGAGATTACCCCGCCCTTGCTTGTACAGGACTACAAAAGCGGATGATGGGACTCGAACCCATGCGCTGAGAATGGCATACTCAGATGCTAACCTTTACATCACACCCGCAAACAAATTTGATATTTTAGCTTACACGCAACAGTCAATTGTCAACAGTTATAAAACCTGTCAACTGTCAACTGTCAACTGTCAACAGTTTAATTAGCCAAGCGGATAACGAGGCTCGAACTCGTGCCTAGAGTTTGGAAGACTCGAATGCTACCGTTACACCATATCCGCGCGATCGAAAATGTAAAACTGCTTTTATAGACGGCTCCTCCTCATTAAAAATCTTCATTAATTTGAGGAAAATCGACTGTCAAATTCTGCAAATATCTTTCCTTCGTCGCTAGAGTCGAGTACAGAAAATAGTACGCTTTTGAATCGGCCCCAAAATTGACTGTTTGGCAATAAAAAGTCTGCAAACATCTGAGCTACCATAGATGGATCGTTTCTAAATACACCACATCCCCAAGCACCTAAAACTAGCGCGTCGCAATTTTTGTTAACAGCTAAAGCTAACAATTTTGCACCGCGTCCGTACAGAGTTTCGCGGATTTTTCCCGTACTTTCTGACTCTTGTCTCAAAATCTGACCAGCATTCGGAGCACAACTCGTGATGAAATCAACAAGATAAGGTTCCTCAAGCAAAGTTCCATCATCTTTGCGGAATACTGAACAGCCGGGAGAGTAGATCAGTCTATCTGAGTAAAGCAGCGATTTATGAGAGCGGTGGTACTCGTAGTATTTGGGACATTTTAAAAGGCTTTTGTACAGTGCAGAACTGCGTGCTAAGCTCTCTTCTTGTGCTTGGGCGCCTTTGATGAATCCACCACCCGGATTTTTAGCAGAAGCGAAATTTAGGACTCCAATTTTTTCAAATTTGTGCGATCGCCCTATACGCTCGGCCCCCATGAGCGTTGTCTCATTCCTCACCATAAATTCGGTGTTCGAGAATTGGGGAGTACCTGAGAGAACGTTTTCCTGAATCGCTGACAGGGCATCGGGTTCGTAGTATGCCGTCCCCGCAATACATGATGCTAATTGGCGATCTATCTTAACCTGCTTCCCTTCCGGGGACAAGTAGCAACCATCTTCGAGAATTTTTAGGGTGTTTTGGGCGATCGCAATTCTTTTCATGCTTTTTACTCGGATTTGCTGGTAAAAATTATGGCTGTAACTTCTCTTGAAAAGTTAGCACAATTAGATAGACTCCTTCTTAACTTTAGGACCAGCAGGTGGCGAGATTTGAACTCGCATAAAAGCTTTACAAGAGCCTCATGTTGCCAATTACATCACACCTGCAATATTGGTGGCGGGGGCAGGAGTTGAACCTGCTATAAAGAGGCTTATGAGACCTCCAAGCCTACCCAGGCTACTTCACCCGCGATATCACCAAATACCCCTGGCTGGCCTCGAACCAGCAACCTCCTCGTTCTAAGCGAGGCACCTCTTCCAATTGGGCTACAAGGGCAATTTTGTTTAGTTAACAGGACTTACACACTCCGACTCAAGAAACCGGGTTTTTTACCTAATTTGTGGGTAAGTGCCAAGGATTTTCGTAAAAAACCCGGTTTCTGGCCCTAGGTGTAAGTCTGAGCTAATCTTTTTTCCTGGACACTGTAAGTTCCTCCAATATTTATGAAAAATTCATGCTCCCGACAGGATTTGAACCTGTAGAAAACTAGCTTCTCGAACTAGCGCGTCTGCCGTTTCGCCACGAGAGCAAATAACAGAAATTGGCTGTTAGCCAAGTACCCCTGACAGGATTTGAACCTGCAAAAACACTCGTTCTGAGCGAGTGATGTTTTCCAATTACATCACAGGGGTAAAGTCGGGATAGCAGGATTTGAACCTGCAACCTTCGGCTCCCAAAGCCGCCGCGCTACCAAGTTGCGCCACATCCCGTTCATGCTCCTGGTGAGACTCGAACTCACAATCAAAATAGAACAGATTTTAAGTCTGCCGCGTCTGCCAATTCCGCCACAAGAGCAAGTAGAAACTTAGGAATGAAAGTTGGTACTCCTGACTGGATTTGAACCAGCAACATACAAGGTTTGAGCTTGCTGCCTCTGCCAATTGGGCTACAGGAGCATAATTAATCTGCTTTGGCAAAAGCAGAACTGGGACGGCAGGGATCGAACCTGCATTTTGCCGCTTTCAAAGAGCGGTGCCATACCAATTAGGCGACATCCCAATGATTAAATGCCTGGGTAGGCTTTGAACCTGCAACCTCATCGTTCAGAGCGATGCGACTTGCCTTTCGTCCCCTCGGCAATTTAACAGGAATTACGCAAACAATGCTTGGACGCGCTACTGATAAATACTGCGATTGCTTCGTTCTTCGCAATGACATAAATATGTGAAGGACTTACGCACGGGTGGCCAGAAACCGGGTTTTTTGGGAAAACTTTCGCTGTAGTCCGCAGATTAGGTAAAAACCCGGTTTCTTTTTCGGGAGTGCGTAAGTCATGACCTTATTAATGCGTCCAAGACTGTTTGTAAAATGGCTGCCTCAGTAGGACTCGAACCTACAACCATCACGTTAACAGCGTGCAGCTCTACCATTGAGCTATGAGGCAACGAATCCCCCAAGTCAGTATCGAACTGACGGCCTCTTGTTCTTCACACAAGCACTCTACCAACTGAGCTATCGGGGGAAAACGGAGAAGGTGGGATTTGAACCCACGACGGTTGTTAAACCGCTCTTTCTTAGCAGGAAAGCGCCCTAAGCCTCTCGGCCACTTCTCCTTGGCGAGAACGGAGGGATTTGAACCCCCAAATCTTCAGTTTTGCATACTGAGATGTTGTCCGATTACAACACATTCTCTCGAGCGCAACTGCATATTAAATACAGTTGCGAATGGGTCGGGCTGGAATTGAACCAGCAACGCTTTAAGCTACTGTTTTACAGACAGCTACCCACACCAATAGGAGGGCCGACCCAAGGTTGAAAATTTGGTAGGTCGCCGAGGAATTGAACCTCGATCCATCCGCTTAAAAGGCGGCTGCAAAACCATTCTGCCAACGACCCACACAAAGTGCTGACGGGAGTTGAACCCGCAATCACTTGGGTGAAAACCAAGCGGCTTAAACCATTTGCCTACAGCACTAAAAATTTGGCACAGGAACTGAGAAAGGGCTAATGCAATTCCCTACTATACAAATGAAGAAAGGGCTAATGCAGTTCCCTACTATACAAATGATGTCCGCCTTGGCGGACGAAGAAAGAAACAAAGAAATAAGAAAATAAGAAAGGGCGAATGCAATTCGCGACTATACAAACGATGTCCGCCTTGGCGGACTAAGAAATAAATAAATAAGAAAGTAATACAACGGAATTTGGTATTATACTATCCTGTTTTTGGTGGCAGCGGCGGGATTTGAACCCGCATTGACCAAGGTGTAAACTTGGCGCTTTGCCATTAAGCTACGCTGCTATTTTACGGTCGCTTTGTTCCTTTTTTAAGTTGAAAATTTGAATTACAGGACTTATCGAAAAAATCGTTTTATGCACTAATTATAGCGGTGGGCATTGCACACCCTACAGATAGGTTCTGCGTGCAGGACTGTAATTTTTAATTTCTGATCGGGAACAAAGGTTAGGGCGGGATTTGAACCCGCGAAATTCGGTTTTGCAGACCGATGCTTTGAGCCACTCAGCCACCTAACCTGGGAGTCCCGACGAGGTTTGCACTCGCAATCTTCTGCTTGAGGGGCAGACGGCTTGACTTTTGCCTACGGGACTATTGATTTTAGATTTTAGATGTTAGATTGCTCCTGCGAGTAAAGCTGTTATTTTCAATTTAAGATTTTCAATTTTGATTGAAAATCCCAAATTCCAAATCCCAAATCCCAAATCCCAAATCCCAAATCTAAAATTGCTTGACGGGGCTGACGGGTTTCGATCCCGCTACCTTCGCTGCGGGTGAGCGACGCTCTCCCGATTGAGCTACAGCCCCACAAGATTTCTGTTTGGACGGGGTGGCGGTTGATTCCGCGTACTACAACCCGAGGGGGCTATGGTTGCCGGAGTCTACACCGCCCAATGTTCAAAAGTATGTGACATTGTTAATTGCCTATTCTGTTTTCAAGGTTCGTATTGCTCTTGGGTTAAAGCTTTGAAGCTCTTTCCCCTTTGCTGTACATTTATACTACATTACATACTACAAAGCTGTCAAGGGGGTAATACAACTTTTTTGGGAAATCTTTTTTTTGAGTGGGGTGCCGATCGCCCTTTCCCAACACTCCCACTCCCCAAATCCACGAAGAATCAAGATATTGGGCTGCTAAACTGGTTGTGTCGTCCGAGGTAAATCCGATGCTGAAACTGTACTACAATCCGATCTCTCTGAATTCTCGCCGCGTGTGGGTGGCACTTCTGGAAAAGCAGGTGGCGTTTGAAGCGATCGAACTCAACCTCGACGGCGACCAATTTGCACCGGATTTTCTGGCAATTAACCCATTTCACCGCATACCGGTGTTGGTGGATGGAGATTTAACTTTGGTGGAGTCCCTGGCAATTCTGGATTATATAGATGCAAAATATCCGACGCCCCCGCTGCTACCGACGGAGCCGAAAGCCTTGGGAATTGTGCGGATGGTGTCCGTGGTGACGTTAAATGAACTGTTGCCGGCAATGTTTCCATTGACACGGCAAATGCTTGGTGTGCCGGGAGACACTGAGGAAAAAGTGGCACAGTCAGAGCAACAGATATTAACGGTGCTGAGGTTTTTTGAGGGCTTGCTGGACGATCGAACTTTTTTTGCTGGCGAGCAGTTTTCTTTGGCGGAAGTGGTGGCGGGGACTGCGGTGCCTTCTGTGGGGATGTTTGGCATATCTTTGGATGAGTATCCGAAGTTGCAGGAGTGGGTGGATCGACTTGCAGGGCGCGAGAGTTGGGTGCAAACAGAGATACCTCCAGCGCAAATTGACGCGAAAATCCCAATTATTCGGAATTTACTGGCGGCAAGGCTTTAGAGATATGCCGGGCGACAAATATACCGGGCGATTAGAAATCGCGGCTACACAAACAATGTCCACCTCCGTGGACTTAAGAAACTTCTAGCCCGGTAAATATATCGGGTTATTGAAATCGCCCTTAATTTCTTCAATCCGCGCACCATCCGGGTTTCGTCTGTGTCGGCCCATTTTCGATCGCCCATTTTCGATCGCCTATTTTCGATCGCCTATTTTCGATCGCCCTTTCGATCCCGCTGTCAATCCCCGCTGAGACATATTTATCAAAAATTAGGTTTCTTTTCCCTGAAATTCCCATTATCATTATCCGCAGTGTGGAGTGAAAGGAATTTCAAGTGACCGGAAATCATCTGTTTCAAAGACTGAGAAAAAAATGGCGTTTTGTGGCGATCGCCCTAGCAGCGGCTGCGATTAGCTTTGTCATCGGTACGCTGCTACCGGGAAACCAACAGGGAACCGACAGCCCCGCAACCGCTGCGGTGCAGAATCTCAACCGATCCTTAAACGCAAATCCGCTAGCAAAGGAGGTTGGAGAGGATCGAACAGGCTTTAATCTCGATCGTACAATTGAGGAACTTCTCACCGTATTGGAATCCAAAGAAAAAAACTTGACTTTTGTGCCGCCTGAGCAGTTTCAGGGAAAAACTGTTTTTGAAGGGACAATCAAATATTCCCAAAAAGTTATTGCTTTAACAGTTGATGACGGGCCGTGGCCAGAAACAACTGAACAAATGCTGGATATTTTTAAGCAAAATGATGTTAAAGCAACATTTTTTTGGATAGGTAAATCTCTCGAAGCTTCTCCTGAAATTGCTCGCCGAGTTGTCGCAGAAGGTCACGCGATCGGCAATCATACGTGGCATCACTGGTACGATCCGATGGATGCGGCGACGGCGGCTAGCGAAATCGATCGCACGGCTAAACTTATTTACGAAACAACGGGAGTTAAGACTACTTATTTCCGCCCGCCGGGGGGTGTGTTGAATAATGGTTTGGCTAAGTATGCTAAGGAGCAGAATTATTCTGTGGTGATGTGGTCGGTAACTTCTGCTGATACCGATCCGCGCGCTCAACCGTCCGCTTTTGTGGAGAATGTGTTGAAGAATGCCAAGCCTGGGGCGATCGTGTTGATGCACGACGGCGGGGGCGATCGATCTCGTACTATTACGGCTTTACCGGAGATGATTGCTGGTTTGAAACAGCAGGGATATCGGTTTGTGACGGTTCCTGAGTTGCTGGAAATGCAAGGGCAAGCAGCGCAAACAGTTGATAGTTGATAATTGACTGTTGATAGTTGACATGGGACGAATTTGGCGCTGCAAGTTTGTAAGAGTTCCCGGCAAAATAGAAAAAACTGAATTCCGATGCTGCGAACTTAATCAACTTGTTTGTAGTAGAGACTTGAGTCCCGATCGATTCCCAGCCAAATAGAAAAAACTGAAGTCCGATGCTGCGATGTTAATTCACATTACTTCCATAAAACCTTGTTTGAACAGTCATTAATTCCGCCCGAATCAACAAATCGCACTTCCGAAAACATCCCAGAGTGGCTGCACACTTTAGATACCTGTCCGAGTACCAACAGTTGGTCGATCGCCCGCGCAGACCAACTGCACCACGGAGATGTAGTATTTACTAAGCAGCAAACCAACGGGCGCGGACAACAAGGGCGCACTTGGCACTCCCCAACCGGTGTTTTGACTGCTAGTTTTGTCCTCGACAACCTCAATCCCAATCTGTTGCCCGGACTCAGTTTAGCAGTCGGTTTGGCCGTGATTTTCGCGATCGAGGATTTGGTGCCCGAATGTCGCGATATGCTGCGCCTCAAATGGCCAAATGATGTCTGGATCGATCGGCAAAAATTAGCCGGAATTCTCTGTGAAGCCACTTCTAACAAGGTTTCCGGTAAAACTCGCGTGGTTGTCGGAATTGGGCTCAACCGCTGCGTAGATTTCGCGGCTGTGGGATTGGATGCAAGGGATATCGGCAATGCGGTAAGCTTGCATTCTATTGCTAGTAATGTGCCCGATGAATTGTGTTTGCTCGATCGACTCCGCCACTATTTACTCGAACTAGCCGATATGTTTTCCACCACCGACAAGCCACCCGAAAAGTCGGGTTTAACGCGGCTGTTACCCCAATTGCGCCGCCGCGACGGGCTGATTGGCTGTAATGTGGCGATCGAACTTTCCTCCGAAACCATCTGCGGAGAAGCCGCCGGGATTGACGGATGCGGCCGGTTGTTAGTATGCTTGGCGGGCGATCGAATACAAGCATTTACCTCCGGGCGAATTCGATTAAATTAAGAGTCATTAGTCCTTAGTCATTAGTCCTTAGTCATTAGTGCTGTCCCCCCGAGCGAACGTCCAACGTCATTAGTCATTAGGGAAAATTACCAATTAAAAATTACATCATATCCCTTTGATTCTGAATTTTATATGATGGAGTTTTGTAGGGGCGGGTTCACCGATATATTTGATAAATATCGACAAATTATATAAACCCGCCCAGCCCCTACCCAAGACGGTGCAACCCGATTTGATATTACCCAATTACCAATTCCCAATTACCAATTCCCCATTCCCCAATTTAATTTACCACCTCAAATACTACCAACCTGCTCATCCACAGCGGTTGATTTACCTCCACACCTTCAGGACGACCCTTAGTAGAAGCAACTTGTATCCTATTGCCATTTATCCCTTCTTTAACCAGAGCAGCCTTCACATTTGTCGCCCTTTCCAGCGCCAACTTTTGATTTTCCGCAGGACTGCTTTTAAAATCGCTGTAGCCAATTACCCTCAAATTAGTCGTGCTATTTTCCTCCATATATTCCTTGACTTTGCTCAGCTTTTGTGCTATATCTTTCGGCGACAAAATTGCCGAACCAGCACCGAAATAAAAGCGAACTTCTATGGGCGGTGACGGCGGTTGAGTTCCGATTCCCACTGTATTTGTTACAGACTTCACCCCCGGAATTTTCTCAAAAGCTTGAGTGATTTTCTGAGCATCTGTCGCTTTGCTCACACTACCTGCAACGGCGACTTTTCCCTCTGCATAGCGAGCCGAGATATTAATGCTTTCTAATTTATTCAAAAGAGCCAGAGTCCGCTTGACATCGGCTTCCGCTAAAACCGGATCGGGAGGTACTTCAACGGCTATAATTTTATTGTCAATTCTTAAGTTGGGAGCGGCTTGCTGAGCGATTTTTTCCGCTTTCGATCGCAACTTTTGATTCGGCACTCGTCCCGAAATCTCCAAAACTTTATCTTTAACATCTGCCGCGAGGCGATAAACTGATAACTCCGGAGCAGATTGTAAAGCTAAATTCGTATCTGCCTCTAAAGTTGCTGCAATGCCGCTGCGGTATTGATGAATTCCCCAAGGTACGCCAATTAAACCTAACGCTGCCAAACCAATAATTGGTACAATTGGAAGTTTGGGAGATTTAACTTTAGGCTCTGTATTCATTAACTTTTGCAAGTTCAAGTTAACTTCTGCTGGCACCATGGTTGGATCGCCGTTAAATGCCTGGATTTTATCCCCGTATTCTTGAATAATATTTTTGAATATCGCTCGCATTTTATACTTAAACCATTGCCTGATTTCTCCTTGCATCACTACTGCTAGATAACACGAACCCGCTACTTCCAATACAATCGTAGATGTACCGTATTCTATAGCATCAATCTCTGCAATATTTCCCGACTGAAGTATGCAATCGTTCACAAAAGAGCGAATAGCAGTCAGCATTCCCGCTACCATCTCTGATTCTAGCTGTTCGCGTTCAGACTGCTGCACTGCTGAAATTACTAAGCCAGATTGTGCGTGAATTAAAAATACAGCTTTAACAGTCAGCGCTGTTGTTTCTTGCATCAACAATTCTGCTTCAGAAATTCCCTGCAATTTGGCTTTTATTTTGCGACTAATTCCCTCAGGACTTAAAGATGATTCGAGTTTTTCATTAATCTCCCGCATCGTCTCGGCCATGTATTTTAAAATTGTGCTGCCGATGATAGGATAGAGCGCATCCGACATCGCTTCTTGCTTGAGAGCGATTTGCTGTTTGATTGCCAAGGCCATTTCCGGCGCGATCGCCATTGCAATTTCATCGGGCGATTCACTTATGCTGTGGCTGATTCCCACAGGAAGGGCCGGCGATATAGCTACTCCCATCGAGTGCCTGTTTTCTCGGGCTTTGGTATTAATTACTTCGTCAATGATCGGAGCTAGGGTTTCGGCAAATGATTTTTTACACTCATTAATTGTTTGGATCATCAGTCCCGGAAAAAGCAGTTTAATTCGGGCCACTACTTCTTCCCGAGCGCCTCCCCATTCAGCATCAGTTATTTTGCGATCGAGTTCTTGTACTTTACCGTTGAGATTGTAATTATAACCTACCACTTCATCTAACAAGGGTAAAATAGATTGGATTACCGATTTTTCTAGTTGGGAGTGATGGCTAACCATCAGCTCGTCAATCAAAGGTTTGAGTAAATCTGTAAACAAGTCTGTCGATTGATAAATCCGGTGTTCGATCGCCACAATCTTTTGTTCGATCTGCCCGAGTCTTTCCTCAATCCTTTTATTCTGAACGATCGCATCGACAGCCGGGGCGATCGCAGATTCTATCTCTAGCTTAGCGTCCCGAATGCTTCCGGACAGCAGTTCTAAGATCGCGGGCATGATTCTTCCCATCAACCCTTCGATCTCGCCTAAAACTTGCTGCTGAACTTCGACAATCTTACTTTCATTTTGCAATATTTGTGCTGCTATACCGCTGTTTTGAATAGCAGTATCGACAGCCGGTGCGATCGCCTCTCTCACCTCTAACTTTGTCTCGTCGATTTTCCGGTTCAGCGAATCAATCATTAACGGCATCAACCTTGCCATGATTTCTTCCGGCTGAGATTTTTGCTGGCGCTGAAGATTATTGAGCCTACTTTCTACATCGCTCAATTTTCCTGGAACTTCTCTTTGCAGAATTGCTGATTCAATCAAAGGTTCGATCGCTGCTGCTACCTCTAATTTTGATTCATCAATTTTCCGGTTCAACAAATCCGCGATTGCTGGCATTAGCACCGCCATAATCTCTTCTGGCGTCTGAATTGGCGACTCTTGGGTAGCCAATCTGCGCTCGACGATGCTCAATACTTTTTCTTCTATTTCTACCCAAGCTATTCTTACCTGTACTGAGGGTGCGAGTGTTTCTACAACCTCTAACTTTAATTCACTAATTTTGCGGGCGAGCAAATCGCTAACTACTGGAAGTAACTGTTTGATAATATCTTCCGGCTGCTGCTGGGAACGCTGCTGAACAGTCGCAAGTTTCTCTTCAATTATGACTACTTGTTCTTCCAGTGCGCTTTGATTGTCAATTACTTGATTGATTGTCGGTGCGATCGCCGAAGTCACCTCTAACTTAGACTCCTCTACCTTGCGGTTGAGCAGATCCCCCACCATCAACATTAGCCGTTTAACTAACTGTTCTGAATTCCCCAATTGCTGCTGGTTGAAGTCAGAAATTTGATTTTCCAAATCCGCTAATTTTGCCTGAACTTCCAGGCGATTCATTTTATCGTTGCTGGCGAGTTCTATCGCGTTGTTTAATTGAAACTTCAACCGCTCTAGATCTTCTCTCACCAACTCAGGAATTAAAGGTTTCAATAAATTCATCAATTCTTTCGGTTCAGACATGAGCTTCTCAAAATTTTCTAACCTTTGTTCTACGCTAAAAATATTACTGTAAAATTCCGGCAAATCCCTTTCAAACAGCAGTTTTTGCAACCTCTTAAACTCTTCTACTGCTTGTTCTAACTCTTCATCTGACGGTCGATAATTATTTTCTAAATCCGCGATCTTAGATAAACCTGCTTCGTCATTCTTGTTTCGTCGTCTGTAAGAGGGTATCTCTTCACGATCTTTTAACACTTCCGGTACAACAGCAGGTGATTCGATCAGAAAAGACAATTGGTTGCGCCGAGTTTCCTCTTCCTCAAGTCGATCTGCTGACTTTTGGGATGGCGGTAACTTCAGTTCGATTGGTTCCTTTCTTGATTGCTTGAGTAACTGCATTTCAGTCAGGATGATTAGCAATTCCTGAAGTTGATCTCCTGCTTTACGACTTGCCAGAATTGCATCTGACACCTCTGTTTCTGACTGATATAGGTTCCCTGAATTATCATTAGATGCTGCCATACTGTGCTACCCAAATCTGATTTTAACCGATCGACTAAAATGACCAGCTTGCTTGTCGCCTGACGCCAGCGAACATCAATAGGAATGACACAATTTTGCCCAGTGTCAGACGTATTAAGGCTATCGCCCTATTTTAACTGCTGCTCTGCGACTAGCCAACTGAGCCGCCAACTGCAACGCTGCTGTCATGCTGGAGGCATCGGCAATTCCTTGACCTACAATATCAAAAGCTGTGCCGTGATCGGGAGATGTGCGGACAAAGGGTAAGCCAATTGTAGTGTTGACTGCTTTGTCGAAAGCCATCAATTTGACTGGGATCAGGCCTTGGTCGTGGTACATTGCCAAGTAACCGTCGTGAGCTTCTTTGGCCAAACCGTACCAAACTTTAGCCGGTTTTACCCACATGGTATCCGGGGGGACTGGCCCGTCTAACTGCACTTGAGGAAAACGATCGCGCTGCGTTTCCAACCAAGGTATCATCCAGGAAAGCTCTTCATTTCCCAGTTTGCCATTTTCGCCGCTGTGAGGATTTAAGCCAGAAATCGCAATTTTTGGTCTTTCCAGTCCAAAATCTTCGCGCAAACACTCTACCAGCAATTCTAATTTTTCGCTCAGCAATTCTGGAGTCAAAGCATCGGGTACTTGACGCAGGGAAATATGTGTGGTAGCGAGTAAAGTTACCAGCGTCCAACCGCTGTGGGGAGATGTGGCGGCAAACAGCATTCCGAACCGCTGCGATTTCGCTTTTTCTGCGAGGAGTTCTGTTTGTCCGGGATAATTGTAACCGGCCGCCTGCCAGCAAGTTTTGGAAATGGGGCCGGTGACGATCGCACAAAATTCGCCGTCAAGGGTACGGGCGATCGCCCTTTCCATATACTCAAAGCTAGCCGCCCCACTAGCCGCATTCCCGACACCGGGGACAATGGATCCCCACTTGCTGTCTGGTGCGATATCAATAATGTTTAATGTTGCGGGATTTGCTGCTGTTGTAGCCCGATCGGTCGATCGCAACCGATCGTAAGTTTGCTGCAAAATCATCTTAGACCCGAAAACCGTCACCATCAAAGCAACAGCCGGATCTGCCAAAGCCTTGAGAATCACCTCCGGGCCAATTCCCGCCGGATCTCCGAGAGTTACAGCTAATTTTGATTGCCGATCGAGACTCAAGGCAATTTTCTCCCCAAAAAATACAGCAATTTCAGCAGTGAGATTTTAGCATTCATGTAGCTGGTTGCCCCAAATTATATTATTATCTTTATTTAATGCGATCGCCCAATTAGGCATATAAATCATGAATCCTGAAATTTTCAATGCAGCCTTTTTGTCCTTTTCCCTAATTTTCGTGGGTATAGGCGGAGGCTTCCTCCTGCTCAAACTGCAAGGCGGCGAAGAATAAGTTTTTGTAACAATCATTCAGAAGTCTTCTAAGTCAAGCCTTCTAGCTTCTGCGTGCCACCCCGAGCCAGCGTGCTGCTCAGGCTCTCCAGCCGAAAATGAGAAATATTCAGGTTTTTGTTAAGTTTTTATAAAAAACATAACGAAAACCTGATACCATCTTATAGAAAGTTTAAGATTCATAAATTAATCCCTAGATGACTTTATTGATTGTAGGAGCCACCGGCACCCTCGGCCGTCAAATAGCCCGCCGCGCCCTAGACGAGGGCTACCAGGTGCGTTGTTTAGTCAGAAATTACAGAAAAGCGGCCTTTTTGAAAGAATGGGGCGCCGAACTCGTACCGGGGAACCTTTGCCAGCCCGACAGCTTGATTCCTGCACTAGAAGGCGTCACTGCTATCATCGATGCAGCAACAGCCAGCGCGGCAGATTCTGTCAGCATCAAAAGAGTAGACTGGGACGGAAAAGTATCGCTGATCCAAGCAGCAGCAGCAGCAGGCGTCAAGCGTTACATCTTCTTCTCATTTCTCGACGCCGAGAAATATCCGCAAGTCCCTCTGTTGGAAATTAAGCGCTGTACCGAGCTATTCTTAGCAGAATCCGGTCTAGATTACACGATATTGAGACCTTGCGGATTTTTGCAAGGACTGCTAAGCCTGTACGCAATGCCGATTTTGGACGGTCAGGCAGTCTGGCTGCCCAACAAGCCGTCAGCCCTTGCCTACATGAACACTCAGGACGTTGCGAAGTTTGCCGTCCGGGCCCTTTCTGTTCCTGAAACCGAGAAAAAAAGCTTTCCGGTGGTGGGAAACCGCGCTTGGGATGCCGAAGAAATCGTGCGGTTGTGCGAGCGACTTTCTGGCAAACAAGCCAAAATCACCCGCACGCCAGATGCCTTGTTGCAGGCTACCCGTCAATTTGCTAAGTTCTTTCAGTGGAGTTGGAACGTAGCTGACAGATTGGCTTTTTCAGAAGTTTTGGCGGCCGGAAAACCCTTGAAAGCTCCGATGGATGACGTTTACAGTGTCTTCGGAATCGACCCCAAAGAAACTACTACTTTGGAGTCTTATCTCGAAGAATACTTTAATCTGATTATGAAGAAGCTCAAGGAAATAGAGTACGAGCAGCTTAAGACTAAAAAACGGAGTAAACAAAAAATGCCCTTTACATTTTAAAGTGCCGAAAGCTGGGATTATATACAACGACGTTAAACCAGTCTCTTGTCGCATCGCCGAAGAGTTGAAAGACAAGCTGACTGCCCGCGGCTGGGAGGTCTGTGCGGTTTCCGGTGCCGGGGGAATTTTGGGCTATTCTAGTCCCGATCGCCCGATGTGCCACACTCCGATCGACCAACTCGTCCCCCCCGGTTTTGACAGCGACATGGAGTTTGCAGTGGTTTTGGGCGGCGACGGTACGGTGCTGTCGGCATTTCGCCAAGTCGCCCCCATCGGAGTGCCACTGCTGACTGTCAATACCGGTCATATGGGCTTTTTGACAGAAACTTACCTAAACTTGCTCCCGCAAGCTTTGGAAAAGGCGATCGCCGGAGAATACGAAATAGAAGAAAGATCGATGTTGGCCGTGCGGCTGTTTCGAGAAAACGACTGCCTTTGGGAAGCCCTTTGTCTCAATGAAATGGTGCTGCACCGCGAACCGTTGACTTGTATGTGCCATTTTGAAGTGGCGATCGGCCAGCACGCCTCTGTGGACATTGCCGCAGATGGGGTAATTATCTCGACTCCGACAGGATCGACGGCTTACGCCCTTTCCGCCGGCGGCCCTGTAATTATTCCGGGAGTGCCGGTGCTGCAATTGCTACCCATTTGCCCGCATTCAATGGCTTCGCGGGCTTTGGTGTTTTCTAACACCGAACCGGTCAAAATTTTACCTGCCAGTCCGAACCGCCTGGTAATGGTGGTAGATGGGAACGGCGGATGTTATGTTTTGCCGGAGGATTGGGTGCAAATTGAGCGATCGCCCTACCCAGCCCGCTTTGTTCGGGTGCAGCGTTTTGAATATTTCCACATTTTGCGGGAAAAACTCGGCTGGGGACTGCCGCACATTGCTAAACCCACTTCGGTTGAATTGCCTTGAAGTCGGTTTGTAGTGAGGACTTTAGTCCGCAGATGTTTATTTTCAGGACGATCAGTCTTTACTGCGAACCTCAAAGGACTCAAGTCCTTACTACGAACCTTAAAAGACCCAAGTCCTTACGCGGAAATGAGAATCTGCGCCGGAATCCTTAACTCTCGATCGAGATTCCGAACCATCTCCAAGGTAACTCTATTCCGTCCGCTCCACTGTGTTGTTAGCTGGCTGGCTACTGCGCGATGCTTCTAATTTCTGCCGAATTGCTACCTGAATTTTTGCGTCAAAATCGCGATCGCTCGGGCTTGTAACGATCAATTTCGGACGCTGACTGAACCTGTCTAAATATGCCTGACAAGCAGCTCGATAGGGCGCGATTTTCCAGAAAGTACCGTCTCAATTCGGCATCGCTCATAGCCTCAAAATTCACTTAGCTCATCAGAATACCTCCCCATTCGGTACAATTTCAAACTCAAGGTCTTCACCATATCCAGCTAGAACCTATACATTTCGAGTACGGCGATCGACACAAACCAGATGAATCGGTTGCAACATGATGAACGTTAACTGATAGCTGACGCGATATAAACTCTCTAACTTGTTTAACATCCTACCCATTACCTATTCCCCATTCCCTAAACCACCGCTACGATCGAGAAAATCAGTAATCTCCTGATAAAAAGCCTGTCCCTTTCCCCTGCTGCTACTTGCAGTCACCAACAATCTTAAAACTTCCACAAGCGAACTAATCGTAGCATCAAAAATCAATGCAAAAAGCTGGCTTAAATCATCTTGGTTTTGTTGCCCGTAGGCTAAAGCATTAATATAATCATTGCGGATTTGGTTATCAATCACCACGATAGGATAGCCTGCACGGATTAAGAGTAAATTCATTAATAATCTAGCGCTTCGACCATTCCCATCGCGAAAAGGATGGATAGAAACAAAACGATAATGAGCCATAGTCGCATATTCGACTGGATGGAGATTTAAGGCCGATTCTGAGTTGAGCCAGATCGCAAAATCTTTCATTAATTGAGATAGTAAATAATGGGGAGGATAACGATAATTAGTTCCTGCCGCCATTACATCTAGAGTCCGATAACTACCCGCTTCGTCAGAGTTAATTTTGCGAAGAATTAGATTGTGAATTTGCTTAATTTCCCATTCATTAATCTCCGTATCCCTTTGGGCTAAATTTTCAATATAATCGATCGCCTCCTTATGTCCAATAACTTCTAAATGTTCGTCAAGGGTTTTGCCCCCCACAGTAATGCCCTTCGTTAAAACTAATTCCGTTTCACTTTGGGTTAAAGTATTACCCTCAATGGCATTTGAGTTATAAGTAAAGCGAACATCATAGAGCTTTTTGAGTTCGGCGACGAGCGTGGAATCGAACGGTCTAAACCCATCTAGCCAAGCTTTTAGTTTATCGATTCGTTCTAATTTAAGCCGATAATTCATCATTAAATAGTTGTCGATCGAAGAGGTTAATGAAAATTCCTTTTGTTTACCTAAAATAATTACCTTTTGAATGAATTTATCGTATAGTTGAGTCTCCATCTTTGAAAATACTCCCCCATTCCCTAAAACGGCATCTCAATCCCCAACTTCTCACAAAATCCCCGAATCACTCGATCGTTCTTCTCCATTGTGCGATCCTACCAATTTTCTGTAGGTCAAACTCTCGATCGAGCTTCCGAATCATCTTCAAAGTCAGGCAACGTTTGCGAGATAACGTTCCCAAATTGAGTGGTGGTAGCTATCTCAGGACTCAGCACAGCGACTCTCGTCCGTCCGCTGCACTAGGTTTGTTCTACGGCTGCTAGCCACCGAATAGACTATTGTAAGTAGGTTTGGGTTGAAATACTGAGTTATATTTCAAAATTCAAATTAGCCTATAATGCTTATCTAATAAGGTTTATGAGGGTTTTGCAAAACCTGACTTAGTTACGTTTAACTACCCCAACCTACTTAGGAGTATGAATTTCTAATATAAAGCAAGACTTCTCGGTACAAACTTTCTACATATGATTCTTGCACCGCACCTTGATACGCATAGTTATCTAATCCAGGTGCGCTATTAACCTCAATAACAGTATACTGACCATCATTTTGCTGCGTGATATCATTTGTGATTATATCAATGCCGCATAAAGTTAAATTCATATCTCTTGCAATCAGCAACGCTAATTTTACAAAAGAAGGATGTATTTCATCTGTGAGTTCAATAGTTTCCCCTCCAGCCGACAAGTTTGAAATATCTTGCAAGATAACTGTTTCATTAAGACCAGGTATGCTCTCTAGCGAAAGACCTTGCTGAAGGATTTTATGAGCAAGGCGTGTATCAGTATCTATCAATTTAGTGTCTCTACCAGACTGTACGAATAATCGTTGTTTCTTACAAATTAATTCAGATATAGAAGAATCTCCATCACCTATAACATGGAAAGGAACTCTTTGATAAGCAGATAGCACTCTCCTATCTAAAACTACTATTCTGTAGTCATTCCCAGAATAAAACTTCTGAATCTGAGCCGTGTCACAGTACGTGAAAATTTCTGACAAAAAGCTAAAATATTCCGATTCGTCGTTAACTTTAAAAACAAAGCTGCCCTGTGACATATTATTTGGCTTAAGAATCACGGGAAAGCCAATTCGTCTTGAGTAGTCTAATCCTTCTTGAAGAGTATCATTAGATTGAGTTCGAGCACATTTCTCGTCACTATATACCATAGTAAATTCGGGTACTTGATATCCGAATTTCTCAAGAAAAAAAGATGTCGCAGCTTTGTTTTTTGCAAGTGAAGTTGAGGCACTCAAGTTGAGATTAAAATTAACATCCTTGATGTAATACTTCTTCCCACTATCGAATAGGATAACTCCGTACATTGCTCTTGTTGGTTCAATCAGAATTTTCATTCCTATTTTTTGAGCAACGGTTAATAGGACAGGCATTAGTAGTTGCTTTCGCATATTTTTACCTTAACTAAGCATACTTTCAATAGCTTCTTTATAAATATCTTTAGCTATCTGATAGTTGCTGTCATTCAATTGGGAAAAATATTCCATCATCACACCGCTATTGATCTCTAAAACCAAGTATTGATTTTTAGTTTCTATTATATCTATTGACGCGAAGTGAATATTTACAACTTTAGCTGCGCGCAATGCTAAATCACTTAATCGTCCAACAAGTTCTTTATCTTGAACAATTTCCGGGTTTGCTCCTTGTCCAAGATTATGTTTCCAATGCAAGTAATACTTCTTGCCAGAATTAAAGATTTTAGAATAATCTTCATCAGGAATATTAAAACTAACTGGACAATCTATGTTTTCTTTCAGGTAAGCAACCAAGAGCTGGCGTAAAGTAGATACTCCATCGCCTAATAAATAAGGAATGTTTTTCCGATAGACTAATTTAACTTTCCCATCTAGCACCACAACCCGAAACTCATTCTCTATTTCGTAAAACGGACACACTGCCATCGATCTTGAGCGATTGTATATTTTGTATTCGGCATTCTCAAGCTCAAATTGATTTGAAACAAGGTAGACACCATTACCACCTGTTCCCTCATTTGATTTACATACGAGTTTTTTATGCCGATTAAGCAACTCGCATAATTTTGACCAATTACCAGAAACACCAACATACTTTATGTTTACTGGTGACATAAAAAAGGTATGTTCTACGACAGGCACTTGACTCAATTGTAATAAATCACTCGCACTACACTTGTCAGAGCAAATTAGATGCGATGTAGATGAATTTTTCTCGAACTGATAGCCAAAAATGTGTACTGCTGTGCTATCTCTCGATAAACGAAATATCCAGTCGTATGAAAAAGATTCATAAGATATGTTATTTTATAGACAGACTTCTTTAATTATTTTAACAATTGATCTTTGTGAATTTTGCATGATTGATTCGATAGTTCTAATAAATCTTGGATATATTTTCTAATCTGTTATTCCTCTGCTCTCATGAGCAAAGATTCTGATGGATGCCAATACTCACGCACATCACCAGCGAGATAAAGAGAACCAGTAATCCATACTAGATCATTCTCTGCCGCTCTAGATAAACCCTCTCGAACCGCACTAATTGGATCGCGCACTATGAAGCATGGCACAGATGGGGCAACGCTGTTAATAACCTTCTTCAATTCTTCAGGTGGACATGGCTCCCACAATCCTTTAATCTTAAACGCTGTCAATATGAAGCATTTCACATTATCTACGAGATAAGGCAATATATCTTCAAGAAGCTTTCCCTCTTTGAAAGAAATGATTATAACTCTTTCTTTACCTCCAAATAATTTGTTAACTGAATGTGAAGCAGATCTCATCTTGTCGGGATTATGCGCACCATCAAGTATTACAACTGGCTGGGTTTGTAATATTTCCATTCGACCTGGGATTATGACATTAGCTAACCCTTCCCTGACAGCAAAATCAGATAAGCTACCTTGTGAAAATAAATAAGCTGCTGCGACAGCGCAAGCTGCGTTAGAGAACTGAAACTCTCCGAGAAGTTTGGTTAGCGATAAATTATCGTAAACTCTCTCTGGAAGATTTACACTTAAAGACCCCGAATTAACAGTAAATGAGAAGTCTTCCTCTAATTGCCATAATTGAGGACCGCTCTTTTCGCAACGTTGTGCAACAATCTCTCTTGTCGTTCTTTGAGAGAATCCACACACCACATTCTGAAGATCTTTGATAATGCCTGCCTTCTCTTCAGCGATTTCTTCTACAGTACCTCCCAATATTTCGGTGTGATCTAATCCAACACTTGTAAGTACCGATAATTTTGAGGACAAGACGTTTGTGGCATCAAGTCTTCCCCCTAAACCAACTTCGATAATTGCGACATCAACTTTTTGCTCTTCAAATAAGCAGAATGCCAAAGCTACTTGTGCTTCAAAATAGCTAGGCTGACCAAAGGGGTTTTCCTGAGCAACTTTCGCTATAGCCGATTTCACTCGTTCAAATATCTCGACAAGCTTTGTGGTCGCAACTGTTTTACAGTTAATCTGATACACCTCGTTAAATATCTGCAAGTGAGGGGATAAATAAAGCCCTGTTTTATAGCCCTGTGTGGTTAAGATTGACGCAATTAACGTAGAAGTAGATCCCTTGCCTGATGTACCTCCAACATGAATAGATAGAAAAGAGTTATGCGGATTTCCCAAGACTTCCAGTAGATGAGTGATTCGCTCTAGCTTCATATTCACATCTTTGTTGAACCGTTCTTGTGGAATTAGTTTGATAAAATCATTTTCCAAAGAATTATATAGATTTAGAATACGCTCCTTAGATTCAACCATTTCTCACCTCAAGTCATGGGCTGGAATTTGCCTGTTTTACACATATAACGCAAGTATTGCACATATATAGCAGCAATCCTAAATCATTTGTGAATTTCTTACTCCCTCCCCTTGGTAAGGGGAGGGTTGGGGTGGGGTAAAAATTTTACGACTCATTTAGGATTGCTATATCATCACACCTTTTTTGTTGCATAATGACTTTTTTTACTTTGTCGCATTCAAGCCGTAGAACTTATAATTGTATCGCAGTTGCGGTACAATACTGGATATAGTCGAATAATATCGCAGCTCGATGATGTATGTCAACCCCTTCTTACTCCCCATCTGAATCTCCTTTCCTCGATCGAGTTCGCCGCACGATTCGACTCAATCACTTAAGCCATCACACTGAAAAAAGTTATCTATATTAGATTTGAGATGAGAGTCGATCGCACACTCTCGGCGATCGCCAAAATCGACACATCGATCGCAACTGCTTCACGCTCGAATCACTGTAATTAACCGACCCATCGGGCTAGTCTGAATTTCAGTTTTCAGCCGTTCTTCTAACTCCGGTGCATTATCTCTGCGATCGAATATCACCAACCACCCCTCATCTTGCCCCAATCGAGCCAAATATCCATCCAACTGTTCCAACCCTTTACTCAGCGGATCGACTTTCCGAGTCCGCCAAACCTTCAGTTCAATTCCCAATGTTACCTCACCATAACGCAGGCATAAATCCATTCTGTCGCGCCCGATCGCATATTCTCTCTCCAACGTTCCGCCACCATTAATCACCCGATGCAGAAACGCCATCAGCACTAAATGCGGCGCAATTTCGGGGTAAGACGCACTTTTGAGTAACGGTTCGCCATGTTGCAACCAAAAGTCTAAAAAAGTTTTCAGTAAAGCCTGAGTATCTAATTTACCTTCTGATGTCAACCAACTCGGTGCAATTTGGGGCAGAGAGGCCATTGGAGTTACGGTGAGCACGCGGGGCAAAACTTCGCGATAAATTGGATTGGCGATCGTCAATCCACCCTGAACATCCATCTTACACAAACCCAAATCGATTAAAAACTGAATATCATCATTGGGAATATTGCCCAGTTCCAAACCTGCCAACATCGGCTCGATAATGGCTTTGACTCGGTTTTCTCGCAGTCGTTCTGCCAAACTATCTAAATGCGTATCTTGTCGTTTTATGAGAATTTCTTTGGCTTCTAAAATATGTTGTGGTGTAATTTCTATAGATTCATCTGTCACTAATTCTTCTACGATTTCCTTAGCTAAAGCATTCACCAACCAAGGTTGTCCCTGAGTCAGTTCAAAAGCTAAGGCTACGGCTTCAGGTGTAAAAATTTGTCCGGTATCTTGGGTATGTTGCGCGTAGAGTTCCGCGACTTCTGACGCATTAAAATCTCTGAGAGTAATCGATCGCACTTTAATATTAAACGGACTGGATGTATTTAGGCGATCGCTACCACCCGCAGCCACTTTGTAATCGCGAACATCCCGCAAACCGATTAAGCCCACCGATTGCGGAAACGCTTTCGGGCGAGAGGGATAACCATTGCGTAACTGACGCAAAACAGACAGCAATACTTCATTTTGGAGCGAATCAATTTCATCGATGAAGATTGCTAAAGGGCGAGGTGAAGTTTGTGCCCATTGCCGCAATGTTTCTTCAATTCCTTGTCCCACCTCCATCTCTTGCTTGGCGGGTGGCTGGAGTTCCGGTGGCAAATAGACTCGCGCCTCACTGCGCCAAGAACTTAAGATGGCCGCTTGGGCTTGTTGTGGATTGTTATTAAAGGGCGAACCTAACTCCACTGAAACCACGATCGCAGTGTAGTCCCCGCTATCGGTGAGTTGTTTGGCTAGCGCCAGCATGGCAGTGGTTTTTCCCACTTGTCGGGGTGCGTGGATGACGAAATAGCTGCGTTGAGCAATTAATCGTTCTAAGCCCGGTAAGCGCACCGTGGGTGACAGTGCGTAATGAATGTCTTCTTGGCAAGGGCCAGCGGTATTGAACCAACGTGGCATAGGTCAACTGGGGCGAATGGGGCTGCTCTCAGTTTACTTTACTGTTGTCGAAATGGGATTCTGTGGTTGTTAAGCGGGGATTTGTTTTGACTCATTGGGATCGATGAGAATCTTCGTCGGTATCCTTAATTCTCGATCGAGATTCCAAATCATCTCCAAAGTCAGGCAGTGTTTACGAGATAACGTTCCCAATCAGCGGCGGCTAGTAAACGGGAGCATCCCCACCAGTGAGTCTCAACCGTCCGCTGCATTGGGGTTGTTGGACTGCGTTTGTGATAATTTGGCAATGCGATTTCCATCTACGCTTCCTCACCAACTATCCCCCTACTCTGCCGTCCCCAATTGCTGCAACGTCTCTTGAATGGATAAAACAGGTATAGGCGAACTCAAAAAACCTTTACTATCGCGGGTCAAAATGGCATCCAACCCTTGAGCAACTGCACCAAAAATTTGAACAGCATCTTCAAAATCAACCAAACCAGAGTTGAAAGCTGATTCCAAAACGGCTCGATCAATAGGACAAATGACCATAGCAGTCAGCGTTTCTGAAACCGCTTGCCGTGCTTGCTCAACGCTGCGAGTATGTTTGCGAGAAATGTAGAAAATATCCGTGAGCGTTGTCGCCGTTACATAACCAATGATTTGACCAGCCTCAATCGCTTGGAATAACAGTTCTGCATCTTGGAAAAATGGCTCACGCTGCAACAGAAAATCTAGGACAATGTTGGTATCAATTAAAACTCTCACTAAAGATACTTCTCCGTCCGTCGCGCTTCCAACATTGCTGCCACGTCCTCATCTGTCGGTGCGGGTTGGTCTGTCTTTAGCAAGCCTCGCATCCGCTGAATCGCACCAGAACGATCTGCCCTGGCAACTGGCCGATCTTGTAAGGACTCAATGATGGCGCTCACTAACGCAAGGCGATCGCTCCGTGGCAGTTTGAAGACCTGCTCCTTGACTTCTTGTAGCAACATAGACGGCTCCTAAGATTGAAGGTGTCTACCGTCTAGTTTGACATACTCACCGCCCTAAAAGTGCGGTGATTCCCAAACATCACTATTTGGGTTCCTGTTTCATAGCAACTGCCTCAACCTCCCGAAGGGTTTTCCGGTCTTACAGCTCCACAGGCTTTGGCTTTTGCCTCCCGCAAGCCCTGCGGTACATTAATTAGCATACACTAAAGTCCCCCTAAAAGGGGGAGGTTTCAGACCCATTTTTTTGATGAACGATTGCGTTCTCCTTGACCAGCTTGATTCCCTCCACGACAGCTTTGTAAGAGCCATCACACCACTAAGCACCCTAGAAGGTTGGCATACTTCCTGTAGGTTCGACAACTTGGGCGACAAGTTTTCATCAAACAGTAATTTCATGCGGATAAGCTCGCGGTCATAAACCGACGCTCGCGGTCAGCAGCATAAGCAATACAGGCTTTTAAATCTTCTCGCGTCAAATCGGGGAAATCATCTAGAATTTCTGCTTCGGTCATCTCGGAAGCTAGGTACTCAAGCACTTCATAAACCGTAATTCGCAAGCCGCGTACACAAGGCTTACCACCGCGTTTATTTGCTTCGATCGTGATGCGGTTTCGGTAGTTCATAAGGAACACTCGGTAAGTGAGAAACTCAGCGTCTTCAGATTTGAGAGGGAAACGACGTACCAACTGCCAAAGTTTTATTCTTCCACCCGATAGCCCAATTCGGCTAAACGGGTGCGGGACTGCCGCCATTTCGGCTGCACCTTGACAAATAACTCTAAATATACTTTGCCTTCAATTAGCTTTTGAATCTGTTCGCGGGCCGCGCTGCCGATCGACTTGAGCATACTGCCGCTTTTACCGATTAAAATACCTTTTTGGGAATCCCGTTCGACGTGAATCGTCGCCAGAATGCGGGTAATTTTCGCTTCTTCTTGAACGATGTCGATCGCAATTGCTACAGAATGCGGCACTTCTTCCCGAGTCAGCAGCAAAATCTGTTCTCGAATCAACTCGCCCATAATAAAGCGTTCCGGCTGGTCAGTCACCAAATCTGGCGGATAATAATAGGGCCCTTCCTCCAGATGTTCGATTAACAATTGTTGCAGCGGTTCCACACCCTCGCCCGTAAGAGCCGAGAATTTTACTACAGGCCACTGGGGATTCACAATTTGCTCGTAAGTGCGATCGATCAACACAGAATCCGACCGTTGTTCGTCCAACTTATTCATCCCCAAAATCACCGGAACTTGGCAATTGCTGAGAATTTCAATAATATATCGATCGCCCCCACCCGATTCTACCGAACCGTCCACCACAAACAGCACCACATCCACCGACTGAATCGCCGCGCGGGCATTCTGCACCAAAACCTTACCCAGTTGGTGGTGCGGCTTGTGAATTCCGGGAGTATCGACAAAAATAATTTGTGCTTGGGCAGTCGTCAGGATGCCCCGCAGCCTGTTGCGCGTCGTCTGAGACACCGGCGAAGTAATCGCAATTTTCTGCCCCACCAACTGATTCATCAGCGTTGATTTGCCGACATTCGGCCGCCCGATAATACCCACAAAGCCGGATTTGTATCCCGCAGGAGCCGCGGGAACACCCATGATTTCCGATAAGTCTATAATCTTGCTATCTTCCACTAAGTTCACCTATTTTCAAGCCCCTTCTCTGTCTATTGTCGCCTGAAAATACTCAAACGCCCATCGATGTACTTTAGCATCTTTCTCCCCGTGGTATAGCGCGCAACACTCTTTTGGGCGATCGAGCCGTCAACCAGTGTTAAAACGCGACAGGCGATCGACAAAACTTGATATCTGAGACAAAATTTGATAAAGTTTCAATGACATCGATCGAAAATGAATCATTCTGGCAAAACCGAGTCTCTCACGCTGTAACAACTTCAGATGTGTAAATGTCTCACTCAACTGAAACAATTCTACAGTTTGTCAGACCAACCAGTTTTTACATTTTTGAAGATATCTGGTAATAAATTAGATGGGTCAAAACTCAGATAAAAGTTCATTAGCCTCAGATTTCTTATAAATTAAAGCTAATGTTTTTTGCCCCTACCTAATTAGTGCTAACCGTCATAAAGTTGAGGAGATGAATCGGATGAAATCGAAATTATTTTGGAGTTGCTGCACCGTATTGGTAGCTAGCTTGCCTGTACCCGCCTTCGCTCAAACAGCCCCCCAAGCAGGTATTGACTACAAAGGCGGCTCAATGAAGTACCAAATGGTACCGGGCAAAATTCCTGAAAGAACCTTACCCAAAGCCTTTGACTTTCCAATTATTACCAATGTTGCTACTGACACTAGCATCACCACAGATCACTTAATTACCGAGCAGTTTCGCGCGCCAGCGACTCGTACAGAATACACCCGCGCTCTCACCACCTGGTCAGAATCAATCAGAGAATGTTTGGGTAAACAGCCTCGCTTGATCCGGGCTAGCACCAAAAACCCGATTCAAATCAATGGCAAAGTAGGCACGATTGTCAGGAATGCAAATAACCGTGCAGTTTGCAAATAAGCGAGTAAGTTTCGCTGTCTGAAGACAAAAACTAGAAAGTGTTTTTACACAAAAAGAGCAATAGAAAACTATTGCTCTTTTTGTTGGTAAAATGTCAATGAATTGGTTTGTAGTGAGGACTTCAGTCCTTCTTAATACCATTTTTCTAAAATCGTGCAACACTCTTCGACCCCCCCTAGCCCCCCCCCGCTGTATTGCGGGGGGGGACAAGAATACTGTTGCATTCTTTTTTTAAATTGGTATAATTTCTGAGGACTAAAGTCCTCACTACAAACGAGATAATGCAAAAACCTGGTTTTTCCCCAAAATATGCTGTGAAGCCCTAAGCCTATGGATTTTAACACTGTAATTCTCGATTAAGTAGCGCAAAATTCATTTGTATTCAGCAAAATTTCCCCATAATCAGGAATCCAAGCCAGCCACTTGTCCTCGGAGCACTGACACAACAGCCATGCTTCGTCAAAACTGAATGCTGTTGGCGGATTGAACAATTTTACCCATATCGAAGGAGCCAATTTTGGTGCAGGTACCGCGCAGCCAAATTTTGCCCAGTCGAAGGCACTCGCGGCGCTGGCTAGGGTTTGTTCAGGTTGCCAAGTGCGAATATCTGTTTGCAGTTGCATAAATACTCCTGTTGAGCTAAGACCCTGCACTTCTGGCTGGGTTTTAACAACCCCGGCGAAGGCGCAGATAAAGTTAATTATGTAGTCTATGCTACGGAATTCTCCTGACAAATGTGCTCTACTGTAGCAAAAATTTACAATCGAGATCGAAAAATCGGGTCAAAGCACAAAAAACTGATCGACTGTGGGGGCGATCGACAATTATCAATTACGATCGGAAAAACATCTAATTTACAGCAACCGCACCCGACCGCTAGGAGGTTGTTAATTCCTCAGTCTTGGACGGACTCCGACCCTGAGAAACCCGGTTTTTTACGCCCATCTGTGGGCTGAAACGAAGTAGACGCAAAAAAACCGGGTTTCACTGATCTCATGCAATATCCATCTGTTACATCCGTTAAAAAAGAAGCGGACGTACTTCTTTCTAATATGAAACCAACCCAAAAATCCAACTGGAAAACCCTAGATAGATTTGTAGAAATCAACTCTCAATGGGTAAAACTAATTGGCGAACATCTCGAAACAACCGAAGGACAAACAGTAGAATATTGGCGAGTAGAAAGAGCAGATTCAGTGGTAGTCTTAACAATTCAAGCTGACAAATTGCTGTTTCCCCCACCGATGTATCGCCCCGGCGTAGCAGCAGCAACCCTCGACTTTCCCGGCGGGCGCGTACCGGAAGCCACAACAGCAGCAGCCGCAGTTTCAGGTATAATCAAAAAAGAACTAGGCGTGACAGAAAGTGCGATCGCCCGCATCGAACCAATCAACACCACAGGCTGGGCAATCAACAGTTCATTTTCCAATCAAAAACTCTACGGTTTTGTTGCAGAATTGCACCCCACAGCCACAGTAAACCCCGAACTTATCGGTGCTGCATATCCTGTCACTCGCGACGGAATTCGCGACTTGCTCAAAAAATTAACTTGCCTCCAATGTCGAGCATTGTTGCTAGAATGGCAAAACCAAGTTGATTTTAGATTTTAGATTAGTAAACTAAGTAGGGTGCGCACTGCGCATCTTACCCCTAAAACTCGCGGTTAAACCAATTTTTAGTTCATAATTTAAATTACTAAAAACCAACACGACGAAAATTAATAATCATGGATCTCAACAATGAAGTTGCTGTCGAATTCCTCGACGTTACATATCGCCTCAACCGCAGACATTTAGTAGACAAACTTAATTTCAAAGTGTTCCAAGGAGAAATTTTAGTATTGTTGGGACGCAGCGGTAGCGGCAAAACTACCACCATGAAATTGATTAACAATTTATTGACACCAAGCAGCGGCGAAGTGCTTGTCATGGGAAAACCGACAACTGAGTGGGATGTCATTCAACTGCGGCGAAAAATTGGCTACGTAATTCAAGAAATCGGTTTGTTTCCCCATTTTACCGTCGAGCAAAACGTTGGTTTAGTGCCGAAATTGGAAGGCTGGGAGGCCGATCGCATAAAATCTCGCGTCAGCCAACTGCTAGAATTAGTCAACCTCGACCCCCAGCACTTCGCCAAACGCTATCCCCATCAGTTATCCGGCGGACAGCGGCAGCGTGTAGGCGTCGCCAGAGCACTTGCAGCAGACCCTCCGCTGCTGTTAATGGACGAACCGTTTGGTGCTTTAGACCCCATTACTCGCCTGGAATTACAGCGGGAATTCCGTCAATTACAGCAGCAACTAGGGAAAACTGTGATTTTTGTGACTCACGGCATTCAAGAAGCTTTTTTTTTAGCCTCTAGAATTGGTTTGATGCAAGACGGAAGGTTGGTTGAATTGGCATCGCCTGAGAATTTTATGAAATCTCAGCATCCAGAAGCTCTCGCCTTTTTGGAATCTTTTTAATTAGCTAAATTAGAATGCGGTTAGCAATCATGAATTACCCAGCTATCAATTTTATTAACCGCTATGGCGCTGAGATGATTCAGAGGTCTATCGAACACTTGTATTTAGTAATAGTCGCGATTGTTATATCTACGATTGTGGGAATTCCCCTCGGGATTTTAGTTACTAGAAAACCAAAATTGAAAAAGCCGATTTTGGGATTTGCAAATATTATGCAAACAATTCCTAGTTTGGCTTTGTTTGGCTTGCTAATTCCGTTGCCGGTATTGGGCGGAATAGGCGATCGCACGGCAATCATCGCCCTCACACTATATTCCCTACTGCCCATAATCCGCAACACTTACACGGGCATAGTAGGCGTCGATCCGGCGATTGTGGCAGCAGGCACAGGCATGGGAATGACCGATATGCAACTGCTGTGGCAAGTGGAAATTCCCCTAGCCCTCGGCGTGATTTTGGCGGGCGTGCGGGTGTCGGCGGTAATTGCGATCGGGCTAGCAACGATCGCGGCCGCAATTGGTGCCGGCGGCTTGGGCGTGTTTATTTTTCGGGGCGTTGCTACAGTCAACAATCAGTTACTTTTGGCTGGGGCAATTCCAGCGGCTTTGATGGCCTTAGCTGCGGATTTTGGGCTGGGTTTTGTGGAAGCGCGACTCTCGAAAAGCACATTGAAAAGTGTTAAGGGGGACTGATACCAAATCCGGGTTAGATATCCCCTTTATGACTGGGCGGTTGAAACCGCGTCTACACAAACTTTCGTCGGCCTACGCCGACTGAAGAATAAAGGGGGTGGGAAACCCGGATTTGGTAGGAATTCGTGATTAGACTTGAATTGCAAAAATAATTAGGACGCTGCTCTGAGCAGCGTCCTAAAATTAGATTACAAGAAATTTTGCAATTCAAGTCTACTGCAAACTTGGGAAAAGATGTTTAAACCGATCGCACTTCCCCTGCTAAATTCATCTCAGGTTCAGGGTTCAAAAGCGGCAAAAATACCTTAAAAGTAGCTCCCAGATTCTCGCCCGCACTCTCCGCAGCAATTGTCCCGCCGTGTGCTTCCACCAAGTGGCGGACGATCGCCAATCCCAATCCCAGCCCGCCATATTTGCGCGTCAGAGACACATCCTCCTGATAGAAAGAATCAAAAATAGATAGCAAAAAGTCAGGGTGGATGCCTTTACCAGTATCGCTAACGGCAATCAGCGCCCGATCCTCTGCGAGGGCTCCGCTAACGCCCGATCGCTCCAGCCGAATCTCCACTGTGCCACCGTTGGGAGTAAACTTGATCGCATTAGAAAGCAAGTTCCAGACAATCTGCTGGAGTCGCACCGCATCCCCCAACACCAGCCCCAGATCCGGAAGTACCGGATGAATCTCGATCGACTTAGCAGCGGCTGCCGATTTCACCGTATCGATCGCAGATTCCACAGCCAAACTCAAATTTACCGGGACTGCATTCAAACGCATTTTGCCGTGCATAATCCCCGCAATATCGAGCAAATCATCAATCAACTGAGTCTGCAATTTGGCATTGCGCTCGATCGTGTCTAAAGCTTTAGCAGTTTGCGCCGCATTCAAGGCTTGACTTTGCAGCAGTTGCGTCCACCCCAGGATCGGATTCAGGGGCGATCGCAATTCGTGAGAAAGCACTGCCAGAAATTCATCCTTAGCGCGGTTAGCTTTTTCCGCTGCTGCGCGCAAAGCTTTTTCCTGCTGCAAGATATTGTCGCGCTGCTCTTCCAAGCATTTTTGGTCTTCAATATCAGTTGCCGTACCGAACCATTTGACAACTCGATCCGATTCATTTTTGAAGGGAATAGCTTGGTGCAAAAACCAGCGATACACGCCGTCGCAGCCCCGCATTCTACCTTCGGCTTGATAAGGGCTGCCGTCTTGTTGAGAACACATCCAGCGATCGCCCATCATAGAGACATCATCAGGATGGATCACCGCCGGCCAACCTTCGGCTTGAGCTTGTCCTAGCGTTAACCCCGTAAAATCTAACCAGCGCTGGTTGACATCGAGCAATACCCCCTCAACGTTTGCTGTCCAGATTAATTGCGGGATTGATTCTGCTAAATATCGATAGCGTTCTTCGCTTTGGCGGATCTTTTCTTCGGCTTGTTTGCGATCGGTAATATCGATCAGCGTTCCCACGTAGCCCGTCAGCGTTCCGTTGCTGTCTAGATAGGGCAGACACTGGGTGTAGTACCAGGTAATGCTGCCGTCCGGGTGTACGTGCCTGCCCTCGTTCTGGTAAATTCCTCGGGGTTCGGGTTTTTGACACCATTGCAGCCATTCGAGCCTGAGACGATCGCATTCCTCGGGATGCAAACTTTGCAGCCATCCCATCCCCAAAGCCTCCTCTATCGATCGGCCTGTCATTTCGCTCCAACGGCGGTTGACATAGAGACAGTTATTGTTAATATCGAACCGAAAAATCGCAGCGGGAGAGGCTTCTGCCAGAGTAGCAAACTCGCGCTGGCTTTCCTGCAAGGCGATTTCTGCTTGTTTGCGATCGGTAATATCCTCAGCAATCCCTGTGAACCGATAAATCCTTCCTGCCTCATCTTTGACCGGAAAACAGCGGTCTCTCACCCAGCGTACAGTGCGATCGGGCAAAACAATCCGGTACTCTCGATCGAACTTGCCCTCAAGCGCTTTCTCCTGAAACGCCAAGGCGTTTGATTCGCGGTGTTCTGGATGCACAAAATCTTTCCAAACCCGATAGTCATCGTACAAACATTGGGGGTTCAATCCCCACAGCCGTTCGTAAGCGGGACTGACATAAATCACTCGCCTGGAGGGGTAATCGGAAATCCAGAAAACAGCATCGATGTTTTCTGCTAACTGGCGGAAGCGTTCTTCGCTGTCGCGCAAAATTGCTTCGGTGCGCTTGCGCTCTTGCAGTTCTCGTTGTGCTTGCTGATAAAGCTCGGCCTGCCGGATGGCAATGCTCACCTGCTGAGTCAACTGCTGGAGCAAATCAATTTCTAAGGGTTGCCACAGGCGCGGCGCGGCGCAGTGATGCACGATCAGCAGTCCCCAACACTGGTTTTCGTGCAGGATCGGCACGACTAGATTTGCCCTGACTTCAAACTGATCCAGCAGTTGGACGTGACAAGGGTCGATCGAGCCATCGCGAATATCTGTTTTTGCCGTCACCAATCCTTGACGGTAGGGTTCGAGATAACTGCTTGCCAGACAGGGATCGTATATTTGGGAAGCTAGGATCGATCGCCACGGAGTCCCCACAGATTCTGCTACCACAGTGCCCCCGCCATCCGCCTGCAAACGAAAGACGATCGCCCGATCCGTGTCCAGAAAATGCCGCACTTCATCTACAGTTGTTTGCAAAACGCGCTCTAAATCCAGCGATTGGTGAACTTGCTGGGCAATCAGGGCGATCGCCCGCTCCCGCTGCAATTGTTGCAGGCGTTCTGCTTCTGCCTGTTTGGACAAAGTGAGGTCTACTACTGTGCCCAGGAGCCGCAGCGGTTGCCCTCTCCAGTCATAGTAAAGCTGACCTTTACCCCCTATCCAATGCAGCGAGCCATCGGCCCAGACAGTGCGAAATTCGACTTCATAGTTAATGCCTGTCTCAAGGGTACGGCTTACGGCCCGGTTAACACTTTCGCGGTCTTCCGGATGCACGAGTTCGATAAAATCTTCATAACTTGCCAGAGAAGTTCCCGCCGGCAGACCAAACAGCGGCCCCACCAAATCTGACCACACCAGACAATTGTTAGGAATCTGCCATTCCCAAGTACCCATACAAGCCGCTTTCAAGGCTAGGTGCAAGCGTTCTTCGTTTGCTTGCAGCTTGGCGTGCAATTGCGCTTTGTCGATCGTCCCGTTCACCGCCAGCCGCAAACTCTCCGGTGCGATTTGTTCTTTGATTAGATAGTCTTGGGCGCCGGCTTTGATGGCTTGGACTGCGATCGTTTCGTTCCCGACTCCTACCACAATTACAGGTAAATATCGCTGCGATACTATTTTGCTTCGCAGTTGGGCGATAAATTCCAAACCGTCCATATCTGGCAGCCGATAATCGAGCAACACCAGATCCGGCTGGTGCCCTTCCCACAGCGTCAAGCCTTCTTGTCCTAACGGCGCTGCGATTATTTTGTATTGGTACTCGCGATCGTGCAGCAGGTACTGCCGGTACGAATGGCAGTCTTCGGGGCTGCGATCGACAATCAAGACGGTGCGCTGGATCTGATTCATTGCACACCTTCCTCGATCGCGCGATCGATCTTCATGGCAATTTCACAGCACCCATCCTGTAAAGTCTGGATGCTTCCCTTCAATTGGCGAACATTCATCGGAGCGATCGTACAGCTATAATTTATTACAGATACTGGCAAAACATGAGCCAAACGCAGAAAGTCTATTTTTTGTACAGGCTTAAAAAGCACATCGTTGCTACCCATACATTCTATAGCGGTTCTCAAAAAAGTGAGGTATGCGCGGTTTGGCCTATGCCCTATGCCCTATGCCCTATGCCCTATGCCCGGCGCAGGCCAGTCGTACCTCATCTTTCCCTTGAAAAGCTATATCTACTTTCAACAACTTATACGTGCATAAATTTTAAACCGTCAGCGTCGTGATTTTCTGCACACCATCCGCATTCGGAGAATTCGCCATCAGATTGCGGATTTCATTTGAGCGTGCAATGTATTCTCGATCGCTCAAAACAGCTTCACTGCCCTCCAGAGAAATAGGAATTGCCAAATCAATCCAAGAACGGCAACCGCCGTATTCAGAAATGTACGGAATTTCTGCTGTTTCTGCGAGGCGATAAGCGCGCAGCAATATAATATAAATTGGCTGATTTCGTTTCCATTTTAGACGGTCGCTGACAAATTTTTCATTCCAAATATGGTAAGGCAGCAGTGCCTTAATTGCTGGTTCCCAAGCCACCAAAAAAACATCAGTAATCTCAGCCCAACTGGCAATTATAATATTTTCTGGATGCCAACCAGATTCTACAGTTTTTACTTGACTTGCAAAACCCGGCTTTAATAAATCAGGTTGTTGGTGTTCAAAAGTTGGATACAGCAAAACTTGCTTGTCGCTGACATTAAACTGTCCCGATTGCTCGCGAATGCCGCCCTTTCGCAACAGCACAATCGTTCTGCCCTCTTCTAAGGCATTAACTGCTACATTCCATTCTTTCAGCGCGCGAGTAGTTGATTTCATAGAAATATATTTTTGTTTTAACAATAGTAACAAAATCGGTGGACGAAAGCAAGTACAGCAGCTTTTTCCTGTTAAAATTAGATAGCTTGAGGGTAAATACTAAAAATCAAAATTAGGGCTATAGCTATGGAAAAGCGACAATTGGGGACATCGGAAATTCAAATTACCCCGATAATTATGGGGACTTGGCAAGCTGGGAAGCGGATGTGGGTGGGAATTGAGGATGCCGAAACTGTCAAAGCCATGGGCGCCGCTTTTGAGGCCGGTATTACCACTTTTGATACGGCTGAGGTTTACGGAGAAGGACATTCGGAACAAATTATCGGTCAAGCACTTTCAGACGTGCGATCGCAAGTAGTATATGCTAGCAAAGTCTTTGCTAACCACCTCAGACCCGATTTGTTAGTCGAAGCGTGCGATCGATCGCTAAAAAACCTCAACACTGATTATATCGACCTTTACCAAATCCACTGGCCCGCCGGCACTTGGAATTCCGAAGCTATACCAATTGCAGAAACAATGGACGCCCTGAACAAATTAAAGCAACAGGGGAAGATTCGGGCGATCGGCGTTTCCAACTTCTCCCGCGCCCAAATAGCAGAAGCCGCCCAATACGGACGCATTGACAGCTTGCAACCGCCCTATTCTCTGTTTTGGCGCTGGGTAGAAAAAGACGCCATGTCCTACTGTCAAGAAAATCATATCTCAATCCTTGCCTATTCATCTCTAGCGCAAGGCATACTAACAGGTAAATTCGGGCCGGAACACAAGTTTGAAGAAGGCGATCACCGCACCAAAAATAAGCTGTTCCTAAAAGAAAATTACGCCCGAGTGCAAGCAGCATTAAACCAACTGCGGCCAATTGCCGATCGCCACCAAACAAGCTTGGGAAACTTAGCATTAGCCTGGTTGATTTCCCAGCCACAAACCAACGCAATTGTCGGCGCGCGGGACGCAGAACAAGCCGCCGATAACGCTAAAGCTGCTGAGGTAAAATTGAGTCAGGAGGACTTAAAAGAGATTGACGCGATCGGGCGAACCGTCACCGATCGTTTAGACGACAATCCCGTCATGTGGAACTTCTAAAATAGTTGACTCCGAAAGGTTCGTAGTGAGGACTTCAGTCCTTCTTACCCCAACTCAGAAAAGACGAGTAAACTCCTCAATACAAACAAAACTTTGTATCTTCAGTTAATTCTAAAAGGTTCGGAGTGAGGACTTCAGTCCTTCTTTATTCAAACTAAGATAGAAGGACTAAAGTCCTCACTACAAACCAAATTATATAGAGTCTGGCAAGAGTTATAATATTTACTGGTTGATACAAATAATCTAAAATCTAAAATCGAATGAGTTACTGTTTAAACCCCAACTGTTCCAAGCCCCAAAACCCGGATGCAGCCAAAATTTGCCGAAATTGCAGGTCAAAACTGCTGTTGCGCGACAGATATCGGGCCATAAAGGCGATCGGACAAGGAGGTTTTGGCAGAACATTCCTCGCCGTAGACGAAGACAAACCATCAAAACCGCGCTGCGTCATCAAACAATTTTTACCCCCAGAAACCCAACTCATCCCATCAGCCAGCAATCGCAACAGCAAAAAAGCCGCCGAACTTTTTGAACAAGAAGCAATGCGATTAGACGAATTGGGAAAACACCCTCAAATTCCAGAACTCTTAGCCTATTCCATCCAAGACAACCGACAGTATGTAGTCCAAGAATTCATCGACGGACAAAACCTAGCACAAATTGTAGCAACAGAAGGCACATTTACAGAAACTCAAATTAAAGACTTACTCAACAGCTTACTACCAGTCCTGCACTTCATCCACTCCCACAACGTCATTCACCGAGACATCAAACCCGGAAACATCATCCGCCGCGCCGACAAACAATTAGTTATAGTAGACTTTGGCGCCGCCAAAATTGCCACAGGTACAGCCTTACTCAAAACAGGAACCAGCATCGGCAGCCCCGAATACATCGCCCCCGAACAAGCCAGAGGCAAAGCATTTTTTACTAGCGACTTGTACAGTTTAGGCGTAACTTGCCTGTATTTATTAACTCAAGTTTCCCCCTTCGATTTGTTCGATCCGGGCGAGGATGCCTGGATTTGGCGGCAGTATTTAAGCAACAATCCGGTGAGTGAAGAACTCGGAAAAATCTTAGACAAAATGATTGAAAATGCTACCAATCGCCGCTATCAAACCGCTGTAGAAGTATTAACACAACTGAATCCAGAAGCAGCAATTAAACTCACCATTCCTCAAACAATTACCAAACCAGTCAAACCCGCCACCAATCCCAATCCACCCCCACAGCAAACCCATAACTGGCAATGTATTCACACATTAACCGGACACAAAAACTTAATTTCCTCTGTAGCTTTCAGCCCCAACGGAGAAGTTATCGCCAGCGGCAGCGATGACAAAACAATCAAGCTTTGGCAGGTACAAGACGGGCAAGAAATAGTGAGTCTCGCAGGACACGCTAACTCTGTTCATACAGTAGTTTTCAGCCCCGACGGAAAGATACTTGCCAGCAGCAGCCACGACAAAACAATCAAACTTTGGCGGATGAAAGACGGGCAAGAAATCCGCACTCTTAGCGGTCACAGCAACTCAATTTACGGCTTAGCTTTCAGTCCCGATGGGGAAACTATTGCTAGCAGCAGTTGGGACAAAACAATCAAACTTTGGCGAGTGAAAGACGGGCAAGAACTTCGCACGTTTTCCGGTCACATTAACTTAGTTTACTTTGTCGCCTTCAGTCCAGACGGAGAAACTATTGCTAGCAGCAGTTGGGACAGAACCATCAAGATTTGGCGAGTCAAAGATGGCAAGCTAATTCGGACGCTGACAGGTCATACAGACTGCGTTCGCTGTCTAGCTTTCAGTCCAAACGGAGAGTTTCTTGCCAGCGGCAGTCACGACAATACGATCAAAATTTGGTGGATGAAAGACGGGCAGGAAGTTTTAACAATTGCTGGTCATTCTTGGTATGTTGATTCGATCGCTTTTAGTCCCGATGGCGAGGTGATTGCCAGCAGCAGCAATCAAACTATCAAGATTTGGCAAGTCAAAGATGGTGGAGAAATTTGTAATATTTCCGGGCATACAAATTCGGTTTACTCAGTTAATTTCTGCCCACAAGGAGAGTTTTTGGCTAGCGGCAGCAGTGACAAAACTATCAAAATATGGCAGAATATTATCTAGATTTACTTCCCAACACTAAAACAGGTTCGTAGTAAGGACTTTAGTCCTTCTTCATTGCGAAAACTTTTCCTAGAGGACTGAAGTCCTCACTACAAACCTAAGATAGAGGACTGAAGTCCTTACTACAAACCGAAGAGAGAGGATTAATTCAACCGTTTTCCATTTTAATTTTTTGCCGTAACTCCCGAATTACTGTACTTGTATGGCGATCGCGCAACATTTGCCAGCATTCCTCCACAATTTCTGATACATTAAAATTGGGGAAATAACTGCTGGTTAAACTTTCGACATATCGATCGTTTTGCAAGCAGTAAATTCTGAGCTTATTTTTCTTAAACAGCCACACTTCCGGCACTTGATATGGCAAATAATCATCTATATCCGTGTAGCTAGTTACATCTATTTCTATTACTAAATCCGGTGGCGGTTCGACACCCCAAGCAATCCGATCCTTACCAATAATTGCCGCACAATTATCGATATAAAAACAATAATCTGGTTCAATCCCCCTCACCTCCGGCAAATCCATTGTAATTGGCGTAAACGCTTCATAATCTCGCCCCAAGTAATCTAGCAAAACTTTGACGACATCAGCAATGATATTTGCTTGTTTTCCGTGTACGGGTAAAGGGGACATCAACAAAATCTCTCCTGGTCGATACTTGATGCGCGGAATCTGACGGTCTCCTAATTGTTGCACAAGAGCTTGATAGTCCTGCCAAGTACCAGGAAACTTTATAACTGTTCCTGGGGGTAAATGAATTTTTTCTGGGGTGACAACTGCAAACATAAAACTTATACCTCTAAAAAGCTCTTTATTTATCAATCCATCTGCTTCACTACCTCCAAGGCTAAGCCTAGCACCTCTGCAATTTGCTCATCGCTCAAGCCAAGCTGCCGTAACTTACCCACCGCTTCAATCTTAACTTGATTCTTCTTGCCCTGAGATTCAGGATTCGGAGGCTGACTTTTATCTGGGGTAGGAGTGGGTATTTCTGAGCAACCATTGATATAGTTAATTGTGTTGCTATGACCAAAATTAGTAGGATTGCGATCGCCAAAATTGATATTCAGATTTAATTGCCGTTCTAAAACAGATTCTAGATTCCCTTTATCAACTGGTTCATCAAAAACCTCCGATAACAATTGCAAAAGCTTGTAACCTACATCCTTAGCATGACCCGCCGTACAACCGTAAGTACCTGCAATATCGGAATACTTTTGCCGATTCAGTATTCCCTCGATAATTTTACGCTGCAAGTCATTGAGATGTTTGCCTGTTTTCGCGTTGAGCGCTTCATCTACAAATTCCAAGATATCGGCGGTGTTCATCAGTAGGGGTGTCCGAAAACTAGAGTTAGTATACCAGACTTTATCCGTCTTTTTCCGTCTTTTTCCGCCTTGCACCCCGAGTTGAGAAATACCCGTCTTTTTCCGTCTTTTTTTCCATTGTCAGTTTTGGGCGATCGGTCTATGATGTGGAAAAGGATAAAACGTAGCTTTGCTGAAAAAAGCAGATTCACGTTCAATCCTCCTCATTAACGGCGAGCGATAGAGATTTACTATTTTGTTAGCTGCGATCGCACTTCTAAATTATATACGTTTGGGGCGATCGGCTCAATAAAGCAAAGGAGTTATATAAGTCATGATACCACGTCGAAGGTTAACCGATTTAGAGGAAATCCTGGATTCCTTATACGAAACTCTAGGTAATCATCAAAAGCAACTTGCTTATACTGCCAGTGCAGCAGAAAGAAATACGATTAAACAAACAATTTCCAGACAAGTTTTACCAGAAATTCGTAAGTATGAGAAGGAATACTGGCAACTTTTAGCTCAGAATGCAAATTCATTCGAGATTAATGAAACGGATGCAGATTGCGCCCTTATAGAAATCTTACAGATTGTTGAGCAGATTCAGCAAAGTAGTACCGCTGGCTACTCTCAGGAAGCGATACAACTATTAACTGAAATTAGGAACAAACTAAATGAACCCGAAAACTCGGCTGCCGGAAAGCTGAAAGCTACACTTCCCCTACTGCCACCCTTTATCTCCTATGAAATTGAACTAGGTACAGAAGGTATTTTGCAACGGATGTTTCCGACCTTTAGCCGGATCTTAAAAAAAAAGTAGTTGACTCTGACTGGGATGAAGAATTAGTTATTAGTGACTGGGATGAAAAATTAGATGAAAATAAACCTCCAATGAAGTATAATCAGATTTTATCTATTTTGGGTATTATCTTCACAGTTATTAGTGTTGGTGCGACTGTTCCAGAAATTAGATGTAGGATAAGCTGGGACTCAAAAGTATGTGGTGTAACACAAAAAGAAGTTGAACTCATTACACAAACAAGCATGGGAGAAGCCTTGGCAGGAGTAAAAATTCAGTTCATTGCTCAAGGACCGCCAGTAGTTGAACATACTGATAATAATGGTTATGCCAAAGTGCGAATTCCGAGTAAAGGAGATGTTCGTGTCAACTTAAGTAAATCAGGCTATCCATCTCAAAACTTTAATATCAATTTAGAAAACGATCCAAGTATAGTCAGGATTATTCGGTTTGACGCATCAGGTCAACCTGAAGTTCAAAGCGTCCCATCTTTTCCCCAGCCTACTTCCAGTGTATCATCTAACCCTTCTACACCGACACCACCACCTGCACCGACCATCAACAATGATCTACTTACCAAGAGTGTCAAAGGTAATTTGAGTTCTCAAAATGAGAAAGAACGATATTATTTTACTTTAGGTAATCCGAGCAATATTAGCTTGTACCTAGATGAAGTTGAAAATGAAGCTCTGATAACGCTCTATACAGATAATGGTAATGGCTTGCCAGGCAATGAAATAACTGAAGCAACTGCTACTCTTTATCGACCAGTAGAAATTGAAAAAATTCTAGGTAGCGGGAAATATATTGTTGAAATTAAGCGGAGAATAGAAGATACAAAATACAGAATTACTGGCACTAATTATACCAAAAAAATTAACGATTTCGGTTCATTAGGAAATGACAAAAAAACCGATCCGTCTGCTCTAAATAAAGATAAGCGAAAACAGTATTATCGATTCACTATAGGTAATCCTGGTGGGGTAAGTCTGTATCTAGACCAGGTACAAAATGAAACCCAGATAACGCTCTATACAGATAATGGTAATGGCTTGCCAGGTAATGAAATAACTGAAGCAACTGCTACTCGTTCCCAGCCAGGAAAGATTGAAAGGAATCTAGCCAGTGGAAATTATATCGTTCTTTTGTCAAAAAGGGGAGGAGATACACCTTACTCTTTCTCGATTAAACTTTCTTCTCAGCCGCAGTGAATAAACTTAGCTGCAAATAATATAATTGCCTAAACAGAAGTGCGATCGCCCTTCCTCCACCTCTTCAACAACTCCGGCGTCACCAACCCTTGTGGAAAAAATATCGTCCCCACAACAATCAACAACCCAAAAATAATTAACCGCCCATCCCGCAGAAATTGCGCCAACCAAACCGGCAATCCCTGAATAGTCGCCATCCCCCTCAAAACCTCCGGCAAAGCAGTAAAAACCATCCCGCCCAACACCGAACCGACAAACGTTCTGCTACCACCAATCAACACAGAAGTCAAGTAAATAATACTAGCATCAAAAGTTCCTTGACGGGCATTCCAAGTATTGAGAAAATGCGCGCTAACCGCACCGACAACGCCTGCTAAAATAGCACCCAACGTAAAAGCCAGAACCTTGTAAAAAGTCGGGTTAATGCCGATCGCATCAGCAGCCAACTCATCAGCCCGAATCGCCGCAAAAGCCCGTCCCACCCGAATCCGTTCCAGCCGGTAGAGAATCGCCATACTTACCAGCAGCAAAGGCAGTACAATCCACAAATACTCGATCGGCGTTGCAAACGGTTGCGGAATCCCAAAAATCCCCACAGCCCCGCCAGTGATATCCAGATTCAGCGATAAAACCCGCAGAATTTCCACAAAAGCAATAGTTGCGATCGCCAAATAAATCCCCCTCAACCGCAGCGCCGGAACTCCCACCAAAATACCCAGCAACCCCGAAACAGCCCCTGCAATTATCATCTCCAATAATAGCAGCGGCAGCGGAAATAAACCGCCCGTCGTTTGAAACACCGTCGCAGACAAAATCGCCGCAATATACCCGCCCAAAGCATAAAAACCGGGGCTAGCGAGAGACAATTGTCCAGTCATCAAAGGCAAATATAGCGACAATCCCAACATTGCACCCAGCAACATCGAGACAATCAGAAACCCATAAGTAGTAAAAAATGTATTCATTTGATTTTAAATTTGCAATTATCAGAAAAAATCTGATTAACTTGGTTTCCAATTTGGATTGATTAAGCTAGTCTGAATATGGTCTTCCCACCGACCATTTATCAACAAATAGTCCCTGGCGTAACCTTCCACAACAAATCCCAATCTTCTAAGTAGATTACCGCTACGCTGATTGTGAGGCATATAATTTGCCATAATGCGATGTAAATTTAACTCTTCAAACACATATTGAATTGCAACTCGCACAGATTCAGTCATATAACCTTTACCTTGTTGCGATTCGGCCAGATTATATCCCAAAAAGCAGAAATGACCTGCACCTCGCACAAAATTATCAAAGTTAACGTTGCCGACAATATACTTAGAAGTAGCTTTCTCAAAAATCCACAATTTTAAAAATTTATCAGACTCAAATCCTTCTAAGTCTTTCTCTACTTGTTTTTGCCAATAATTTTCAGTTAAAAAATCCTCCGCCCAATGTCGGTGCCAGGGAGCAAAAAAACTTTGGTTGTGACTGTAAAAATCAATTATTTTGCCGATATCGTCTTGATTTGCCAATCGTAATAAAAGGCGATCGCTTACAATTAATGGAACTTCCACTTTCATATCACATCTCTTTAGCGACTGATGCACTATAATTCTTGCAAATAATCCTACACTTTTTGAATCAAACGTCGCCCAAACAAACCCTGCGGCCTAACCAAAAGCATAATAAACAATATCGCAAAAGCCACAGCATCCTTATAAGCCGAAAAATCACCCGGCACAAAAGCCTCCACCAAACCAATTATAAACCCACCGAAAACAGCCCCAGGAATACTCCCCAACCCACCAAGCACAATCACAGCCAAACCCTTCAAACCAAAAGCAATCCCAAAATACGGCCCCGCAATACTAACACTAGAACCCACCAAACTCCCCGCCAAACCAGCCAGAAAACTGCTTACAAAAAACGTCAAAACAATATACCTGTCAGTATCAATCCCCAACAAACTAGAAGTAGTAGCATCTTCAGCTACCGCCTGCATTGCTTTACCAAATTTAGTGAAATTTATCAAGTAAGTTAGGAGACTGACAATCGCCACAGCCACCACAAAAATCACTATTTGCACAGTGCGAATCGGAATCTGTTGATCCGCCGTACCAAAGTTAATAGCAGCAGGCAAATTGCCGTAAGTATTAGCCGGAAAAGTGTAAATCTCAGCCCCGACAAGATATTGAATGATATTTGCGATCGCCACCGCAGCCCCCAAACTCGAAACCACCGTCAGCAGAGGATCGGAGTTTCTGCGGCGCAAAGGCAAAAAAGCAACTCTTTCAACAATTACTCCCACCAAACCAGCCAGCGTACTACCCAAAATTAGCGCCACAGCAAAAGGAAACTGCACGGGAATTCTAGCATTAGCCAACAACCCGTTAAAACCGAAAGCCCCGCCCATCAGCGCATAGGTGAAATAAGCACCCAAAGTAAACACTGCACCGTGAGCAAAATTAATAATTCCCAAAATCGAAAACACCAGCGTGTATCCCAGCGCAAAAATAGCATACACACTGCCGATCGACAAACCATTCAGAAATTGTTGCAGAAACAGAGTTAAATCCATCCGTTACATCCGTTAAATTCGTTACAAAATCAGTTGCCGAACTTCCCTCTTCTATCCGTTAAATCCGTTACAAAATCAGTTGCCGAACTTCCTTCATTTCAAAAACTCAAACTTACCGTTATTGCCATCCGCCTCCATTTTGATTCGTGCCACATAAAAATCTTTTTGATTGATTTCCCCTTCCGGCGTAAAAGAAATTTCCCCCAAAGGCGTATCGTACTTGCCAGTCAACAACTGCTCATTAAGCTTTGTACGCAATTCCGCCAAAGGCTTTTCGCTAACCTTAGACTGAGCATTAATTGCCTTTAATGACTCGACAAAAACTTGAACGCCAGTAAAAGCTTGAGCACTAAACTGAGGCGGTTCCTTCTTAAATTGAGCGCGATAAGCATCGCGGAAAGCCTTATTAATTTCATTTTGATATTCCGGGCTGTAGGCTTGGGCAATCAAAACCCCATCGCAAAGAGCCTTGCAAACAGTAAATACATTGGAAGTATTCAAACCGTTGCCCCCAATGATAACGCCCTTGTAGCCCAACTCCCGCAACTGCTTAATTAAATTGCCTCCATCGGCGGCCAACCCAGAAATAATTATCAAATCGGGCTTGACATTGATCGCATTAGTAGCTTGAGATTGGAAATCTGTATCGGTGGTCAAGAATTTTTGGACTGTTGCCAATTCCAGCCCCATCTCTTTAACCGTTTTCTGAAAAGTTTCAGTCTCAGATTTGCTGAAAGCATCATTCTGAGCAAAAAACACGGCTACTTTCTTAATATTGGGATTTTGCTTGAGGGCAGCTTTCACCGCATTCGGTGCTACCACAGCGACAGGCGCGGAGACTCTGGCCACATAATCGCCAATCTGGGGAATGCCTTTAGCGGTGTTGGAGGGTGCGATCACGGGAACTTTTGCGCGATCGGCGATCGGATCGGCACCAAAAGCCTGCTGTGATAGAGTTGGACCCACAATCCCCACCACCTTATCCTGATTGATCAGAGTATTGAACGCATTAATCGCCCCTTGTTCATCTCCACCCGTATCTTGGAACACCAGTCTAATCGGCGTCCCATCCACACCGCCCTTATCGTTGAAATACTTCTCAGCAATTTTCGCCCCAGCCACCTGTTCCTGGCCGAGTAAAGCCACATTGCTAGTTTGCGCCACCCCAACCCCAACCGGAATAGTGGCCGAGTTCCCTGCACCCGCACCCTGTGGCGTAGCTGTGGGAGTTGGTGAAGTACCTGAAGACGCTGTATTAGTAGATGTCTGAGGAGTGTTGGTCTGACTGCAAGCGAGCAGCAGTGAGGCGCAGGTAACGAACAAAGCACCAGGGCGAGCAGTAGGTTTTTTCATTGGCGGGCGATCGAACACATATACACATAGAACATCTGTCTGTAGAGATATTCTACCCCTGAGCGGCCGAGTCCACGGAAAAAACCTAACCATTACCGCCCAAAACAGGTGACATCCGGAAAAGCAGAGAGGGCGATCGGAGACCCGAGCCTGTCCTGGTAGGTGAAACCCTTGCTGTGTATAGCTTCAAAAAAAGTCAAAAATATTTTCGCAAAAAGCTTGACAAGCCCT
>RDYN01000197.1 GCA_004293365.1 Oscillatoriales cyanobacterium | reverse complement strand
GGTTTGTAAAATGGTTGAACCAAAATTGGGACGTATTCTCCGCTTATAAAGCGAGTTTAGGCTTGGTTTGGGCTTAAAATTTGTTTAAGTCCCGCTAATTGGAGTGAAAGGAATTTGCAGCGATATTCCGACACCTACACCTTCAGAAGATTTAGAAATATTAATTCCAACTCCAGCTACCTCACACTCGTATTAATCGTGACTCCCCCGCTAACGCCTAAAATTCCACCCGGAATTTCTGCACCAGCACCGATAGAAATTGAGCTTTTTGAAGGATCTTCGTAGTTAGGATTGCCGCTGATGTCAATACCGATCGGGCTGACATCAACACTCACTCCGCCAGTAACGTTTACCCCTCCGATATTAGCCACTTCTTGGGTGACGCCGATTCCCCCGCTGCTGGCGGATACCTGCGATTTTCTCCCCATATCGACACCGGAATCTTTGCCGAGGTCGATCGCGCTCGATCCTTGGGTGCTGCTGGGGGAAAGCGATGATTTCGAGGAAACGCGGCTAGGCATAGGAAGCTTCCACCCCCGCAACCCGACTCGTGCCGCCCTCAGCAACAGCCCACAATTCGCCGTTGAGGTTGTCGGTTTCCCCGAGACTTAAAGTGCCGCCATTAGCAGCTAAAAGCATTCCCGTTCCCGGCGCTAAACCGCTAGAGGTTCCTGCAATCCAAATATTAAAATTTCCTGCGTTGGTAGCGTAGAGCAGCGCCCTATTTGTGTTGCTGCTTCTAAAGCGGATTGGTGTTAATCCGATATCAATTCCGTAGGGCACCGCAACGCCAACAGTTCTCGCAACAGGCCTGGGGATTAAGTCAATTTCAAACTTAAAGTCACCTTCTAAATTAATGTAATCGCCGGCTGCCAGCGTGCCGTGACCGTAGTTGACGATCGAAACGCCCAGAATGTCATCTGGCGACAGCAATTTGAGTTGATTGACCGTCAAATAAGGGATGAGAAACGGTATTGTCGTCTCTCTGCCTCGGTTTTGCAACAAGCTTGTTGCTAAAGGTTGCCACGCCCCGGCGCCTTTGCGAGCGTGGAACCTCAAGCCCACAAAAGGAAATTTATTCTCTACTTCCAACATCGCGGCAATTTTTTCTGCCGTGTTCATCTCGGGAAAAATGTTGGGAAACGGAGCTTGCTTTTTTGAAGCGATATAAACCGCTCCGCTTAAGGCTTCTAAATAAAAATTTCTTTCTAGAAAATAGGTTGATTCTAGGCTAGAATACGGCGCGAAAACATCCGAGCATCGAAGAATTTCGGCTCTCCTGACTTTATGGTGTATAATGTAACAAATAATACATTTACTGTCATGGACTTTTATTTGGACTATATATTAGACTTGCCTGGAGTGAAGGTTGAAAGTTGTACTCAAATTGAGGGAAGAATCTTATTGGGACTGAGAATTTTAGGAGAAGGTATAGTTTGTCATCATTGTCAACAGTATACCGAACAACTGCATCAGAATAGACCAATTTTAGTAAGAGATTTACCAGTATTTGGTCGTCCTGTGTATCTAAAAATCCCACGACGGCAGTTTTATTGTCCTAGTTGCCAACGGTATCCCACAGAAAGAATAGATTTTTTGGATATCAAAAGACGGCATACTCAACGATACGAACAAAATATTTATGAGCGTGTCAAACAATCGAGCATGGAGCAAATCGGACGAGAAGAAGAACTGAGCTATCACGAAATAAAAGAAATATTTGCTCGAGGAAATAAAGTTCAAAAAAAAAATAGATTGGAAACAGGTTAAAAAAGTTTCTATAGACGAGATAAGTATGCAGAAAGGTCAAGGAAATTTTGTGACTGTCGTTAGTGACATTTGCCAAGGTAATTTAATTGAAATGATTGATTCTCATAAAAATGAAGAAATCATTGAAGTCCTTATGCAACAACCAATTGAGGTTCGAGAACAAGTTGAAGAGGTGAGTGTTGATATGTGGGGAGGATTCCCTAAAGTTATCAAAAAAGTATTTCCAAATGCTCAAGTTGTTATCGATCGTTTTCATGTAATGAAAATAGTTAATAAAGACTTAAATAAATTACGTAGAGCAGCCAAAATAACAGATAGACAAAGTAAATATTTATTGTTAAGTAATCGAGTAAATTTGAAACCAGAGCAGATTGATAAATTAGAATTGATATTAGGTAAATCAGAATGCTTGAGAATTGCGTATGAGATGAAAGAAGAATTTAGAGAAATATATGAAACTAATTTGACAGTCAAAAAAGGGCAGAACAAAATCAAAGAATGGCTAAATCGTGCACAAGTATTTTTTAGAGAATCTGCATCAACAATTGATAATCATTTTGAGGGTATTTGCAACTACTTTCTTAATCGCACAACAAGTGGAGTCATGGAAGGAATCAACAATCGAATTAAGTTGATAATGCGGCAAGGATATGGTTTTTCTAATTTTAATAATTTCAGAAATCGCGTATTAGCTTGCTTTTCTGATTAAATAAAATTATCACCACAAGTTCAGGAGAGCCAGAATTTCGACGATGTTAGTGCCGTCAACGCTGGTTATCGATCGGCGAAATGTTCGCGTCCCCGACAGTTTATTCTCGGCCATTAAACTAAATTCCCAAACGGCGAAAGGCCTACGTAACGCCACCCGCCGAGCCCGTCAGAAAACGATTGCAACGGAATTTTTACTGTTGCAGTTAGCTCTGCATCAAGGGTCGCCGGCGCTCGTGAGTTGGCAATTTGCCAGCTTTCCACAAGGGTCAAGCTGAGGGGGTTTTTTTCAATGTTTAACTGTAGCAAGTGCAGCAGGCGGATCGCGTCAGCTAAATCTGTCGCCCAATTGCCGCTGGTAAATGTCGGTGTCCCTCCTGTGCCGGCGGTGTAACCGATGCTAGGCGCTGCAAAGTAATCGGGTACGACAACCTGTGCCGGCTGAGCGAAGGGCAACGCTACTGTCCGCACCGGGGAAGTGAAACTGATGTTCGCTACCCCGCCATTGTTGTTGGCGACTCCCTGGATTTTTTCTTCCCTGTCTTCAGCTAGGGAAAGATAATCGAGTTTGGTAGGATTTATCGCCGAATCTGCCTGCCCTCTTACTCCCAGCACCGCCAGTTGATAAATCATTCCCCCCAGAGTTGCCACGCCCGGCGTTGCCGCGCCAGCAGAGTTGACGCCCTTTATCGTTCCGTTGGCATTAACAACAATATTTGTCACAGAGGCTTCCGCTTTATTGTTTATTCAAAACTAACCTTAGTTTAAATAATATTTTGCTGGCTTTTTATCCTTATCTTTTTCTTAACAAGTTGCTCTTATAGATAAAAGAGCAACTTGTTAAAAAACAGCGAGCACCGACTTGTATGAGCTTGAGCCAATTAGAATTGACTTAG
>RDYN01000081.1 GCA_004293365.1 Oscillatoriales cyanobacterium | reverse complement strand
CAACAATTAGGGCAACTAATTTCTAATGTCATATCACGCTATGGGAAACACTTCTCTAATTATAGCTTACTCCGATCCTTTCCTTCAGGGCACTACCAGCACCTACAAGCAGATATCATCAACAAACCAGAGCGTGTGTTTATCGGGATAAATGATAATGGTCGGCAAGTTACTGTATTCTATAAGGATGGGAACGTAGTTATCACTCAAAATAATGATTTTACTCGCGTCATCACTGCATATGGTCGTAGCGGAATCAGTAGATTTCCAGGCGGTCGAGTCAAAGCAGGAACGCCTGTCTCTCCTAATAGATGGATGAATAGCCCCAATTATTTGGAAATCAGTAAATGAGTATCTTGGAGGTCAAAATATGAATCCAATTCTCGAACAAAAGCTTTGGAATGCAGGGAAATACCCTGAAGTATATCCCCAAGAAATTTGGCAGGAAATTATTGATGGAATCCTTGATGATTTTCAAAATTTTCTGGGACAGGATTTTCACCGCGATCCTGAAATCAACTTAAATATCAAATATTCACATTCCCCATCATTCAATAGATGGATTTGGAGTGAAGAAAAAGAAAATGCTCCTTTATATCATACAGCATGGTCGGCTGTTATTGGCGGGGGTATGGTAGGAACTGAAAGTGGGGAAAATATTTTTCACGTTAGTCTTACTCTATTTTTGTTCGACATGACTAGCAAAAAGCGTTTATGCTTAAAAACAGGTGAGAGCCTCCTTGAATTTGTTTTTGAAAAACAATCCGATAGTCATGGGTATTGGCGTAGTTTGGGATGGTGTAAGGATGAATGGGGTGAGTGGGAGGATCTTGATTACGACACGGATTAACTTTAAATTTGCATCTCCCGCTCGCACTCGTGCACAAATTGCAAATAATCGAGCCCCGTTTTGAGGTAATTTTCTGTTTCGGGCGATCGAAAATCTACAATAAAATTATCAAACATCAATCAACAAATCAAACTCTTCCAGCAGCAACAGTGCCGGAAAACCCAGTTCTAAAAACGAAAGTGAAAGCTATTCGGAAAATCAGCAGCAGTGGGATAGCGAGTACAAAGCTGATACTTATACCACCAAAAGTAACAGCGATGAATCGACAATAACCGCGAGTAAAAGTAATCGCAGTACCGAGGGCAACAATAGCAATTCATCTAACAGTAGCGATACCTCAACTACTCGTAATTCACAGACAGTCACAACTTACAAAGATGGTGGAAAAGAAGAGAAGGGCAGTTCGAGTTACGAAAAATGGTTGAGGGACAGCAGTTACGATAGTAAGGGGGTAGTGAGTGACGTTTCCAAGTATTCTAGTTGGACTTCGAGTTACACCAAGTCTTACTTTAAGGGAGGTTACAGTTGGAGTGAGACGATAAGTGGTTACGATTCGGAATCGGTGAATAAAAGGAATGTTTATACGAGTAATGGCAGCAGTTGGAGTTGGACTCGTAGCGGGACTGTTTGGGATGATGGGAGAAATGATTGGAGTGAAAGTTGGTCGAAGTCTAGTTGGAAAGATGGTAAGTATTTGCCGAGTGAGTCTGAGTCGAAAAGGGGAGGGTTCGATCCGAAGAAAACGGGGCAGACTAATGATTTGCCGAAATTTGGGGATGTGCCGCGGTTGAATAAGCCACAGAAGAATGGGCCTGTGGATTTGACTAAGCCTCCGAAGAAGCAACAGCCACAGCCGAGTAAAGAGCTTTTTGAACTGCCGATAGCTTACAACCCAAATATTGCGGACAAGTTTGCTGGGAATCCGTTTGGTGCTACTCCTCCACAATCGGGATGGCCTCCTAAAGATATAGGCTCTTATTGGCTGTCTTATACTGGTACATTGAATACAACACCGGAAAAAAGACGCCAAATATTTCGAGATATCATCAACAATCCATCGATCAAAAAAGTCTACATGAACGTGCTATCTACACAGGGGACTACTTTTAGATACGGGGATGGGCTGGGAAATATGATTCCTGGTTTATCTGGTCAAGATGTATTTGCCGAGTTTAAAGATGAACTCGATAAATACAACAAAGCAAATCCCAATAAACCGAGAAACATTGACGTAATTGGTTGGTTTGAGGGGACTGGGCTAGCAGCACCTTCTAGCCCGATGTATAAAGCGGCTAAAAAGGCTCGTTACAGCGGCGTACCCGATAAGAATGCTGTGCTGAGTTATAAAGGTGATGGTGGCTTTTCCTATGTAGACCTCCTGCATCCGAGTGTGTGGGGTGAGTTGCAAAATATAGCTACGGACTTCATTAACAAATATGGTAGTTTTGTGAAGGGAATTATTTTTGACGATCGCCTGGGAATTCCCAAGGCCGCAGAAGCAGAGGTTGCCACTTTGCATCGCTCAACAATCACCGCTGACAAAGATTCCAACGATAAAAGCTGGATTCAACGGGCATTAACTAAGAATCTGACTAATCTCAAAAAAGCACTTTCTAGTACCAAATTTAGCATTTCAGCTAACCTACTTCGTTACGCATTGAACGATCAAAATCAAGATGTTCTCAACTGGTTGAAATCTGGGATAATTAATGGTCAATACAACTTACAGCTTTACAAAAATGGCGATCAGTACAATGACTTTGTTAAAAACTATCAGGAGCATATGGCAGAATTAGTGGATAAAGTCACACTAGATCGTTTATCTATAAGTATTGGCTATATAGCGAATGGAGTAAATCTAAGCAGGGATCAGATTCGTCAGCAAGTTGGCTACCTCACAAATACCAGCAAACAACCCCCTAACACAAAACCTCTTAGCCCATCCCAAATCCTAGGCTTTGACTATCGAACAATTGCAAATATTCCCAAATCCTAGGCTTTGACTATCGAACAATTGCAGACTTTACAGCAGATTCCACGTTTATGAAGTACACCCGTCAAGCGATCAATCGCTTCCAGAAAACGCTACTACTGTGTCGTCTATCTCTGCTAGTACCTACTTACCTGGAATCTGTCTGCTGTAAGTAAAATTAATTGGTGGAATTACGATGCTAATCTTGAAAGAAATTCGGTTTATACTTTACTTGAGTTTAGTTATTGTGTTCTTACTCATGACTCAAATCGCTATGTCTGAAAATCTCGAATCAGAAGTTGAGAAGTTTGGTTTGATTGACAAAACTGGTAAGTATGTGGTGGAACCTCAATTTGATTTGATTAGTGATTTTTCAGAAGGGTTAGCCTTAGTGCGACTTGACAATAAAGTAAAATACATCGATCGAACAGGTAAAGTGGTCATTGAACTTCTATTTGAGGGTGGTAGTAGCAATTTTTCAGAAGGGTTAGCTGTGGCCACACTCGAAAGTAACAACAAATCAGGTTATATAGACAAAACTGGCAAACTGGTCATACCACATGAATTTGATTACGCTACTAGATTTTCACAAGGAATAGCAATGGTTATGGTCGACAACAAATATGGTTACATTAACAAACAGGGAAGTTACGTAATTCCACCTCACTTTGATTACGCTACAAAATTTTTAGAAGGAATAGCAGTTGTAGAAGTCAAACAAAAATATGGCTTAATTGACAAAACAGGCAATTATATCGCTGCACCGAATTTCGACTACATTTATAACAGCGACAATCATGGAGGGATCGGCGATCCTGCTGAGTTTAAAGACGGACTGATGCGAGTGGGTATGGGAGGTCAACGTTGCTATATGGGAGGTGTTACTGGTGGAAAGTGGGGGTATATTAATAAAATGGGAAAGGTTGTTATTCCTTTTAAGTTTGCCATAACTGAGGAATTTTATAATGGACGAGCAAGAGTTTCTATGTCTGCTCTCGATTGTGAGGCTAGGAATGCTATTAAATGGGGATATATCAATTCGTCAGGTGAGTATATCACTGGGTTCCAATTCGATCGTGCTAACAATTTTTCCGAAGGGCTAGCGGCAGTAGAAATCGGTGGAAAATGGGGTTATATTGACTTGTCTGGAAAATTGGTTATCCCACCTCAGTTTAAGTCTGGCAGGGAATTTTCTGAAGGTTTAGCAGCTATCAAAAGTAGTGAAAATGGACTATACGGCTATATTGACAAAACAGGAAAGTTTGTAATTTCGCCTCAATTTTCGGGGGCGGAAAATTTCTCTGATGGGTCGGCTGGCGTGGAAGTTAATGACAAACGAGGCTTGATCGACAAGACCGGAAAATATTTAATTGAACCTAAATTTGACGCAATTAGTGAATTTTCGGAGGGGCTAGCGCTGGTAGACCTTAATAAGAAATCGGGATATATTGATAAGACAGGAAAGATAGTAATCGAGATCAAATTCGATCGGGCTGGGCTCTTCGATCGAGGAATTGCGATCGTAGGTGTGAAACAAAAGATTGTCAACAAGAGAAGTTAAAAAATAGAGCGACTCCAGCAGGCGATCGCACTTTCTCAATTACGGGCGATCGTCCTTGTTTGTGACAATACGCCCTTGAAAACAACATCCTGATTGTAACAGCCACAGATAATCAAGGGCGAGTGTTAGGGCGTAAAGAGCGATCCGATCGCCCGCACAGTCCAGTTTTGTGCGATATCTCTGATTGTCGTTGACGTTAAAGGCCGATCGCACGTTAAGAGTTGGTAGACTCACAATTACCTATTCCTCACCCATTCCCGCAATTCTCGCACTGCTGCGGTTGCGCCTGCTGTTTGAGTGCGATCGATAAATTCGTCAACTTTTGCCGTCGGTAGCATCGGGAAAGCTACGGAAAAATCGCACTCGGCATATTCGCCATTTTGCAATTGATAAAACTTGATGCTTCGTTTGTCGTAGCGCCAGATTTCGGGTACGCCTAAATCTGCATATAAATCGAATTGATTTAAGGAAATGCTGGTAATATCAATTTCCAGTGCTAAATCTGGGGCCGGATCGAGAGCAAAGTCTAATTTTGTTCTGCCTCTGACCAGTGCTTCATTCTGGATATAATAGCACGAATCTGGTTCTTTTCCCGCAGATTTTTTGCGTTTCTTAATAGTCATCGAACCAAATGGGTTGTACTCAAGATTTAGTTCTTCGATGAGAGTGACAATTAGGCGATCGATCAGTCTGTTGCGATTTTCATGTTCCGGTACCGGCACCATAATTTCTAATTGACCTTGATGATATGCAATTCTGGTGGAACGTTGGTTTCCCAGTTCCGCGAGCAAATCTTCATATAATTTCCAACTGATATTTGGCAATAAAACTCTTTGTTCACAGGAAGTTGATATTGTTAACATTTGAGTTGTTTTTTTATTTGTGACTATTTGTTTGTGTAAAATAGCAGGGAGTGCAAAACATTGACTTTATGACTAAGTTTCCCCACGACCAGTTTGCTAAAGAATACCTTCAAGAGTTATTATCCCCTCTCGGACAAGTAGAAACGAGCAAAGCTGTCACCGCTGAAGTTAGAGAAATTGATGTCTGGTTTCAACCAACTTCTTCTGAGGCCGAATACCTCCAAAGTTTGGGTTTATTGGGTCAGGTGGCTGCCACTATAGCTGTGATTGAGCCGTTTCGCAATCCGGTTAATACTGAGGAAATCTTCAGTTGTGTGGTAAAACTATTAAATAGTAGGGCCCAACTGGGGCGGGTGGCTAATCGAGAAGACCAGCGTTTAAAAGAAAGACAATTACCGACGTTGTGGATTTTAACTCCCACTGCTTCGGAACTTTTACTGGACAGTTTTGGTTTTCGGGCTCCCGAAGAGTCAGAGGGCTGGGGGAAAGGAGTTTATTTTTTAACTGAGGTTTGGAGAGTCGGGCTAATCGCGATTCACCAGCTACCGAGAGGCCCACAGACGATGTGGTTGCGGATGTTGGGCCGGGGGCGGGTACAGGAACAGGCGATCGCAGAATTGAGTGCATTGCCTGTGGATAATCCACTCCGAACTAACGCGCTACAATTATTGTACATCTTGCAGGCCAATTTGCAAGCGAATACACCACCTATTCCCGCACGGGATGATGAAGATCAGGAGTTAGTTATGGCGATCGCACCTCTTTTTCAACAACATTTAGAAGCAGCAAAACAACAAGGTCAGGAAGAAGGCAGAGAACAAGGCCGGGAACAAGGCCGGGAAGAAGGACAGCGGATGATTTTGGAGAGTTTTTTGCAAGTTAGATTTGGGGAGTTAGACCCGCGAACTGTCGCATTAATTCTACCGATTTCGGCTTTGGCTGTTGCCGAGTTCACCTTGCTGTTAGTGCAATTATCTACTCTGCCTGCGGGACAGAATGAACACCAACAAGTGCAAAATTTGCTGGCACAAAAAGTTCTGGAAAAATCATTCATTCAATCGGGACAATTAGAAGAACTCCCGGTAAATCTCATCCCTAATCTGCTGGCTTTATCTCCAGACAATTTATCATCGCTGTTGGCAGAATTGCCTCAATTATCGATTGAAGAACTGATGGCTAGATTGGCACAATCATTGACTTAAAAACAAAATAAACTGACGGGCAATCGCCTGTCAATATTGGGGCGGTTTCTCACAGACACCGCCTCTATATTTTGCAGGTGTCAATAGCTGCGGTCATGCGCTACTGTAGTTAATAGTAGACTGTGGTCATTAGTCAAATGGCACTGAAAAAGTGACCAAAAAAAAATCTGTAAGGCAATCTATATATAGATCATTGCCTTACAAATCAAAAAATCTCTCTTTATTATGCCAAATCGTGCGTCTATTCTCAAACAACAATTTTTACAGAGCGTTGCCTCACCTTGGGAGAAACTGCTGCCAGAAAAGTTAGTCCATTCGCTTCTAGCTGGGGAGAAAATCACCTACTACCAAAGCATCTACACACCGATAGTCACCTTGTGGGCGATGGTATCCCAGGTACTCGATCCCGACAAAAGTTTGAGTCAAGCCGTGAAGCGGATGAGTACGTGGCTGAGTGCAGCCGGAGTCAAGTCTCCTTCTTCTGATACCGGGGCGTACAGTAAAGCTCGTAAACGACTGCCAGAAAAACTCGTTCAACAGTTAGTACCAATAGTCGCAGAAGCCCTAGAAAAGGAAGTTCCCATAAAACAACAATGGTGTGGACGACGAGTGCGGGTATTAGATGGAACAACAGTGTTGATGAGTGATACTCATGAAAATCAAGCCGAATATCCGCAACACAGTAATCAAAAACCAGGGTGTGGATTTCCCATCGCTAAAATAGTGGTACTTTTTTCATTGCTGACTGGCGCTGTGGTATCCGCTGGTATAGCATCCTTGGCAACCAGTGAGATTGTGATGAGCCGTTTGATTTATGGAAATTTAGTCCCCGACGATGTGATATTGGCGGATCAAGCTTATGGTAATTATGTCGATTTAGTCTTAGTAAAAGAGCGAGGCGCAGATGCTGTCTTCCGTAAAAATCATCTCCGCAAAACTGACTTTAGACGGGGAAAGAAGTTGGGAATTGGCGACCATACAGTCGTCTGGAATAAGCCCCGGCAGTGTCCCAACCATATGACTATTGAGGAATTCGAGGCATTACCGTCTAGTTTCATCGTCCGAGAAGTATGAAGAGCGAATTAAGCGCCGTGGTTTTAGAGATGAGCGGATAATTGTAGTGACAACATTGGTGGATGCCAAACGGTATACTGTTGAAAAGTTGACTGCTTTATATGGATTACGTTGGTCGGCAGCAGAAGTCAATTTACGCTATCTCAAAACAACGTTAAAAATGGAGATGTTAACAGCGAAAACTCCGGTGATGGTCAGAAAAGAAATCTGGGTACACTTGTTAGCTTACACCTTATTGCGTACCATTATGTGGCAGGCTGCATCTTCGTCAAAAAATACAGTTTTTCAACTCTCATTCCAGTCAACTAGGCAGCAGTTTAATCTATTATTGACGCTGTTGGCAACTACAGGAAAACGTCAACAGATCCAATGGCGTCAATTACTTTTGGAACAGGTGGTAACTAATTTACTCACGATTCGACCTGAGCGTTCTGAACCCTTAGTTTTGAAACTTCGGCCGAAACCGTATCCTCGAATGCAGGAACCTCGCTCTGTCTTGAAAGCTAAACTGCGAACGTGATTAAGCCTTTTTCAGTGCCATTTGTCATTAGTCCTTGTTTTATGAAGCTGCGATCGTTCTTTTCTTTCCTCATTGCTGGCGTCTTGGCACTCTTAGCCTTGGGTGCAGGCGGTTTTTACTGGCTGTCAACCAAAACTCCCCTAAATTTGCTCGCGGGCGGGCCGACAACTACTCCGGCTGCGGCTGTGTTTGTCTCGAAACAAGCACCTTTGTTGGCTTCTATGCTGGTAAATCCCGATCGCCTCGAAGCATTGCGGCAAATCTTTGCGTCTCCCCAAGAAAGAAGCCGATCGCACGCTGAATTCGAGCAAATCAAAAAAAGCCTCCTCGCCAATACTGGCCTGGATTACAGTCGAGATATCCAACCTTGGATAGGTGACGAAATTACCCTCGCCGCAACCAATCCTGATTTCGAGCGCGAACTCAACAACGGCAAACAAACCGGGTTTCTGCTGGCGGTTTCTTCCCAAAATGCCGATCGCAGCCAACAATTTCTCGACTCCTACTGGCAAAAACAATCTCGTAAGGACAAAACTGTGCAGTCGGAACTATATAAAGGCGTAAAAATTAATTATAAAAAACCACCCACAGCCAATAAAAAAACATCTCAGATTTCGCCTTTCAATCCGCTGTCTCTACCGAATTCAACTTTGCCGCGCAGCTTCGCGACGGCTGCAATCGGCAGCAGTTCGGATTCGGGAAATAACCTGAGTTTTGTGTTATTTGCCAACAGTCCGAACGTGCTGCGAGATGCAATTAATAATGTAGAATCAGCCAACTTAAATCTCAACAACAGTCCTAACTATCAAAAAGCTTTGCAGCAGCTAACTCAAGGCAGAATAGCTTTAGGATTTGTCAATCTCCCGCAGCCAGCCACCGAGCAAAATCCCTTAGTTTCCCCGAATTCCCTCGCAGTTGCTGTCGGAGTCAACCGACGGGGATTGCTGGCCCAAACTGCTTTGGTGACATCCGGAGAAAACACAGCTTCTCCAACACTCTCGGAACCAGTCAAAGCCTTGCAATACATTCCCTCAGACAGCCCTTTTGCCGTTGCCAGCACCGATTTAAGGAATTTTTGGGGTGATTTGTCATCGGCGGTGTCAACTAACGCAGAGGCTTCAAAATTAGCCGATCGCGCGATCGCAGATCTTCAGCAAAATTGGGGCGTCAATTTGCCGCAGGATATATTTAACTGGGTACAAGGAGAATACGCTTTAGCAGTGGTTCCGAGTTCGTCAAACACTCCTGACTGGATTTTTGCAGCCGAGAAATCTGCTGATTCCCAACAGGCGATCGACAAACTCGATGAAATTGCCCGCAGCAAAGAATACAGCATCGGCAGCTTTACTCTCAGAAACCAGAAAATTACCGCTTGGACGCAGTTGACAACGAGCCAGAGTTACGATCGAGAAAATAAGAGCAAAAGTGCGATCGAAACCGAGGCAAAAGGAGTCCGAGCCACTGTGGGGAAATACGAAATTTTCACGACTTCAGTAGAAGCAATGGACGCAGCACTCAAAGCAGCCGAAACAGGCTCTTTGGTGGCAAATCAAGATTTTCAAACCAGCATCGAACCGCTGCCGCCAGCTAACGACGGCTATTTTTATTTAGACTGGCCCTCCAGCAGAGCAATTTGGGAAAAACAAATCCCGCTGTTGAGGTTAATTGAACTTTCTGCAAGACCACTTTTTGACCACTTGCGATCGCTCACTGTCACCAGTACGGGAGAAGTCGCAGGAATTCGCAAAGCTACAATATTTATGCGGCTGAATTAGTCATCAATCAAATTCCGTTTAAAGGTTCGATCGTTCGGACTTTAGTCCTGCCTCTTAAAATTTAGAGAAAGGACTGAAGTCCTTACTACAAACTGGGGATGACTGAGGTTCGATCGTTCGGACTTTAGTCCTTCCTCTTAAAATTCAGAGGAAGGACTGAAGTCCTTACTACAAACTGGGGATGACTAAGGTTCGATCGTTCGGACTTTAGTCCTTCCTCTTAAAATTCAGAGAAAGGACTGAAGTCCTTACTACAAACCGTTTGATTGCTGAGGGTTGGGTGGTGTTTTCGGCTTGCCAAAATAGGCTTGAAAGACCTCTTTCGCGATCGGGGCCGCGGCAACAGAACCAAAACCGCCATTTTCCACAACCACGGCGATCGCAATTTCTGGCTTGTCAGCAGGCCCATAGGCCACATACAGCGAGTGATCCTTCTGTCCGATCACCTCCGAAGTCCCCGTTTTGCCCGCCGTTAGTGGAATTGAACCGTCATTGAGCCCCCGTCCCGTACCGTCGGTAACTACTGCCGCGAGTCCTTCTTTAATCACATTAACTGTCGAAGGTTTCATCCCCGTAGGTACTGGTTTTGTCTCGGGTTTACCAGTCAGAGAAGTCAAAAGATGCGGCTTGACTCGATTACCACCATTGGCGATCGAACTTGTCATCACCGCCGCCTCCAAAGGAGTCACCAACACGAACCCTTGACCGATCGACATCGTGACCGTATCACCAGCATACCAAGGTTCTTTATAGATTTTTTCCTTCTCTGCCGGCGTCGGCATTTGACCGTGATCGCCGCCCCCTAGCCCCAAAAGCTTCAAATCCGTATCCTTGCCAATGCCCAAGCGGTGTCCCCACTTAGCAATTTCGTCCGGCCCGATACTCATCCCGATTTGATAAAAAAACGTATTGCTGCTGAAAGCCAAGGCATCCCGAAAACCGATGTTGCCGTAACCGCCGCTGTGTTCGTTAAAATCAATTCCCCCCACAGTAATGTAAGACGAAGTACCAATAATTGAGTCCGGCGAAAACTTGCCCGACTCCATCCCCGCGACGGAAGTCACAATTTTAAACGTGCTGCCGGGGGGGTAGCCTTGCATGGTTCTATTCACAAATGGATTTTCTTCCTCTTGAAGAGTTGCCCAATCATCCTTAGTGATTTTTCGCGTAAACAGATTGGGGTCAAAAGTCGGGTGGCTGGCCAAAACTAATACCGCGCCGGTTTTTACATCAAGGGCTACTACTGCTCCCCGGCGGTTCCCCAGCGCTGTTTCGGCTGCTTTTTGCATGGACAAGTCTATGGTTAGCTGCACTGCCTCGCCGGGAGTGGGCGGTGTCTCTCCCATCAGCCGCAATTCTTGATTTTGGGCATTTACTTCGATCAGCCGATCGCCCCACACTCCCGCAATTTCCTTGTTAGAACTCGCTTCTATGCCCATCTGACCGACAATCATCCCCATCGGATATTCCGGGTGAGCTTTCAAGTCATCTGCGGTAGCTTCGCCAATATACCCGAGAACGTGAGCCGCCAAACTGCCTTCGGGATAGTAGCGGTTTGCTTCGGGCCGCACTTCCACTCCCCGCATTTGTCCCACCTGTTCTGCTAGCGGCACAAACACCTCTGGCGGCATCGCTTGCTTGATCCGCACCGGTCTGTAGGATAGAGGATCGACTTTTTTTAATTTCTCTAATATTTCTTTAGCCGGGATTTTTAGCAGCGGACTCAGCTTTTCTGCTGTTACTTTCCACTCTTCCGGCGTTTGTTCTTTCGGCCACAAATAGACCGATCGAGCTAAATTGTTTGCCGCTAGCAGCTTGCCTTTGCGATCGACAATGTGTCCGCGATTCGCCGGCATAGGTACTAGGCGAACGCGATTGTTTTCGGCTCGTTCTCGGTTTTGCTTGCCTTGTATCAGTTGCAATTCCACCAGCCGACTAGCGTGCAGGCATAGCAAACCCGTTGCCACCAGCATTAACACGATCGCCCGGTGTATCGGACGCGACTGTTTCTTAGGAGTTTCCAGCAGAGTTTTGTCATTCGAGCGAAATTCAGTGAGCGCAGAAATTTCTCGTTGCATCATTCTATAGGTAGATGTCAAATCCTAGATTTTAGAGTCCTGATTGTCAATTTTGCAGTATACATCATCACACCGGGGGTGCTCCCATAGCTGCAAGCTGCACTAACGGGAATTGACCGTTGGGCGAAGCGGAAAGATTGATAATTGGCTTTAGAATAACTAATAACTCGTCACCGATCGCTGCAAACTAATCGCCCAAGCACCAAGAAATAGCCAGCAAAATCAAAGTTAGGCTGAGCCAAACCGGGAAATGGAGCCAGCCAGATAGACTCCTAGGTAACAATAGCAAAACCTCGGCGAATAGGGAAGCAATTCCCAATACAAAGGCAAGCAGTATCAAATTTATCATCTTGACACCGTACAATTGGGGCTGCGAGCATCGCCCGTGTGGCAGAACTGGGAGTGGCACGAGGAAGGGCGATCGCACAGGTGTTGTTCTGATAAAAATAAAGAAAAGAAACCAAGAGATTTTGAACCAATTAAAAAAAAATGTTCTTCCTCTCCTAGTTCGGATTCTTGGGGCTGCGATGGGTAAATTCTGAGTTGTGATTTTAAGTTGTGACGCCAGGAGTATTGCCATGTTGTTTAATCCGCGAACTCATTTCAAAAACGCTGCGATCTTGGCTGCGACTTGTGCGATCGCCACCCACCCAGTTTTAGCAGAAACAGCCAATTTCGGCACATTAATTTTATCGCGAGGTTTTGGGGCCCCAACAGCAGCTTTGAGAGGTTCCACAGGCGGATCGTACTCTCTATCTGCCATTGCCAACGCCGATCGCCACAAAAACAAATGTTTGGGTTTTGCCACCCCCACTCCCGATCACATCATAGTCTTGCAGCAAAACTTGGACAAACTCACCATCCAAGTCAACAGCGGAGGCAAAGACACCACCTTACTCGTACAAGGCCCCGGTAACACCTTGCGCTGCGGAGACGATACAGGACAGAATAAAGATGCTGGCATTGTAGATTCAGACTGGCAAGCAGGCTCATACAAAATTTGGGTCGGCACTCTCGAACCCGGAGTCAAGTCTAACTATACGATCTCTGTACAGGAATAGAACCCAGGGCGCTGTTGGATGCCGACAATCGAATATCCTCAGATTCTCCCCCAATCTCGCCCAATCTCCCCCTGAGACACTCCCCCAATCTCCCACTCCCCCAATCTGGCGATCGGTCAATAACTTCCCCCGTCGAGTAAAATGTAAGATCGAAAGTGCCGTGTTTAACCAAAATTGGTAAATCCGAAAGTGCTAAAGACTCTTAGAGCTGACTTCAGTATAATTTTCGATCGCGATCCCGCCGCTCGCAACTGGCTGGAAGTTTTGTTTTGTTACCCAGGTCTTCAGGCCCTAGTGCTGCACCGCCTCGCACACTGGCTTTACGTACTGGGCCTTCCCTTCATTCCCCGCTTAATTTCCCACATTGCTCGCTTTTTGACCGGCATTGAAATTCACCCCGGGGCAACGATCGGCAAAAGCGTCTTCATCGACCACGGTATGGGGGTTGTAATCGGCGAAACCGCGATTATCGGCGATTTTGCCCTAATTTATCAAGGCGTCACCCTCGGCGGCACAGGCAAGGAAAGCGGCAAACGTCACCCTACCGTCGGCGAAAATGTAGTTGTCGGTGCCGGCGCCAAGGTACTCGGGAACCTGCTAATTGGCAACAACGTTCGCATCGGCGCCGGTTCCGTCGTCCTCCGCGACGTACCGTCTGACTGCACCGTTGTAGGGATTCCCGGCCGCATCGTTTATCGATCGGGAGTGCGCGTCAATCCCCTAGAACACGGCAGTTTGCCGGATTCAGAAGCTGCGGTAATTCGCTCTTTAGTCGATCGTATCGAATCCCTCGAACAGCAACTAAAAAGTTTGATTCCTCAACCATCTGCCTCATTAACTTCTGTTTCCGATTTTCATTCAGCATTCCCAACTTTAAATCAAACCAGTCATGTAGCTGTAGCTGAAAAAAACCAATTAGCTGTTGCCACCGCTTGTCAGTTAAAAGATAAAGCAATTCAAGAATTTTTCGACGGCACCGGCATCTAAAAATAGGGCATTGGGCATAGGGAATTGGGCATAGGTAATTGGGCATTGGGCATTGGGCCGTGCAGGGCATAGGGCATAGGGAATTGGGCATAGGGAATTGGCCCGCGCAGGGAATTGGTGACTGTTAACTGTTAACTGATGACTAATAACTAATGACTACTGACTGCTGACTAATAACTAATGACTAATGACTGCTGACTAATGACTAATGACTTCTTTTTCAGGGATTGACCGATCGCACAAACCAATTTCCCTCCCCGTCGCGCCCGTAGAGCGATCGGTTCTGCGGTTCCCCCCGCAACTCCAACAAATCAACCGTTTCCGCCTCCAAAAGCAGCAAGCAAAAATTAGGTAGCGGAGCGATCGCATCTGCAGAAGCACAATCAAAAGCAGTAGCCTCAGCCTTGTTTTCCCCCGGATTCGGCCAAGCAAACTGCACCCGCGCCGCCTCAGAAAGCTCCTGCCAAGCTGTGCGGCGCGCAGCGCACAACTCTGCATCAGAACAATTTGCCCCTACCAAAACTAGCTTTCCAGCAATCCGAAATTGTTCGCGAGTTTTAGGAAAATACCAGCAAATCTCCCCCCAAGGACAGAGATTAATTTCCTCTGCCTTTTGACTGCGAATATCTGTAATAAACTTTAAGTGGTTGGTGTTTTCCAAAAAGCCTCGAAACACCACAGTGCGGTTCGCCGGACGCCCGTCAGCGCGAACCGTTGCTAGCTGCAAGTAGCGGGCATAAACAAGACTGCGGTTGCGGTGGAGCGATCGCGCCAAGGGCGATCGCCAAAGTGCTAAAGACATAATTAATATCCTACTATATTGGTAATCGGTAATCGGTAATTGGTAATCGGTAATTGGTAATCGGTAATTAGTAATCGGTAATCGGTAATCGGTAATCGGTAATCGGTAATGTACTAAGCCTGCTTCTTCCTTCTAGTTAATGACTAATGACCAATGACTAATGACCAATGACCAATGACCAATGACCAATGACCAATGACTAATGACTCTCCTTTCTTATATTAGTAATTTTATGTCAAATCCACACTCAAAAATCAAAACTATTGAAACTCCCCACAGCAGCTACCATTGGGACGGAAGTTCCCGGCGCTTTTTTGAAGGCTGGTACTACCGAATAACATTACCAATTCACGGACAATCCTTTGCCTTCATGTATTCCATCGAAGATCCCAGAGGCGGTCAACCATACAGCGGCGGTGCAGCCCAAATTCTCGGCCCCAAAGATAGCTATTTGTGCCGCACCTTCCCCGACGTAAATAAGTTTTGGGCGCACCGAGACACCTTGGGTTTAGGACATTGGCGCAAAACAGATTTACAAATTAAACCAGAATATTTAGAACCGCAAGTATTCGACAGCCGCGTCGAAGAAGGCTATCAAGCTACTGCTACCTTAAATCAAGGTTATCTGCACGATCCAGGAACTGGCAATCACTGTTTTTGGCAGTACGAAATCCAACCAATTTACGGCTGGGGAAACTCCGACGAACTCCAAAAATCCACCGCAGGAATGCTATCTTTTCTGCCAGTGTTTGAGCCTGGATGGCAAATTTTAATGGCTCACGGTTTAGCCACGGGTTGGATCGATTGGAACGGCGAACGCTATGAATTTAAAGACGCTCCCGCTTACAGCGAAAAAAACTGGGGCGGTGCTTTTCCCCAGAAGTGGTTTTGGATAAATTGCAATTGTTTTCAAGGCGAAAGTGATTTAGCTTTAACTGCTGGCGGTGGCAAGCGGGGCGTGCTGTGGTGGATGGAATCGGTAGCAATGATTGGCATCCATTACCGAGGCAAATTCTACGAATTTGTGCCTTGGAATTCCCAAGTCACTTGGAATATTGAACCTTGGGGAAGCTGGAAAATGCAGGCGAGAAACAGCCAGTTTGAAATAGAGTTAAGTGGCAGTACAAAGAATTCTGGCACCTATGTGCGAACTCCTACAGTCAATGGCTTGGCTTTTTGCTGCCGGGATACGACGCACGGCGAATTGCGCTTGCAACTGCGAGAATTGTTGGACCAAAATGTTGAAAAAAATGGCAAGCAGCGCTCTAAAATTATCTTAGAGGCTCAAAGCTCTTTGGCTGGTTTGGAAGTTGGCGGCGGGCCGTGGGATGCAGTTTGGCGATCGAATTAAGCCATCAGTCAGTAGTCAGCAGTCATTAGTCATTAGTCATTAGTCATTTTAAATCCGGGTTTCCGACTCCCTTTATTTCGACCGTCGGCCGAGGACACTTTGTTTTTATAGACGCGGTTTCAACCGCGCCCGTTCGATCGGGATATCTAACCCGGATTTGGTACCAGTAGTAATTATTAGTGATTAGTGATTAGTAGTAACTGCCAACTGCCAACTGCTTTCGGAGCCAACTGCTTTTGGAGTCAACTGTCAATTGCCAACTGCTTTTGGAGTCAACTGCCAACTGCCAACTGCCAACTGTATTCAGACCGACTTTACTTTAAATTAAAGCCCATTTCTTCATTATTAATAGAACCGTCGGGCATTATTGCCCCATTCAGCACCGCACCTCTGAGATTTGCTCCGGTTAAATTAGCGCCTTCTAGATTAGCATTGCTCAGATTTGTGACTTGTTTGGAACCTCGGAAAAAGAAGCTGTGCAAGTCAGCATTTGTCAAATTAGTGTCTGCCAGATTAGCATATTGCAAATCAGCACCGTGCAGGGTCGCATCAGTTAAATTAGCTTCGGTGAGATTGCTTCCCCAAAGTCTCGAATCCAACAAATTAGCATCTTGTAAATTGGCGCGACTCAGATTTGCCAAAGTCAGATTGGCATCCCACAATTTTGTGCGGTTGAAATTAGCTTCGGTCAAATTTGCTCGACTGAGATCCGTACCCAAAATATCAGCATTTGCTAAATTGGCGCCGCTGAGATCTGCGTCAGAAAGGTCAGCATTTTTTAAATTAGCGCCGCTCAAGTTGGCACCGCTCAAGTTGGCGCCGCTCAAGTTGGCTTCTTGCAGATTAGCTTCTCGCAAATCGGCAGCGCTTAAATCGCATTGCTTCCACAGAAAGCTGACGCACCAATTATCTTTTAATAGCTGACTCAGATCCTCCGCATTCGCGGCCAGAACCGGAGGTGTTAAGTAGAGAGTGAACAGGACGATCGCCAATACTGCCGCTGCTAAAGTTTTTAACCTCAGAACTCTTTTCATTGAGACTAATTTTGGCAATAGATTCTTGATGTGTAATCAAAGCATACCAAAGAATCGGTAACTTTCACCGACAATATTACTCAAAAATATCAGTGAAATGTCGATCGCCCTTAGCCCAGCACCCAACTTAACTCGGCCAGTCGCGGGTGAATCCTCTTACCTAGAAAACTGGTTGCTTCACAGATGCGTCGGTGTCAGAGAATTTTTTCCCTAAACCCGGTATCAGATGCTCGCAAGTGCGATCGGAATTTACTGATAGCATATATTGCGACAATGCAAGAAGCTGTTGCCCATTTAAATTGTATATTTTAATAAACTATTCTCCTCCAGCGTCAAATATTCTCAACCTCTTCCTCTCTCCCTCTTTCTCTGGTGAATCTGGCTAGCAAAAATAAATTGTTCAGTTCGCTTAAAACTACGAAATTTAGCGGTTTATAGACGCAATTATCCTTGGTTGTGACTGGCGTCACGAACTAAACCCAACTGTCATCACACAAATCAATCCCCGAGCATCACCAAATCTCCTCAAACTTATCACCTCCCCGAGAGTACGGATATCACTGTCAGTAGCTGAAAGATGCAAGAAAATTAGAGCATACAGTTAAACACCCGCCCTCCCATGCGTACTATCCCCTTTCTCCCGAGTCAATTAGCTGTCACAACTATTTTCAATTCGATCGAATTTTTGGGATTCGCCAATACTTCAGGTAAAGTATTTTCGGGCGAGCAAGCCCAAGCGCGACAAGAGGCAAATTTAGACGTTAGCACCAAGAAGGTTTACAGTGCAGGTTTAAAAAGTCTCGAACAAAAGGACTTGCACGCTGCGATTAAAAATTTCACCGCCACAATAAACATTAATCCGCAATTCGCACCAGCTTACAACGATCGCGGTGTTGCCCGCTACAGATTAGGCGACAAACAGTCTGCGATCGCCGATTTAACTACCGCCATCGAACTCAATCCCTATCGAGCCAAGTATTACAACAATCGGGCGTTTATGCTAGCTGGCTCAAAAGATTATGCTGGGGCGATCGCAGATTACAACTCAGCACTGATGCTCAACCCCAATTTGGCTCAAGCTTACTTTAACCGAGGCACTATCCACTTGCAAATGGAAAATTCCCTCGCAGCACTAGCTGATTTTGAATCAGCAATTCGCCTCGATCGCAATTTTGCCAAAGCTTACTTCAACCGAGGAGTGACTAGATATAAATTGAGAGAAGTTCAAGGAGCATTTGAGGATTTTCAGAAATCGGCAGGGCTGTTTAAGCAGCAAGCGAGAATGGATTGCTATCAAGATGCTGTCTCTAAACTGAGAAAATTATGTTATTAATTGAATTTGGGAATGGGAATCGGAAATATATAATTTTGTAAGGTGCGCACTGCGCACCCTAAACCTCTAATTATGGCATCAGTCTTGTTAAAATCAGCCAATTCTGAAGGCCGCGTCGCCCACAGGCAAGTCATTGGGACGGGAAATAGTAGAAAAGTTAATTGCAAAAGCAGCGCTTTGAACTGCTGCGGGGGTGGCATTTTGAACAGTAGCCACAGTAGCCCCGCCAAATTGAATTAAAGTGTTGCTTCCAGATTGAGTGAATGCGATGTTTGACAAACTGGTTCCCCCAATCCCAATGCGATCGCCCTGGGCAGATATAAAATCAGTAATTATATCTGTTTCTCCATCACCTGCTATCAAAACAAAATTATCTGCACCCCCTCCGCCAGTGAGAGTATCGTTGCCTGCATCTCCAATCAAAATATCATTGCCATCGCCACCAATTAGCACGTCATTCCCTTTACCACCTCTCAAAAAGTCGTTACCAGCATCGCCATTGAGAGTATCGTCGCCCAGATTTCCGTTGATAATTTCGTTGCCAACACCGCCGCTAATTACATCGTTACCTTTACCGCCTCTGAGAAAGTCGTCGCCTGCTTCGCCCGTAATAGTATCATTGCCTTGGCTGCCGTTAATGGCATCATCAATCGATGAACCGATAATGCGATCGTTTGCGCTACCTCCGCGCACGCCAGCGGGGTTTTGCTGAGAGTCTTGGGCAGTGACTTGATAGTTGTTCGGGGTATTAGGCAAGTTGAGCGATCGCAAAGGCAGATTTACAAAATTAGTATTATTCACAAAACTATTCAACACAGCAGCATTGGGAATAATACTCGAAACCCGACTGGGGACAATCCCTGCAACAACTTTGGCACTCGAAATGCGATCGCCCTGCTGCACCGCATTAACCGTCTCAAAACCTTGAATTACATTGCCAAAAACAGCATAATTGCCATCCAAAAACGGCAAAGCATCCAAAGTAAAATAGAACTGCGAAGAAGCCGTATTTAAACCACTATTAGAACGAGCCATTGCCACCGCCCCTTTCGTGTGAGGCAACTGTGGCTTTTGCGTGACAACTTGGTTGTAAACTGGCTGTGCCGCCCCTTGCGGCTTGATTTCCAAAGGAATAAAACGCGCCTGATTAGTATCCGGATCGATAAAATTACCCGTTCCCAATTGACCCGCCGGAATGCTAGTATCCTTGCTGCGCGGATCGCCCCCTTGCACCACAAAAGGATCCGGCTGGCGCACAACTCGGTGAAACATCACCCCATCGTAGGTGCCACGTTCAACTAAATCAACAAAATTTCCCCCAGTAATCGGCGCATTAGTGCCATCTACTTCGATCGTCACCGGTTGACCATTAATTACCTGGACTACTGTAACTTTGCCTGTTAACGGGAGTGCAGCGCTCATAAGTAAATTGCTATTTGAGTAAGTGATATTTCGGTTTGATACCAAATCCTGGCTAAATGTTCCCTTTATTTCCTAGCCAGCAGAAGCGGGCATCCTCTGTATAAAAGCGGTTTTAAACACCGAATCATCAAAGGGGTGGGTAACTCAGATTTAGCAAGCACAGCAGAATCCCCACACCATACCTGTACTCAGGTTAGTGTGGGATGAATGCGAGGCAATGAGGAATTGACCGACGAGCAATATTGAACGCAGTTCAATTAGCGATGTCGGTCGGTGACTCATTGCCAATCTTTGATGTTGGCAATGAGTCAATCAGCTCTTCAATGACTTGAGTCATTGTCTTATCGGATTGAACAGCATATAGCCGTAACTTATGGAAACGTCGCTCAGACATCCTTAATCTTAATTGTTTATTTTTCATGTGGCTACACAATGGTTACACAATCATGCTACCATAGTGGTAACAGGAGGTAAAAGCAAATGAGGACGGCATACCAGTACAAATTACGCCCAGGCAAACAACAAGCAATAGAATTAGACAGGTGGTTGTCTATGCTTTGCGCTCAATATAACTATTTGTTGGCAGATAGATTTAACTGGTACGAGCAAAATCGTTGTCCTATCAATGCTTGTCCTCTTGTTTGTCACCTTCCAGAATTACGGGACAATCCCGATTACTACAGTCAAAAGAAAACACTACCTAACCTCAAGAAAACTCATCCTTGGTATGGCGAAATTTACTCGCAGGTTCTTCAGGATATTGTCAAGAGAGTCAAGGTAACTTTTGATAGATTCTTGAAGGGTGACAGTAACGGAAAACGTAGTGGCAGACCAAGATTTAAGTCTCGCAACCACTACAGAACCTTTACCTATCCTCAAATGAAGGATGGATGCTTGCAAAACAATTTAATCAATCTTCCGATGTTTGGAAAAGTTAAGGTTGTTTTGCATCGTTCCATTCCGAATGGTTTCAAAATCAAAACTGCTTCTGTCACTAAAAAAGCTGACGGTTACTATTTAACCCTCAGCCTGGAAGATGCGACAGTGCCAACAATTAAACCAGATTTCAATCCAGATTTAATAACTGGTATCGATGTTGGCTTAAAGGAGTTTTTGACAACTTCTGAGGGTAAAACTGTTGCTATACCTCAACATTATCGCAAATCTCAAAAACGTTTAAAAGTTATTCAGAAGCGTGTTTCCCGTCGTAAAAAAGGAAGCAATCGAAGATTAAAAACGGTAAAACAGTTGGGCAAGCAGCATAAAAAAGTTGCTGACAAACGTAAAGATTTTCATTTCAAAACTGCTAACAACTTGTTGAAAAAATATGATGTTGTCGCGGTTGAAGATTTGAATGTCAAAGGACTTGCGCGTACATGGTTGGCAAAATCTGTTCTTGATGCCGGATGGTCAAGCTTTCTGTCGATACTGACAAACAAAGCCGAAAATGCTGGTTTGTTGGTTATCCCTGTTAAAGCGTCTGGTACAAGTCAAGATTGTTCTACTTGTGGCGTTAAAGTTCCTAAGAAGCTACATGAGAGATGGCACGACTGCCCCCATTGTGGATGTAGTCTTGACCGCGACCATAATGCAGCAATAAATATCAAAAACAGAGCGGTAGGGCATTCCGTTCTTAAAGCTCAGTTAACGTCCGAAGCAATAGCTGGAGTCGCTGAGAAGCCTACACTGTACTGTACGAGCGTCAGTGTAGGAGTATGTCACTATTAGAAGCAATTCGCGAATTGCCCCTACCCATTTAATCAGAAAACTGTAAACTTGTGTTAAGTACAGTTCTACTTGTTAATTTATGATTTCCCGGCGCAAGTTTTTTAGCACTTTATTGGCAATTTGTCTAGCCTTTCTGAGTTTCAATTTTGCCCCTCCAGCCTTAGCCCTCGGCGGCAAGCTGCCGGCAGTGAATCAAGCCGCACCAGACTTTAGCTTACCGACCAACAGCGGCGACGGGCAAATCTCGCTGTCCGATTATCGCGGGAAGTGGCTGGTAGTCTACTTCTATCCCAAAGATTTTACATCCGGTTGTACGATCGAAGCGCGTCGATTCCAGCAAGACTTGCCGAAATACTTAGCAAAAAACACTCAAATCATCGGCATCAGCGCTGATGATGTCAACTCCCACGCAGAATTTTGTGATTCTGAAGGTTTGAAATTTCCGCTATTAGCAGATACCGACGGCAAAATAAGTAAAGCTTACGGTTCTTGGATGAGTTTTATCTCTTCCCGGCACAGTTTTATTATTGACCCTGAAGGAATTTTGCGGGAAACATTTGTTAAAGTTAATCCCGCCATTCACTCCAAAGAAGTGTTAGCTCGTTTAGGCGAATTGCAGACTAACAGCTAATATTGTGTCACCTCGAATCACCGCAATCAAATAGGTTCGTAGTGAGGACTTTAGTCCTTCTTCAGGATTGTAAATAATCACCGTAAAAATAGGTTAGTAGTGAGGACTTTAGTCCTTCTTCATGAGTTTATAAGGACTAAAGTCCTCACTACAAACCTTATATTACTTATTTTAGGGGACATGATGCCTGGTAACGAGACAAGCTGTAGAGCAAATCTAAAATCGCCTGTCCCGCCACAATCAGTGAGAATTGAACTTGCTATTTACAGCAACAGGCTCTGAAGAAGATTCCGGCTCTGAAAGATTTCTTTTTCGGCTAGCAAAACGGCGTTCCGGGTCAATTCCCTCAAAAGTTGGCGGCAACCAAACTCGGACTACTAACAACACTCCCAAAACTAGCAAGAATGCGCCTGTTGACAATATTTGAACCCAGGGAGTTTCCAGAACTCCCCGAACTATAACTTCTCGCAGAACAGATACAATACAAACTTCAACCGCCACGCCAATCGAAACGCGCTGCTCTTGCAAGTAAATAATTAGCAGCCGAAACAATTCCACCAAAACCAATAAAAATAGAATGTCGGCCGTCACTTCCTGAAAATTCAAAGGAGGCAGCAGCGAAAAAAACATTTCTCGCAGTTCGAGTACCATGAAACAGAACAAACCAATACACAAAGAAATTACAATTAAGTCTTGAACTGTTTCCAGACCGCTGACTATTAGTTTCAAATTCAACCATTTAGGAGGGGAATTAGTCTGGTTATTTGAACGGTTTTCCATTGACTGCTCCGGGAATTTGTTGGACTTGCTTACAGCTTAAGTTAAATTGAGCTTATATTTGATAAAAAACAGGTTTAATTTATTTATAACCATCATTAAAATTCTGTCTAGTGACAATTTCCTACCAACTTTTATATATTGCCCAGGCGGGTTGACTTTTAGGCAATGTTTGTGCTATGTGAAACCTGGTATTAGTAGATTTGGTGAAAAGTAGAATTCAAACTTCTAAAATGCTGCAACTGAGATAAAATATGAAAACTGTAAAAAATTATTTACGACAGCTTGATAAACTCAAGCTAGCGACTAAGGGCTCAAATCATACAAAAGCCGGAAAGTCAACCCAAAAAAGCCACCAAGAGAGGATTGAACACAATGGCATTTACACTAGCACCATTACCCTTCGCCGCTGACGCCCTAGAGTCAGGTCATATGTCGGCCAACACCTTTTCGTTCCACCACGACAAGCACCACGCTGCTTACGTGACCAATCTCAACAAACTGATTGAAGGCACCGAACTAGCCAGCAAATCCCTCGAAGAAATTGTGACGGCATCTGCTAAAGACCCATCCAAAGCCGGCATCTTCAACAATGCAGGTCAAGTTTGGAACCACAATTTCTTTTGGAATTCCCTCAAACCAGGCGGCGGCGGCACTCCGACAGGAGCTTTAGCTGATAAAATCAATGCCGACTTTGGCAGCTTCGACAAATTCAAAGAAGAATTTAAGGCTGCTGCGACAACTCAGTTCGGCAGCGGCTGGGCTTGGCTGGTTTTGGACAACGGTACTTTGAAAGTTACCAAAACTGCTAACGCTGACACCCCGCTAGCACACGGCCAAACTCCTTTGCTGACTTTGGATGTGTGGGAACACGCTTATTATTTGGATTTCCAAAATCGCCGTCCCGATTACATTGGTAATTTCCTAGACAATTTGGCTAACTGGGATTTCGCAGCAGCAAATTTGGCTGCGGCTTAGTATCATAGGATTCTGAGGACTGAAGTCCTCACTACGAACTTTTATCAGTTCGTGGTGAGGACTTTATTTTTTGTTTCCGACGACTGAAGTTCTCGCTACTAATACCGGCAATGGGTAGCTCTCCTGGATATTCAGTGATAAGTGAAGCCTATATGAATTCTGGTATGAGTTTCAACACTTGCACCTGGAGATATTTGTAGCTTGAGATACAATTCTCACCACAAATCTAGGAGAGCCCAATGGGTAATTGGTAATTGGTAATTGGGGGTCTTCTGGGTTTGCGGTGATAAGAAAAGCTAATTAGAAAAGCAAGCTAATAGTCGATCTCGAAAATTGTCGAAATTAACAAATCCATAGGCTTGAC
>RDYN01000080.1 GCA_004293365.1 Oscillatoriales cyanobacterium | reverse complement strand
CATTCTGCTTAACGAAGGCATTCGTGCTTGGATGGCTCCGACCGACCAACCCCACGAAAACTTCATCTTCCCTGAAGAAGTTCTGCCTCGCGGTAACGCACTTTAAAAAAATCAGGATTTGGATTTCAGCTTAATTTATGTTTTTTAAATTCAAACTAGAAATCCAAATTCCTATTCACCGGGTGGACGCAGTGCTCCTGCGGTCACCCGGAGAAGAAAAAAACCGAAATCCAAAAACAAACATCGTTGGAGGTTCTACCGCGTGGTAACGCTCTCTAATTCCTATGCAAGCGGTCGCGACCAAGAATCATCAGGATTCGCTTGGTGGTCAGGCAACGCTCGTCTAATCAATCTCTCAGGCAAACTGCTGGGCGCCCACGTCGCTCACGCTGGTTTGATCGTGTTCTGGGCCGGAGCAATGACTTTGTTTGAAGTCGCTCACTTTATCCCAGAAAAACCAATGTACGAACAGGGCTTAATCTTGATGCCCCACGTCGCTACTTTGGGTTGGGGCGTCGGCCCTGGCGGTGAAGTTATTGATATCTTCCCGTTCTTCGTAGTCGGCGTACTGCACTTGATTTCCTCTGCGGTTCTCGGTTTGGGCGGCATTTATCACGCTGTTCGCGGCCCGGAAGTGCTCGAAGAATACTCGAACTTCTTCGGCTACGACTGGAAAGACAAGAACCAGATGACCAACATCATCGGCTATCACCTGATTTTATTGGGTGGCGGTTGCTTGCTGCTGGTTGCTAAGGCCATGTTCTTCGGCGGTGTCTATGACACTTGGGCTCCGGGCGGCGGCGACGTGCGTATTATCACGAACCCAACCCTCAACCCCGCTGTGATTTTTGGCTACTTGGTTCGCGCTCCTTTTGGTGGCGAAGGCTGGCTGCTCAGCGTCAACAACATGGAAGACATCATCGGCGGTCACATCTGGCTCGGCCTGATTTGTATCTCTGGCGGTGTTTGGCACATTTTGACCAAGCCTTTCGGCTGGGCTCGCCGCGCCTTAATCTGGTCTGGCGAAGCTTACCTGTCCTACAGCTTGGGCGCTTTGTCCCTCATGGGCTTCATCGCTTGCTGCTTTGTCTGGTTCAACAACACTGCTTACCCTAGCGAATTTTACGGCCCGACGGGCCCGGAAGCTTCTCAAGCGCAAGCTTTGACCTTCCTGATCCGCGACCAACGCTTGGGTGCTAACGTCGGTTCTGCACAAGGCCCTACCGGTCTGGGTAAATACCTGATGCGCTCTCCTACTGGCGAAATCATTTTCGGTGGTGAAACGATGCGTTTCTGGGATTTCCAAGGCCCTTGGTTGGAACCCTTACGCGGTACTAACGGTTTGGACTTGAACAAAATCAAGAATGATATTCAGCCTTGGCAAGCTCGCCGCGCTGCTGAGTACATGACTCACGCTCCTTTGGGTTCTTTGAACTCTGTGGGCGGCTTGGCAACTGAAGTTAACGCCTTTAACTATACTTCTCCCCGCTCTTGGTTGGCCTGTTTCCACTTTGTGATGGGTTTCTTCTTCTTGGTCGGCCACTTGTGGCACGCTGGTCGCGCTCGCGCGGCTGTCGCTGGCTTTGAAAAAGGTATCAATCGCGAAAATGAACCAGTGCTGACTATGCCTGATTTGGACTAATCATCTCCCTTGTGCTGATTTGATGGTCTAATCTAAAAAAGCTCCTGCTCGGGCAGCAGGAGCTTTTTTTTTGAGCTAATATCTCGAAAAAGTGACGTTGCGGTCGATGAAGAGCCTTTCTTTGAATGACTCCACAAGTCTTGAGACTTGACTGTTTTCATGGGTTCGGGCAAACAGCTTGCAAGGCTGACTCTACAAAGTTTATATTTAATTAAGGTACAAAAGTTTTAATCACACAAAAAAATTGAAAGTTGCAATGGGAAGTTGCAGTGTGAAGGCAGAACCCTAGCAGTTCGAGACTAATCTAGTATCGTCCTGCTGGATATTCATATTTTATTAAATGCCTGTGCTTGTCTAAGTTTGTAACAGCCACAAGAATTTTGGGCCAGTTAATCTTATTGCTGGGAAAGCAAAACATTAATAATAATGGACTCATTAAAGATCCAAAATGTCAAGGTGAGGTACGATCGAGCAAATTTACTCTCGCGCATCGCCAACCGGATTCGCCACTCTCTAGAACTGCCAGAAATTCTGAGGGCCACAGCAGCCGAAGTTCAATCCTACTTGGGAACAGACAGGGTAAAAATCTACAAATTTCATAGCGACGGCAGCGGTGAAGTGATTGCTGAATCAGTTAACAGCAACCGCTTGCCATCATTATTGGGGCTGCATTTTCCCGCAGACGATATTCCGCCTCACGCCCGCGAATTGTTCGCCCAAGTACAGGTGCGATCGATCGTCGATATCGATTCCGGGCTGCTAGGCCAAAGTCCCCGCCGCGACGGGGTTTCCGGTCAACTTCTCCCCGATGAAGTGCTCTACAGGCCGATCGACCCCTGCCACGCTGAATACTTGACTGCACTCGGCGTTAAAGCTTCCTTGGCAGTACCAATTTTTCACGGTAAAGAATTGTGGGGCTTGTTGGTATCTCACCACTCCGAATCGCGGAGTGTCGCAGAGGAGGAACTGCAAGGCGTTCAGATGGTGGCAGATCAGCTCGCCGTTGCGATCGCCCAATCAACCCTCCTCTCCCAAACCAAGGCCAAAGCTGAGCGTGAAGCTGCACTCAACCGCGTCGCCGCAGCCCTGCACTCCCAGCCCGCGATCGAACTGCAAGCAGCTTTGGCAGAATGTGTAGCTGCACTAGACGGAATAGGTGGCAGGCTGTGCATTTTCGACAGCAGCCAAATCACAAGTTTATATCCCTACTCGGCCAATTCCACAGAGGCACTCAAAGTCTATACTTGCGGCCCGGGCCCGAGAATGCCTATTTCTGCCAAATACCAGCAGATAGAGCAATACAGCGTCTGGCACGAATATTTTAACTCCAGGGAGCAACAGGTTTGGGCAATTGCCGACTTGTACAAAATTAGCAGTTTGAGAAGCCTGCAACCTGCATTTCGATCGACAAAAATCCGCAGCATTTTAATCGCACCGCTCAGAACCAGGCAGCAAATATTCGGTTACTTGAGCATTTTTCGAGAAGAATTTGACACCGAAACTCTCTGGGCCGGACAATTAGATGCCGACGGGCGACTCGCTCAATCTCGGATATCTTTTGAAGCGTGGAAAGAGTCAAAAACCGCTCAAATTCGCGAATGGGAGGCTGAAGAAATTCAATTATTACAATCTTTTGGATGCCAGTTTTCTCACGGAATCAACCAATACAAACTGTACCAAGAAATAGAGGCACTTAACGCTAATTTAGAAAATCAAGTTCAAAAACGTACAGCTCAACTGCAACAGTTGACCCAACAGCAGCGAGTGCTGTTTGAAGTGGTGGCAAAAATGCGGAAATCTCTCGACTTGAACCATATTTTTACCACGATGTCCCAGGAAGTGCGACGGGCTTTAAATGCCGATCGCGTTGGGGTTTACCGTTTCGATCCCGCATCGGAATTTAACGACGGTGAATTCGTGGCAGAAGATGTTGTCCCAGATTTTATCTCAGCAATGGCAGTCAAGGTGCACGATCGCTGCTTTGGAGAAAATTACGCCCATCTTTACTCTCAGGGACGAGTACACGCAATGTCCGACATCAGACAAGCCGCACTGCAAGACTGCTTTCTGCAAGTATTGGAACAATTTCAGATCAAAGCGACTTTAGTTGCACCGGTGATGAAAGGCAGCGAGCTTTGGGGGCTGCTGTGCGTCCACCAATGCTCGGCTCCCCGCAACTGGGAATCTTCTGAAATTCAGTTTGTTACTCAAGTTTCTGCTCAGTTAAGCATCGCACTAGAACAAGCTGATTTGCTTGCTCAAACTCAGCAGCAAGCTGTTGAATTGCAGCAAGCCACCGAGCAGCAGCGGATACTATTTGAAGTGGTAGCAAAGATTCGAGAATCCCTCGATATTAAGGCAATTTTTAAGACAGCAACTCAAGAAGTTTGTCAGTTTATGCAAGTTGATAGAATTGCTGTCTATCGCTTTAATTCTGATTGGAGCGGCAAATATGTTGCCGAGTTTGTGAAAGATGGCTGGATAAAATTGGTAGGGGAAGATATCAATACTGTTTGGGAAAATAGTTATTTGCAGGAACACCGAGGTGGCAGGTATCTCAATAATGAGATTCTAGTCGTTGACGATATCTATCAAGCTTGTCACTCGGAATGTCACTTCACTATTTTAGAGCATTTTCAGGTGAAGGCTTATGCGATAGCGCCGATTTTTGTAGGACAAGAACTTTGGGGTTTGCTGGCAGCCTATGAACATTCTGGGCCGCGCTGTTGGGAAAGTTCAGAAGTTAAGTTTTTAGCTCAGATTGCCAATCAGTTAGGCGTAGCTATCCAACAAGCCGATTTGCTGGAGGAAACGAGAGGCCAATCAGCACAAATCGCTCAAAATTTAAAGGATTTGCAGCAAACTCAAGCTCAATTGATTCAGACTGAAAAAATGTCTGGTTTGGGGCAACTGGTGGCGGGTATTGCTCACGAAATTAACAATCCGGTTAATTTTATTTACGGCAATCTCAATCACGCTACTGATTATACTAAAAATTTGCTGAGTTTGCTGGAACTTTACCAGCAGCAACATCCCGATTCTAGTCCTGAGATTGGCGAATTGGCAGAAGATATTGACTTGGAATTTCTGCGGTCAGATTTGCCGAAGTTGCTATTTTCTATGCAGGTGGGAGCCGATCGCATTCGTCAAATTGTTCTGTCTTTGAGGAATTTCTCTCGTCTGGATGAAAGTCAAATGAAGGCTGTCGATATTCACGAGGGTCTTGACAGCACGCTGTTAATTTTGCAGCACAGGCTGAAATCTAATGGGGACAGTGCCAAGATTGTGCTAGTTAAAGAGTACGGCAGTTTGCCTCTGGTTGAGTGTTATGCTGGACAGTTGAATCAGGTGTTTATGAATGTCATCGGAAATGCGATCGATGCTTTTGACTCGGACAAGTTGAGCGATCGCAAATCAGTGAGTCCTCAAATTAAAATCTCTACTGCTGTCGGTCAACTTAATGGCAATGTTCCGAGCGCGGTGATTCGGATTTCTGACAACGGTTCTGGAATTTCGGAATCGATGAGACAACGCATATTTGACCCTTTTTTCACGACTAAGCCAGTGGGAAAAGGTACTGGATTGGGACTGTCAATTAGCTACAAAATTGTGGTAGAGAAACACGGCGGCGTTTTAAAATGCAGTTCTGAATCGGGGAAGGGTACTGAATTTGCGATCGAGATTCCGATTAGTCAGTAGTCATTAGTCAGCCGTCAGTAGTCATTAGTTATTGTAGGGTGCGTCTGGAGGCTGAATGTTGTCGTCACCTACTCAAGATTCCCGCCCCCTGACGCACCCTACGGTTAGCTGAATTGGCGATCGAGATTCCGATTAGTCAGCAGTCAGTTATTGTAGGGTGCGTCAGGAGGCTGAATGTTTTTGTCACCTACTCAAGGATTCCGGCCCTCTGACGCACCCTACGGTTAGTTTCGTTATCTGTAGTCCCGATTTCAACCGCCGAGTCGAAGAGAGTTCGATCGCCCGCAAGCGTTGATTGCAGAATAGGTTTGCCCCAAAACATGGTAAATTCAATAACCAGACAGACCGTTGTCAAAGTACAGAACTGAGCGCTTGCAGTCGATCGACCGATACGCCATGCCAGATTCCGAATTCTCAGATGATTTAAAATGGACGGCCCAAGCCAAAGCCAAGCTAAAAAATATTCCCTATTTTGTCCGGGGACAAGCCCGCGTGCGCATCGAGCAATTGGCCCGCGAAGCCGATACCGAAGTCGTCACCGTTGACTTAGTTGACCAAGCTCGCATCGAGTTTGGGCATTGACACTCCCCGCCCCAAAGGGCTAGGATTCTTCGTTCACAGGGAGATGCCTTGTAAAAGCAGTGCCTTTACTTGGTCTTACTCTCCCTCCCGAAGCAGTAACGGTATGCCCTGCCGTCAAAATTCGTAAACCTTCATCTCGAATATTCTTAGCAGCATTAATATCTCTATCATGGTTTTCTCCACATTTAGGACATTGCCAACTACGAACATCCAAACTCAAGCTATCCACGCGATTTAAACAGTTATTACAAGTCTTAGAACTGGGATAGAACCTATCTACTTCGACATAGGTTTTTCCTGCCCACTTAGACTTGTAGTTCAACATGGTGCAGAATTGTCCCCAACCAGCATCACTAATAGATTTAGCTAGTTTGTGGTTTTTCACCATGTTTCTAACTGCTAGACTCTCGACAACTATGACTTGGTTTTCGTCAACTAATTTACGACTTAGTTTGTGTAAAAAATCTTCGCGACACCGAACTATCTTCGCGTGAACTTTGGCAACTTTAACCCTAGCTTTATTGCGATTACCAGACCCTTTTAGCTTATGACTTAATTGCTTTTGTCTCTTCGCTAATTTCTTTTCATACTTTCGATAGTATTTGGGATTCCCATGTTTGGTTCCATCGGATGTAACAGCATAGTGAGTTAGTCCCACGTCTATGCCAATGGCTTTTCCTTCTGTTGATTTCTCAGGTAAGTCTTTGCCGTTATCATAGAGGCAAGCCGCCAAGTATTCCCCCGATGGATTAACTGAAACCGTAACCGACTTTAGAGTACCCTCTGGTTGTCGTGAGACTTTACAATGAACATCACCAATCTTAGGCAGTTTCAATGTATCATCTTTTAATTTACAACCTTGAGGAAATCTGATAGACTGTCTATTTTGTTTCTTTTTGAAGTTGGGATATTTAGCCCTACCCTCGAAGAAGTTCAGGAAAGCACTAGAAAGATTTAAAGCAGCTTGCTGCAGGACTTGTGACGGTGCTTCACTCAACCACTCATACTCTTTCTTCAGGGAGGGTAGAAGTTTGATTATTTCATTTCTGCTTAACCCCTTCCCCGTTTGCTTGTAAGTTTCAGACGTTAAGTTGAGGGCATAGTTATAGAACCATCTAGTACATCCAAACGACTTGGCAAGCAAAACTGATTGCTCACTTGTCGGATAGATTCTGTACTTGAAGGCTTTTAACATTTTTTTTACCAAACCAGTGATACTATGGTAACACAGGACAGCCTAAATGTAAAGCCGTCTTAAAATACGGGGTTTGAGACCCATTTTTTTGATAAGGGATCGAAATGTACCCTAAAGCTTTAGACTATAAAATGCGTTGTAAGGACAAGGATTTAAAAAAGTAGTGCGGAAAATAGTTATTGCTGGCAACTGGAAAATGTACAAAACTAGGGCAGAATCCCTAGAGTTTCTTCAAGGATTCATGTCCTGCCTGACGGAAACCCCAGAAGAACGGGAAGTCGTGCTTTGCGTTCCCTTCACAGATTTGAGTGTCCTCTCGAAAAACCTGCACGGAAGCCGGATCAGACTCGGTGCTCAGAACGTTCACTGGCAAGAGTCGGGAGCTTATACTGGTGAAATTTCCGGGCAGATGCTGACAGAACTTGGGGTGCGCTACGTCATCATCGGGCACAGCGAGCGCCGGCAATATTTTGGGGAAACCGACGAAACGGTGAATTTGCGGCTGACAACTGCTCAGAAATCCGGTTTAATTCCGATTCTGTGCGTGGGAGAGACGAAGCAGCAGCGCGATGCGGGGGAAACGGAAGATCATATTTTTTCTCAGTTGGCGCAGGATTTGGTTGGTGTTGACCAAGATAATTTGGTTATAGCTTACGAACCGATTTGGGCGATCGGCACTGGCGACACCTGCGAAACGAAGGAAGCTAACCGAGTTATTGGTTTGATTCGCTCTAAATTGACTAATCCTGACGTGCCGATTCAGTATGGCGGCTCTGTTAAGCCGGAAAATATTGATGAAGTTATGGCGATGCCTGAAATTGACGGGGTTTTGGTAGGCGGTGCGAGTTTGGAACCTGCCAGTTTCGATAGAATTGTCAATTATAAATAATTGTAATTGGTGATTGGTAATTGCTAATTGGTGGTTGTACGAAGAGTTTTGATGTTGAGAAATGACAATCTGTAGGAGTTACCCCAAAATCTTCCCGTACCAGTTGATGATGGGGCAACTAACCACCTTTTGGGCTGACAACAATATGATGTTCGATCGATCGCCTATAATTGTAATGTGCCTTTGAGTGTTTTTCCGATCGAGAGAATTGTTCCATGAATGCGATCGTTCTACCCAAACCCGCTTTAGAGGAGTTCCTCAAACTTCCTGAAACTGAGCCGGCCTCAGAATTTATTGACGGAGATATCCTTCAGAAACCCATGCCTCAAGGCGAACACAGCATAATTCAAGTTGAACTCTGCAAGAGTATCGATCGAGTAGCGCAAACTCAAAAAATTGCCAAGGCTTTTTCTGAATTGCGCTGCACTTTTGGCGGTAAGTCGATCGTACCAGATATAGCAGTATTCCGCTGGGAAAGAATTCCTTTTTTGCCTTCGGGTAGAATTGCCAACAGCTTTGAAATTAATCCAGACTGGTCGATCGAAATTTTATCGCCAAACCAAAGCCAAACAAAAGTCCTTGGTAAATTGCTGCACTATTCGCGACACGGTACTGAGTTGGGTTGGTTGCTAGATCTAGAGGAAGAAAGTATTTTAGCAGTATTTCCCGGACAAAAAGTAGAATTGTATCGAGGTACAGCTCGATTGCCAATTATTAATGGAATTGAGTTAGAATTGACGGTTGATAATGTTTTTAGCTGGTTGAGTTTTGGTTGAAGAATCTTGGACGCATCAGACTCTAAGAAACCGGGTTTTTTTAAGATTAGTTCGTAGTGTGCTCTCCGGCTGCGGACTAAAGTCCACACTACAAACCGTTTTTTGTTCGTAGTGTGGACTTTAGTCCGCTCTCCGGCTGCGGACTAAAGTCCACACTACGAACCGTTTTTGTTATGGTAATTGACCGGACACGATATCAAACCTAAAATCTTGAATCTAAAATCTCACTCGCCATGACAGATAACCCAGCCAAAATTATCATTAGAAATAAAACTTTCGAGTGGGGAAAACGCACTTATTTAATGGGCGTTTTAAACGTAACTCCTGACAGTTTTAGCGACGGCGGAGATTTCAATACCATAGAAGCTGCTTTAGCGCAAGCTGAAAATATGGTGAAATCGGGGGTAGATATTATTGATATTGGCGGTCAATCTACGCGGCCAGGTGCAGCGGAAATATCCTTAGAAGAAGAGATCGATCGCGTTATACCTGTCGTACAAATGCTGAGGGAAAAAGCCGATATTTTTGCCTCAGTTCCGATTTCTGTCGATACTACCAGAGCGCAGGTTGCTTCTTCTGCGGTTGAGGCGGGAGCGGATATAATTAACGATATTTCGGGAGCAACTTTTGACTCGGAAATGCTGTCAACGGTTGCTCAGTTGCAAGTGCCGATAATTTTGATGCACGTGCGGGGGACTCCCCAGACGATGCAAAAACTCACAGATTATCAGGATTTGATTGGGGAAATTCTGGATTTTTTGGAGAGTCGAATAGTGGCCGCTGTGGCTGCGGGAATTGACAAATCTCAGATAATTATCGACCCCGGTATTGGCTTTGCGAAGACTTACAGTCAAAACTTGGAAATTCTGCGGCAGTTGCCAAAATTCCGGGGTTTAGACTGTCCGATTTTAGTCGGAGTATCGCGCAAAAGCTTTATCGGTCACATTTTGAATCAGCCAGAAGCTAAACAAAGAATTTGGGGGACAGCGGCGGCTTGTACAGGTGCGATCGCAAATTCGGCAGATATTTTGCGAGTTCACGATGTCAGAGAAATGCACGATGTTTGTTTGGTTGCCGACGCTATCTTCAGAAATCAATCTTGAGCGGTTGATTGGTCGATTAGTTTGAGTTCTCGCTCTCCCCCGTGATGAGAATGCTGCTCGATATCCGGCATGGAACCCATCAATTCGTTGAGAGCTTCTGTCATGTTTCTCGGGTCCATAAACAGAATTTTGGCGTTGTCGCTTTCGCCTAATTTTTGTTGAGCGTCTAAGTATTTTTCAGTTACTAAGTAATTCAAAACTTGCTTGCTGTTCGGATGAGAGTCTAAAGCTTCAACGAGGAGCCTCATGTACTCCTTAGTGCCGATCGCCTTATTGACCATTGCTTGCCATTCGCTCTTAGTAGCGCGCTCCAATTCCATAGCTTCTTGCACCCTTTTCGGAGGTGTAATGCTTTGAATTTCTACGCGAATTACTTTGACGCCCCAAGTTTCGGTAGCCTCGTCCAACTTCTTGAGTAACTTTTTATTCATGTCATCTCGGGAACCCAAGATGTCTTGCATCGGCAATCGACCAATTTCAGCGCGAAACGTGGTTAAAACTAAGTTGGCGATCGCATTTTCAATTTGATCGATGCCATAATAAGCTTTCTGCAAATTCACAACCCGCCAATACACAACGGCATCGACTTCTAGGGCCACATTATCGCCCGTAATTGCTGATTGAGGTTTAATATCTAAAACTCGTTCGCGGCTGGTGTCCACGCAGACGACTTTTTCGATCAGGGGACTGATAAAGTGGAATCCGGGCTTGAGGGTGCGCTTGTATTGACCCAAACGTTCGACTAAAGCTTCGTCGCCACCGCTGACTATTTTCACGCTTGAGTTAACAGCGTAGCCGAGGATGAGCGCAAACAGCATGGTGAGAATAGACTGCCCCATTTCTACTTTCCTGCTAAGGTTGACTGAGAATCGATCGAGAATATACTCTAATTTAACTCAAAGTCTGCCGGTCGCGTGCTAAAATATCTCGACTGCTGGAACAAAGTAAACCTGTTAATAACGAGATCAATGGTGGGCCGCCATGTGTTCGGACTCTGACGAAGCAGTGAAATCCAGAATATCAACAACACATTTCCACAAAAGACATGAAAAACGATCGAGAGTTTCGCCCTTTCAAACCTTTTACCTGGATTGGCCCAAGCATTGCGGCGGCGGGAATGTGCGCCTTGGCAGTTGTCCCACCCGTACAAGCTGAACCAAATACTTCGGTGCAAATTGCCCCAAACTGGCAGTCGCAGAACTTGCAGCCACCCCGCCGAGGGCCCGCAGTCCGCGAAGTTCTATCCTACGAGATGAAGGGAGACGAACTCAAGATTTGCAAGCAGCAGCAAGGGAACTCCGAGAAAAAGTGCGAAGTTGTAGGGAAAGGTTACACGGTGGGTTTGAGAACTGCCAACGACCTCTACGGTCAAGGAAATCTGGTCAATGCCGAAGTTTTGTACCGGCAACTAATCGCTCGCTATCCCAAACAAGCCGATGCTTATTATAAGTTGGGAAGTCTGCTGTCGGGACAAGGTAAAATGAGCGATGCGATGGCTCAATTCCAAAAAGCAATTGAAGTCAACCCCCAACACGCCAAAGCTCACAACGATTTGGGCGTGGCTATGGCAAGTCAAGGAAAGTTGTCCGAGGCGATCGTGCTGTGGAGACAAGCCGTTAAAATTAACGATCGATATCCCGATGCTTTAAATAATTTAGGAGTCGGTTTGTACCAGCAAGGAGCAAAGGAAGACCAAGCGGAGGCTGTAGCCAGTCTCAAAAAAGCTAAGGAGTTATTTATCAAGCAGGGCAGAACTCAAGCCGCTACTAGAGTAGATAAAATTTTGGAGGAAATGAATTCACAGTCCAGCGGATCTTAAATTCATATTATGTTCGATATACCTAAAACAAAAAAGGTTTGTAGTGAGGACTTTAGTCCGCAATTAAGAAGGACTAAAGTCCTCACTACAAACCAATCTTAATTATGGTCATCCCAGCGGATATGAGAGCGAGAGCAGATCGAACATTCACAGAAAAAAAAGAGGGGGCGATCGGCATCAATCAGCCTTCAACGGCGGTTAAACACGCCCCGAAGCCTCAATCTAAAGCATTTCCCTCAAAACTTGTAAAATCACATCTCCATCCACGCGATCGCTCACAGCAGCCTCCCCCAAGCGCACCGGCAGCACAAACCGCACCTTGCCATCCTGCACCTTCTTATCCAGTTGCAAAGTCTTCAAAATCTCCTCAACATCAACACCAGCAGGCAATTTCGCAGGTAAAGCCGCCTTAGCAATTAAAGCAGATTGGCGGCGATCGCACTCAGCATCCCACATTCCCAGCTCCACAGCCAACCGGCTGGATGCAGCCATACCGATTGCCACCCCTTCCCCGTGATTGATTACCTTGTAATTCGTCAAACTTTCTACAGCATGACCGATCGTGTGACCGTAATTCAAAATCGCCCGCAAACCCGACTCCTTCTCATCCTTGGTTACCACATCAGCCTTAGCTTGGCAAGACCTGCTCAAAATTTCCGCCAACAAATCCCCCTTCACATAGCGCATTTGATCCAAACGCTTGCAATTCTCCAACTTCCCGAACAACTCAGCATCCCAAATCACCCCATACTTGATGACTTCCGCCATCGCCGAACGAAACTCCCGCGCCGGCAGAGTTTTGAGAACATCCGGGTCAATCAACACCAAACGCGGCTGATGAAAAGCCCCGATTAAATTCTTCCCTTCAGGATGATTTACCCCCGTTTTGCCGCCAATAGAAGCATCAACCATCGCCAGCAGCGAAGTCGGAACCTGCACCACATTAATTCCGCGCAGCCAAGTCGCCGCCGCAAAACCCGTCATATCGCCAACCACCCCGCCGCCCAAAGCCACCATTGTCGAGGAACGTTCCAAACGGTTAGCCAAAGCCGCATTGTAAATCTTCTGGATCGAATTTAAAGTTTTGTATTGTTCGCCCGGTGGTAAAATGCAGGTACTGACTTCCAGACCGGCCGATTCGAGGGCTGCGGTTGCTCTTTCGCCGTAGTGCCGAAAAATCGACTGATTTGAGACCAAAAGAACTTTTTTGCCCAAACTTAGATCGCCCATCAGACTGCCGAGTTCGTCTAAGCCGCCCGTTGGCGTAGCCCCCGTAGGGGATCGCACGCAAATATTGTAAGATTGTGGGCCCAAGTCAACTTTAATTATCGATTGCATATTTATCTACTTTAGATATTAGATTTTAGATTATAGTTCTTATAGGTCTTTTTATTGATTATTTTGGAGAAATTGCAATGAGTCTTACCGGAGCAATAGCTTATTTTGGAATTTTCGGCGGCATGGTCGGCTTGGCAACAGTGCTGATGTTTGGTCTGCGGGCTGTCAAACTCATCTAGTTCGCCTGCTTTGTGACTTAGAACTCAGACCGTTAAACCTCTGGTAAAAGTATTGATCGGGCGAAGTCTTTGCGCCCCAAAAAATCTCTGATTAAATCGGCAGATTTAGCGCGCAAATGCTTCGGTCGATATAACCTGAGACTAAAACTATAGCCTTTCGAGATCTCATATTCGCGGACGACTGGGCATAGGGCATAGGGCCTAGGCCTCCGTGGGCACGCAAGCATACCTCACCACGCTTGAGAACCGCTATAGCTTAATTAGACTCTTGGCTGACTGACAATTCCCTGACCAATACTAATGAATCTAACCCCGAAGATACTTCGAGAGCGCCCAGCAACAGACCTAAAATAATTTGGGAAAATGAAACAAAAGTAGGGCTAGAAGTTGTTGCGAATCAAAAGAGCAAGACTCCGACAATCAAATATTTTACTAAATTTACTTAAACCTATCCGTTGCAACAAGTTATGGTAAAAACTCTCACCCAGGCATCTAAATTAATTAGAATATCCAACTATGTTGGCCCTCAAGCGATCGCTCAAATTAAATAACAGCGAAGCGACGCTACTTGGAAGTCAAACCAGACCAGCTACAGGGATTAGTCGCCAGTTTTTCCGTACTCAGCCATAGTTGCGTAAGTTATGTTTAAACATCTGCACCTACTTAACAAAGGTCACAATTCTTGCGAAGCGGGCGGTTTAACAAGCGCTTTGATAATATGGGAAAAGCAATTAGCTATTATCGAGCTTCTGTACAACTTATTATCAAAAAAATAATTGGACAGCAATACAAAATAACTTAGGATTAGCTTAACCAATTATGAATACGATCGCCAACCTACCAGGGTATCAAATCACACAGCAATTATACTCAGGTAGGCGCACCCTTGTCTATCGAGGTATCCGTACCAGCGATCGACAACCCGTCGCCATCAAATTACTCCGCAACGAATACCCAAACTTTAACGAACTCGTTCAATTCCGCAACCAATATACCATTGCCAAAAATCTCGACTTTCCTAGTATTATCAAACCCTTAACCCTAGAAGTTAATCGCAATGGCTATGCCTTAGTCATGGAAGACTTTGGTGGAATTTCCCTATCAGATTATCTCCCAACAGCCACCAATGAAAATCCCCAATATAAATATTTACCTTTAGGGGATTTTTTCATAATATCCCTTAAACTCACAGAAATCCTGCACTATCTCTACCAAAATCGAGTCATCCACAAAGATATAAAACCCGCCAACATTCTCATCGATCCAGAAACAAAAGAAGTCAAATTAATTGATTTTAGTATTGCTTCTCTCCTACCAAAAGAAACCCAACAGATTCAGAATACTAATGATTTAGAAGGCACATTAGCCTATCTTTCTCCCGAACAAACTGGTCGAATGAATCGAGGCATAGATTATCGAAGTGACTTTTATTCTCTGGGAATTACATTTTATGAATTATTGACGGGAACATTACCATTTAGCTCGGAAGATGCAATAGAAGTGGTACACTGTCACCTGGCGAAACAGCCGATTCCCATCCATCAAATTAATTCAGAAATTCCCCTAATATTGTCAGAAATTGTCAGTAAACTGATCGCAAAAAATGCCGAAAATCGTTATCAGAGTGCCTTGGGAATTAAGCACGATTTAGAAATCTGTCTATCTCAACTGCAAACTACAGGCACAATAGAGCCTTTTGAAATAGGAAAGCGAGATATTAGCGATCGCTTCCTAATTCCCGAAAAACTCTACGGAAGAGAAGCCGAAGTTAATCAACTATTAAATTCCTTCGATCGCGTCGCCCAGGGCACAGCAGAAATGATGTTAGTAGCAGGTTTTTCTGGAATTGGGAAAACCGCAGTGATAAATGAAGTACATAAACCTATTGTCAGGCAGCGCGGCTATTTTATTAAAGGCAAATATGACCAATTTCAACGCAATATCCCCTTTTGGGCTTTCGTGCAAGCTTTTCGCGATCTAATAGGACAAATATTATCAGAGCCAGATGAGCAATTGCAAACCTGGAAAGCCAATATTCTCAAAGCAGTAGGAGACAGCGGGCAAGTCTTAATTAATGTAATTCCCGAGCTAGAAAACATAATTGGCAAACAGCCGCCAGCCTTAGAATTATCAGGAACTGCTGCCCAAAATCGCTTTAATTTATTATTTCAAAAATTTGTGCAACTCTTTACCAGTAAAGAACATCCCTTAGTGATGTTTCTGGATGACTGGCAATGGGCTGATTCTGCATCATTGAATTTGCTGAAATTATTGATGCAACAAGATACAGGACATCTATTGATATTAGGTGCTTATCGAGATCGTGAAGTTTCACCTGTCCATCCATTCATTTTAACAGTAGATGAAATTGTCAAAACGGGAGCAACGGTTAATACAATTACTCTCCCACCGTTAAGGGAATCGGATATTAATTTTTTGGTAGCAGATACGCTGAATTGTGAATTATCCCTAGCCCAGCCTTTGACAAAATTAATCTTTCAAAAAACTCAGGGAAATCCTTTCTTTGCCACTCAGTTTCTCAAAGCTTTACACGATGACAAGTTAATTAGTTTTAATTGGGATATCCAGCATTGGCAGTGCGATATTGCCCAAATCAACGCCTTGGCAATTACTGATGATGTAGTTGAATTCATGGCGCGGCAATTGCAGAAATTACCAATCCCAACTCAGGATGTCTTAAAGTTGGCTGCTTGTATTGGGGCGCAGTTCGATTTGCATACTTTGGCAATAGTTTCACAGCAATCGGAAATAGAGACTGCGACGGTTTTATGGAGAGCATTGCAGGATGGTTTTATTTTGCCGATTAGTAATGTTTATAAGTTTTATCAAGTAGAATGCAATGATAACTTAAACCCAGAAGAGGAAAATGCTAATAAACAAATTGCTAGCTACAGATTTTTGCACGATCGCGTTCAACAAGCCGCCTATTCCCTCATTCCTTCAGCTCAAAAACAGGCAACTCATCTCAAAATCGGTCAACTGCTCCAACAAAACTTATCAGACATAGAAAAAGAGGAAAAGCTGTTTGATATTGTCGGGCATTTAAATTTAGGAATGGGGTTAATTGAGCGAGCCCAAGAACGAGAAGCCTTAGCCAGACTTAACTTAGCTGCCGGACAGAAAGCCCGAAATTCTACAGCATACTCAGCCGCCAGAACTTTTGTAAAAATAGGGCGGGAGTTGCTAACCGCAGATTGTTGGCAAACTCAGTATGAATTAACCCTTAATCTTTATGTGGCTGCGGCGGAAACTGCCTATTTGAATGCTGATTTTGATGGCATGGAAGAAATGGCAAATCTGGTTTGGCGATCGGCTAAAACAATACTAGATAAAGTAAAAATATATGAGATTCAAATCAACGCACTGACAACTCAGAATCAGATGTTAGAAGCGATCGCAGTAGGCAGAATCGCCCTAGAACAATTGGGGATTGAACTTCCCTCTGAAAATGACGAAGCCTTGACACGCATTGCACTACAAAACCTTGCCAGTCAACTGGAGGACAAACAGATTGAGGAACTGGTTGACCTTCCCGTAATGAGCGATCCTCGGACAATTGCGGCTATGCAACTGTTAGCAATGTTATTTTTACCCATTTTTATGGTAAATTCTGCCTTGTTGCCTGTGCTTTGCGCCACAATGGTCAGTCTATCGCTCCAATTGGGAAATGCACCCGCATCAACAATCGGGTATGCAAGTTATGGCATGGTGCTGTCTGTCTTTTTGGGAGAAGTAGAAAAAGGCTATCGCTTTGGTCGAGTGGCACTGAGCGTACTCAATCGGTTGAATGTGGGGGAATTTAAGTCCATAGCTTTACTTTGGTTTTGCTGTTTTACCCAGCATCGTCAAGAAGAACTAAGGGCAGTAATTCTAACGGCAAAAGAGGGCTATCTGGCTGGAATGGAAACTGGTGATTTCCTAAATGCTGGCTACAATATTAATGTTTATTTTGATGATAGTTTCTTCGCTGGAATGGATTTATATGATTGGGAATCAGAAATAGAAAATTACTGTGTTGTCTTAGCTCAAGTTAAGCAATATTTGCCTCTGGCTTATGTGAAGATGAGACAACAGATGGTACAGAATTTGATAGGACTTGTCCATCAACCAGATTTATTAATCGGCCAGACCTACGATGAAACGGTCATGATTCCCAAGCACCATCAGAATAAGGAGTTTCCAGCACTCGCTTTTGTCTATATATACAAACTGATGCTTGCCTATCTCTTTGGCAACTACGCCAACGCCCTAGACTACATTGCCCAAGCTAAGGCATATTTGATGGTAGTGGCAGCAATGATTCATACTCCGATTTTCCATTTCTATGCCGGGTTAAGCTACTTGGCACTATTTTCTACGCAGTCAGAAATGGAGCAAACTAACACTCTCACTCTGCTGGAAACCCATCAAACTACTCTGGCTCAATGGGCGCACCATGCACCGATGAATCACCAACATAAGGTTGACTTAGTAGAGGCAGAAAAATTCCGAGTTTTCGGCAATAAATATGAAGCTGGAGATTGGTACGATCGCGCAATTTCCGGAGCCAAAGAAAACGAATATATCCAAGAAGAAGCGTTAGCTAATGAACTAGCGGCTAAATTTTATCTGGACTGGGGAAAAGAAAAAGTTGCTTCTGGATATATGCAGGAAGCATACTACTGTTACACCCGATGGGGTGCGAAGGCGAAAGTTGTTTATTTAGAACAACACTATCCCCAACTACTAGGGGCTATTCTCCAACCGACTAAGCGAGCTATCATATCTGAGGGAACAATCTCTCCTACCCTCATGAGAAGCGTAACGAGCGTCAGTAGCAGCAACAGCCAGAATTTATGGCTGGATTTTCCGGCGGTGATGAAAGCAGCACAAGCTATTTCACAGGAAATTGAATTAGAGAAACTATTGGCCACTTTGATGCAAATTGCGATCGCCCATGCGGGAGCGGAAACCGGAATTTTAGCGATCGATCGAGATGCAAAATGGTTAGTAGTGGCTTCATCGGCTCAAAACCATACCGAAAAGAGGCACATTCCTTTAGCTGAATGTCAAGAATTACCCCAAAGTTTGATTTATTCTGTAGCCAGAAGTCAAACAACGGCGGTTTGTGATAACTTGAGTGCTTCGGCTCAATTTGCAGGCGATCGCTATATCATAACCCACCAGCCTAAATCAGCTTTATGTATTCCGATTAGCAAGCGGGGAAAATTAATCGCGATTTTGTATTTAGAAAATAATCTAACAGTGGGAGCGTTTACAAGCGAGCGCGTCGAAACCCTCCAAATCGTTACTGCTCAAGCGGCTATATCCATTGAAAACGCCCGTTTGTATCAACAAGTAGAGAACTACTCTCAAACCTTGGAAGCGGAAGTAGAGCGAAAAACTGAAGAGTTAAGCCAAAAAGCTGTTGATTTAGAGCAAGCATTGAAAAATTTACAACAAACCCAAGCACAACTAATTCAGAGCGAGAAAATGTCCGCCGTCGGTCAACTCGTAGCGGGAATAGCACACGAAATTAACAACCCAGTTACTTTTATTCATAGCAATCTTCAGCCCACCGAAAATTATGTCAAAGCTTTGCTGAACTTGCTGGAACTTTATCAGCAAGAATATCCAGATAAAAGCTCAGCAATTAAAGCAAATATTGAGGAAATTGAGTTAGAATTTATCAGGGAAGATTTAACTAAGATTCTGCAATCCATGAAAGCCGGAAGCGAACGAATCAAGCAAATTATCTTGAGTTTGCGTAATTTCTCTCGCTTGGACGAAGCAGACATGAAATCTGTAGATTTACACGCCGGACTTGAAAGCACTTTACTAATTTTACAAAACCGCTTCCAAGAAAGTGATAATCTGCCCGAGGTACAAGTTATTAAAGAGTATGGCAACCTGCCTCGTGTTACCTGTTATGCGAGTGAGATGAATCAGGTATTTCTCAGTATTATTAGTAATGCTCTTGATGCTCTCAAACAAGTTAGTAAAACTCAAAATAATCCTTCGATTAAGATTCAAACTGAAGTGATAAAAAAAGAGTGGGTAAGAATTGCGATCGCTGATAATGGTAGTGGGATTCCTACCCATATTCAAAAACGCATATTCGAGCCATTTTTTACAACTAAACCAGTGGGGAGCGGTACAGGTTTAGGTTTATCTGTCAGCTATGCTATTATCAAAAAACATGGGGGTAAATTAACCTGTGGTTCGACTGTCAGCAGCGGGACTATTTTTGCGATCGAGATTCCTATAAAGTATCTGGGTTGACTGGGGCCAGAGATGGACTCGAATATAGATGTCAAGTTGAAAGTAGAATGGGCTTAAAAATCTTGTCATTACCCAAATTTCCTGAAACCCTGACTGCGCCGTTATTCCGCCAGGGACTGAAGTCCCTGGCTAATAGCGTAAGTCGGTTGAAACCGACTAAGTTTTTGGTTCTTTTAGTCGGTTTTAACTCACATCTTGCATCATTGTCAGCAACGCTGCTCAAAGCCCGTTCCACAAAGAATGAATTTTCTTGTGGGGTGGGCGTCCCGCCCGCCCGTGAAAGGCTAATTGAGAATGGTGCAAGATCTCAGTTTTAACCGACTTACGCTATTAGCCGTAGGTTTGAACCTACGGCGGGCTAGCAGGTAAACGAAAAATGAAAAATGTGGGTAATGACAATGCTTAAAAATGCACCGGGATTTTTGTAATTGGGAAACGGGCGATCGCCTTTGGGACACCGACTGTTCAACAGTTGACAGTTGACAGTTGACAGTTGACCTGTGGAGAGCGACCTCTACCTAGAAGGAAGAGGATTGGAGTAATGAATAGTCTGATTTTAATTTCTCCCTCACTCGTGAGAGGCTTTCAACTAATTCTTTCTGGTAAACAAAGGGTGAGTATCCAGCAATTCCAATTGTTCCTCTCGCCTCCAGCAAGAAAAAATCTGGGTGAGAGTGCGATCGCAAAATCCAAATTATCTCTTCAAAACGCCTAGATTAATGGGGTACTTACCGCCGCCGTTTCTTTACCTGTTGGTACGGATAACAGTCAATCACACAATCTCTCATGTAACTACCTTTAGAGTCAGATTCCATTAATTCTGAATAGACATGATTCGGGACTTCAAAGTAGAGATAGGTTTTGCCGCTATCGAAAAGAACTTCTAGGGTAGACTCGGTATCGTCATAACCCACAGCTTTTATCATGCTGGATTCGACTGGTTGTAGTTTCATGATTTTCTGTTCAGTAAGGCAGCCTGAAAAAAACAGAAGACGCAGAGCCCGGACTTTTTAAAGAAGTCGGGGTTCAAAAGCCCGATCGCACCTTAATTTCCCCTAAAATAACTTCTACTCCCCCCAATCTAAAATCCAAAATCTAAAATCGAAAATCGAAATGACTCATTCCACCGATATTGTTACCCTCGCCCGCTGGATGGCGGCCGACTTCAGCAACCAACCCCAAGCCTTTGAAAATCCGCCATTCTTCGCCCACATCCGCGTCTGCATGAGACCTTTACCCGTGGAACTTCTGGGCGGGATGAGCTTGTACCTAGAACAAGCCTATGATATCGAACTGCACGTACCGTACCGAGTTCGAGTTTTAAAATTAGTCCCGGCGGGCGATCGCATCGACATCGAAAATTATGCCATAGAAAACGAAGCGCAATTCTACGGCGCATCCCGCCAACCCCAACGGCTGCAAGAAATCAAAACCGAACAACTGACACTCCTCCCGGGATGCACCTTTTTTACGCACTGGACGGGTAACAGCTTCAAAGGGTCTGTCGAACCCGGAAAAGGCTGTGCCGTGGTCAGAAATGGCAAACAAACCTATCTGGATAGCGAATTCGAGATTGATGGTGACAAATTTATCAGCCACGATCGCGGGCGCGACCCCGAAACCGACGCCCACGTCTGGGGAGCCCTCGCTGGGCCCTTTGAATTCACCCGCTGGGCCAGTTTCGCCGACGAAATTCCGGTTTAACAGCAAAATCTAGTCGGGATTTGGGAAACAACCGGGTTGATTAAAGGTTCAGAATGCACCAATACCTGGTACATTAACGCAGTATTGGCAAGCAAGATTCACCGTTGTTTTATGAAAGTCCTGGTTATTGGTGGCGATGGCTATTGCGGTTGGGCAACCGCGCTCTACCTTTCTAACAAAGGTCACGAAGTTGGCATCCTCGACAGCTTCGTGCGGCGGCACTGGGATCTGGAACTGTGCAGCGACACCCTCACTCCCATTGCACCGATTCAGCAACGACTCCAGCGATGGCAAGATTTAACGGGTAAGTCGATCGACTTGTTCGTCGGTGACATCACCAACTACGATTTTCTCAGCAAAAGTATGAGAAAATTTGCACCCCAAGCGATCGTCCATTTCGGCGAACAGCGATCGGCCCCCTTCTCCATGATCGATCGCGAACACGCAGTCCTCACCCAAGTCAATAACGTCGTCGGGACACTCAACCTGCTGTACGCCATCCGCGAAGACTTCCCCGACTGTCACCTAGTCAAATTGGGGACAATGGGCGAATACGGCACCCCGAATATTGACATTGAAGAAGGCTATCTGACGATCGAACACAACGGCCGGAAAGATACACTACCCTATCCCAAACAACCGGGCAGTTTCTATCACCTGTCAAAAGTCCACGACTCCCACAACATCCATTTTGCTTGCAAAATCTGGGGTTTGAGGGCCACCGACTTAAATCAGGGCGTAGTCTACGGCGTGCTCACAGAAGAAACCGGCATGGACGAACTGTTGATCAACCGTTTGGACTACGACGGAGTATTCGGAACAGCATTAAACAGATTTTGCATCCAAGCTGCGATCGGTCATCCCCTGACAGTTTACGGCACAGGCGGACAAACCCGCACCTTCTTAGACATTCGGGATACCGTGCGATGCGTCGAATTGGCGATCGCCAACCCCGCCGAAGCAGGACAATTCCGAGTCTTCAACCAATTCACCGAACAATTCAGCGTCGGCGACTTAGCCTCATTGGTGCAAAAAGCAGGCATGGCAATGGGATTAAAAGTAGAAATTAACCATCTCGAAAATCCCAGAGTCGAGAAAGAAGAACATTATTTCAATGCCAAAAACACCAGTTTATTAGGTCTCGGCTTGCAGCCGCACTACCTCTCAGATTCCCTGCTAGATTCTCTGCTGAATTTTGCCACAAAATATCAGCACCGCGTAGATAAGAACCAGATTTTGCCGAAGGTTTCTTGGCGCAGGTAATTTTGGGTACAAGCTGCAAGATTTTTTTGGACGAACCGCGAAGGCGCGAAGGGCGCGAAGCAAGAGAAAAGAAAGCAAGAGAACAGGAAGGGAAAGCTTGTTCTGAATGGATATATATCTATCTTTTTGTTTTTTTACTCTGTGTCCTCTGTGTCCTCTGCGGTTAATTTAAAAAATCTTATCTGGTTTTGACTGTCGGCTTGTTTGGGAATAAATACCGTGAAAAGTAGAATTTTGATTCAGTTGCTTTTAGTTGTTCTGCCGGGATTTTGTGCAAGTGCAGTTTGTGCTTATTATTTAGTACCGGAATGGGCTGCACTAACGGCGAGTTATCAAAATTACCGTCGAGTTAGCGCATCGCCTTCTGCTACGTCCAAGGAAATCTTAATTGCCAAAACAGCACAGGAAATTCACAGAATTAACTGCTTTGCAGAAGGTGTAGGATTGCTTTTAGGTGGGATAATTGTATCAATTGGCATTCAGGGAATTTGCATCTTGCCCCAGAAACCTCTCGATGGCAGTTAACTAAGATGAAGCTGCTGACAGAATCTTACTTAAACCAAAAAATTCGGTGGCCGAATACAGGTCGGCACATTTTAGCACAATTTGACGATGATACTGTTGTTGTCTATCAAGCTTACCGTCCGGCGATCGGGCTTTTTGCAGCAGAGAATGGTTATTTCGGCGGTGAATTCAGCCTGAATCGCATGAGTTGGATTAAGCCGAACTTTCTCTGGATGATGTATCGATCGGAATGGGGAACAAAACCCGGACAAGAAATAATTTTGGCTATTTGGCTAAAACGTTCCGCCTTTGACGAAATTTTAGCATCGGCCGTTCATTCCAATTTCGTTTCACAAGTGTACGGAAGCGAAAAACAATGGAAACAAGCTGTTAAAAATTCATTGGTACGCCTGCAATGGGATCCAGACCACCATCCCAGTGGCGCGAAACTGGAACGGCGGGCAATTCAACTAGGCTTGCGCGGCAGTTTTTTGGCAAATTACGCGCGAGAATGGATTGTGAATATCGAAGATATTTCCCAATTCGTGCGACAGCAACACGAATATAAAGGAGACGACCGCCCGCAATTACTCACTCCCCGTGAGACAGTGTATCCTGTTACTAACCCCGACATTTGCCAAAGACTGGGAGTAGCGATTTCGCCAACAATATATAAAGAATAACTAAAGCCTTCTTCCCTCTTCCCTCTTTTTAGGCTGAGGGAAGCCGAAGCGCCTTCATCCTACATCCGTTACATCCGTTACAGAATCCGTTGCCGAACTTCCTTCGTTTTATGAAAATTGCTCTGTTCACTGAAACATTTTGGCCGAAAATAGACGGCATTGTCACTCGCCTGATTCACACTGTAGATCACTTGCAGCGATCGGGCGAACAAGTTCTGATATTTTCTCCAGATTACGGAATTACAGAATACAAAGGTGCCCGAGTTTACGGTGTTGAGGGTTTGCCTTTGCCCATGTACCCGGAACTGAAAATGGCACTGCCCAGTCCGGCTATAGGTCAACAATTACAGAAGTTTAAACCGGATCTTATTCATGTTGTCAATCCCGCTATTTTGGGATTGGGCGGGATATATTACGGCAAAAAGTTTAATATTCCAATTTTGGCTTCTTACCACACGCATTTACCTAAATACTTGCACCATTACGGTTTTGGAATGCTCGAACCTTTGCTGTGGGAATTGCTCAAAGGGGCGCACAATCAAGCTGAATTAAATCTCTGCACTTCTACAGCCATGGTGGATGAGTTGAGAACTCATGGCATCGATCGCGTAGACTTGTGGCAGCGGGGTGTTGATACTGAAATGTTTGTCCCCGAATTGGCGAGTCGAGAAATGCGATCGCGCCTTTCTGAAAATAACCCAGATAGCCCCTTACTCCTCTACGTCGGCCGCCTCGGTGCCGAAAAAGAAATCGAATCCATTAAACCAGTCCTCGCAGCCATTCCCGGCGCCCGCCTCGCCCTAGTCGGAGACGGCCCCCACCGGCAAAACCTCGAACAATATTTTGCCGGCACCCCCACAAATTTTGTTGGCTACCTCAAGGGGCAAGAATTGGCTTCTGCTTACGCATCTGCTGATGCCTTCATTTTTCCCTCCCGTACCGAAACCCTGGGCTTAGTGCTCCTAGAAGCTATGGCTGCGGGGACGCCCGTAGTGGCGGCTCGCAGTGGCGGAATTCCCGATATTGTCACAGACGGTGTTAACGGCTATTTATTTGACCCCACCGATGAAGCCGGAGCAGTGGCTGCCACCCAGCGCCTGTTTGCGAATCCCGAAGAACGGGAAACCCTCCGCCAAAACGCTCGCTCTGAAGCCGAACGCTGGGGTTGGGCCGCCGCCACCGCACAACTGCGGCGCTACTATCAATCAGTCGTATTTGCCCAGTCCATGGCCTCTGCCGCTTAATTTTCAAAAGCTGTGGCGCTTTTAAACCCTAGATTCCGCACCCTAGGGTGTCACACAGTATAATTACTTAGAGAAATCGATTTTTTAAGTGATAAATTATGCCTTTTTCCAATTGATATCCGCCAAAATACGGCATACAAGTATAATTTATAGCTTAATAGGTCGATAAAAATAAGTAAAAACCGATTGTGACAGTTGAGGGTGGCGAATCTGGGTCAAAGATTACCGACAGCTTAGCTGCCCTCGCGAGGCAGTTTCTGGCGAGGAGGGATGTCCTCAAAGATCGATCGAACTTTTTTGGTGCTCAGATCGCCGTAGCTATCCTGCTGTATTGGTAAAGTAGTTGAGTTGGTGGAATGTCCTAACAAAACACGGTAAAATATCAGGGAAAGATCAACTGCATACCGTTTTAAACAAGGGTTGAAACATCAACCATCTATGGATGTGTCGATCGTTGGTGACGTTGGTGTAGATACACAAATGTGGAGACATCCACATTTCAATAGCGCTTTTAACATTGTGTTAAAGGCTTTGAGAGATACCTCCGCATCCAGGGTGGACGTAAGCTCCCCAGGCTGTGCTATATACAGTAGAGGTTGATTAGCAGCTTGTGGCGGGTGAAATGTATCTGTTGCGTTTACTATTAAACCATGAGTAGCTTTGGAAGGCTTCGCGGGTGGGGAGACGAGCGCCCTTCACCAGACCAAATACCGGTCGCCGATCGCGCTAAAACATTTACACCGCGCAGCAGCCGAGCACAGAGTGTCAAATCTACATTGCCCGCGATCGACAGCCTGCTAGCTAATTTTCAGACTGGCAGGGTTCACAAGTCAATTTCAACTTTAACTGGCGAACCCTCATCAGTATCCAGGTTGTAACAAAAAAAGATCGAGCATCTGTAACAAGCAAACTGAACTTTAATCCGCCAAACAATGAAGCCATTATTGATCGAAGCGACAATCGAATGCTGAGTTGAAAAGCAAACAACTTAAACAGTTTGCACCGCAGCATCTAGCACCGCGATCGACCAGCCGGTCAATCTACCCCTCTGAGCAAGCAGTTAATCATGACATTCTCCAATGCTGGTAGCGTTCTGGCTACACTGACTCAAGTTAATTTTATGGGGGCATTGACCTCCCGTGTTAAGAGCCTGCCAGTTACTGAATTAGTGTGCCTGCTGGACTTTGTAACGGCTGAATTTCAGCAATTTATCCGGGCGATGGACCTGATTAACAATGAAGCGCTCGAAACTCTCTTAGAGCAACTGTTAGATGCCTTCACTGTCAAAATTGGTCAAATTCTGCAAGCAGACCGGACAACAATTTTTTTGGTAGATGCCAACAAAAATCAACTGTGGCACAAAACAGTTGATGGACTCACGGGCGAAGATATAGAAATTCGCTTGCCGATGGATGCAGGCATTTTAGGCTACGTAGCAACTACTGGAAAATCGCTCAATGTCGCGCATGGTAGAGAACACGAGCATTTTAATGCCGAAGTAGACGAACCGCCGAACTACCAAGTTGAGACCATCCTCTGCATGCCGATTTTTAGCAGCAAGAGCCAGCACGAACCCGTAGCGGTGGTGAGACTCTTAAATAAAGCTGGCAATGTCCCGTTTACCGAGGAAGACGAACAGCAGTTTCAGGCTTTTGCAGATTCGATCGGGATTATTCTCGAAAGCTGTCAATCTTTCTACGTCGTGGCCCGCAACCAGCGAGGGGTTGCCGCACTTTTGAGAGCAACCACAACTTTGGGTCAAAGTCTTGACTTGGAAACAACTTTGCGCTCCGTCATGGATCAAGCTCGGGACTTGATGCAAGCCGATCGCAGCACGCTATTTTTATTAAATCGGGAAGCCAACGAACTCTGGACAAAAGTTGCCAAGGCCGACGGCAAAACAATGGTCGAAATCCGCATTCCTGCTAATAAGGGAATTGCAGGTTACGTAGCTTCGACCGGTCAAACTCTAAATATTACAGATGCTTACGACGATCCCCGCTTTGACCCATCTACAGACCAGCACACGGGATACCGCACTCGCACTGTCTTGTGTATGCCGGTGCATAACGCTAAAGGTGAGCTGATCGGGGTGACTCAGCTAATTAATAAAAATCAAGGCACTTTCACTACTTCCGACGAAGAGTTTTTGCGAGCATTTAATTCCCAAGCGGGAATGGCGCTGCAAAATTCTCAACTGTTTCAGAACGTGATGGTGGAAAAGCAGTATCAAAAAGATATGCTGCAAAGTCTTTCAGATGCAGTCATTTCCACCGATTTGCAGGGACGGATTGTCACGATTAACGAAGCCGCGCTGGAATTGTTGGGCTGTCCGGTAAATCAAGATAAAAGCAAACACAATCTCCGGATTTGGGAAGATAAACTGATCGATCGCTATGTTTGGGAAGTTGTGCCGATCGAAAATTTGAAATTTCGAGTCGAAGACAGTCTCCACAAGGCTGCCAGATCTTACGTTCCCGAACAAAATTTAACTGTGGGACTGTTGGTGGAAACAACGCTGGGTGGTTGTGCACAAACAGAAACAGAAGCAGAAACAGAAAGTTACATTTTGGCCGTGCCCGATCCCAATGACCCCAATTTGTATTACGCTTGGGGCGAAAACAACGCCTGGACTGAGGAAGTAGCGCAGGCAGAATTAGCTAATTCCCAATCTCTATTTTCGCTGCCCAATTCTGCCTTGTACCATCCTTATTGTCCCCTGCCCATCTCCAGCTCTGGAATTAAATTAATTGAACGCAGTTTGAATTTAACTGTCAACCCGCTGATCAATCCAGAAGGCGGCGTGCGCGGCGGTTTAGTGGTACTCGAAGACATCAGCCGCGAAAAGCGGATGAAAACCACAATGTCTCGCTACATGACTCCCGGAGTCGTAGATAAAATCATGGCCTTGGGCGAAGGCTCCCTGATGGTGGGCGAACGCAAAGAAGTTACTATTTTATTTTCCGACATTCGCGGCTACACCACCCTGACCGAAAATCTGGGAGCATCGGAAGTTGTGGCCCTACTGAACCAGTATTTTGAGACGATGGTGGAAGCCGTTTCCCACTGCGAAGGCACCTTAGACAAGTTTATCGGCGATGCTTTAATGGCCGTATTCGGCGCGCCCCTGCCGTTCAATCCCCCGGAAAGTCACGGTTGGATGGCGGTGCAGTCGGCTTTAGATATGCGCCGGCGTTTGAAAGAGTTTAATGATTCTCGCCCAGGCGCCGATCCGTTTCGCTTCGGAATTGGGATTAGTTCTGGAGAGGTGGTTTCGGGAAATATTGGTTCCCAAAAGCGGATGGATTACACCGTAATCGGAGATGCGGTGAATTTGAGTTCCCGCTTGGAACAGCTTACAAAGGAGTACGGCTGCGATATAATTTTGAGCGAATTTACCTACAATTTGTGCCGCGAACGGATTTGGGTGCGAGAGTTGGACAAGGTGCGGGTTAAGGGCAAAAATCAGCCGGTCGGGATTTACGAGTTGTTGCAAATTAGTTCCGAGCCCCTCGACGCGGAAACCGTTCGGTTTTTGGAACTTTACAATAACGGCCGCCATGCTTATATTGCTAGAAATTTTCAGCAAGCTATTAATTATTTTGAGGCGGCTTTAGCTATGCGACCGAGCGATCGACCTGTGGAAGTTCAGATCGAGCGATCCCTCAGCTACTTGGAATTACCCCCGCCTGAGGATTGGGACGGCGTGCATACTATGACAACAAAGTAGTAGATTATATCACATTCGAGTGCCAAAAAGTAAAAAGATTGGATAAAGTTTTGAGAGAGCAACCCCTAAGACGGTGAGGACATTCTTGAGGGCCCAAACATGAGTTATTATTGCCTCTTCCTTCTTCCGACTTCCATCGGACTTCTTCCTTCTGCTAGATCTTCCTTATGACAGAGTTAAGAAGTGGAAAAATGTGAAAACATAAATCGGATGCCAGATTAAAGTTAGTATTAATTTCCATGCCAACAATTAAATGAACTATTTATCTGTTCCGAATGCCACAAAAGCCGATCGCATTCTGGTGGTAGATGACGCACCAGATAATGTTTTGTTAGTGCAGACAATCCTGGAAGAAGAAGGTTACGAAATTAGCACGGCCGAGAACGGCTTTTCGGCCCTGAGCCAAATCGACAAGTCAGCCCCCGATTTGGTATTGCTAGACGTAATGATGCCGGGAATGGACGGTTACGAAGTCACCCAGCGAATGCGACAAAATAAGGAATTGCCCTTTATCCCGATTTTGCTGATCACGGCTCACGACAGCGCCAGCGTAGTCCAGGGACTCGACATGGGCGCAGACGATTTTATCCGCAAACCCGTGGAAATGGACGAACTGCTGGCAAGGGTGCGATCGCTCTTGCGGCTAAAACACAGCGTAGACGAACGAAATTCGATCGCCCTCCAGCGCGAAGATTTTGTCTCCCGACTCGCCCACGACTTGCGGACGCCCCTCGTAGCAGCCGATCGCATGCTCACCTTAATGCAGCAGGGAGCTTTGGGAGAAATCTCGCTCCCCATGCGCGACGCTTTCGGGACAATGGTTCGCAGCAACAAAAACCTGATCGCGATGGTAAATATGCTGCTGGAAGTCTACCGCTACGAAGCAGGGCGCAAATCCCTCAGTTTCGCTCCCGTGGACTTGCGCCAGCTTATTAATGAGGTAGCCGAAGAACTCGCTCCCCTAGCCGATGCTAAAAATTTGTCGGTGAATTTAGACTTGAGTGAAAGTGCAGAAAGTGCTCCAATTGCCAAGTATCCGGGCGATCGTCTGGAACTGCACCGCTTGCTGACAAATTTAATCGGAAATGCGATCAAATTTACCGACAGCGGATCAATAGATGTCCGCTTAAAAGCTGCCAATTCACCCGCTTATACGAGCTTCAAAAACCAACCGCTGGCATGGGTAATCATGGAAATCCAAGACACCGGCGCCGGCATTTCTGCCACAGAACAAGCCAAGTTATTTGAAAGGTTTGGCTCGGGAACTCACAAGAAATCCAGCACAGGTTTGGGACTGCACCTCTGCCGCCAAATAGTCGAAGCTCACCGCGGCACCATCGAGGCCAAATCCGAGTTGGGTAAGGGCAGTTTGTTTACTATTCGCTTGCCTTGTTAGAGTGATAGAGAAACCGAAGATTAACCCAAGTTAATGCAGATAATTTCAATAAGCGTGGCAGATTTTTTGACCAAAATTACCATCTCAAAACTGACCCACACCCGCCATAAATGCCGCCTCATATCAAATTATGTCAATCACGAATAAGAACAATAGGTTGGTAGTGAGGACTTTATTCATTCTTTGGCTCGGACTAAAGTCCGCACTACCAACCTATTTTATAGTGGTGGAGAGACGTAAAAAAAACAGGTTCGTAGTGAGGACTTTAGTCCTTCTTTGGCTCGGACTAAAGTCCGCACTACAAACCTATTTGACACTAAATGATATCGCTCGTCCGATGTCGGGGCTAGCAATACAAGCGGAAAAATATTAGGCAGATGTCATATAATTACTTGGCAACCGAATTTACTTCAATATGTATAAATGTCCAGTGTGCGGTGCTGAATACATAGAAAAAAGCTCGGATTTTTGCTCGATTTGCGGCTGGGATTTGACTCCCTACCCGCCACAAGCCAAGCTTTCCAAAACTTATTTAAAACAAGAACAAGTTAGATTGCAGTGGGCAAAAAAAATGTGGGAATCGGCCCGCCACCAACAAAAATGGTCGGCCAGATTTGACGAGTTGCAACAGGAATTGCAGCAAGGTGCGATCGCCCGCGCGTACCTGCAATCTCAGTTAGAATGGGTTCTGTACCGCCTAGAACAACTCAATCCCGAATTCATTACCAGCACTTTACTGCGACTCGAAGAGAAAATCGGCGCCTTACCAGACCAAACTCCCGCTATCTCGGAAGTGGGGATGGATTACCGCCAACTGACTAAGCTGTTAGAAACGGGAAAATGGCGCAAAGCAGACGAACATACTTGGGAAATTTTGCTGCAAATCGCACTCAGGGAAGACGAAGGCTGGCTGAGTGCAGCCGATATTGACAGTTGTCCTCTTACAGACCTTCGCACGATCGACCAACTTTGGCAACAACACAGCAGCGGGCGCTTTGGATTCACCGTACAACAACAGATTTGGGAAAGTACCGCCGGAAATTATACTCAATTGTGCGATCGAGTCGGCTGGCGAGTCCAGGAAAATTGGAAATATTACAGCGAACTGTCCTTCAGCGAAAGTGCTCCCCCCGGACACCTCCCCGTTACCGCCTGGAGACAGCGCGCTTGTTACGGCGCCGGTAAACTCACCGCAGCAGAAAACTTTGCCCGCATTGTCGGGAGAGTTGCTGCGGGCGATCGCTAATCCCAAATAAAAAATTCAAAATCGCCATTAGCTGTTATAATCGAAACGGTTCAGCAACTGGGGCTGTGGCTCAGATGGATAGAGCAAGCGCCTCCTGAAGAATCGGGCACCCTGCGAGGAAACTCTGGGAGTGAATGTGGTCAAACTCAAGGAAGCCTAAGTCTGACGGCAGATACGGTAATCTTGAGCCAAGCTTTATCTAAACTTTGTTTGGGTAAGGAAGGTGCAGAGACTGGCTTTAGGAAGTAAAAATTATCACACTTCCTAAACATACGGCCACCACCTAAAGGCTACAAGCCTACGGTGAAGGAATAGTCCGGAGAGTGGGGAAACTCACACAAATCTGAAGCGCTAGGTCGCCGGTTCGAACCCGGCCAGTCCCGTTAAAAATCAAGAACAATTAAAAGCAGAAAGGTAAACCCTAAGTTTTATCCTTCTGCTTTGCATATCTGCTAACCAGTTGACCCGCACGCGCATACTTGATGGAATACAAGAGTCCTAGAGAGTAAAAATTTCATACCTGAGTTTAAGCCCTCAGTAGAAGCTGTACCTTCAATCTCAAATCTCCAATCCCCAGTTCCAGCAACCAATACAAGCTGTACATTCAATCTAAAATCTAAAATCCAAAATCTAAAATCCCCAGACCCTTGTTTAAATTTTAATTTTAAATTCCTGTTAGTGGGTTGTACGTGCGGTATTTTTTGTTATGGTTCCTGTGTCAGCTAAATAAAGTTTTTATAGGTTTAGATGTGGTTAAGAATCAATTTAAACAAGCGGCGTTACCGGCGTTTGAGGAATTCACCCAATTTTTGGTTCCTAGTAGGGCTTTTGATGGCGTTTTGGTTTGGCTATCAGCAGCTTAAGAGCGAATTTCAGAGACCCCAAGCTTTGTTGGTTCTAGGTGGGGCTACGGAGCGAGAGGTGTTTGCCGCCAAATTTGCTCGATCGCACCCTCAATTGCCGATTTGGGTGTCTTCTGGGAGCAATCCTGAGTTCGCCCAATGGGTCTTTTCAGAAGCGGGAATTAAGTCCGATCGCCTGCACTTAGACTACAGAGCCGTGGATACGGTAACAAATTTTACCACCCTGGTAGATGAATTGAAAGCTAGAGGAATTGAGAGCGTGTATCTGATCACTTCTGACGATCATATGCGGCGAGCTCAGATTATCGGCGAAATCGTGCTCGGCAGTCGAGGGATTAGTTTTAAGCCTGTAGCAGTTCCGTCTGGGCGAACCCCCGAACCGGTGCAAAAAGCTCTTCGCGACGGCGCTAGAGCCATTCTTTGGCTGACAACCGGTTATACGGGTGCTAACTTCAGCCAAGCCAGGATTGAATAAACAGGGAAGAAGTCATTAGTCATTAGTCATTAGTCATTAGTCAGTAGTCAGCAGTCAGCAGTCATTAGTCATCAGGAAGAAGGAAGAAGGAAGAAAAGGTGATGTTTGTGGACTTGGAGAACGTGCTAAACGTCGGGCGCGGTTGCTATAAAATCCTTTTCCCTTCCCCAAACTTTTAAAACTTGTATTTGATAGCGATTTCACAAACCGCGAAGACGCTGATGACAAATCCGTCAGAGAAGAAGATTAGTAGTTTAAAATCTGTAGGTGAACTTCAAGAGCGCAAGTTAATGACAAAGCAAATTCTGCCGCAAGTTCTGGAGGAAATTTTGAGTGACAGCAAGACTGCGGATGCTGTTTTTTCGGCTTTGGTGCCGGCTTTAGGCGAGGTGTTAAATTGCGATCGCGTTTTTCTCTACCTCCGCAATCCTGAAACCCACATAGGCAAAGTACCTTATTGCTGGCGTCGCAACTCGAACTATCCCGAAGTTAGGGACGCGGAGTGGAAAAAAGAACCGGAATCTTTAGGGGAAGAAGACCCTTTGTTTGCGGCAGCATTGCGAACTGAACCTTCAATTTTTGTTGAGGATGTTGAAACAGCAAATCCTGAAGTTGTTAACAAAGATTTTGAGGCAAAAGAGTTCGGACATCGAGCTTTGATTCACGCTCATCTTTCTGCTGAGGGCTTGTTGTGGGGGGTTTTGCAGCCTTGTATTTTCGATCGCCCCAGAGTTTGGACTGACTTTGACCGGCAAGTTATTGCAGCAGTTACAGAAAAAATTTCGCCCTTGGCTGTTGCTTGTGTGAGGGGCGCACAACCGTCATAAAATAGGTTGGTAGTGAGGACTTTAGTCCTAACGATCGCAAATTAAATAATTTATACAAGGAAAGTGGGATGGGCGTCCCGCCCGTCTCTAAAGGACGGGCGGGACGCCCATCCCACAAGAACAATAAAGATTGTAACCCACATTCCGCAGATATTCGATCGGATTTAATTTCAAAATAATTCAGAATCAAAAAAGCCTCAAATGATTGCATAGCAATCATTTGAGGCTTTTT
>RDYN01000201.1 GCA_004293365.1 Oscillatoriales cyanobacterium | reverse complement strand
GTCACTTGAATACCCCATTTCTCACCTCAATTTACTCAAATTCACCTACTCTGCCTTGATTCTACGCTATCGCCCAAAGATCTCAAATGGGTTCTATAGTCACTGCCGTTTCCATAAATGGTAGCTATTTATATTTAGCCATTTATGGAAACGGATGTCAAGAGGTTTAACTATCCTTTTATGAAAATGGTGTCAGCGCTTACATAGGGCTTGCTGAATAATCGATCGCATATTGCGTGGCGAAAGGTTTCGATAGTGCGATCGAGAGTAAAGTCGCCGTGATAAACAGGTAAAATAGGTCAAAACCCGTGCATCACCACCTGCGATCGTGTACCGAAAATTTGAGCTTGCCCCAAAACCCCCATCCGAGTTTGGACTGCCCTTTGAAGAAAGGTTGTCTGCTGACAACCGTTGGGTAAAAATAGCCCAAATAATCCCGTGGGATGAATTTGAATCAGAATATGCGGCTAACTTCCCCGCAGCGCATGGTGCGCCAGCCAAATCGTTTAGGATGGCAATGTTCGCATTAATTATTAAAGAAAAATTAGAAATTAGCGATCGTGAAACAGTAGAACATATCCGCGAAAACCCCAATATACAATACTTTATCGGTCAATCAAACTACAGTAATGAACTACCATTCGACCCATCTCTATTAGTTTATTTTAGGCAACGAATTAGTCCAACCTAATTAATAAAGTTAACGAACGCCTGGTCTAAAAAATGCGTTCCACCACCCCAATCAAACCCGAAAAAAAAAGGATTCGGACGCCAAAAATGAGTCACCCAATCGCGGAAAGTTGATTGTAGATGCAACTTGCGCCCCTGCCGACATCACTTATCCGCGCTCTTCCGTACTTACCGCTGCTCAAATATTAGTCAAGTGTTGATTGAAAATGTACAAGCAGAATAAATTATGAACAAATTAATGACAGATCTTCTAGATTTACCCGGTGTCATATAGCGATCGCAAATCATTCGTAAATTAATTAAGGGTTGGAGCGAGCAGCAGTTCCATTGAGTGTTGGTTCAAAAATACCAAATTTGTGTAACTTGG
>RDYN01000079.1 GCA_004293365.1 Oscillatoriales cyanobacterium | reverse complement strand
AGTTTGATGCCCTGTTTCTAACTGCTGTTGTAACTCGGATATTTGAGATTGCAGTTGATTTTGATTTTGATTGGCTGTCTCGATTTGAGTTTGCAATTGCGATTCTAATTCGGAGCGAGTTGCTAAATCAGATTGCAGTTGCGATCGCTCTTGATATACAATTTCTAACTGATTTTCTAATTCGGATACTTGAGCTTGCAGTTGAGCTTGACTCTGATTGGCTGTCTCGATTTGACTTGGGAATTCCGAGAGTTGAGCGAAAAGGTGCGATCGCTCTCTGTTAGCCGTTTCTAATTGAAGCTGCAATTCTGACAACTGAGACAGCAGTTGTTCCCGCTCTCCAAGCACCGTTTCCGATCGACTTTGCAGCTCAGATAATTGAGAATTTAGCTGCATTTTATCTTGGTTGGCAGCTTCTAACTGTGTTTCCAGCTCAAATAATTCAGATTGAGATTGCTGCGGTTGTTGGCTAGCGGTTTGCAATTGAGAGTTGAGTATTTCTCTTTCTTGCTCTGCACTCTCCAGTTGAGCTTGCAAATCTGCAAGTTGAGACTGAAGTTGCTCCCGCTCTTGAATTGAGCGATCGAACTTAATTTGAACTTCCGACAACTGGTATTGTACCTGCAATCTGGTTTGACTAGCCGTTTCCAACTGACTTTCAAATTCCGAAAGCAGAGCGTCAAATTGAGAACGTTGTGCATCAACCGCCTCTAACTCTGCTTGCATTTCCCGGATTTGAGCGTTAAGTTGCGATCGCTCCTGAGTTGCAACTTCTAACTGATATTTAAGTTCGACCACTTCCGCTAACTGAGACTGAGCTTGCTCAGCATTTTCTAGCTGAAACTGCAAATCAGCAATCAGAGCATTAACTTGCGATCGCTCCTCAGCAATTCCCGCCAAAAATCCTTCCAATTCCGACACTTGAGTATTTAACAAATCTTGCTCGCCCGTCACAACTTCTAAGCGACTTTGCAACTGGGACAATTCTGAATTTAGCTGATTTTCATTCTGCATCTTTTCCCGCAATTCCGAAGTTCGGGCATCCAACTGCGACGACAGCTTCGATATCGCCTCCTGCGAACCCTGCATCCGCACCAAATTGCGTGAATTTCGCTTATTCAAAATTAGCCAGCAAACTAATGCCCCGCCTCCAAATCCTATTAATAAAAGTAATGCTTCCATTGGTTTTATCTAATTCATATAAAGTGATTTGCCTTGCAGCTTGCCCTCAAAAAACGGACATCCAGAAATCGCTAACTTACTCAGGCTATCACAACTTGGGCCCTTGCGTTCACTTGGCTCGGCAATTTATATTTATTTACAAAAACCCAACAGGTAAGGTGTGCATTGGTGTCAACAATCGCCTGAAAACCTTTGTATCTCTCGTTTATAGCCGAGTCTCCCTCCCCCTCGCATACCCCTTCAAAAGGCGAGTAGGGGTTGACGCAAGAGCGCTTCCGGTTCCCCCCTTCTTAAGGGGGGTTAGGGGGGATCGAAAACCTAATCGTCAAACAGTAAATCGGCACTAAACTTGACGCGCTTGTTGACACTAAAGTCAGATGTTCTGCACAAGTCCAATTAGCGAAGCAAATCCACAATATGAGGAATAATCCCCATATGTTGAGTCAGCAAATAATCCAACCTATCCGCCAGCAAACTAAAAATTAAATCGTTATAACTCATCCCGTATTCCGCCAAACCCAAAGCCACCAAACTCGTCACATTTTCTCCAGGATGCTTCAGATCCGGTTTCGGATTTGCTTCCAAAACATAAAGCGAGCCATCAGCATCGCTGCGGACATCAATCCGCACCAAACTGTTCAAACTAAACTCCCAATAAATTTTACTAGCCAACTCAATTAACTGCTGTTTTAGTTCAGGTTCCTCCGCGCCCATCAACCGTCCGCGATCGGCCGTAATCGCCTTTTTATCCATAGAAGTAAAGATGCGTTCCTCCGACTCCAAAACTCGTTCTACCGTCGAAAAGGCAAAGGGTTTCGGATTTTTGTAAAAACCGCCTTTAGCATAAGTAACATAGCCGCAAACCGCTACACAAAATTCTCGTCCCGGCAAATATTTTTCAATTAAAGCAGTATTGTGAGTTGCTCGGTGGACTTCGGAAACCGCCTGAGACAAACCTTCAATCTTGTCTACAAAATGAACGTGCAGCGAAGCGCGGCCGGATACTGGTTTAACCACAAAAGGCCCTAGATATTCGCCAAAAGCAATGGCAAACCGCTCGTGCAAATTAGGCTGCAAAATTCCTTGAGAAGGATGCCAAGTCATAAACGGAGCGGTTTTAATTCCGACTGATTGCAGTTCCCGTTTAAAAGCGTGTTTGTTATCTAAAGTTGAACTGTTTAATGGATTGTGACCGACATAAGGCATTCCCAACATTTCCAACAAGGCGGGAGTGTGACAAACTGGATTGTAGCCCTGGACGCCGCCCGTATTCAGCCACACTAAATGGATATTTTGTTGTTTTAGCTGTTGCGGCAAGTTCATGTCGTCAGGGATGACATAGACGTGGTTGAAACCAATTTCTGTTAATGCTTGGGCAATCTCGCGGGCGACTGTTTCGTAACTTTTCCAAGAGCGGGGATTGTGTGTTTTGTAAATCACGGAGTCCGGGCGATCGCAGTTGCCGCCGAATACCACAGCAATTCGCAATTTAGCAAAAAATACCTCTAAATATTGAGGCAGTAAACTCAAGTCATAATGCCATGAATTCATGTTAGTTGATTTTGCAAACATTTAAGTATTTGTTCCTTGTTGTTTCATTTTTTGTCGGTTGAACTGCTAGATTTTGCTAAATATATTCCCGCTAAAACCACGGCCAAAGCGAACCAATTAAATAAGCTCAAACTTTCGGCAAATAGTAACCAGGCAAGAATTGCGGTAATCACGGGTTCTAGCAGCAGGAAAAGCGCGACAAATCCCGATGATAAACGGCCGAGACTGTGGATGAGAAGTCCTTGGCCGAAAGCTTGGCAAATCACGGCTAAAGCAATTACAGCCAGCCATCCTTGCCAAGAATAAGGGAAAACCCGATCGCCCGCCAGCACCACCAGCGGCAAAATCAAGATGCTGCCAATAAAACAGCGCCACATCAAGATAGTTGTCGCCGGGAACTTGGCGCGCAAATGTTCTGCTATCAGTAGATTTCCTGCATAAAACATCGCCGATAACAGCGCAGCAATGTCACCGGCAAAATTGTCTCCCGCTATTTGCAAGTCTTTAGTGCCGATCGCAATTGCACCTCCCAACGCCACCGCCAGTCCCACCAAAAACCTGCTGTCAAAGCGCCTTCCCAACAGCAGCCATCCCCCCAAAGTAGTAAATAAAGGAGTTAAATTCCGCAGTACAGTAGAATTAGCGACATTCGTCTGAGTCAGCGACCAAGCCCACAAACCCAAAGAAGCAGAAGAAACCACGCCTACGGCTGTTAATAAAATGAAATCGCGCAGAGTGTAGGTCGATCGCACTTCCACCTCATCCCCAGACATTCGGCGGCGCGCTTCCCCCGCACCATTCCAGAGTCCAAATACCGCAGTTGCTATCCACAAACGGTTAAAAACCGTAGCATTCGGGCCGATTTCCCGTTCGCTCAACCTAATAAAAATGGCGGCCAGGGACACCGCCAGCAGCGCCGCCGACAAGGAGACGATCGCCCAAACTTTACCTTGACTGTCAGCTAATTCACCGTTTGTTAAATTGTCCGGGTTGCCCGAAACAATAGTTTTGTCTTCTGTTGTTAAGGCGGAGTTTAACTCATTTTTATCCAAAATATTGCGCTGTAGTTCAATATTTTCTTCTGGCAATCCCAGTTTTTTTGACATTGTTAAATTTTCCCATGAAGGCAGAAGGCCAGAATACCCGGCGGTTTCAACCGTACGTCCTATCTTAGGTTGAAGGTTTCACAGAAAGCCTTGTCAACGCCTCCTGGAGCGCCGGCGGCAATTGACGGATAATCTTGCCCTTGTCCCGATCGACACCAACCAAAGTTACCTGTGCAGTCACGTACAATTCTTGAGCGTCGGGCGATCGAATTTCGTAATCCCAAAGTAGCCTCACCCCCTCGCTAGCAAGCATCCGCGTTCTCACTGCCACAGATTGACCCATTTGTACAGAGCGGTGGTAGCGCAGCGAAAGCTCAACCACGGGCAATTCCACACCCTGCGCCACCCACTCTGCATACTCGATGCCGAGAGAGCGCAAACTTTCCACCCGCGCTTCCTCCATCCAAGCCAGATAAGTCCCGTGCCAAACCGCGCCGCTGTAGTCAGTATGGTGGGGGTAGACTCGCACCAAATATTCAAACCAGCCCTCCGAGTCCATCCCGGGCCGCTTTTGAATAGCACCAGCCGCTGCGAGTTCTGGTTGAGTTCGATCGTTCTCTAACACGTTACAAATTGTTCCAAAACGCTACATTTCTACAAATCATAAAGCAAACTTCAAGATTATGCTTAACATTAAGCCACTAGAGTAACAACGCCCTAGTGAGAGCGCTGCACCAGAAAACTCAACTGTTTTTACCCCAAAAACCATGATAGAAAAAATTTTAGTAGCCGTCGCCGGTCGCGGCTTGTGCGAAGAGATGTTTAATATGTTGATGGACATCCCTTCCTTGCAACAAAGCTCTGTCACCGTTCTGCACGTCGTGCCGCAGCAAGTAACTTCCGATGGCATGGCCGACAAGTTGGAAGAAGGAGGTAAAATTTTAGCACAAGCAGTGCAGTCTTTGAAAATAGATCCCAGCAAAGTCAATCCGCGGCTGAAACAGGGAGATCCAAAAACCACAGTTTGCCAAGTCGCAGAAGAAGAAAAATCCGACTTAGTGATTATGGGTTCTAGGGGATTCGGACGGCTGCAATCGATTTTGGAAAACTCAGTCAGCCAGTACGTTTTCCAGCTAACATCCAGACCGATGCTGTTAGTAAAAGACGATATCTACGTCAAAAAAATTAAGCGCGTCATGGTGGCGCTAGACAACTCAGAATCTGCAAAACAGTCATTGCAGCTTGCGCTATCTTTGGTTAAAGAAGTCAGCGGCGGACAGATAATTCTAGTACACGTCACCAAAGATTTGACGGGAAAATCTACTGAAGATTTAACAGCAACTGCTGAAAAAGACCCCGTATTGGCTCCCGGAGTAGCCCTCGCGAAACAAATGGGAGTTAGCTACCGCTGCGTGAGTGCGACAGGTAAGCCCGGGGAAGCAATTTGTCAGATTGCAGACGAGTTGAATGCAGATTTGTTGGTAATCGGTTCCCCCGATCGGCGGCCAAACGTTGCTAAAAACTTCCTGGATCTCGATCGACTCCTAGGAAATTCCCTATCAGACTACGTGCGAGTCTACGCCAACTGTCCCGTCTTGCTAGCCCGCACAGTTGTCAGCTAAACTCTCAACACTAACAGTTAACAAAAAAGCGCCCCAGCAAAAAACTGTTGGCGCTTTTTTTACAACCAGCTTTCGCCAGAAATAAATAGCAGCAGTTGCTACTCTTTTCCGCCTTGACGGCTAGCCGTTTGAATGTACAGAATGATTAGAAAAACACTGGGAACCAATACAAACAGAATGGTTGCCACAAACCCTAAATCGTTAACTTCCATGAAGACCCCCGCCTGTATCGGAAAATAGGAAAACACACACCACTAGGATACCACTCAAAGGCCAAAGGCAAACTGGAAGACAGAAGGAGCCTCGGAGCCACGGAGAGCCCGAGAAGCGGAAAGCGGGAGAATGTCTACTTCTTCTTCCCTCTTCCCTCTTCCCTCTTCCTTCCTTTGGCTACGCGATCGGACAAGTCTTCTTTCTATCCGTTACATCCGTTACATCCGTTACATCCCGTACAGTGCTTCGTTGCCGAACTTCCTTCATCAAGCCCAGCTAAGGCTTCGTCTTGACGCTCACCGGGCCGTTGACCATAGTTTGACAAGCCAACCGATAGTTTTCGGGCTTTTTCTTGAGCTTGCGGTTCTCAAAGTCAGTGCGGGGCGACAGATTTTCACCGCCCTCGACAATTTCCACAATGCAGGTGCCGCATTGACCGATGCCCCCGCAATTCATCATCTTTCCCGAAAACGTGTATAAGTCGATGCGGTTTTCTAGAGCTTTGAATCTCAAATTGGCTCCGTCTGCTGCGATGACTTCCTGATTTTCCTTCACAAACTTGATATTGGCCATTGCCGATCCTTTAACGCAGTTGACATAGAACTCTATTACAAAATATTAACTAATGTGTCGGTTATTAAGAATATTTAGGGCCCAGAAAGTAGAAATTGCTCGTGGGGCAACTCAAAATGCAAAAATCTGGCTCCTGATTTTTGCATTGGTGGTTTTGACTGGACGCTGGGCGTGCGGGGTCAGAAACTCGGTGTATCCCTAGATTTCACGCCGCCAAACCAATATTTTGCCCAGAAACCGGATTTCTGGGTCTTAGTTTTGAGTTGCCAAATACACGATGCCCAATGCCGTTGGCGGTAAAAGGTCGATCGCCCGAACCGAACCCAACCCAACCTAACCTCAAGGAGCATCCGAGAGGTTATTAGTCGGAAGATTGCTCACAGCGCGCTGGAGAGACGAAAGCCCCAGGTTGTAGTTGACAATTGCCGACAATCGGTTTCTCTCAGCCCTAGTCAAATCTGTTTCCGCCTGAATCACATCCGTCTGAGTGCCGACGCCAGCTTGAAACCGGAGTCTGGCCAGACGCAAAGCTTCCCTCGACTGCAAAACTCCGGCTTCAGAAGTTTCGATATTTTCAAAACTCGACTCCAAACCAAAATAAGCTTGTTCGACTTCCCGGCGCACTTGGTTGCGGATTTGGTCAAATCGACTTTCGGCGATCGAGATATCGGCATCCCGCTGTTTCACCCTCGCCTTCACCGCGCCCCCGTCGAAGAAATTCCAAGTCAGATTGGCTTGTACCGCATAGCCACTCGCCCAGCCGCGAGTTGAAAACGGTCTTGTATCGTCAGTAGTTAGCCCTTGAAAGTTGTAGGAACCAGTGACATTAACTTGAGGTAGCCCCCCCGCCCGAATCGATCGCCTCTGTTGCTGGCTGATATTCCTCTGTACTAACTGCTGTTCCAACTCGGGGCGATTCTTAAAAGCCTGGACAATACTCTCTTCCAAAGACAGCCTCCAGGAGCCAGCTTGCTCCACCGGGTCAGCCGCCGTCAAGTTTGCCGACTGACTGATATTCAAAATCTCAGCCAGCCGCCGCTGGGCCACCCGCTGATCGCGACGGGCCACGGACAGTTGCTGCACTTCGTTGGCCACATTTGACTGAGCCTGCAACACAGCAAAGCGGGTTCCCACCCCGGCGCGTTCCAAAGCTTCCGCATCCCGCAAACTTTGCTGGGCATTTCTCACCGAAGCTTGGCGGATAGCAACTTGTCCGTCGGAGTTTTGCAGGTTGTAGTAAGCCTCAGCAGTGTCGAAGCGGAGTTGCTCGGCTTGGCGTTCCAAATCCAGTTCCCGAAAGCGCAACTGTTCCCTAGCGGCGCGGATATTTGCGTTGCGGCGGCCGAAAATGTCGAGGTCGTAGCTCAACTGCAAAGTGTTGTTGAGACCGATCGTGCCGAAATTTTGAAACTCGGGAGAATTGGTCGGGAGTTGGCGGCTGGCGGGTAAATTTGCATTTTGGCGGAGTCGAGTCTGCACCCCAATCTGTCCGCTGGCGCTGACTTGGCGGGTTGCGGCCATTTGAAAAGTCAGATCTGGAAATAAAGCAGCCTGCTGTTCGCGCACGCCCGATCGACTTTGTTCGACTTGTTTCTGGGCGATTTGCAAAACTTGGCTGTTGCGGCGGGCCAGATCGATCGCCTGCTGCAAAGTAATTGACTGAACTTCCTCGATCCTGACATCCTCCGGCTTTGTCGGAAACTGTAGCGGATTCGGGTTGGGTTCCAGGGTAGCCGGGGGCTTGGTGTCTAAAATGCCCTTCGGGGTAAGAGGCGGGAAAGTTTCATTGGGAGTGCCGCGGGGAACTGGTGCTGGCAAATTCGGCGCCGGAACATTGCTGGGGTTGCTCGGAACAGGTTTCTGCCGAGTATTTGCCGGTGCTGGTGTTGGAGACTGCGCCAAATACTCCTGCTGGGTTGATGGGGCAGCCGGAGCAGCCTGTTGGGGCTTTGATGCTTGCTCTGACTCGGTTGGGAGAGTTGCTGCGATCGTAGCTTCCCCGGGCTGCTGAGAGTCGGAGGTTGGTGGGTTTTGGGCGATCGACTGTTCTGGAGCTTCTGATGTTGGTTCTGAGGCTGTGTTCGAGGTCGATCGAATATTCTGCGCTAATTCGATCGGATTGCTAAGGGAGGAACTGTCCTGAGATTGAGCCGGAGGCTGTGCTGAAGCACCCTGTCCGGCGTTGCTGAAAGTAATTGCAGCGCCCACTCCGACCACCACGATTTGACGAAAAACACGCATAATTTTTTAATTACTTTGCAATTCTAGAGACAATTTTAGAGCAAGATTGAGGTCTCAAGTTTCTAGTTTGTTTCCTGAACCCGACAGTTACAAGTCATAATTACCGTACTCGTGTTGCTTGTGAAGGCTTGATGCAAAATTTACAATTGAACTTCAGCAGTTGCCAGACCGATCGCCCCCGAGATTAGTTCCTCTACGCCACTTACCGGCAAAATCCGGGTTTTCAGGGACTTTTCGAGCTGTTCTACGGTCATGTCGTCAAGAAAACGAGGTTCCCCCTGTTTTAGCATCACCGAAGGCAGGAGGATGCCATCTCCCAAGTCTTTTCCCTGCAAAGCTTCGAGTAAATCTTGCCCGGTGAGCAAACCCGTAACAGTGATAGTTTGTCCCCAGTAGCGGCTGGACAGTGCCACCATGTTGACGGACAAGCCGGGAATCTGGTTGAGTTGTTGTGCGATCGGCAAAAAAGCCTTTTCAACAGCATTTCCCACCACCCAAATTAATTTTCTCGGAGAGTCAACTTTCGCCTCTTGATGCTTCTCAAAAGCCGTTTCAAACTGTTGAATAAACTGCCGAATCGAACCCACACCATTACCAATTTGGGGATAATCTGCATAATCAGCCGCCGACGGCAAATCCAAACCAGCAATTAAAAACCACTCATCAGCCAGCCAAATACAGCGCGATTTTGAATCTCCCTCAGTTGCTAAAATGGGATTTAAATCTTCTCCCCCCCTTGACAAGGGGGGGTTGGGGTTAGAATCTCCTTCAGTTGCTAAGATGGGATTTAAATCTTCTCCCCCCCTTGACAAGGGGGGGTTGGGGGGGGTGGATTTTGAATTCCTCCTTTTCGCCTTTTTACCGTTTTTCCCCTGACTTAAAACCCCTTGAATTTGCTGCACTTGCGCGATAACTTCCCGCGCTTTTTCCGGAGTTACAGCAATCAATTCATCTTCCGCAGGACGAAAGCGAGTCAAACCCACCGGCACCACAGCCACCGAAGCCACAGCCGGGATATTTCCAGTATGAAACTTTGCCAAATCTAGCAAAGTGCGTTCCAAATGTTCGCCGTCATTAATCCCCGGACAAACAACAACTTGAGCGTGAATTTGCAAGCGGCGCTCTTGAAACCATTTAATTTGTTCTAAAATCTTCCCAGCCCGAAAATTTTTCAGCAACCTAATTCGCACATCCGGTTCCGTAGCGTGCACCGAAACATAAAGAGGAGAAAGCCGCATTTGTTCGATGCGATTCCACTCTTTTTCAGTCAGATTCGTGAGAGTCAGATAGCTGCCATAAAGAAAGCTGAGGCGGTAGTCATCATCCTTGAGATATAAAGTTTCGCGCTTTCCTGGAGGCTGCTGGTCGATAAAGCAAAAAGGGCAGCGGTTGTTGCACTGAATTAGTCCGTCGAAGAGCGCGGTTTCAAATTCCACACCCAAGTCTTCGTCATACTCTTTTTCTATTTCCAACTTGTGAGTTTTGCCTTTAGCATCTAAAACTTCTAGTTCGAGAAATTCGTCGGCGCACAGGAATTGATAATCGATCAAGTCGCGGGGTTTTTGGCCGTTGATGGCGACGATCGAGTCTCCGACATCAAATCCCATTTCGGCGCAGATGCTGTCGGGGATAACTTTGGTGATTAGGGCTGGCTTGGTTGAGGATTCGCTCATAATTTCGGGATTAATTTTTGAGATTTGATAAATTATTTTTGACAATTTTTTGTAGATTAGGACTTAGGAACGGGTGGCGATAAACCGGGTTTTTACCCAAATACTTGCTTGAGGCCCTCTATCTCGGTTAACAACCCGGTTTCTTTGTTTGGAGTGCGTTCCTAACTATATATTTAAATGTGTAAATATCATTATCATAATTAGCGTTTTTTGTCAATTTATTCGGGCAACACCGAGTGCAGTGATTTGTCAGACTTTATATTTTTTTAGGGTGACTGTATGGATATGCAAAGAATTAGTTCATAATCGCCGTTAACACTCCTGCAATCATTTTACTTTTTGGATGCGACCGGCACCAAAACGACGCACATAGGTTGAACCAACGCGCACGATCCATATCTGAGCAGTGGGGTACTTTGTTCGGAGTCGGCTACAGGCAACTATCTCGTTACTATCGATTTCCCATGCAGATGTCTCAATATCGATCGCCACAATTTTACCTTTGTTACTGGGTTCCACTTGCGATCGCACTATGCGATCGTATATCTCATCGCCAAGTCGTGCAAACTCTTGCTTGCTATAACGGGGTTTCAGAATAGTCATCGCAGTTCTCTGTGGTTGTCAACTTAATTATACACTTTTAACTTTCAGAGGATGCTTGCATTTACCAAATCAACTGAATTGGCTTTAACAAAATAAACTTGTCCTGTCACCGAACATACACCATTATATTTTTTCCATACACTGTCCTGCAATCTGCACCTGAAAAGGTATTCCCGATCGCGTTGGCTGCCATCCGAGTTGCAGTGCTTGCCGTATCCATTGTGCTACATCAGAGGGTCTTACTGGTATTTCACAGTGATTTATACTCCCGTTTTGAGGATGAGGTCGATCGGTGATAATAACTAATACCGAACCTGAATTTTCAGCGTGTTCGACAGCAACATGAAGATTTCCGCCATGAAAGCATTCTTGTGTATAAGTAGGTTGTCTGCGGATGAGCCAGATGAAAGACTCCCCGTCAACAATGATTTTTCTGGTTCCTTTTTTCGGTATTGACATAGTTTGTTTCAACTGAAATATTTCCGCCTTTTGAATAAGCATTGAGAAACCGGGTTTCTGACGAAAAATATAGGTTTTGTGGCAGAGTTTTTGCCAGAAACCCGGTTTCTGACCTCTCGTGCGTAAGTCCTATGTGCTTTCTAAATCTTCCCGGTCTGATGAAAAAGCGGTAATGTTTGTCCGGTCATTGATTGCTGCCAAGATTGGTGAAAGCTTGCGGCTCAATGTCATACTGCTTTGCATGGGCATATCATATCATGTCCGGTCTATTACCAGCGATCGAGACGGTTTGTAGTGTGGACTTTAGTCCGCAAAATCCTGCGGACTAAAGTCCGCACTACAAACTTGTTCGTAGTGCGGACTTTAGTCCGCAAAATCCTGCGGACTAAAGTCCGCACTACGAACTTGATGATGGTTATTTTAGTTACCCACGATCGCATACCACAAACTCACCATCAAACACAAACTCGCTAAATGCTGGGGCATCAAAGATTTAATCGATCGCTTGGCAATTTTTTGCGTCACAAATATTGTCACCAACAATGATACAATTAAAGTGACGCCTTGCAAAAAACTAATCACCGCCGGATCTCCCACAAAACTCGGCAAATCCTCTCTAACTTGTCCGAAAGTGGCAAAAGTTACGGGAATAACTCGCCCGCCTTCCTGCAAGCCCAACCGCCAATAGTGAGCCAAACTACCGCCCCAAACTAGAGGTAGATATCCGTAGGCGAGACAGACAAATGAAAGCGGTTTAGTAATTTTAAATGGCATGGTTTCTGCTTGTCCCAATCGATAAATTGCTTGCATGACTGCATAGGCTACTAGGGGAATCATCGGCGGGATAATTAACACTGCGATCGACAGTCCTAAATGAGGTAAAAATTGCTCTAAATTGATGCCCAGCCCCAACAAACTATTGATCTCCGGTAAGCGGTGGAGATAGATACCGCCTAATAATAGAAATAATAGGGCAACTTCATAACTGTGGGGAACGTGGGTTGTCCATAATTCAATGCCGGGAGGGCGCAAATTTAATTCTACCGATCGATGGGGACAAGCTTTCAAACAAGTCATGCACAACACGCAATCTTTATTATCGGTTAATTGGGCTGGATGGGAATAAACCGGACATCCATCAGTCGTCAATCCTTCCCCAAAACCTGCGCCTCCTTTATAACAATGGTAGGTGCTGCATTCCGCCGCGCAGGTTCCTTGTTGGGCGCGCAGTTCGATAATTGAGAGTTTAGCAAATAAGCCATTCATTCCCCCGATCGGGCATAAATAACGGCACCAAAACCGCCTCTCGAATATCAGCGAAAAAATTACTGCGCCCGCCGTAATTAGCAATAACAAACAACTGGATAAATAGGCAGTATTTTCTAAATTCCACAACTCTTCCCACAGAAATATCATAGTAAATAATCCGAAGAGAAACCAGCCGCCCCATTTTTCGGCTAATTGGCGCGGCCATTTATTGAGAGTTCGCGGTAAAATTTTCAGCGATAGTTTTTGGACGATTTCCCCATAAATCATAAACGGGCAAAAAGCACACCACAATCGCCCGACGATCGGGAATAATAATAAAATTAACGGCCACCACCACGCCCAAAAGATATTTAGGGCAAAATTGTGTTGTCTATCTTGGGGAGCAACAAACAGGATAATTACTACTAATGCAAATACCCAAGTGGTAAACCAATAATTCACGCGATCTGGATACCAATCGCTCCGCAAAAATTGCCTAAATTTGGGATATATCTTGAATAAATTCAGCCGGAACTTTTGTTGTTTCGCCGCTTGGGCCCAGAATACTTCTTCCGTTAATACCTGATTTCCCTGGGCTTGAACTAAAGCGCGATCGACCATTCCCTGCAATTCCTGCAAGTTCCCTGGAAAATCGTAGGCTTGCAAGCGGCGAATTGCTTCCGGCGTTACTTGGGGCTTGACTAATTTCTTTTTGCGACAAATGATGTTGAGATAATAGTTGACTTGTGCCTCTAAATCTGCTTTTCTCACCCGCAATGATGGAACTTTAATCTTATGTTGCGTCAGGTTATCTAGTTGGGGTTGGACGGTTTCTGAAATTAAAATTATCCTGGCTTTACTAGCTCGCGGTGGTGGCGGTATTTGTCCTTCTTTGACAACTGGTGTATAAGTTCCCTCGGTTAATAGTTGCTGAATTTGAGGGCATAATTGAGCTGGCAATTCTTGCACGTCGTTTAAAATTAACGTACCTTCTCCCAACCATTCTAACAACCCAGGTTTACCGCCCAAACGCCCGAATAATTCGGCTCCATTGCTCTGAATCAAGGCACTTTTGATCTGAATTATTGGTTCGCTGCGCCGATCGGACCCGAAATGAATTAAAGCGGCTAAATTATCTTTTTCTAAACCGGGTTCGCCAGAGATTAATACCGATCGCGCGTCACTCGATGCAGTGCGAATTTGTTGCCGCAATTTTACCGCATAACGGCTATTCCCAATGACTCCCCGTTTCGCCTGCGGTACTAGATAGCTGCGGAGGGCATTTTGACGCTCTTTTTCGTAGGCGATTTCTGCTTCTAACTGCTCTAATTTCGCAGCCAAACGTTGGGCGTAGGCTTCGACAATCTGCGGATATCTTTCTAGTAAATTGCGCCAGCGATCGGCACTAATTACCCAAAATTGACATTCTGTACGGGTAATAATTCTACTATCTGCCGGTTGCGATCGCCCGAGGGCGGATAAATTCGCGATCGCCCCCGGTAACAAGCTGCTCGCCCACATCAATCCGGGTTGTTTGCGGCGGTAGCGATCGGCAACTCCCCGTTCTAAAATGTAGAGATTGGTGACAGGCGTATCTTCGATTACCACTCGAAATCCTGGGGGAAAAGTTGTCGCTTGCATTTCACGGGCGAGATCCTGTAAAATCTCGCGGGATAATATACCTAATTCGGTGCTCTCTTCGAGCCAGTTAACTAATGTTTCGGTAGACATCGCTTAGCGCCGGCGAAAGCCGAATCGTGGTAGTTGGTGTAGGATATATCATTGTGCTACATCAATCAATATTAACTGCTGGAACTAGCCTTTTGAGTTTTAGTGTGGTGTGAATTTTTTCTCTTCAGTATAGGCGATCGACACTCCCAGTTCTAATATATTTTTTCTACGCATCCTCGGGCAATCTGCACGTGAAAACGTTTCCCCAGTCGGTGAGGTTGCCATCCTAAAACGATCTCGCAAACTCTACTTGCGGCAGCAATATTTTAATAATTTGCCAATGTTCCCCAGCATCATTTCGGTGGCGAAAACGCGCCGCAGTCAAGCGTTGCAAGTTCGGTTAAAAGCGGTAAATCATCCACGAGTAAAGTTGTTGCTTGTAGTTGACTGTAAGTTATACTGGGGATTGCAGTCATTTACTGTAGAGCTTGAATAAATGCAGGGCAAATTTTTTCGCAAGCCAGAATCAGATAACAGTGATCGCGTCCCCCCGGGTCAATACCTCGCCAACGGCTTTCCCGTTCTGACTTACGGCGATACACCCTCCGTCAGCATTGAGACTTGGGAATTTAAAGTCTGGGGATTGGCAAAACCAAAAACCTTCACTTGGTCTGACTTCCAGGCCATGCCCCAAAGTAACTTTACTGCGGATTTTCACTGCGTCACCCGCTGGTCAAAACTTGACGTGCAGTGGACGGGAGTCAAAGTCACGGATTTTATGAACAGCATAGAAGTCGATCCTAAAGCCCTCCACGTCCTGGAACACTGCTACGGCGACTACACTACTAATATTGCGATCGCCGACTTCCTCCGAGAAGAAAACTTTTTCGCCCACACCGTCTTCGGCGAACCGCTATCCCCGGATCGCGGCGGCCCGATGCGGTTGGTAGTTCCGCACCTGTACGCCTGGAAAAGCGCGAAATGGATTAACGGCCTGGAGTTTACAGAAACCGAACAACTCGGTTTTTGGGAACGCAACGGCTACCACCGGAGGGGCGAACCTTGGGCTGAGGAACGCTACAGCGGTCTTTTTTGATGCGATCGACGATCTATCGCGATTAGGGCTTGCCAATAGCATCTATATATGGTATTGGTTGAGGTGCAATCGGCTCAGCAATTTTGAAAGCAGAAAGCCGCTCTCGATCGCATCTTTGGGATCTGTCACGGCGCGGGATCTGTGTAGTTCCACCAAAAGACCTAAACCGGACGATCGCACGAATGTAAGTAATTTACCCGAGCGATCGACTACTTTAATTCCCATAGGCAAGTCCCAAACAACAAATATTCGCAGTTTCTGGATTAATAGAAAACTTTTATAACTGTCAGATTCCCCAACAGCGACCCCGCTCAAAAACAGGTACCGTCCCACGTAAACGATTGTCAGAGTAGAACCCAAAATTTTCTACCTTAGTTCAAGCTCCCAGATTCAAGGAGCTGCAACTAAATCTAAAATCGACTGACAGTGTTTGTACCTAAGTGTTTGCTGTTAAAGATTTAGACTTGGAATAAAATCTAAAATTAGGATAAACCCACCAAAATCTATTTTGCGGGTTAGCGCTCGCACGACCGCGATTGCAAGGTTGACAGCCATAATTTTTATAATTTTTGGTGTGTATTTTTAGGGGGCGATCGCCCGCTTAGCGATTGGCTAGACAGCATTTATAAAGATATTGTAAAGGCTTCATAAAGAGTTTGTCAAAATTCACATAAAGTCAAAAAAAAAACACAAACTATCAGATAATGAAATTATTAATATCTTGCAACAAAAGGAATCAGGCCATGAATACCAAACTCTTATCCGCCCTGACAGCTACCGCAGCCGCCACCGCTCTATTAGGGGCAGGATCTCCAGCCCAAGCCTTCTCCTTTGGTACCAACGGTATCACATTCGGGCAAAATACAGATGTCAAGTTTAACTTCAAAGAGTCTCACGGTATGTACACTTCCTCTTTGGGAATTTACACCGTGAATGACTCGGTGACATCTCTAGTTCACACCCTGTTTTCGGAAACTAAATCCTCAGACAATGGCGCCGAGAACGAATGGAAAGGATCTTTGGGCAATACAGTCTTGGGTTCGGGAGCAGGAGTATTCACATTCCTGGCAAATCAAGTTTACACTTTGGGACTCAACAGCGGCAGCGACGGCACTGTCTACTCGACCTCTGCCTTGAACGCTGGCACCCAACAAGCCGTGTTTGGCGGCTCCTCGTTGTGGACAGCGCTCGGCAGAGAAACAACCAACACTTTCCAAGCTGCCGGAAGTTACACAGATGGAACAGCTTCTCTGTTTAAGGGAGGCACAGTAATCTCCTTCGACGATCGCGGTAACAGCAACGACACAGACTTCCAAGACTTCACCGTCAGCGCAGAAGCAGTTCCCGAACCGATTACCATGACTGGTTTGGCTCTCGGTTTGGGCGGTTTGGTTGCAGCCCGCCGCCGCCGCGCTAGCAAGACAGTTTGATAATTTTTTGAAACGAAACGATTTGCTTAATTACGTTTGACAAAAAAGAATACGATGTGCAGGCGCGCTGATGGGAAATCGGCTCGCCTTTTGCTTGATTTAAGAAGTCATTAGTCATTAGTCATTAGTCATTAGTCATTAGTCATTAGTCATCAGGAATAAGGAATATTTTTCTGATCTCCCACTCTCCCATTCTCCCACTCTCCCGCTCTCCCCCTCTGACACTCCCTCTTTGGCAACAGCAGTTTGCACGAAGAGCGATCGCAAGGATAAACTTTTGACAGTCTGTTGAGTAGCTGCCGAGACTGCTCGGCTAACAAACTTTGCTGCCGTGTTCGTCAGCACAATAACTACCACAGCCGCTGCTATTGAAGGCATTGCCTCGATCGCTTGACCCAGCAGATTTAACAAGCTAGTTTGGATTTGTTGAATTATCGCGCCCATTGTTAAATTTGAACTAAAAAATTTTAGGCAAATAATCGATCGCTGGCTAATTTCTTATTTGGCCAGACTCTTGTTCATGCTATATTCAAGAAATAATGATATCATAGATTTCATTGTCTGTATTGCTAAGTTCATTCCCCGGAAAAACAGAAAGATGAATTTTGATTTGCAGCAACTGATTAAAAGCTTCGGATATTTGGGAATTTGGGCTATTGTGTTCGCGGAATCCGGATTGCTGTTCGGTTTTTTTCTCCCCGGCGACAGCTTGCTGTTTGCTGCGGGAATTGTGGCGTCGGGGCCAAACTCTATGAATATTTGGACGCTAATTTTTGGGTGTTTTGTCTGCGCGGTGGCGGGCGATAATGTCGGCTATGCAAGCGGACACCGTTGGGGCCGCCGCTTATTTAACAAGGAAGATTCGTGGCTGTTTAAAAAAGAATATTTAGAAAAAACCGAAAACTTCTACGAAAAACACGGCCAAAAAGCAGTTGTACTGGCGAGATTTATGCCGATTGTCCGAACTTTTGCCCCGATAGTGGCGGGAGTGGCGGCAATGAAATACAAAACTTTTATGTTTTACAACCTGATCGGCGGGTTTTTGTGGACGGTGGGGCTAACGCTGCTTGGTTATTATTTGGGAAAAATGATTCCGCCGGATAAAGTAGATGAATATTTACTGCCGATTGTTGGCGCAATAATTGTACTTTCTTTTGTGCCTTCGATTATTCATATAATTCAAGAACGCCGCGCTAATAAGTAGAAAGAAGTTCGGCAACGGATTCTGTAACGGATGTAACGGATGTAACGGATGTAACGGATGTAAGAAATTTCAGTTTGATGGAAGTCGTCAAGGGTGAAGTCGGAAGAAGGGATACATAGCAAGCTTTTTGGCCATGGGCGTTTGAGGTTTAATTAGGTGGAATTACTTGATAAAAAACATTCAGTTCGCTCTAAAGTAAGGTTTGAAACTAAAGTTGAAAATTTCAGATTTATCGAGGCAAGTAAATATAAAATCGCTAAAATATAAAATCGCTAAAATATAAAATCAATAAAAAATCTAAAATAAATCTAAAATCTAAAATCTAAAATCTAAAATCGACTGACTCTGGCTGTGTGGGTTACTCCCCGGTGCTGATATCGCAAAGCAAGTCGATCGCGCACAATCAAAATTTAAGATCCGCATCACCCACCCGGAGATAATAAAAATGCAACACTTGCCCCCAGATAGGTAAATCTGCTAAAACTAACAAAGTTTGATGATTTCTGGGAAATAACATACATGGTAGCTACATCCGTCAAGATTCAACACGAAGTAAAAGACTTGTCCCTAGCCCCTTTGGGCAAGCAACGCATCGAGTGGGCAGGGCGGGAAATGCCCGTTTTGCGTCAAATTCAAGAACGCTTTGCTAAAGAAAAGCCTTTTGCTGGGATTCGCTTGGCTGCTTGCTGCCACGTAACCACAGAAACCGCTCATTTGGCGATCGCCATCAAACTCGGCGGTGGCGACGCCGTACTGATCGCCAGCAACCCCTTGAGCACCCAAGATGACGTAGCCGCTTCCTTAGTTGAAGACTACGGCATTTCCGTCTACGCCCTCAAAGGAGAAGACGCCGCTACCTACGAACGTCACGTCTACACAGCCCTAGACCACCGTCCCAATATTATCATCGACGACGGCAGCGACGTGGTAGCAGCGCTGATCCAGCACCGCCCCAAGCAAATTGCTGACTTGATCGGCACCACCGAAGAAACCACCACCGGCATCGTGCGCCTGCGCGCTATGTTGAAAGACGGCGTGCTGACTTTCCCCGCGATGAACGTCAACGACGCGGATACGAAGCACTTCTTTGACAACCGCTACGGCACAGGTCAATCTACTCTAGATGGCATTATCCGCGCTACCAATATTTTGTTAGCTGGTAAAAATATTGTGGTTGCAGGTTACGGCTGGTGCGGCAAAGGCACGGCACAACGGGCTCGCGGCATGGGCGCCAACGTAATTGTCACCGAAATCGATCCGATTCGGGCGATCGAAGCAGTGATGGACGGTTTCCGCGTGATGCCAATGGACGAAGCAGCCACCGTCGGAGATATTTTCATCACCGTCACCGGCAACAAACACGTCATTCGTGCCGAACATTTCGACACCATGAAAGACGGCGCAATGGTTTGCAATTCCGGTCACTTCGACATCGAAATTGACCTCAAATCCCTCGGTGCAAAAAGCACTGGCGTGAAGACAGTACGTTCTTTCACTCAAGAATACCGTCTCAATAATGGCAAGTCGATTATTGTCTTGGGCGAAGGCCGTTTGATCAACTTGGCAGCCGCCGAAGGACACCCTAGCGCCGTGATGGATATGAGCTTTGCCAACCAAGCTTTGGCCGCCGAATATCTTGTCACAAACAAAGGCAAACTAGAGCCAGGTATTCACTCAATCCCTGTGGAAGTTGACAGAGAAATCGCGCGTCTCAAATTGGAAGCAATGGGTATTTACATTGATACCTTGACTCCCGATCAAATTGAGTACACCAACTCTTGGACTTCGGGCACTTAATCCTAGTATTCTCGTTCCCAGGCAGAGCCCAAGGCGTGACAACTTAACCCTTTAGTCTGCAAGTCCGTCCGCCAGGGGTTGAAACCCCTGGCTAATAGCTAAAGTCCTCTTGCATAGGACTAATAAGTTCTTTAGTCCTATGCAAGAGGACTTTAGCTTTGAGGCAGGGAATTCATTCCCTGCCGGAATGTCGGTTTTACGTTAAGTTGTCACCAATCAGCTCTGCCTGGAAATGAGATATTCTTCCTTCTGCCTTCTGCTGTACCTATTACCAATTCTTAAATCAAAATGGTTGAATGGATAACTAACACAATGCAGTCGATGGGCTATCTCGGCATTGCACTGTTGATGTTCTTAGAAAATTTGTTCCCGCCGATCCCCTCAGAATTGATTATGCCGCTGGCAGGATTCACCGCATCGAAGGGCGATATGGACTTAACCCTGGCGATCGCAGCAGGGACAATCGGCACCATTCTCGGAGCACTTCCCTGGTACTATGCCGGCAAATTATTGAGCGAAGAACGCTTGAGAAATTTAGCAGACAAATATGGCAAATGGATTACAGTATCCGGTGCAGATATTGACAAATCAAATAGATGGTTTAACAGACACGGCAACAAAGCCGTATTTTTGTGTCGCCTCGTACCGGGAGTTCGCACTCTGATTTCCCTGCCCGCCGGCATCAACAATATGGCTTTAATCCCGTTTTTAGTCTACTCAACAATCGGCACAATTTTGTGGGTGAGTTTCCTCACTTTTGCCGGATATAAATTAGGTGAAAATTATGCACTTGTAGATGATTACCTCGCTCCCGTTTCCAAAATAGTTGCCGTGACTATTGTCATCGGCTTTATTTTGTGGGTTGTGAAAAAGAATATGCAGAAGGAAAAATATCGCAAATAAAGACATCATCAAAAGAATCTGCGTTTATCTGCGTTCATCTGCTTTGCTGTGCGGTAAAAAATAAAGTCATCCAAATTTTTGGCAATTATTTAGAAAAATTTGAGGTTTAGACAGATAATCGTGGCAAAATAAGGAGAATTGCTATCCGCACTGTTAAGATATGTACGAAAAGATTGTAGCCCCCACAACTGGTTCTAAAATTACATTCAAAGACGGTTCGCCGATCGTCCCCAACGACCCAATTATCCCCTTCATACGCGGTGACGGTACGGGCGTAGACCTCTGGCCAGCATCCCAGAAAGTCATGGATACTGCCGTAGAAAAGGCTTACGGAGGCCAGCGGAAAATCAACTGGTTCAAGATTTACGTAGGCGACGAAGCCTGCGATGTCTACGGTACTTACCAGTATTTACCCCAAGATTCCCTAGACGCCATCAAAGAATACGGCGTCGCCATCAAAGGCCCGCTGACAACCCCAGTAGGTGGCGGAATTCGATCGCTCAACGTAGCATTGCGCCAAATATTTGACCTCTACGCCTGCGTGCGGCCCTGCAAATATTACGATGGCACCCCATCGCTGCACAAAACTCCCGAACTGCTAGATGTAATTATTTACCGGGAAAATACAGAAGATATTTACCTGGGAATTGAATGGAAACAAGGCAGTGAAATCGGTAACAAACTCATTGAATACCTCAACAATGAGTTAATTCCTGCAACGCCAGAACACGGCAAAAAACAAATACGCCTCGATTCTGCGATCGGCATTAAACCAATTAGCAAAAGCGGTTCTCAGCGCTTAGTACGGCGGGCAATTACCCACGCTTTGCGGTTGCCAAAAGACAAGCAGCAAGTAACCTTGGTGCACAAAGGCAACATCATGAAATACACCGAAGGAGGCTTCCGAGATTGGGGTTACGAGTTGGCAACCACGGAATTTCGCGCGCAGTGCGTGACAGAAAGAGAATCTTGGATTCTGGGCAACAAAGAACACAATCCCGAGATTAGCTTAGAAGACAATGCCCGCCAAATCGATCCGGGCTACGACGCTTTGACACCCGAAAAACAAGCCGTAATTTGTAAAGAAGTTGCCGATGTTCTGTCGGCAATTTGGGAAAGTCACGGTAGCGGGCAGTGGCAGGAAAAAATCATGGTCAATGACCGAATTGCTGACAGTATATTCCAACAAATTCAAACTCGACCAGCCGAATATTCGATTTTGGCAACGATGAATTTAAACGGCGATTATTTGTCCGATGCTGCCGCAGCCATTGTCGGCGGATTGGGCATGGGCCCCGGTGCGAATATTGGTGATGAATGTGCAGTTTTTGAGGCGACTCACGGCACTGCACCGAAACACGCCGGTCTCGATCGAGTTAATCCCGGTTCCCTGATTTTGTCGGGGGTAATGATGTTAGAATATATGGGATGGCAGGAAGCGGCAGATTTGATTAAGAAGGGTTTGGGCGCTGCAATTTCTAATGGTGAAGTTACCTACGATTTGGCAAGGTTGATGGAGCCTCCGGTGCCGGAACTCAAGTGTTCGGAGTTTGCTGAGGCGATTATTAAGCACTTTGCTGATTGAGTTTGAGGGATTTTTGAACCGCAGATGAACGCAGATAAACGCCGATAAGATTGGTAATATGTTTGTGTATTTGCGGTTCAAAAAATTGCTATTTTTGTATAGATGGAACAGCCATACCGCGCTCAACGGCGGGACGTTTCTGCAAGGTTTCTACCCAACGTTTGAGGTGGGGATGGTTGTCGAGGGTTAATCCTTGAAATTCGTAAATAGCAACCCACGGATAAGTCGCCATATCGGCGATCGAATATTCGCCGCAAATGTATTCGTATTTTGCTAGTTGATTGTCTAATACTCCGTAAAGCCGCAGGGTTTCTTTTTCGTAGCGTTGAATTGCATAGGGAATTTGTTCGGGTGCAAAGCGTTTGAAGTGGTTTAGTTGACCGAACATGGGCCCGACGCTGGCCATTTGAAACATCAGCCACTCCATGACTTGAAAGTATTTGTGTTTGTCTGTGGGCAGAAATTGACCACTTTTTTCGGCAAGATAGATCAGGATGGCGCCTGACTCGAAGACTGTGATGCCGTTATCGCGATCGACTATAGCGGGTATTTTGCTGTTGGGGTTGATGGCGATGAATTCCGGGCTAAATTGGTCGTTTTTGCTGATGTCTATGACGTGCACGTTGTAGGGTAAACCTATTTCTTCGAGCATGATCGAGACTTTGCGGCCGTTGGGTGTGGTAAAAGTGTAGAGGTCGATCATAGTTGACAGTTGATAGTTGACAGTTGACAGTTGACACGAAGGAAGAAGGAAGAAGATCGATGTGAAGAAGGAAGAAGGAAGAGTTGACAGTTGACCTAGGGACAGTTGACAATCAAAATCTTCAATTCCCAATCCCCAATCCAAAATCCAAAATCCAAAATCTAAAATCGTTTGACAGTTGACAGTTGACAGTTGACAGTTGATAGTTGAGGGCAAGGTTTTTAAGACGGGAATTTATACCCTGTTCTAAAAACTTGCGGAATCCTGCGATGCCGGATGGGAAACCCTATTTTTTGGTATGATTATATTATAGTGATTTAAGGCGTATGATTAATAATAATGAATATTCTGGAAATTCTCAAAGATGACTACCGCAGATTTCCTGAAAATCAGACTTACAACATTTATGCAAAAGATGTTTATTTTGAAGATCCAGTGAATCGATTTACTGGAGTCGATCGCTACCGAAAAATGATCGGGTTTATGGGAACTTTTTTTCAACAGATTAAACTAGACTTGCACGATATTTCTCAGTCGGGAGATACTATAGACACTCGCTGGACTCTGAGTTGGATTGCGCCGTTACCTTGGAAACCGAAAATGGCAATTAGCGGTAGGAGCGAACTGAAGGTTAACAGCGACGGTTTAATCGTTTCCCACGTCGATTACTGGAACTGTTCGCGGCTAGACGTGCTCAAACAACTGGTATTTGCGATCGACAAATAACCGCTTTTCAGTAGTTTTTCACGACTGATTACGGCTGAGATTGGAGGACTGAAGTCCTCACTACAAACTTTACGACTCTGAGCGATCGGGGTTTTTAACGGAGATTCAAGCTTTGAACTAAGTTTTTTGCTTGAAAACCGCGTTTTGGGCGATCGGGCTATTGACGTTAGCCGATCTTTGTGTTACAAGTATACTACATGATAACTCAAGTTAAATATATTTAAACAAAAATGCCCTACGAAAAATTAGAAATATCCACCCCAAAACCCGTATTATCCTGGGCAAATCACGCCCTGGGCGACAAAGAAACCAAGATTGCCGCCAATGTAGCATCTTTGCCATTTGTATTCAAACACGTCGCCCTAATGCCCGACGTACATTTAGGAAAAGGAGCTTTAGTCGGCTCAGTAATTGCCACAAAAGAAGCAATTATTCCGGCTGCTGTGGGCGTGGATATTGGTTGCGGAATCATGGCCGTAAAAATGCCATTTAACGCCAAGAAATTAGAAGGAAAACTCAAACAAATTCGCCTCGATATCGAAGCAGGAATTCCCGTCGGATTTGCGGAAAACAAAGAAGTCGAAAAAACTGTTACTAACTGGCAAAGATGGGGAGATTTCAAGGAACTGCATCAAGGAGTGCAGCGCCAAGATAATAAAGCTTTAAAACAGTTAGGTTCCCTCGGCGGTGGCAATCATTTTATTGAGGTTTGCGTTGATACGGAAAACTCGGTTTGGCTGATGCTGCACTCTGGTTCGCGCGGTATCGGCAATCTGCTAGCCCAACACCACATCGACACTGCCAAAGACTTAGCTAAACTCGCAGAAATTAGTTTGGCTGACAAAGATTTAGCTTATTTTGTAGCGGGTACGCCGGAGTTTGCTGCTTATTGGCACGATTTGCAGTGGGCGCAGGATTATGCGAGTTTTAATCGCGATATCATGATGAATCGGTTTAAGAAAATTGTGGAAAAGCATCTCGCCGGTGGCAAAGTTACCAAGCCGCTGTTACAGGTGAATTGCCACCACAATTATGCGGAAAAAGAGGTGCATTTTGGGGAAGATGTGTATGTGACTCGCAAGGGTGCTGTGCGCGCGCAAGTTGACGATTTGGGGATTATTCCGGGTTCGATGGGGGCGAAGTCTTTTATTGTTAAAGGTAAGGGAAATGTTGAAAGTTACTGTAGTTGCAGTCACGGTGCTGGACGCTTGATGTCTCGTACTAAGGCGAAGAATGTATATACTCTCGATGATTTGATCGAGCAAACAAAGGGTGTTGAGTGCCGCAAGGATGAGGAGATTATTGATGAAATTCCGGGGGCTTATAAGTCGATTGATGAGGTGATGAGTCAGCAGTCGGATTTGGTGGAGGTTGTGGCGACTCTGAAGCAGGTGGTTTGCGTGAAGGGATGATATGATGTGCGATGGATTACCATAACAAAAACAGTTCGTAGTGTGGACTTTAGTCCGCTCTTTTTGCGGACTTTAGTCCACACTACAAAAACGGTTCGTAGTGTGCTTTAGTCCACACTACAAAAACGGTTCGTAGTGTGGACTTTAGTCCGCTCTTTTTGCGGACTTTAGTCCACACTACAAAAACGGTTCGTAGTGTGGACTAAAGTCCGCTCTTTTTGCGGACTTTAGTCCACACTACGAACTTATTTTATCGCGGTCAATCGACCGGACAGGATAGGAGAGGGAGAATTTGGTGCGATCGCCCGATCGAATTTCTGATGGTACACTTAGAAGTAGGAGTCGATATAAATTAAGGCTTAAGGAAAACTGTCATGCTAAATATTGAATATCTTACCAACCAAGACGGCGAGGCGATCGGAGTAGTGATTCCGATTGATTTATGGCGACAACTGTTACCTAACGGAGAAGCTTCAGAGGAGAATCTGGCGGAAGCAGTAGAAGATTATTGCCTGAACAAAGCGATGAATGAAGCTGTGAATACCACCTTGCTAGGTAGAGCCGAAGCATTAGCTTATCTTGAGGAGTAATTATCTTGGAAGTTCAAGGTTTTATGTAACATTTGCAATCTTGATTATTTGAGAAATTTGTCTGTTTAGATTCGGCTGCGTAAGCGAGGGCCGCTTCGACTTGAGTTTTGGTAAGTTCGTATTCTTGCATCACATCTTCCTTTCCCATGCCTCCTGCAAGCGATCCTATCACTATAGATACAGGCACGCGAGTTCCAGTGATGACAGGTACACCATGATGGATCTTAGGATCTACGCTAATGTGTGGTGCGATCGACCTATTTGCCTCTGATAGTAGTTGATTCTTCTTTATCGCACCAGGGGATCTCGGCTTCTTAACTCCCCGTTTACTCCCAATATGTCTCCCAATCATTTTTAAACGCTTGTTGCAGTTTTTTCATGTAAGCCATAGTTTTAATCTTGACCATCCAGATACTGTTAGCCTTATCCTTTCCTTTACAAACAACTCCTTCGGCTACACCGTATTTTCCTTGACGCACTTCATCAATAAATTTGCCTGTCAACTTTCCGCGATACACAACTCTAGCAATGTTTACTAAACTGAAATCTCGAACGAATTGCTCGGGTTCGACCATACCTCGATCGCCCTGCACGTCTAAAAGCACCAAATTTTTGGGCTCATCCTGTTTGTGCATTCCTGCAAAGGAATTAGCGCCAAAAAACTCTGTGAATACCGCGATTTCAGGGCTGTGATATTCTGGGTTCGCCTTAAATACAACTTCTAGAGATTTCGCGAAGTCTCTGGCAAAAATCTGCGGCGCTTCCTCCAAACCCGGATGTGCTGCGTTAAATTCTGCAATTCCCCGATCGTCTAAATCAAATCTGTCGCGACGTGTTCCAAACGCATACCACCCAAGTTGCTGTTCCCAAACCCAATGCAGGTTAGTGCCATCGTACTTTTCAAAGGCTATGCACTTATCTAATGGAGCGTTTTTGCTGTCGGGAATTTTGGGATAGGCAAGTTGGATTCTTGTCACTTTTTTGACTTGCTTTTGATGCTGAATTTAAGAGCGTAGTTTATATTGTCTTCGGTTAGTTAACTGCGATCGAGGTTTTTGTAGTGAGGAATGCGAGTCTTTGGATTTATGCGGACTGAAGTCCTCACTACAAACCTATTTTTTGGTTGTTGAACCGGGGATCGTAATTTTCTGAACCTTTTTCTTAACAAGCCATTTGCTGCCACTCTCTTTCTAGCAAGCGCAGCAGTGTTTCATCGCCTTTGGCTGCGGCTACTTGTTTCCTGCGATCGAGAATACTGCAAATATGCGCCCGGTGAACTTGCGCCACATCCGCAGCAGTTGGCGAAGTTTCCACCGCCGCGCCAGGTGCGCTAGCTGCTGCGACATCCTGCTGGACTTGAAAATCTCGCTTTGTGGTAGAGTTTACGCCCCCATATTTTTTGGGGACGGGAACGTGTCTGGGATACCGATAGTTCCAGTCTTGACCCCGATATTTGCCCGCGACTTCCCCTTCGATCATCTCGACTGTGGGAATGTCGTACTCGTAGTTAGCACCGCGATAACTCAGTTGCATATTTTTCAATCCTTATACAGATATAAAAAAGGGAAATTTTGTCTGATGTACTTTTTTTCCTAAAACTTTTTAAGTTTCTGTATTCAATTATACTGTTTTTTACACAATTTAGCTACTGTTTACAAAAATTAATATTTTGAGGGTGAAAAGGCAGGAAAAAACCCGCCGCAGCGGGTTTAATCGAGCTTTGACTAATTCGATCGTACTCAAAGCGAAACCGATCGAGATCCGAAGAACTACCCGACTGTCACTTGATCGGTTTGCACGCCTGTGGCGCCCTCTTCAGCAGAGGCAATGGCCACCAACTTGTCAAGAATTTCCTGACTGGGAACTTGACCTTTGAGAACAACCGTGCCGCTGAGCTGAGCCACCCAAACAGTCTCGATATCAGCAACTTCAGAATCGCCGTCAAAAGCCAAAGCCACCCGCTTCGCCAGGCCGCTTTCGTCAAAATTTCCGTCTGGGCCGACTTTAGCAGGAGCAATCGATTGCGCTTCGGCTGCTTGCTGTACTACTTCTGCCATCGGTTGAGCCTGCTCTTCAGGCTTTTCGAGTCCAAACAGTCTTTTAAACCAACCCATAGAAGTTGAGTCTCCAGAAAATACACTTTTTCCAAGATAGCTCTAGAATTCCAAAAGACTCCTAATTGTTGCAAAACTAAGCGAAAATTCTCAAAATGTTTTTCCGCTAGACTTGCAAAATATAAAATCTCTACTGGTATCCCGATGTTGATGTTGCTCTTTTATGTAGGGGACGATCGCTATGCCTTGGATAGCAGGCGCGTAGTCGAAGTAGTTCCCACTGTCACCTTGAAAAAACTTCACAGCGCGCCGGAATACATTTCCGGTTTGTTTAACTACCGAGGGCATCTCGTCCCGGTCATTGATTTGTGCCAAATGCTACAGGGCACGGCTGCCCGCGCTTACTTGAGCACGCGCATTGTGTTAGTCAATTGCCAGTTTCCCGATACTTCTGAGGGGAACGGCGACAGTTTGCGCGGCCCGGTAATTTTAGGGCTGATGGCGGAAAGGGTGACAGAAACTCTCGACAAACCAGAAACCGAATTTGTTAGTCCCGGGATTAAGATTGACAGCACTCCCTATTTGGGAGAAATGATTGCAGACGATCGCGGTATGATTCAATTTGTTAGGGTAGAACATCTGCTGCCTGAATCCCAAAAAACTTATCTGCTTCCCCAGCAGGAAGACTGAGATTTAGTCATTAGTCATTAGTCATTAGTCATTGGTCATTGGTCATTGGTTATTGGTTATTAGTTATCAATACTTCGGACAGTTTTTCAACGACCCTGTAAGCATTAGGGAGGAAGCCCTGGCATTTTTAATAAGTTTTTGAAACTCAGGGCGCTTACTTAGAGATTGAAAAAATAGTCAGACCTATAGCCATCAACGGTTTGAGATACTCGATTAGAGCTAAAACTGTCCGAAGTATTGGGTTATTGGTTATTCGTTATTCGTTATTCGTTATTGAATAGCAACTGCCAACTGTCAACGGTCAACTGTCAACTGCCAACTGCCAACTGTCAACGGTCAACTGTCAACTGTCAACTGTCAACTGAATGAACGCAAATCTACGAGCTAAAATCAATGACACAAGTAGCAATTGAAGCTCTACTCAGACAAAAAATTGGTTTAGATGCCCTCACTATTGGCTCTAATACAATTACTAGAGCCGTCAACCGTCGGATGGCAGATTGCGGTTTAACGGATATCGGTATTTACTTGACAAAATTGCAAACATCCCCTCCAGAATTGGAAGAATTAATCGAAAGTGTAGTGATACCGGAAACTTGGTTTTTTCGCGATCGCGAACCTTTTGTTTTTTTGAGCCGCTACGCCCTTGCGGAATGGTTGCCCAAAAATCCCGGCAAAACCCTGCGCGTGTTGAGCCTTCCTTGTTCGACGGGGGAGGAACCTTACTCGATCGCGATCGCTCTACTAGACGCTGGTTTAAATCCGATCGACTTCAGCATCGATGCGGCAGATATCAGCAAAGTTGCTCTCAAAAAAGCCGATCGCGCAGTTTACGGCAGAAACTCTTTCCGCGATAAAAACTTAGACTTTCGCGATCGCTATTTTACTGCGCTGCCGGGAGACCTTTATCAGTTGAACGACTCAGTGAGAAGGAAAGTTAATTTTATTCAGGGGAACATTCTAGACAGCTATTTTTTAGTCGGCCAACTTCCTTACGATGCAATTTTTTGTCGTAACGTGTTAATTTACTTTGATAAAGCAGGCAGAAATCAGACAATTCAACTTTTAAACCGCTTGTTGAAAAAAACAGGGATATTGTTTTTAGGTCACTCGGAAAGCGGGCAGAAACTGCCTCCTCAATTTGTCTCTGTGCGTCATTCCCTAGCATTTGCTTACCGCAAAACAGATATTTCGGACAGCCCGCAAGTGCAGGTTCAAAAACAACCGACTAATATTAATTATTCGCGGATGGTTGGGGAGTTTAAACACGCGGAAAATAGGGAAAATATTCGCAGCGATAAGTTGCCAAGTATTAACAGTAAATCCTCTACTTCCCCTCAAAAATATCCGAGAGAGAATGAGAATTCGGGGATTTTGCCAATTCGGGCGATCGCCCCGCCACCAGATCCTGCTAAGTCTGCGAGTGCCGATTTAGACGCAGCGCGCCGTTTGGCCGATCGCGGACAATTGCAGGAAGCTGCCAAAATGTGCGAAACTTACCTCAGTCAAAATCCCACGAATGCTGACGCTTACGTTTTATTGGGCCAAGTTTACCAAGCAACGGGCGATCGCCAACAAGCCGAGCAATCTTTCCAAAAAGCAACTTACCTCAAGCCGGATCACTATGAAGGACTAATTCACCTAGCTTTGCTCAAAGAAGAGCGAGGAGATCGTGTCGGTGCTGCGATCGTCCGCCGGCGCATTCAGAGAATGGAAAAATAGCCTAATAAGTAATAACTGAGAATCGAAGCATGAACAATATTTTTAAGCATATGACTTTGCAAAGACGCATGATCGCTGCGTTTGTGTTCATGGGGGCGATCGTCCTGGTGGTGGCTTTAGTTGGTGCCAGCGGTAATTTTCGGCTGTCCGGACACCTGGTGTCCCTCGCCAACAATGCTTATCCGAGCACCGTGGCCTTGTGGAAAATCAACGAAGGACAAACACAGGTACAGTCTTCCGATCGAATGCTGCTCAACGAAGCAATCAATCCTGACCAAAGACGCCGAGAAATCGCGAGAATAAATAATGCTTGGACTCAAATAGATCGAGGTTTTAAAGAATACGAAAAAATCCCCCGCGACGACAGCGAAGACAAACTTTATCAAGAATTCAAACCGCTGTGGCAAAGGTGGACTGATGCTCACAAACAATTCCAACAACTAAATACAGAATATGAAAAATTTGGCATTTTCAACCCAAGACAAATCCAAATTAATTTGCTTCAAAATGGCAAAACTAAATCACCTGAACTAGCAACTGCAGCTTCAGCAGTTGAGGTGCTTAACAGAATGAACGAACAAGCTTTGAATGTGAAAGTAACTACATTTCAAGCTGCGACTGATGCAATGCTGGAACTCCTCAACTACAATCGCAAATTAGCAGCAGATTCGGCCTCATCTGCCGCCGAAGATATCACTCAAACTCGGTTCTGGGTGATTTTAGGCACGCTGCTGGGCCCTTTAACCGCTGTACTGTTTGGACTGTACTTTAGCAATACGATCGCCAAACCGTTAGGGGCTAAAATTGCCGGAGTTGTGGATGTAGCAGAGAAAATGTCGATCGGCGATTTGACTTCAGAAGTTCATGTCAGCGACACCAAAGACGAAATCAGCAAATTGCAAAACTCCTTCCGCAGCATGAATCGCGGTTTAGCCGCATTAATCAAGCAAGTCCAAACATCGGGAATTCAAATCACTTCATCAGCCACCCAAATAGCAGCTTCTGGGAAACAATTAGAAGCCACAGTCAACCAACAAGCAGCCTCCACCAACGAAGTTGTAGCTACTGCAAAAGAAATCGCAGCCACCAGCGGTAAACTCGTAAAAACTATGGATGAAGTTTCCCATATGGCAGAATCAACCGCCCGGGAAGCTGGTACCGGTCAAAAAGAGTTAGTTCGCATGGAAAATACCATGAAACTGTTGGGAAACTCTACCAACTCTATCTCTAACAAACTCGGAATAATTAGCGAAAAAGCTAACAATATCAACAGCATTGTTACCACAATTACTAAAGTAGCAGACCAAACTAATTTACTTTCCTTAAATGCTGCGATCGAAGCCGAAAAAGCCGGAGAATACGGCATGGGTTTTGCCGTCGTCGCCCGCGAAATTCGCCGCCTAGCCGACCAAACAGCCGTTGCCACATTAGATATTGAAAGCATGGTAAAAGAGATGCAGTCAGCCGTTTCTACTGGGGTGATGGAAATGGATAAATTCTCCCATGAAGTCAGCCGGGGGATGGAAGATATTCGCAACATCGGCGTGCAATTAGCCCAGATTATTGAGCAAGTACAATCTCTCACTCCCCGCTTCGATTCGGTAAATCGAGGTATGGAAGCTCAATCAGAAGGCGCTCAGCAAATTAGCGAAACGATGGCGCAGTTGGCCGAAACTTCTCTGCAAACTGCTGATGCTTTGCGGGAAATCAATAGTGCGATCGCCCAGTTGAACGAAGCAGCCCAAGGAATGCGGCACGAAATTTCGCGATTCAAAGTCAGTTGACAGTTACTCGTACCCCTGCGTGACAAAGAATGCAACTATCAACAATTTATCAACCCCGATAATCGTCTGTATAGAACAATCTAAAATCTAAAATCTAAAATTGTATCAGTTATTGCTAGGACGCCAAGGAGATGTAAATTAAGTGCATAAGAAATCAACTATCAAACAAATTTTGTGGCAGGGATTGGGGACAATTTTTATGTTAATAATTATAGCGAATCTTGTGGCACTGCACACTAAAAATACTTTAGTTAAGTCTTTAGATAACGTTACTTTAAGCTATAAACTGTTGCAAGAATTGGCACAGTTGGATATGCTGTTGGTGGAAGCTGAAACTGGCCAGCGCGGTTATCTGTACACGGGAAAAGAGATTTTTTTAGACCCGTACAATGAAGCAAATGCGAGCATTAACGTGCAACTAGCCGAGTTGAGAGAGAAGATGAGAAATCCCGCACAACAAGAAAAACTCGGCCAATTGCAAACCCTGATTAAAGAAAGAATCGATTATTTAGAAAAAACTATTCAACTCCAAAAATCTGGTCGAGAACAGGAGGTAAAAAAAATAGTAAGCGCTGGAACAGGACTAGAAATTATGGCGAAGCTGAGGGGGAAAATTACAGAAATAAAGGAAAGTGAAAATCGATTCTTGGATGAAAAAAAGAAATTAGCCCGGGAAGCTGAGATTTTTTCAACTTACTTTGCTCTTTCCAGCACTTTGATGATTGTGGGAGTGGGTGCGTTAATTTCTTGGGTAATTATCCGGAACATCGCCCAATCTTTGGGAATAGCAGTAAAAGTAGCAGAAGAGGTATCGGCTGGCAATTTAACTGCCAATATTTCAGCAACTTATCCGGGGGAAGTCGGCCAACTGCTCGCCGGATTCCAAAGCATGACTGAAAGCCTAAATTCCTTAATCGGGCAAGTGCAAAATTCCGGGATTCAAGTGACTGCTTCCTCTAAGGAAATTGCCGCCTCTGGTAAGGAATTAGAAGCGACTGTTACCGAACAAGCAGCTTCGATTAGAGATGTGGAAGCTACTACAAAAGAGATTGCTGCTATTTCTCGGCAACTGAAGAAAACAATGGAGGAAATCACTTCTACATTCCAAACTACCACAATCGCGGCAGAGGGCGGGCGGCGGAATTTAAGCCAGATGGAAAATACCATGCGGGATTTAGCAACTGCCACGACTTCTATTTCTAGCCAACTTACCAATATCAGCGAAAAAGCTAACAATATTAACCGAATTATTATTACGATAACTAAAGTTTCCGACCAAACTAATTTACTTTCTTTGAATGCTGCGATCGAAGCAGAAAAAGCGGGAAAATATGGTATGGGTTTTGCTGTCGTCGCCCGAGAAATTCGGCGTTTAGCCGATCAAACTGCTGTTGCTACTTTGGATATTGAAAAAATGGTTAAAGAAATGCAGGCAGCAGTTTCTACTGGGGTGACGGAAATGAATAATTTTACTGAAGAAGTAAATGATAGCGTTGAGGATGTGGAAAGTGTGAGCTGGCAACTGACTGAAATTATCGAGCAGGTGCAAGCTATCACTCCGCGTTTTGAAGTTGTAAACCAGAGTATGGAGGCTCAATCGGAAGGCGCTCAGCAAATTAGCGAGGTGATGGTGTATCTGAGTCAAACCTCGTCGCAAACGGCGGGGGCTTTGCGCGAAATTAACGGTGCTATCTCTCAATTAAATGACGCCTCTCAAAATCTGCGTCAAGAAATTTCTCGGTTTAAAGTAAGCAGTAAGGAAGCAAAAAATGTTTAAAAATATCAGTTTCAAAAAGCGGCTGAATGCAGCATTTATCTTTCTAGCGGTGATTGTTTTAGCTGTGGCTTCTATCGGTTGGAGCGGCACTTCTCGACTCGGCGGACATATTGATACGCTAGCTAATAATTCCCTGCCGAGCATTAGTGGATTATGGAAAATTAATGAAGGACAAACGCAAATTGAGTCGTCGGAACGGGCTTTGCTGGATCTGGAACTCAGCCCAGAGGAAAGGAGAACTGAATTGACGAGAATTCAGAAAGCTTGGGAGCAGATTGCTGACGGTTTCAAAGAGTATGAAACCACATCCAGAACGGCGGATGAAGATAAGGTATACAAAGAATTGCAGGCTAAATGGGATATCTGGAAGAAAAATCACGAAGCTTTTTTAGATTTAAATAAAAAATTTGAGAGTTTGGGAATTCTCAACCCGTTTAAAAGGCAGATCGAACTGATTAGCCAAGGGAATACTAAGTCGCCCGATATCGAGGCTGCTAGAAGGGCTGGGGCGCTTTACAATCAATTGAGCGATCGCGCCAAAGCGAATCGGCCCTCGTTTCAAGCAGCTACTAACTTAATCTTGGAAGATATAAAAATTAATGAAACTACGGGACAACTAGCTAAACAGCAGTCAAAAAACGATATTACTCAAACCACGTTCTGGGTAATTTTGGGCATGATTCTCGGGCCGCTAACGGCGGGACTGTTTGGACTGTTTCTCACGAGCGCGGTTTCCCAAACTCTGGAAAATCAAATAGATCTGTCGGGCCTCAGAATTAGCGGTTCTACTAACCAAATTGCCTCCTCCGGGAAGGAATTGGAAGCGACGATGAACGAACAAGTGGCTTCGACTAATGAGGTAGTAGCTACTGCTAAAGAAATTGCGGCTACTGCTATGCAACTTGTGAGGACAATGGATGAAGTTTCCCAGATGTCGCACCAAGCTGCTCAATCTGCCGGCGGGGGTAAACAAGAAATTGGTCGCATGGAATCCACGATGAATAAATTAGCAGATTCTACCAGTGCCATCTCGGGTAAATTGGGCGTGATTAGCGAAAAAGCTAATAATATTAACAGTATTATTACGACGATTACGAAGGTGGCGGATCAAACTAATTTGCTTTCGCTCAACGCGGCTATTGAAGCGGAGAAAGCGGGAGAGTACGGGTTGGGTTTTGCTGTTGTTGCTCGGGAAATTCGCCGACTGGCGGATCAAACGGCGGTGGCTACTTTGGATATTGAAAATATGGTTAAAGAAATGCAGTCTGCTGTGGGTGTTGGTGTGATGGAAATGGATAAGTTTACTAATGAGGTGCGCCGGGGGGTGGAAGATGTGCAAACTATTAGTTTGCAGTTGGAGTCGATTATTCAGCGGGTGGAAGCTTTGACTCCGCGTTTTGAGGAGGTGAATGAGGGGATGGATGCACAGTCTCAGGGTGCTCAGCAAATTAGCGAGGCTATGGTGCAGTTGAGTGAGGCTTCTTCGCAAACTGCGTCGGCGCTGCGGGATATCAATGGGGCGATCGGGCAAGTGAACGATGCTACACTCGGTTTGCGTCACGAAATGCTAGCGTTTTTAAAGTAAATAGGGAGTCGGCGGATCTAGTCGGTTTTTTAGCTAGTCAGACGGGAATCCCCACACGCTTGTCGCTTCGATTAGTGTGGGATGAAAGGCGCGTGAACCGAGGATTCCACATCTTCATGTCCTCGTCAGCATAGCGGGCGAGCAATGAAGGTGTGGATGACGAGATCAACAAATCTTTATCTGCTAGCATCATTACTCGACACAATTATTAAATTACTACTTGACTTTATCTAGTATTTTCTGGTATTTTTATTACCAGAAAATGCGTAAAGGTCGTAGCGCAATGAAAGTAACGTATCAGTATCAGTTCTATCCCGACACCAATCAAAAATTAACCCTCAACCATTGGTTGAGAATTTGTCGCTATTGGTACAACAGACAGCTAGGCGATCGATTTGATTGGTGGGAAAGAAACCGCACTGCTATAAATGCTTGTCCATTGGTTGCTAGCATCTCTGCGCCTCGCGAAAAGCCCAACTACTACTCTCAAAAGCAACAATTGCCCGCCCTCAAAAAAGACCTAGTAAAAGTCTTCCACAGTGGTGAGCTATTGGACTTCAAGCAGGTAGATTCAACTATCCTGCAAGATGTTTCTAGACGAGTAGATAAAGCCTTTGAACGGTTTATAGTAGGGGATAGTAAAGGCGGTCGATCGGGTAAACCCCGATTCAAGACTGAAGCTGATTACCGGACGATGACTTTTTCTACGGCTAACAGCGATTGGATTAAGTTGGTTCGCAAGAATTGGTTTTATATCCGATTGCCGAAGTTGGGCGTCATAAAAGTTCGGAGGCACCGCCCAATCCCCGATGGATTTACCGTCAAGCAAATTAGTGTAACTAGAAAGGCTGATGGTTGGTTCGCCCAGATAATGCTTGAAGACGCTTCAGTACCCCAGTTTATTTCTGACAAAGTTACCCCAAACTGGGATAACTCAATTGGGTTAGATGCGGTGCTGCATGAAGATGTCTATTTAGCAACGTCATCGGGCGAAAAGTTGCCTTCATTGAAACCGCTTCGCAAAAACCAAGCTAAGTTAGACCGCATTTCAAAAAAGCGGAATAAGCGGAAGCGTGGCTGTAGCGCCCGACGGAAATTAGCAAAAAAAGAAGCGAGACAGCACCAAAAAATAGCGCGTTCTCGCCAAGACTTCCACTATAAAACAGCTCACAAACTTGTCAGGTCTGGAGCTAAATTCTTTTTTCACGAAGATTTGAACTTAAAAGGCTTAACGAAGCGGAATAAAGTTAAGCAAGACGATGAGGGTAACTACCTCCCAAACGGTCAATCAGCCAAATCAGGACTAAACAAGTCTTGGCTGGATGCTGCGTTTGGTCAATTTTTCAAGACGCTGGAATACATAGCCGAAAAAGCTGGATCAGCCGTCGTTCCGCAAAAACCTGCTTATACCTCAATGCTTCTGTGCTATCGGAATGAAATCGTTTTCACCGATTGCGGTATGCGAAGCTATTGGGACGAGCAACATTCTTTAATGGTCGATCGCGATATCAACGCTTCGATTAATTTGAAGAAATTGGGGTTGGACATTTTCCCCAAAATAAAACGCCGTAGTGGGAATCTTTCTGTAGTAGGAACTATAGATGACAGTACCGCGAAGGAAATTTTGGATACCCTTCATCGGGCTGCAAAGATGCCCACGTCATAGCACCACGAGGCTTGACGTGGGAGTATGTCACAAGAATAACAGGTGTAGCGAGGCTCAGTCTAAAATCTATTTTTTTGTACAATAGTTATTGTAGGGTGCGGTCGAGGGCTGAATGTGACGATCGCAAAACTAAACATTTCCCCCCGCTGGCCACCCTACGGTTAGTTAGATCGACTGGTGCGTGATACACGCCTTACGGTTAGTTAGATCGACTGGTGCGCGGTGCACACCCTACAAACTAAAATCTAAAATCTAAAATCTAAAATCTAAAATCGAATGACTGATGATTGCTGGAATCGGATCGGAGTTGGGGGCGATCGCACTTGTCCCCAATTAAAGACATTTATTCACTGCCGCAACTGCCCTGTCTATTCCGACGCGGGCCGCAGTTTGCTGGAACAGGAATTGCCGGCAGGGTATCTGGAAGAGTGGACTAATTTATTGCGATCGAGTCAAGGAGTAACTAACGCTGTCACGGCTGCGGGTACTATATCTGTAGGTATTTTTAGGCTTAGCGGCGAATGGTTGGCTTTACCGGCCCAACTGTTTAAGGAAGTGACGCAGATTTCTGTTATCCACACTTTGCCTCACCGCAGCAATAATATACTTATCGGTTTGGTGAATATTCGCGGCGAAATCCAGTTGTGCATTTCGCTAAAAGCTCTTTTGGGATTGGAAGCGGCAGATGCTAGCCGACAAAATATTAGTCCTGTTGTTTACGAGAGGATGGTAGTTGTTGAGAGAGAAGGCAGCCGCTGGGTGTTTGGGGTGGATGAAATTTACGGCATTCACCGCATTCTTCCGGAACAAATCAGAAATGTTCCGGCTACTGTTTCTAAGGTGCCAGAAACTTATACTAAAGGGATTATAAATTGGCAGGGGCAAAGTGTTTGTTATCTGGATGATGATTTGCTGTTTTATACGTTGAATAAGAAGATTATCTAATCAATTGGGCATAGGGTATAGGGCATAGGGCATAGGAATTATTCATCTCTCTCTTATCTTCCTTTGCGTCAGACGCGCCTTCGCGGTCTAATCATTACGATGCCACTGGAATTAATCTAATTTACACAATCTGTTGCCGAATTTATCTTTTATTTAGGATTAATAAAAAATGAGCAATCAAGATATGAGCAATTTCTCCATGATGGATTTATTTCGCATGGAGGCGGACACCCAAGTAGCAGTATTAAATGAGAACATTTTGGTATTGGAAAATAACCCAAATTCTCCTGCTGAATTGGAATCTTTGATGCGGGCGGCTCACTCGCTCAAGGGCGCGGCGCGGATTGTGGGATTGGATGCTGCTGTGCAAATCGCTCACGTGATGGAGGATTGCTTTGTGGCGGCGCAGGCTGGATCGATCGCCCTAGATGCACCTGATAAGATTGATGTGATGCTGCGGGCGATCGACCTTTTGGCCCAAATCAGCCAGATTCCGGAAACTGAAATCGCAAATTGGCTTCCGGTTAACCGATCGCAAGTTGAAACCTTAGAAACTGCCATCTTAGCAATTATCAATAACGAACAATTAGATTTTGGCAGCCCAGATGAACCAGAAACAATAGAACAAGAGACCATTGTTGAAACAGAAAGTCTGCCGGAATGGGAGCCGCAATTACCTGTTGATTTTACCGCAGCAATAACAGACAATGTACAATTAAATTCTGATATTACTCATGAAATATTGCCAGAGTTTCCGCCGATTGAAAGTCGAGAAACTCGTCTGCTGAAAACTGATTTATCGATGTTAGCTTTATTTGCCGGAGAAGTAGAAACCCAATCAATACTATTAAACCAAACTTTACTATCGCTCAAAAATAACCCCAATGAATATTTAGACTTAGACTCCCTTGTCAAATCCGCTCATTTAATTAAAGGTGCTGGCAGAATAGTTCAGTTCCATGAAGTTGTTAAACTTGCGAAGGCGATAGAAGATACATTTGTGGCACTTCAGAAACACAAAGCTAGCTTAAATGCCAGTCAAATTGACACCCTGCTCGCTGGAGTAAATTTTCTGGTAAATATACAGGAGATTCCGGTGCTGGCAATCGAAGCTTGGCTGGCACAAAGAGAGGGAGAAATAGATAAAATAGTCGGAGATATAAGTATTATTTGTGAAACTGTCCCACCTCAAAAATCTGCAATAACAGCCGCTGTTTCTTCTGAACAACCTCCGCAAGAAAGGATTTCCCAAAAAACGCCGACACCACAACCAAAGCCTCAAAATAATGCTTCCGAACCCACAAAGAATAGCGGTCAAATTTCCTCCGCTGCCAATTCTACAGCAGTAGCTGTAGAGCAAAGACCGACTAAAATTGTTAGCGCAAAACCTGCAACTTCAAATCTCAGGGAAAATGCTCAAAAGCCTAAAACCGCTGACCGCGTAGTGCGAGTAAATGCGGAAAACTTAAACCGGATTATGGGTTTGGCGGGCGAATCTTTAGTAGAAGCAAAATGGCTGCAACCGTTTGCTGATTCATTATTAAAACTGAGAACCAACCAAGGACAACTGTATAATTTGTTGGAAAAGTTGCAGGAATCTTTAAGCGATTCTGTTCTGGATCAGCGTTCGGAAGATTATCTCAGCAGTGCTCGCAAAAAAGCTAATGATTGCCGCCATATTTTGTCCGATCGCCTCAACGAACTCGAACTGTTTGCCCGCCGTTCTGCCAACTTGTCCGATCGCTTGTACCGAGAAGTTATTGCCAGCAATATGCGACCGTTTGCTGACGGCGTTTCAGCTTTTGGGCGAATGCTGAGAGATTTAGCCCGACAGTTGGGGAAGCAAGTAAAATTTGAAGTTATTGGCAAATCTACTCAGGTAGATCGAGATATTTTAGAAAAATTAGAAGCACCGCTAACGCACATTTTGCGTAACGCTCTCGACCACGGTATTGAACTCCCAGACGCGCGTTTGGCTGCGGGAAAATCTGCCGAAGGTACGATCCGGCTGGAAGCTGCACATCGGGGCGGGATGCTATCAATTACTGTCTCGGATGATGGAAAAGGAATAGAACCGGAAAAACTCCGCCAAAAAATTGTCACGAAAGGTATGGTAAGTGCGGAAATGGCTGCGAAATTGACTGAACCGGAATTGATGGATTTTCTATTTTTGCCGGGTTTTTCTACTGCTAGTCAAGTGACGGAAATTTCTGGCCGCGGTGTTGGTTTGGATATTGTGCAAAGTATGGTGCAGGAGGTTGGCGGCATTCTCCGGGCGACATCTCTGCCGGAAAAAGGTATGAGTTTTCATTTGCAGTTGCCGCTAACTCTGTCGGTAATTCGGACGCTGTTGGTGGAAATTTCGGGGGAACCTTATGCTTTTCCGCTGACTCGGATCGATCGCATTGTGATGGTTGAGTCTGCTGATATTGCGATCGCCGAAAACCGACAGTATTTTACTCTCGACAACCAAAACATTGGTTTGGTGACAGCTTATCAAGTGTTGGAGTTACCAGCGCCACCTGAGAAGTTGGATTTGCTGCCGGTGATCATTGTCAGCGATCGATCTAACAGTTACGGTTTAGCTGTGGATAAGTTTCTGGGGGAACGCGATTTAGTTGTCAGGCCTTTAGATCCGCGTTTGGGTAAGGTAGCGGATATCAGCGCCGCTGCTTTTATGGAAGACGGTGCGCCGGTGCTGATTGTCGATGTTGAAGATTTGGTGCGATCGACTGATAAACTGCTGACTGAATCTCGGTTGCAGAAAGTCAGTCAAACTGCACAAACTGCTGAATCAACAACTCGCAAGCGCGTTTTGGTAGTGGATGATTCGATTACTGTTCGAGAAGTAGAGCGAAAACTGTTAGAAAATCAAGGATATGAGGTTGAAATAGCTGTTAATGGTATGGATGGTTGGAATGCTCTGCGTACCGGGCAGTTTGATTTGGTAATTAGCGATGTTGATATGCCGCGCATGACGGGGATCGAGCTGGTCAGTCAAATTAAAAATCATTCGGCGCTAAAGTCGATTCCGGTAATTATTGTTTCTTACAAAGACCGCGAGCAAGATAGAATCAGAGGATTGGAAGTGGGAGCGGATTATTATTTAACTAAAAGCAGTTTTCACGACGATACGCTGTTAAATGCGGTGGTTGATTTAATCGGTGAGGCTTAAAAAAATCTAGGATTAAGTTTTTTAATTAAAAAATAAAAATGCTATCAATTCCGGCGCTGCCGGAATGACAAGCGAGGAGACGGCAGTGCCGTTTCCCTACCTCGATTTATTGTAGGGACACGGCATCTTGAGTGTCCTGATTTCGGGTAATATTAATTCTGATGCAACCGGAATTGATATGAGACCAAAATGTGCTATTAAATAGTTAGCTGTATCAGTCATGTTTTAAATAAAGTTCCGAAGCCTAAGAAACTGGATCGGCGGACTTCGACAACTACCCGCAACTGAAAATTAATTAACTATGAGCAATTTCAACATGAAAATAGCGATCGTCAACGACACGTTGATTGCTGCTGAAGCTTTGCGCCGAGTTTTGGTGACGGTACCGGAGTATGAAATTATTTGGATAGCGGCGGATGGGGCCGAAGCTGTGTCCAAGTGCGCCCGCAATACCCCGGATTTGATTTTGATGGATTTGATCATGCCGGTGATGGATGGCGTTGAGGCGACGCGCCTGATTATGAAGCAATCTCCCTGCGCGATTCTGTTGGTGACATCTTCGGTAACAGGTAATGCCAGCAGGGTTTTTGAAGCTATGGGATATGGAGCTTTGGATGCTATTAATACGCCGATTTTGGGGTTGATGGGCAATTCCCAAAGCGGCGGTGTGGAATTGTTAAAAACTATTTCTAAGGTTGCTAGATTGATTGGTAAAACTAACTCGACTTCTATATTTCAGAATGCAACTCCCAAATGCCTGACTCCGCCGCTGCTGGCGATCGGCTCTTCGACTGGCGGGCCCCAAGCTTTGGCAACTCTGCTATCGGCTTTACCGGGAAATTTGTCTGCGGCTGTGGCGATCGTCCAACACGTAGATGCTGAGTTTGCTCCGGGTTTGGCAGATTGGCTGAGTCAAAAAAGTAAGTTGGCGGTGAGTGTGGCAGTTGCCGATCGACCTTTGGAAGTCGGTAAGGTGGTTATTGCTGCTACTAACGACCACTTAGTATTACAATCAAACTTAACACTTAAGTATACGAAGGAACCTTTAGACTATCCTTACCGCCCTTCAGTAGACACTTTTTTTGATAGTGTCGCTCAATACTGGCCGGGCAAAGGGGTGGCAGTGCTGTTAACCGGCATGGGCAAAGACGGCGCTAAAGGACTCAAAGTTTTGCGATCGGCCCGCTGGCACACGATCGCCCAAGACCGCGCTACGTCAGTAGTTTACGGGATGCCGAAAGCTGCTGCTGATTTGAATGCGGCTGTGCAGGTTTTGCCGATCGAGGCGATCGCCCCAGCCTGCATGAAATATCTCGTCTAGAGAAAATACTAGAGATGTTTGGGCCATAAAGCTTAAGCTGTTGAGCACAATGGCCGATGGCGTGCCAGACTCTCACTGATGATAATCTATCTATGGGGTGATGTTTTGGGAAGTCGATCGCGCTTTTATCTTGCAGTAGTCCGTAATTTCGCGGAATGCTGCGGTTACCGGGCACCTGCTAGCAAGCAGCAGTCGGCTGACCCAACAATTAGCGATCGTAGCCCTTGCAATCAATGTCAAGCGTGCTAGGCTGTGTAAAGATTTTGCAAAAATCAGCGGATAAAACTTTACCAACCTGGTATTATCACCTGGTAAGCGTACTTAAATAATACCGGGTCGCTATTGACACTTAGAAAATATTTAAGTAAAAGTTTCGATCCTCTCCAGACAATGGCCGTTGCCCGATCTAGTTATGAACTTAACTCACTCTCAGGCTATTGAATTCGATCGCGGTTGTGCAGTAAATCAACCAGAAAGCCAAATATTCAACCGCAACGTGGTAACGTTGAAGTTTGAGGATAGGGGAAACAATGGGAAAAACCCAGTTACCGCCAGAGATAGCGCCATTCTCAGTAACCTCAAATTGGAGAGAAGCCGTCACTCGATTGACTTAAATTTACCTTTAAATTCAGAAATAGAAAAATCATCCAGCTTGACCGAATACAGTGTGACAGTTTTACTGATTGACGATCAGGAAATGATCGGCGAAGCGGTGCGCCGAATGCTTGCTAATGAAAAAGATATTAAATTTTATTACTGTAACGATCCAGCTCAAGCAATTAAGAAAGCATTAGAGGTGAAGCCAACAGTCATCCTCCAAGATTTAGTAATGCCAGAAATAGATGGATTGCAGTTGCTGCGCTTTTTTCGAGCCAATTCGCTGACGCGAGACATTCCGATGATCGTGCTCTCCAGTAAAGAAGAAGCGGAACTAAAAGCGCAAGCATTTTCCTTGGGTGCTAACGATTATTTAGTAAAACTGCCCAATCCAGTCGAACTCATTGCTAGAATCCGCTATCACTCCAAAGCTTATATGCACCTGCTGGAAAGGAATCTCGCCTATCAAACCATGCAGGATTATTTACAAAAATTAGAGATAGAACAAAAAAAATCCCAGGAGTTGCTGTTAAATATATTGCCAGAGGCGATCGCCGAAAGATTAAAAAAAGAACAAGGTGTAATCGCCGACGAATTCGCAGCAGTTAGCGTAATGTTCGCGGATATTGTTGGCTTCACCCAGTTGTCGGCATCAATATCGCCTAAAAAATTAGTACATTTACTCAACGATATATTTTCCAAGTTCGACGATCTCGCCGAACAACACGGTTTAGAAAAAATTAAGACAATTGGCGACTCTTATATGGTAGTGGCGGGGCTGCCAAATCCGAGAGCAGATCACGGAGATGCGATCGCGGAAATGGCCATAGATATGCAAGAAGCCATAGTTCAATATAGAGAAGAGTTCGGCCTCACTATTAGCATCCGCATCGGCATTCATTCGGGCCCAGTGGTAGCCGGAATCATCGGGACGAAAAAGTTTATTTACGATTTGTGGGGCGATACGGTAAATACCGCTTCCCGCATGGAATCTCACGGTATCCCGGACGGAATTCAGATTACGGAAGCAACTTATTCACTCATAGAAGACAAGTATGAGTTTGAAAAACGCGGTTTGATCAGTGTTAAAGGTAAGGGCCAAATGGCAGCTTATTTGTTGAAAGGAAGATTGGAAGTTGATTTTTAATTGAATACGCTTGGGATCGGATAAGACGGCGGTTGAAACCGCGCCTATACAAACGATGTCCGGATGGTGCGCGGACTAAGAGAGGATAACGTATTTTAGCCGGGTTTTCAACCCGCGCACCATCCGGGTTTTGCCTGTATAGACGCGGTTTCAACCGCCGAACGTAATTTTCACTGTCTGTTCTTCAACCCGCGCACCATCCGGGTTTTGGCTGTATAGACGCGGTTTCAACCGCCGTCCGATCTTGTGACCCACATTCCGCAGATGTGGGTCGGTTTTTTTATCAGTTGTGAAAACTTGGAATCCAAACGCTTTTGGGCTGAAATTATGCAGTATTAGCGTCACAGA
>RDYN01000078.1 GCA_004293365.1 Oscillatoriales cyanobacterium | reverse complement strand
TAAAAACGGTTCGTAGTGCGGACTTAAGTCCGCTCTCAGGCTGTCGATTACCATAATAAAAACGGTTCGTAGTGCGGACTTAAGTCCGCTCTCAGGCTGCGGACTAAAGTCCGCACTACGAACTAATATTATTGGACTAAAGTCCGCTCTCAGGCTGCGGACTAAAATCCGCACTACGAACTAATATTATTGGACTAAAGTCCGCTCTCAGGCTGCGGACTAAAGTCCGCACTACGAACTAATATTATTGGACTAAAGTCCGCTCTCAGGCTGCGGACTAAAGTCCGCACTACGAACTAATATTATTGCGGTTAATCATCGGACACGATATTAGAAACCGGGTTTTTTACGAAAATCTTTCATCGCAGCTAAAAAATTAGGTAAAAACCCGGTTTCTTTGGCACAAATGCGTCCAGGAATGTCAACTCTAAATCCCATTTTCACTTGAGATGACAGTGGCAATTCGGCTTTTCAATCAAAGACTCAACCAAAGCATTCAAAGCAACCGCCGCCAACAACCCGCCACCAAAAGTCCCCACCGTCGTAATATAAGGAATTCCCGATCGCACTAACCGACGTTTCGCCACCGGAGAATGACTGAAGCCGATCGGCATTCCAATGACCAAAGCCGGTTGCAGTTGCCCGATCGCGATCGCCTCACAAACCGCCATCAGCACAGACGGCGCATATCCTACTACCAATATACAGCCTTTTTCCAGTTTCAACAACTTTTCAAACCACTCGCGCCCGTGCCAGAATTCCTGTTCAGCTTCCGCCGCAGCATTGATGTGCGGATTGTCAATTAAAGTTGTAATACTTGTTCCCAAATGCGCCAATCTTGCGTTATCCAAAGCAGCAAAAACAGGCGGCACGTCAGCCACAATTTGACACCGATTTTTCAAAGCTTCCCGGGCAGATTTAATCGCCGTTTCGCTTAACTTCACAAACGGCAGCAGCGAACAATCACCCGATGCTAACATTAGTTTTGACAGCAAGTCTACCTCAATTTCCGAGCGATCGCCCAAATCCGGCAACAAATGCTGCAAAGACTCCTCAAAAGCCTCCGGGTGAGTGTGCGCCCCCGCATCCCAAGCATCCCAAAGTTGTTCCAACCCTCCCAACCCCCCCTCAGTTTCCGCCTCCAACAGCCTCAATTGAGCCAGTGCGACTCCTTGCACCGCTTGACAGGAAAGATCCCGCCCCAGCAATCCTTCGAGGGCTGAAGCCGTTTCTCTGAGGCGCACAATCTGCTGAATTACCGACAGATATTGCTGTTGGAGAGTCGCCATCAGCGCGTCAGGGGAAGCCTCCGCGTCTGTTTCTAAGAGTTTGCGGATGTGAGACAGTTGAAAGCCTTGTTGCTTGAGTGCGACAATTTTTTGGAGTCTTTGCACGTCGCTGCGGGTGTACAGTCTGTAGTTAGAAGTCGATCGCACCGCCGGAGATAGCAGCCCCAAAGCGTGATAGTGCCGCACCATCCGAGGCGTAATTGTGCCTTTTACCGCTTCAGTAAGTTGTTTAATTGTCAAGTATTGTTGCATTGAATTTGTTCGTAGTGCGGACTTCAGTCCGCAAAATGCAGATTCGTTCGTAGTGCGGACTTCAGTCCACAGCAGATTCGTTCGTAGTGCGGACTTCAGTCCGCAGCCTGAAAGCGGACTGAAGTCCGCACTACGAACCGTTGTTGTTTTGAGACAGAGGTTAAAAACCCCTGGCGCGCTTTCAGAATAGCGCGTTGAACCCTCGGATCTCCGAAGCACCGATGCTTAATTTATTTTAGTTTTACTCTTGACATTGACACTAATGTCAAGGTTTACGATGCAGGAGTCATTCTACCAAATCAAATTTCTCCCATAACCGAAAGCAATTTTGTTCGAGACACCCGGTAGAGGCTGCGGAAACACATAAAAGTTCCGCATCCTGACAACCAGCCCCTGGATTCAACCACGGGCTTAATTCTTCAATCTAAAATCTAAAATCCAAAATCTAAAATCCCATGACTCCCAATTCTCTCCCCATCTCGCGCCTGTCGCGCCTCGCCGAAGAACATCCCGATGCTGTGACTGCCGCCCTGTGCGGAATTCTAGTAATTTTGGGTTCGATCGCCCTACAAGTCGGTTGGCTGGGCTTAGCGGTGTTAATATTGCCCGCTGCTTACGTTATCGGCGGCTATTCCAGCACCCGCGAAGGGTTGACTACGCTGTTTGAAGAACGGGAATTAGATGTAGATTTGTTGATGATTGTGGCTGCTTTGGGCGCGGCAGGTTTGGGGCTGTGGCGACAAGAATATCACTTAATTGTTGACGGTGCTGTTTTAATTTTAATCTTTGCAATTAGCGGCGCGCTGGAAGGTTATGCTATGCAGCGGACTGAACGGAGTATCCGCAGTTTGATGAGCTTGACTGCGGATACTGCGCGGGTGCTAATGTACGATGGGGAACGAGAAATTGCGATCGCAAAATTAGAAATTGGCGATCGTATTTTAGTCAAGCCCGGAGAAATCATCCCCACAGATGCGATAATTATCGAAGGCTACAGCGCGATCGATCAAGCCTCGATTACCGGCGAATCGATGCCCGTCGAAAAAACCGCCGGCGATGAAGTCTATGCAGGCACCATTAACGGTGCGGGCGCGCTACAATTGGAAGTTCACAAAAGTCCAGAAAGCAGTTTGATTCAGCGAGTGATTCGGCTGGTGCAACAAGCGCAAACAGAAGCGCCGCCTTCTCAACAGTTTGTCGAAAAGTTCGAGCGCGGTTATGCTAAATTAATTGTCGGTTTAGGCTTGCTTCTGGCAATTTTGCCGCCCTTTATTTTGGGCTGGAATTGGGAAGATACTATTTATCGAGCGCTGATTTTCCTAGTAGTCGCATCTCCCTGCGCGCTGATGGCTTCGATTATGCCGGCGCTGCTTTCGGGAATTGCTAACGGGGCGAGACAGGGGATTTTGTTTAAAAGCGGCGCGCAATTGGAGATAATAGGTCAAGTTCGGGCGATCGCCTTTGACAAAACCGGAACCCTCACCACCGGAAAACCTGAAGTTATCCAAATTGTACCAGCGGCCGGATATACTGAAACAGAAGTTCTGCAATTGGCAGCGGCCCTGGAAGCTCATTCCGAACACGCGATCGCCCAAGCAATTGTCGAAGCCGCAAATCAGCAACAGTTACCCTTGTCAAGTGCTACAGACGTACAAGCAAAAATCGGTCAAGGAATAGTCGGCAAAGTTAACAATCAAACCATTACTATTGGTAAAGCCAATTTTGTCGGAGCAACTGCTGAGTTGACAGAAGTAAGTCATCAGTTACAAGGGGAAGGAAAAACGGTTGTTTGGGTGGCAAAGGGCGATGAACTTTTAGGCATCATTGCAGTAGCAGATACAGTCCGCCCGGAAGCAGCAGCCACGATAAAACGCTTGCAAAAATTAGGCGTAGAACATATAATTATGCTGACAGGCGACAACGAGCAAACCGCCCAACATATCGCCCGTCAATTAGGCATCACTGAAGTGTACGCCGAACTTTTACCAGAAGACAAAGTGCACCTAATTAAAAAGTTGCAAACCCAGTATCAAACCGTCGCAATGGTAGGAGACGGCATCAACGACGCCCCCGCCCTCGCCCAAGCTTCCGTAGGAATTGCGATGGGGATTTCCGGCAGCGATGTTGCTTTAGAAACGGCTGACATCGTATTAATGGCGGACAAATTAGAACAATTAGCTAAAGCAATTAGTTTGGGCCGCCGCGCTCAAAATGTGGTCAAGCAAAACATTGTTTTTGCACTCAGTTGTATTATACTGTTGTTGGCTGCTAATTTTATCGGAAATATCACAATGCCGATCGGCGTCATCGGTCATGAAGGGTCTACAGTTTTAGTAACCTTGAGTGGTTTGCGGCTGCTGAGACATTAAGCGCGATCGAGCTTTTATTGAATTTAGATAGAAGGTTCGTAGTGAGGACTTCAGTCCGCACCGGTTCGTAGTGAGGACTTCAGTCCGCACCGGTTCGTAGTGAGGACTTCAGTCCGCACCGGTTCGTAGTGAAGACTTCAGTCCGCACCGGTTCGTAGTGAGGACTTCAGTCCGCACATTCAGAGGACTCAAGTCCTCACTACAAACTAATCTGATAACTCCCTTAAAGCCGAAATAATATTCTGAGCTAAACTTAACGATCTTACCACTTCTTTTTGTAACTGAAATATAGTATCTTCATAATCAGCCTGATTTCTGATTTTTCTCAATCGAGTTAAATTTCTACCTATCTCTGTAATTTTCTGAGATTTCGATCGATTGTAAATAAATTCTTCAGCTACATATTGATGGTCGTTGATATCGTAAGTTTTATTGCGCGATAGTCTCGGATCTTGTTCAATGTCGCGCAAGTAATTCCGTGCTAGACAAAACACAGAATAATATGCTCTACTTACAGCAGAACGCAATTTTGATTCTTCATTTCTTGCGGCTAGCTCTTGTGCTAAATTAAGATATTCCGACCAATCAAATTTCATTCCCACCCCAAGTCAATATTTAATTTATTTTGAGAAATGACAAGACCGGCATCTAGCCACCAAGTGCGATCGAGAGTTTGTAACTTTGCCAAAGCTTCATCGACTTCTAGTTTAGTGTAGATCGTAATCCAGAGCGATCGCCAATTGGCAATTTCTGGATCGGTTTTCACTTCCAAGGCTAATCTTTCGCTAGGAAATAGTTCTCTAACTTGAGAATGAGCTTGTAAAATCACACTTAGCATTACTTCCTGCTCAATAATTAACTTAAAAGCTTCAAGAGGTTCTTCTACCGTGTAGAGACTTCGGATTTTATTGAAATCAGCGATTAAATCGTCAAAGGGTGCGGGTTTAATGGCTTGCTCTTGGATAGCAGTCATAATTATTGGTTCTGAATGCTTTACTTGTTAATATTTTAGCAAATATCTACTCGTTACCTGGCTCTGCCTGGAAATTAGTTAACTAACGGCGGAAAATGCGCGACCACACAGCTATAATTATCGCAGTAACCAGGCTAGTCGCTACTCCCGATAAAATCGTAAATCCCATAATTATTCTCAATCCCGAACCAGGTTCAAAAAAGGGGAATAGCGTATTGATAGCAGCATTGATAGCGGGATTTGCTTCGATTTCTGTTTTGTAATTGGCACTTGCAGAGGCTACCGTACCGCCAGTAGACAGCCCGACTCCGACAATACCGACAATATTTTGAAAAGTGCGATCGCTCTCAGCCTTCCTAATCTCCACCGTCCCTCTAATTGTATCAGTCAAACTCTGCAAAATTTCCAAACACGGACGGAAATTGTCAATATCTTTTTTAACTTGTCTGGGATAGTTTTTGTTAGCGGTATCGTGAAACTCCTGCAAAAACTTTAAGTCATCCGTTTGTCGAGCCTTAGCCTGCATCTCTGTCAGCTTATCCTGGTACTTTTCCAGATTCACATTAATTGTACTGTATTGCAGCTCCAGGTAATTAAGGTCGATCGCAAACTCAGACAATTTCCCCATCGCCTCCAGCAATTTCGGGAGAGTCAGCCGAGAAGTATTTCTCATCGCCACAATTTGGTTGTAGTTTTTTACCAAACGTTTTTTTAGTAGTAAACTGTTCTCATAAGCCCAAATTATTTTATGGCGGAAACACAGCAAATCCTGGCAATTTAGGTAAAAATCTTTCGCCCATTCTTTACAAGCAGCATCATCGGGATATAAAATTACCAACAGTTGCAAGTTATCCTCAATCTTATCGCCCCAAAACTCAAATACTTTCCCACTTAAAAACTCACCACTTGCTTGAGGAACACCGTCTTTTTTCAACAAACACTTGTAAGCCTGTTTTGCAAGTTCTTCCGCATCCGCATCAGTTCCAGATTCCAGCCAACCCGAAAGCATCCAAGTTTGCCCGATATTTTCCAATTTAGGCAGTTTAGGACTTAACTCCTGCAAACTTTCAATCAGTTTAATAACTTTGGCTGTTTCATACTTGTCATCAACATAACCATCAAATAAAAGTTGGTAATTGTCACTAACATTCCAGCGGCGATAGCGGCCCTTAACTTGATGGTTGCTCAAGTTTCCTGTAAAGGCTAAATCGGCTACTTCCACTTCATTTAGCGCCAGAAATTTTCGCTTTTCTTCGGAGGTAAAGGAAACATTTAGCTTTTCGTGCAGTTGTTCGGATAATCCCGCTAAAAATCTGCGATAAGTTTTGCGAGTTTCCGATTCTTCGACACCCAACCCTTGTTTGAGAGTGTAGGTAAATAAATTTAGGGTAGGGTCAACTAATTTCAGCATAAAATCTTTTCCTGACGGTCAATCTCGGAAACCTTAACTATACAGCAATACGGTTCAGCAATCTCGGACACGACATTACCTATTAGTATCAACTTAACATCAAACGTAGTGCGGGTCTTCTGTCTAGCGATTAAGGCCAGATCCCCCCTAACCCCCCTTAAAAAGGGGGGGACAAGAATCTTCTCAAAGTCCCCCTTCTTAAGGGGATTTAGGGGGATCTGGCCTCTGATAAAAACGAGAGATACTTCTCAAAGTGGATCTTCTTAAGGGGGATTTAGGGGGATCGAGACTTTGATATAAACGACAGATACCTCTCAAAGTCCCCCTTCTTAAGGGGGATTTAGGGGGGATCGAGACTTTGATAAAAACGACAGATACCTCTCAAAGTCCCCCTTCTTAAGGGGGATTTAGGGGGATCGAGACTTTGATATAAACGACAGATACAAAATTAAAATCTCAATCCATAAACCCGTTCAACCAAATCGCGAACACCAGAAAAAAGCTTTTTAGCCTTACTCTGAGGATTGGCATCAGTCAGCGGAGGAGCCAAAAAATTGTTAAAATCATCAGTAGTCTGACGCGAAGGAGTATTTGCATCTAATTCAGGAAGCCACTTATCCTTTTCATTCGTATCGTCAAGTTCCAGCAAATCCTCATAAGCCTGCTCAAAAACTTCATAAAAAGCAGCATCTTTCTTAGCTATATCAATAAATTGAGACGCTTTTTCCATGTCACCGCCAACCACAGCCGCGCCTACTTGATTAACTTCGGCTATCAACTCAGGAGAAAGAGTTCCTTCAAACTTCGCGAGGGCGATTAACAAAGCTTTGGGCGCAAACTCGTCAAATCCCGATAAAGTAACTTGTTCAGAAGTCATATAATTTTAGCCGTTGCCGGTGATGGTGAAAGCCGCCCAATGGTAGGGATGCTCGTAGGGTTTCTCCTCTATATTAGCTGATTTTTTTTTCAGGCGGGAGGCTTCTCTTTCAAAGTAGTAGATATTCTTAAACTTAGCTTTTTCCAGCAGCGGCAACAACTCTGTCGCGTACCACTCGCCTAGCTTAGCATTCGTGAGTTGTCTCAGCCAATCTTTGGCTTGTTGCAAAGCTGCGGGCGGCTGGATTCCCTGCTGCAACAACTGGTAGAAATATATCGTTAACAAAGCGCTGGAACGTTCGTCAACTCGCCACAGCGTGCTGATAATATAATTGGTTTCTGGCAAAAAGCCGCTCGCTATCCCCACGAATTCATCGATTAACTCGCCTGTTTTGGTGTAGCCGGTTTCGCAAGCGCTGAGGCAGATTAGGTAATAGTTGACAAAATTTAACTGCAAAATGTCGGTCAATGTCAATTCTTCGCCGCCGGTTAGGATTAACGCAGAAGCTTCGGATTTTTCGGTGTTGTGGTAGGCGTGACCTGTATAATGAAAGATGCCTTTGTTGGCTTTGAGTGCTTGAATAATTGCGGTTTTTGTGGCGGCATTGGCGGGGCGCTGAGTCGGGTAAAATTGACTGATGGCGGCTGCTTCTATTTCTGTGTATTTTAATGCACTTTTGCCTTGGGAATGCTCTACCATCAGCAGTGAATTTGGTACTGTTTCCGTGGGGTGTTGCTGTTGCTGGAGGATGGCAATTTGAGCGCTGGGGAGGCGGCTAATTGTGCGGATTATGGGGGCAACCACGGGGGGATTGCCCCTACCAGGGTTCTGTAGGGGTAGTGGATGGTGCGTGCCTACCCCCTCCACTACCCCCTCCGCTGAGAAGGGAGGCTGAAACAGGGCATCTAGGGGGAGGAGGTGCAAGTCGCGGTGGGGAATTAAGATTAAGTGTTGGATATTGGTGAGGTGGGTGCAAATTTCGGGGATTTTGAGGATGTCAGCGAGTTTTTGCAATTGCGCTGTCATGGATTGCCGCCACGGATGGGATTCTTTGCTTTGTTCTTTGTTAGTTTTGCAGTAATTTTGATAGTTGGTTTTCCAGTCTTTCAGCCATTTTTCTAAACTCGGACTTTTGGAATTTGGGAATAAATCCGTGACTGGTGTGGAGATTGTTTGAAAGTTGTCTGGGGTAATGATAAAAGCTGTCAGGGAAACTGGGCTGATATGCCAGTAAATTATGGCTGTGGCGGTGTTGTTTGCCAGCAAGTCTCGGATTTGGGGATAAGTCGGGCTGTCGATGCGGTTTTGTGAAGCTGCGCGCATCCATTGCAGGCAAAAGTTTTTCCTGGCTTCGGCTTTTTCTAGTGCATTTATCTTCTTGCCAGACTCGACGAGGGTATCGACTTCTAACTGGTAAAGTCCGGCAAATTTGCGCTGGAGTCGCTGTTTGATTTCGAGATCAGTTTGATTGTCTAAAAGTAAATTTTCTAAGACGGTAGTAGCTTCGGTAAGGTACTCGCTGGTTTTGGCATCTCCCAAGCTGCCGCAGACGGTAATTAAGCCTTGCATTACTTCTAAATAAGTTTCTGGAATCAGGGGCGATTTCAAGAATTCGCGGGCTTGTTCGTAGCTGGCTTTGGCTTTGTGGAAAGATTCAAAATATGTGGCTGTGTGTTTGCCGTTTTGGTAGTGTGCCTTGCCTTTTTGATAGTGCAAGTCGCCGCAAGCGAGGCGATAGTCTTGGTTGCTGGGGAGATATTTCTGTAAGCCTTCATCCCAGTTTTGAATGGCTTCAATGTACCGCCCTGAGTAGAAAAATGCCCAACCTCGATTAGCCCAAGCTTCCCTGAATTGATCGCCTGTAAATTCTAAGGCTGTCTCGTAAGCTACGATAGCCTCACTGTTGCGGCCCAAATCTGTTAGGGTAACGCCCAGATTATTCCAGGCATAGTGGAATTTGGGGTCAATTTCTAAGGCTTTCTCATAGGCTACGATCGCCTCACTGTTTCGGTTCAAAGGATATAAAGCATTGCCCAGCCAGTTCCAGGCTAAGTGGGATTTAGGGTCAATTTCTAAGGCTTTTTCGTAGGCTGCGATCGCCTCACTGTTTCGGTTCAAAGGATATAGGGCATTGCCCAGCCCGTTCCAGGCTAAGTGGGATTTAGGGTCAATTTCTAAGGCTTTTTCGTAGGCTGCGATCGCCTCTATGTAGCGACCTAAATCATTTAGTGGAACGCCCATCATAAGCCAGGCTATTTTGAATTTAGAGTCAATTTCTAAGGCTTTTTTATATGCTGCGATCGCCCCTTCTAAATCTCCTGCATAATAGTGAAATAATCCTTGACCAAATAATAATAATTTAGATAATAATTCTTCATATTCTGACTGCGAACTTGAATCAAATTCGTTAGCATCCGATGAATTATCTGTAGAATAAACACTCGCACTCTGCTTTGCCAACAATGGAGAAACAATATTTTCACTTATAACTAATGAATCATCTGTAAGAGTCGGATTCAAACTCTTCTGCGGCAACAATTGCCTACCAATCTTCCCAGCAACCTCACTAATTCTCCCGCAATTCATCTCACCCAGCCGCACCATTCGCCCACCCAATTCTAAATGCGTTTCCGGCGATACCAGCAACCTTTCTCCAAATTCTTGCAGCCAGTTTACCCACTCAGCATCTTTGATATTGCTGCCGATTAAAAAGCCTTTAATTTCGCCGCGACTCCAGCCTTGTTCAACACCCTCTAACAACTCCATGAATTTCTGTTCGCATTCCCCAAAAGAGCGAATCGGAGTTGGCGGTGGGGGTGCTGGCGGTTTGCGTTGCGGGAAAATTTGCTGCCACAGGTTGAGGATTGTTTGCCAGATTTTTCGGATCATTGGCTGGGTGGGTGATGTGTTGTTGGTTATTGTAGCAGATTTTTGGGTTTGGTGGAGGTTAATACTCGGAGAAACCGGGTTTTTTTGTGAGTCTGTTGGTGATGTCGAGGTGTTGTGGTGACAACCCGGTTTCTGGCTACTCGTGACTCCATAAATTAGGTGTCCAGCAGTCGAATAGTTCGTTATTCCGCAGATCCGGCAGGGGTTTAAACCCCTGCCTCATAGCGAAAGTCCTCTGAAGAGGACTGATAAATTTTTAATTTTTTGGTTCGTTACTCCGCAGATCCGGCAGGGGTTTAAACCCCTGCCTCATAGCGAAAGTCCTCTGAAGAGGACTGATAGATTCTTGATTTTTTGGTTCGTTACTCCGCAGATCCGGCAGGGGTTTAAACCCCTGCCTCAAAGCGAAAGTCCTCTGAAGAGGACTGATAGATTCTTGATTTTTTGGTTTTATGAATGAGTGTTTCACGAGCACTTTCCGCCTGTTATGGATAAACAAAATGGTTGTGATTATTTTAGGAATAATCATAATTATTCAGTCCTCTTCAGAGGACTTGCGCTATGAGACAGGGAATTAATTCCCTGGCGGACTTTCGGGCAGTTGTAGGGTGTGGATACATCGACAATTTCTCAACAAATAGCGGCAATCTGAGGGCGACGCACCTTAGATATGAGGCTAAACAAACAAACTGAAAAATTATTGGTTTTGTTTACACCGGACTTGCGATCGGAGGTGCATCGCTAGGAGATTGTTTGTCACATTTAGGGATTTTCGATCGCGACACACCCTACAACTAATTTGTCTCGCTGCGTGGCGAGAAACCGGGTTTCTATGAATATTTTCGGTTGAGTACGAGAAATTTAGGAAGAAACCCGGTTTCTGGGATTAGCATTTTCACGACTAAAATTAATTTACAAAAATACTTAATAATTCACACTAATTAATGAATTAGTGTCTCCCTTTAAGCTTAAACTAAGAACATCGCAAAATAAAAGTTTTCAGATTCACAAGGGAAGAGATCGGAGAAACCGGCAAACACAAGTTTTTTTCCTGAACAATCATCTTCTCCTTCCCCTTCCCCTTCACTTTGTGTAGGAGGCAATTATGAACCAAAAAGTCCTTGGGGCCGCGCGGAACGTTGCAATTGTTGGCCCTTATTTAAGCGGTAAAACCGCACTGCTGGAAAGTTTGCTGTCGGTAACAGGGGCGATTACTCGCAAGGGTAATGCTAAAGATGGTAATACGGTAGGTGACAGTTCGCCGGAAGCGCGCGATCGCAAAATGAGCGTAGAAGTCAACAGCGCCACCGCCGAATACGAAAACGTTCGCTTCACATTTCTTGACTGTCCCGGGTCGATCGAATTTGTCCAAGAAACTTACAATGCACTTATCGGTGTCGATGCAGCCGTGATTGTTTGCGAACCAGTTGCCGATCGCACTTTAACCCTCGCCCCGCTGTTCAAATTCCTCGACGATTGGGAAATTCCGCACCTAGTTTTCATCAACAAGATCGATCGCGCGTGCACAGACGAAACCACTTGCGGTAGCAACTTCACCGACGTACTCAACGCCCTCAAATCGGTTTCTAGCAGACCAATTGTACCTCACCAATACCCGATCGGCAAAAACGAACAAATCATCGGTTTTATCGACTTAGTAACCGAACAAGCTTACCACTACCACCCGGGCGCACCCGCAGATCCAGTCCCGCTTCCCGAACACCTCAAAGCACAAGAAAGCGCCGCGCGACAGGAAATGCTCGAAGAATTGGCCAATTTTGACGATCGTTTACTCGAAGAATTGCTCGAAGAAATCAATCCCGATGCTGAAGAAATTACCCGCGATTTCAAGATGGAATTAGGCGCAGATTTAATAGTGCCCGTATTCATCGGTATCGCCGAACAAGATTTCGGGGTGCGGCCTCTTTTGGAAGCTTTACTCAGAGAAGCGCCGACACCGGAAACTACAGCAGAACGGCGCGGTTTTATACAAGGTGAAAACAAGGTGGTCGGTCAAATTCTCAAAACTTTTTACACGCCTCAAGGAGGTAAGTTATCCTTAGTGAGAATGTGGCAGGGGACGATCGCAGATGGAGCAGTTTTGAACGGGGTTCGAGTTAACGGTTTGTACCGCTTGACAGGCCAGCAAACGCAAAGTTTGCAGTCGGTCAGTGCCGGGGAAATTGTGGCTGTGGGGAGGCTGGAAGGCTTGAAAACAGGCGATACGCTGGGTTCTGACGAATTCTTACCAAAAGCGGAAATCATCTCGCCTGTCTACGCACTGGCGATCGTCCCAGAAAAGCGCAACGATGAAGTTAAGTTGAGCTCTGCCTTAGCTAAACTATTAGAAGAAGACCCATCTTTAGTGTGGGAACAGCACGGCGACACCCACGAAATTATACTTTGGGGTCAAGGTGAAATCCACTTGAAAGTAGCTTTAGACCGATTGCGCCGCAAGTATAATTTGCCGATGGTAACTCACTTACCGCAAGTACCGTACAAAGAAACCATCCGCAAACCCGCATCTTCCATCCACGGGCGCTACAAACACCAAAGCGGCGGACACGGACAGTTTGGCGACGTGTACCTCGATATCGCACCGCAGCCTCGCGGAGAAGGTTTCAATTTCAGCGACAAAATAGTCGGCGGAGTTGTTCCAAAACAGTATATTCCGGGCGTGGAAGTGGGAGTGCGCGAATATTTGGATCGCGGCCCGTTGGGTTTTCCGGTGGTAGATGTATCGGTAACTCTGACCAACGGTTCCTATCATTCTGTTGATAGTTCGGAACAAGCTTTTAAGCAGGCGGCGCGGTTGGCGATGCAGTCGGGGATGGAGAAGTGCGAATCAACTTTGCTGGAGCCGATCGCCAAAGTGGAAATTTGCGCTCCCAACGAGTGTACATCAAAGGTGTTGCAATTAATCAGCGGACACCGCGGCCAAATTCTCGGCTACGAAGGTAAAGCAGACTGGAAGGGATGGGATGCTGTTTCTGCTTATTTGCCGATCGCCGAAATGCAAAATTTAATTGTAGAATTGCGATCGCAGACGATGGGTGTCGGATTTTTTAACTGGGAGTTCGATCGTTTGCAAGAAGTACCGGAACCTCTTGCTAAGCGGGTTTTGCTTGCGGCTGGTGGGAATGGAAAGGCTTCGTAGTGAGGACTTCAGTCCTCTTCCGATTAATTAAGAAGGACTAAAGTCCTCACTACGAACCTGTGGATGAAGAAGGACTAAAGTCCTCACTACGAATGTGGGATTTAACTGTTAAAAAGAAACAATTAAGTAACCGTTTTGGAACTTAGCACCAGTAACAGACTTACCAGTCAACGCCGGAGGTAGCAAAATATTGCGCCGCTGATCGCCTGCTTCGATCGTCACTTCCGGCCCGGATTGAATCAATTTAATTTCTTTTTTGTCAAACCCTGGCAAAAACAAACTCACTAAACGCTGTGCAGTGTTTATGTTAATCGGTTTAGGAGCTTTTGTTGCTTCCGAAAAATCGGGCAAAGCATCAATTAACGGCTGCCAATTATTATCGCTGTGCGCCGGAACCGCAACTGCTGTCAAAGGATCGAAATCAGCAGCAATAGTTTCTGTAATCGGTGCTTGATTGACAATTACGCCGCCGACAGTCAAACCAACTTGTTGAGAACTTCCCCAAAGATAGCGCGCAGTGGCGATCGCACTTGCATCTCCAGCCGTCACCAAATAAGCCGCCGTGCGGTTCGGATCTGCCAGCGCTTCCTTACCCTTATCTAACAGATTATCGACTTGCTTGGTAGATTGAAAAGCATTGTCTCCCGACATATCCACCGTCAACACGGTACTGACAACCGGTTGAATAAAAGGCGACAAAGCTTTCCCCAAATCAGAATCTACCAAAGCTTGGCGGAAGCGGCGGATGTACCAACTCAAAATTTCCGGCATTCCCAGCATCCGCAGCGTATCCATGCCGCCGCTGCCGTCATACACAATCACATCGTATTGTTTGCTGTCGTCATATTCCCGAATTTCGTTCAACGCCAGCGCGCTGTCCATCCCCGGTAAAACGCCCAATTCTTGCCCGTAAATCTGCTTGAAAAACGGTGTGCGAACATATTGAGCTTCTAGTTGTTTAATTTCGTCCCACCTGCGTTCTAGCAGCGGCGCGCTTTGCACCTGTACCGCTTTCAGGTTGGGGGCGATGGACTGTGGCGCGGGAGTCAGGGGAACTCCTAGCAGAATACCTAATGCAGGCCCCGGATCTTGACCGAGTAGCAGAACTCGCTTGCCTTGAGCCGCATATTTTTTAGCTGTTGCGATCGCGATCGTACTGCGGCCAGTGCCGCCTTTGCCCAAAAATGTCAAAATCAAAGCCATTTTCTGTTCTCAGTGCCAAAGCTTACTACTTAACATTTAAGCGCAACGGCCATCGAGATTGGGGGAGTAGGAGATGGGGAGAGAGAGGGGGACATGGGGAGAGGGGGACATGGGGAGAGGGGAGAACGGAAGAAGGGAAGAACGGGAGAACGGGAGAATTGAAAAAATCTTCCTTATTCTCTCGAACCTCAAACCTCAGCCTCCATCCGTTACATCCGTTACAAAATCCGCTGCCGAACCTCCATCCGTTACATCCGTTACATCCGCTACAAAATCCGCTGCCGAACTTCCTTCTACTAAACGGCTTCTAGCTCATCTTCAAAGAACCAAGTCGCAAAACCAAGGTCAAACTTGACAATCAGGCCTACTCCGCTACCATCAACCATTCTGAATCCGTCAACAGTGCCTACTGGATTCTCCTTTATCTTGCCCACCATACTTGCAGGTATCCGATCTCTGAGACGGCGCACCTTAACTCTCTGACCTACTTCTATTGCCACTGAAATGTTCTCCTGCTCTACATAACTTATACACAAGGGTTCATTTTACAGTTTGGCGGTCTCGATCGAGCAGCAAGACCAACACGCCCGATCGCCCGCGATGATTTTCCAGCGAAATTTTCGATCTCATTTCCCTAAAAGACGGTATTCTAGTCGGAGTTGCTCGATCTTTGCACTATTTCTCGGCTGAGCCAGCCTTGGTTGCACAGGCACAAGCTCCACTCCCAAAGCCAGCCACATTACTTATATAATTATTTTTTATCACTTTCTAAGGGGAATCTTTTTATTCATTGCCAAAACTACATGATTTCTTGCCAATTATTCATCCTTCCGGCCGAAGCCAAAAGACCTTCACCAGCAGTAATAAATTTTATGTTTGCTATATATAAATCTTCGCTCTTTTTTATTGAGAGCGGCGAAAACTATTGTTCTATAAGGCTCTTGACCTGAAAAAGCCCCAAAATCGCCGATCGAATGTGACGGAAATGCCTGGCTGTAACAGTTTACTAAAATATGACAACAAAAAGAAGATTTTATGCTAAGCTTTGCTGCTGAGAAAGTTTATTTTTACTGCTGTTTTATGGCAAAAAAATGGAACGATTCCCGGATTTAAGGAGTCTAATAAAAGAAATGAAGTTTAAGAACTTCAACATGACAAAATAGAAATTATGAATAAAATTTTTAGGTGCTGGCGATCGACCAAAATTTCCCTCATCAGCTTGTCTTTAGCTGTGCTGGCAACTCTTCCAGCCTTTCGCTCTACGATCGCCAGTCCGCTGTCTCCATCCCCCAAACAGCAGTCAAACCCTACTAAAATTATCTCAGTCGATCGACCGCCAGCACCACCAACCGGCTCAAAGTCTCCCAAAAACCTGCAAACAGCAGCGGCGAATCCCTCGCCAACAAAGACAATCAACGCTCAGGGAACAACCGCCGGTCGATCGCTCGAAATCCAAGAAATTCGCGGTACAGTCACCTTTAAAGGACGGCCCGCCGCCGTGGGCGATCGGCTACTCGCCCCCGGAGACGAAATCATCACCGGCCCCAATTCCACAGCCCGTTTAGCGATCGACAACAACACCGGCATCGTGGAAGTTGCCGAAAAAACCGCAGTCAGAATATCCGATTTGTCAAGCACTTCAGGCGAAAATGACACAGCTATTTTTGTCGGCCGCGGGCGAGTCAGATTGTCGATCGGCAAAACTGCTGCGCCAACAGCCTCCGCTCAAACCTCAGCAATTATCCTGCCGAACCAGATTGCCGCCTTAAATACCTTCAGCGGACTTGGCAAATCGGAGCGAATTGCCCAACAAAAAAAATCTGCCAGAACCGCCCCAGTCAGGGTTGAAACCCCCCAAGGTGTGGCCGGAGTCAGGGGTACATCCTTTGGCGTCAGCGTCGGCCCCGACGGCAAAACTGGAGTAGAAACCATTGAAGGTTCAGTCGGAGTATCTGCCAAAAACGACTCCGAAGTAGTTGTGGGCGGCGGCAACGCCACGGAAATTTTCCCTCAAACTCCCCCCGCACCGCCATCAGCCAGCCCTCGCCTAGCCGAACTCAAAGTCCGCAGTTTGTTCAGACTCGGTGGGAATATCTATCGCCTCAGCGGTCAAATTAACCCGATCGACATAATTTATGTCAACAACCAAGCCATTAAGATCGATCGACAGGGAAAATTCACAATCCAAGGAATTTTACCAGCCAGCCGCCGTCTCAAAATTGTAGTGAGAGGATCGTCTGTCAGAGAAAAGCATTACAGCCTCGCAGTTCCCTAAACAACTTATCTGGGAGTCCGAATCGAATGTCAATTATTGCGTCAAATTAATTGAATGAAGTTCAAACAATTGATCGAGCATCTGAAACACAATCAACTGATTGGCATCCGGCAATATCTCATCACAAACCCTCCCTGGCTGACAGGCGCCGCCGCAGGAATCATGTCTGTGGCCATGCTGCAATTGGGAATGTGGAAACCCCTTGAATATTTGGGATACAAAACCCTATTTCAAATTCGAGAATCGGGAGTTTTGCCAAATCCGGGATGGGATGACAGAATTGCGGTAATTGCGATCGAACCCCAAAGCTTGCAGGAATACGGTCAATTTCCGTGGCCGCGCAATCGCTACGCCGAACTGCTGTCGGCTTTAAAAAAATCTCCCCCCACAGCAGTTGGTTTTGACATTCTTTTCCTCGATCCGAGTCCCAAAGATCAAATGTTAGCCGGTGCGATCGCCACAAATGGCAAAGTTGTACTCCCAAGAACCACCAAAGAACAACCCGTAGCATCTTTAAAAGCAGCCGCCGCAGGTGTCGGACATATAATGCACGAACCCAACAGCGACGGCGTTAGCCGCGATTCAAAAATATTTCTCAACTCCATTCCTAACTTAGGTTTAGCAATGACTCAAAGGTACAACGCTGCTAACCCGCAAAATCCTGTATTGCTGCCGCAGCCACACAATATGCAGGAACAAACAGTCTGGGTTAACTGGCCCGGGAAAACAGAAAATCTGCGTACCTATGCTTTTGTGGATGTTGCAGAAGGTAGAATTCCTGCAAATGCTTTAGCTGATAAATTAGTATTAGTCGGCATAGTCGCTACGGGTTTTGACCAGATATCTACACCTCTGAACAAGACTACTGCTGGGGTGTATTTATATGCAGCTTTGGTTGACAATTTGCTCAATCAACGCTTGCTAAAGCGGCTGCCGGTACTGCTAGAAATTTTCCTATTGTTGGGGATTGGCCCCCTTACTACTTCAGTGCTGTGCAACCGAGGTGTTAAAGCAAGAATTGCGATCGCCCTTGGTTTACCTGTAATTTGGGTTACGGCTGCTGCTGTGTTATTTGGCTGCTATTTTTGGTGGCTTCCCGTTGCCGCACCCATCGGCACCCTAATTTTATCTGGCACTGCTTTGCAACTGCGCGAACAATACGAAAAACAGCAGTTAATGAGGTTATTTGAAAAGCACGTCGCCCCCGAAACTGCTCAGCTTATTTGGGAACGCAAAGCTGAGATATTTGAACAAGGAGAACTCGAACCTCAAGAACTTACAGCAACTGTGCTGTTTATGGATATTCGCAGTTTTACTTCGATTTCAGAAAAAATGCGGCCGCGGGATTTGCTCACCTGGCTGAACAATTATTTGGAAGCAATGACCAACTGTATTATGGATCACGGCGGCGTGGTAGATAAATACATCGGCGATGCAATTATGGCAGTTTTCGGCGTACCTTTTTGCCACACAGAATATCCCGAAATTCAACAAGATGCTTTGAATGCAGTTGCGGCTTGCATCGCCATGCACGAAAAGCTGCACAAACTCAACGAGCAACTTAGAATTGACCGCAAACCTTTAATTAAGTTTGGCATCGGCTTGCATACCGGACAGTTAGTTGCCGGCAGCGTCGGCGGTTCCCGGCGTTTGAATTATTCTGTAATCGGCGATGCTGTCAATGTTGCTGCTAGATTAGAGGCGATGAATAAGGAAATTGTGTCTGACAGTCCTTTTAATTTGTTGGTGACGGGGAGGACTTTTGCTTACGTGCGCGATCGCTACGAAGGCCAAAAAGTAGGAGCGATTCAATTGCGCGGTAAAAAAGAAGAAACGGTGGTTTATGCTATTTTGGGCGAAAAGCATTAGTCATCAGTCATCAGTTATGATATAGCAATGGACTGTTGATAAAAGGTTTGTAGTGAGGACTTTAGTCCGCATAAATCAGAGGACTTTAGTCCTCACTACAAACAGTTGATAAAAGGTTTGTAGTGAGGACTTTAGTCCGCATAAATCAGAGGACTTTAGTCCTCACTACAAACCAATCTGATTGTAGTAATTTACCGGACACGATATCGATCGCAGATTTATGCAATAAGTCTAATCTAATCAAAAACACTCAGCCGCAGAGATTTAGCTATTTGTTCCAACAGAAACAAACCCCCGACTGAATTTCCCTCTTTATTCAAGGGCGGGCTGTAAGATGCGATCGCCCCTTCGCCCGGAATCACCGAGAGCATTGCCCCGCTAACACCCGACTTAACGGGCAATCCCACCCGCAAAGCAAAGCGGGCCGATGCTTCATACAAACCGCAAGTAGCCATCAATGCTTTGACTGTGCGGCAGTTTTCCCAGATTGCTTCGCCACCATTTACCAACACCATTCCCACCTTCGCCAAATCCTCTACAGTTCCCGCCAAACAACAAACTCGATTGTAGGTTTCTAACGCAATTTCCGAGTTTTGCAGATAACCCGATTCTACCATTGCTAAGGCAAGATCCCAATTTTTTTGATTCGGCATTGCATTCACTGAATCGAGCATTAACTCGTCAACAAATAACTGACTGTTTGCCTTTTGGTTCAGCCAAGTTCGCAAGTTTTGACAGCGCACAACCGCATTTTCACCTGGAATCAAAGACGCTAGGGCGATCGCCCCGCTATTGATCATCGGATTTCTCGGCTTCCCTTTATCTGTTTCGAGTTGAGTCAGGGAATTGAAAGGCATAGACGAAGGCTCGCAGCCAACGCAGTCAAAAACCGCTTTTTCGCCCAATTCGCACAGCAAGTAAAGCAGCACGAAGGGCTTGACTGCGCTCATCAGCGGGAATGTGGTAGCAGCGCTGCCCCAGCTCAAAATTTGACCGTCAATTGCCCGAATTTGCACGGCAAACCCTTGTCTGTCGGCTTGGGCAAGGAGAGGTACGTAGGCGGGGATTTGACCGGACTTACTGCGATTAATTGCCTCTTTTGCCCAAGCTGTTAGTTGTTCTGGTTGCAGGGAAGATAGTTTGCTGGTGGGTGTTTTCACTTTTGGTTGTGTAAATATTTGCGATCGCCCTTTTTGACCAGAAACCCAGTTTTTTAACCGAATTGCGCCACTTGTGCTCCGCGAACAACCCGGTTTGTGAGGTGAGAGCAAGGGGAGCATCTCAATTTTGCATTTACAGTGTTCCGCTCAAAAAAGGTTCGTAGTACGTCAGTAGAGTCCGCTCTTTAAAAAATGCTTATTACAAAACTCAGATGCACCCAGAGCAAGTGCGATCGGCTTTCAGGCTGCGATCGTTACCGCCTGGGACAACTAATCAATATTCTTGACAAATTTTTCATAAAAATCTGTAGTTTGCATAAAAACCTCCCCTTCACCCCGATACATAATTAGCAGCTTCGAGGCAGCGCTGCTACCCAACAATCCACAAGAACTAGCTTGAAATGCCTTCAGATTCTGATTTTTAATCCCCAATCAGGGGCGGGGTGCATATTTAATTTAATTTTTTCAGAGTTCGCGAAATCCTTTCCGGAAAACCCCCGAACCTCTGAGAATCTACTATCCAACCGGATCTACCCAAACCAGGATAAAAAAATGGCAGACGAACCGAAAACAGATGCAGCAGAAGCACCAAAACCCGCCCCGATGATTTTTAAGGGTGTTTGCAAAGACGGAGTTCTCAAAGACAAAGAAATTGAAGGCAAACTAGAGATCAAAGTCAACGTTGAATCTGTTAAAGCCGCACCAACACCTCCAAAAAAATCCAAGTGGGAGGAGCCTGTATTTTGGGCGGTGTTTTTATTAACAGCCAACTTTGCCGTCGGCGATCCCGCTGGAATGAGAAAATACAGCCCCCCACAAAGGTCACATTCTCATGAGATGTTAAACCAATCTGGGGAGCAGTCGGTGTTGCCTCAGAAAAACACCACCAACTTGCCGCTTTAGGCCCTGGGAGCCTGCCAGCCGCGCAAATAGTAATAAACAGACCCGAAATATTCATCGAATACTCGTGTCGTAGTTACCAAAGCTTCTGCACTGGGCAGGAAATCTGCCGCGTCTAAGCGCAGTCGGGTTTTCCCTCCTGACACGGGCTGGTAAGTGTAGAAGTCCGTAGCTCTAGGAATCACCTGGATTCCCATATTCGCAAAAGCGAGGCTGGCACGGCGCATCTGAATTGCAGATGTTACCAGGATTACTTTGCGCCCGACGCCGCGGCTGTCGAGGATCTTTCTCACTTCCTCGGCGCTGCTGCGTATGTTGCGGCCGTTATCGTCGAGAACGATACTGTTAGACGGCACGCCCATGTTACTTGCCAGCAAAGTCTTGATATCTTTAGCTTCGCCAGTATAATTCTGTAAATCTGCTCTGGGGCCAGCACTAACAATCACCAAAGGTGCTAGTTCTTTTTTGTACAAAACAGCAGCATAGGGCAAGCGATTGCCTGTGTCTGTCAGTTGAATCGCTTCTCGGTTGGCGTTGTGATTGTTCGTCGTTCCCTTGCCCAGCAGGACGATCGCTGCTGCTGTTTCGTCGCAGCAAACTGTGCGGGCTGCGGCATCCCGTTCTGCTTGATCGGCGAACCAGTAAGCCACCACTGGCATACTCGACAGGATCAAAACCAGCAGCGCTGCCAGGATCATTCTCGGCGCCGGGTTGCGGATGCCCCCGTTAGTGATCAGCGCCGATGCAATCACCAACAGCGTGATCGAAAAACCCAGGGGCTTAAAGAAGAAAGCTATTAAACCGAAAATCGCTGCTCCGACTGGCGTGTCTGGGGCAAAAAAAGCGAGGAACAAAAGGCTGATCAGCAGCAAAACGCGCAGCCGGTCTATTAACGGATTGTCTTTGCCTCCCGATTGATCCCACCACGATTTGATCAGTGAGAAGAGGAGGAATAGAAATAGAATGCGAGCGAATAGTTCAGGCATCTTGCAATATTCTGTGTCTTCATAAATTAGTACGGAAGTGTGGAACGAGCGCTAATTTAGCTGCGGCAGGAAATTCTGGCATCGGTTGAGTTGGGTTGTTAACTTTGGCCGATCGCGCAGTCCGATCGCATTTCTAAGAAATGCTCGATTCCGGTCAGCTATCAACTATTGGTTGCAGGCAAGGAGATCTCGCTACTTCCAGTCAGTCGATTTTAGATTGAAGAATTTTAGATTTTAGATTGACTCCACAGATGAATCTAGGAGCAGGCACTTTGGTCTAAAATTTTAGGCTCTCCACACTCATAGCGTCGGGGGGTTGTACCCGTTTTGGGGGCGGGTCACAGATTGCTGACAGATAATTGGTAATCGATAGTTGGTTAATGGTCGATCGGTAATTGATAATGGATGGAGCCGGCGGCAGGTGAAATTGACTTGGCAATTCAAGCCTGTTTTGTGCTGCTGCTATTTTTCCCATTACCTGTTACCCGTTCACCAATCCCAATTTATCGGCGTTTCAGTTGATTCCGAATTGCCTGCGTTACCGTTTGAATTACTTTAACACGAGCATAATACTTGTTATCGGCCGCAATTATAGTCCAGGGAGCTGGCGGGGTGCTGGTGCGCTGAATCATTTGATTCACCGCCACTTCATAATAATTCCACTTTTGGCGATTCCGCCAATCTTCGTCGGTGAGTTTGTATTGTTTAAATGGATTGTTTTGTCGCTCTGTAAACCGCTTTAGTTGCTCGTCCGGACTGATGTGCAGCCAGAATTTAACTAAGACACAACCAAAACTGGTGAGTTGCTCCTCAAATTCGTTAATTTCCTGGTAAGCTCGGCGCCATTCGGGCTCGGCTGCAAATCCTTCGACTCGTTCGACGAGCACTCTACCATACCAACTGCGATCGCAAATGCTGATTTTACCAGCAGTCGGCAACCGCCGCCAGAACCGCCAGAGATAGTGGTGAGCTTTTTCTTCGTCTGTGGGGGCAGCAAACGGATTAACGGTGTAACTGCGGGGGTCTAGGATGTCCGTCAAGCGTTTGATCGCGCCTCCTTTGCCGGCCCCATCCCAACCTTCAAACAGCACTAACACGGGGATTTTATCTGCGTCGATGCTTTGTTGCAGTTTGCCAAAACTGGTTTGTGCTGCGCGAAGTTCTTGTTTGTATTCGTCTGGCGACAGCGATTGAGTCAAATCTACTTGGGCGAGCAAATCCGGTTCAGCGGGTTGCAATTTTTCTTGAGGTGGCAATTTCAGTGGTGCAGATTGCGTCGGGAGTCTCTCTAGGGCTTCTGTAATTGTCGCTGCCATTTGCGTTAAAACTTTGACTCTCGCCCAGCGCTGGCAGTCGCCTTCTACTAGCGTCCAAGGTGCCGGGCCCGTGCCGGTTTGAGTTACCATTTCTTCGGCAAAACTTTTGTATTCTTGGTATTTTTTGGCTTGTTTCCAGTCTTCGGGCCGCACTCGCCAAGCTTGTAAGGTGTCGTCTTCTAGTTTTTTGAGCCTGCGCTTGAGTTCTTTTTTGCTCAGGTGAATCCAAAATTTGGCGATCGCCACGCCATCATCTACCATCTGCCGCTCGAAGGCGTTGATTTGCCTGATGACTGTCGGTTCTTCGGCTTCGGAAACTCTCTGGAACAATCGGTCTTCTAAAACATGAGTGTACCAACTGTGGTAGAAAAAACCAATCCGCCCTCGCGCCGGCAGTTTCTGCCAAAACCGCCACAGGAAAGGATAGCCCATTTCTGCCTCTGACGGCGGCCAAATCGGGTGGACGGCAAACCCTCGCGGATCCATGTACCCCACCATTTGTTTGACGAGGGCGCCTTTCCCCGCAGCCGCCCAGCCTTCGAGGACAACGATCGCGGGCAGTTTTTTTTCCCAGCAGGTTAGTTGGAGCGATCGCAACTGCTGCATTAAAACTTCGATTTTGGCATCATAGGTTTCTTTGTCCAAGGAAATATCTAAATCGAGGTTGTCGAGCATATTTACCTCATGCAAATCCGAGAAAGCTGTTTAACGTTAGTTTAACGTTAGGATAAAATTAAATCTTCAAGTGCCGCAAAAAGTTATAAAAACTACACTTACGGTCGGTTAAAAGCGAGCTGCTTCTCTAGCCCAATCCAGGCTCCCCTTAATACAAACAAAACTCTCCTCACCTCAAACTTGCCAAAAAAAAATTGAGCGGTTATAATTGAAATAGGGAACTTTTTAATAAGTTCAACTTCTCCCATCCCCCGATCGGGCGAGCTAACAGGAGCAGCAACAAATCCCTGCAATAGGATTTATTGTAAAACAGAGCAAAAGTAAAAATCAACTACCCGGTGGGGGTGAAAACTTCTTTACTTAGCTGCATCAAATTTATTTAAACAGCAGTCGATCGAGCGCCAAGCTCGAAAGATTTGACAGCGCTACCAAAGAAAGTAAAGCGCTAACTCAATTCAAGAATTAAATAAAAAAAAGCCCAAAAAGGCAAACCAATTTTTATGATTGCGCCATGAGATAAAACCCGAACACCTGGGCGGTACAGACAGGTTTCAGAGTTTTATCGACACCCAAAAACACCCGCATTACATCCGCGTTAATTCGCGTTAATCCGCATCAATCTGCGGTTAAAAAGCAAAAACACGGATTTATCTGACATCTTGCACCAGTCCCATAGTCCGCCAGGGGTTTAAACCCCTGTCTCATAGCGAAAGTCGTCTGAAGACGACTGCTGCGAGCGGAATTTAGTCAACTTTAGTTGAGTTGAGTTTTTGGCGGTTATAGGACTTATTGAAAAGGGTGCAGAATCTCAGATTTATGCGATAGATTCACTGCCTTCATTTTCCCATACCAATTAACAGGAACAGTCCGAAATTACGGATTGCAAAGTTTTCTATGAATATCTTGACAACACGCTCCTATAAAGGCGAAACTGACTGGTGCGCGATCGCAAATTTAATCGATGCTTGCGAAACAGTCGATGGGCCAGGCGAAGAAGTATCCGCCAGCGAACTAAAGCTTGTACTCGACGCCCCCAAACTCGACAAAGCCCGCGACGTACAGTTGTGGGAAGACGGAAACTACAGACTATTTGGTTTATCACTCCTAGATATGCCCGATTCGGAGGATGAAATAGACGCCTGTCTCTGGTTTTACGTGCATCCAAACGTCCGCAGCCAAGGTTTGGGGGAAAATATCGTTAAATGGGGTGAAAAGCGGCTGGGCGAAGTCTCGAAACAACGGAATTTACCCGCTACATTGCGTACCTACAGTCGGGAAGATGAAACCGATGAGATGCGGCTGTTAGAGAAACAGGGCTTTAAGGTCGATCGCTATTTTCTCACAATGGCGCGATCGCTCGCCGAACCAATTCCCGCACCCGAATTTCCCGCTAATTTTGCCCTGACGCACGTATCCGGGGAAAAAGACATCCAACCCTGGGTAGAAATGTTCAACCAGTCATTCATCGATCACTGGAACCACCACGATTTAACTGCTGAAATCGTGCGATACTGGATGCAGGAGGAGAATTATCAGCCGGAATTAGATTTGATTGCTGTTTCGGGCGATCGTAAATTTGCTGCATTTTGCGACTGTCAAATCAAACCCCAAAAAAACTCCCGC
>RDYN01000196.1 GCA_004293365.1 Oscillatoriales cyanobacterium | reverse complement strand
GGCTCAACTAGATTCGCAACCCATTCCTGGTTGGTCTTTGTACAATGGCGATAATAAGTCTGTGTTGCAAAGATCCTTGGTGAATCGGAACAGCATTACTACTTTATCTAGCCCTGTAGTAGGGGCTAATTCGGGTCAACCCAATTATGCTTTGGAGCTCAAATCAGGTGAAAGCATTACGCACAATTTCTTTGCCGTTCCTGATTGGGGTTCCCTTCGACTCGATCTACACGCACCTGGGGTTCCTAATAGGTCTAATGCCAACCCTAAAGGTACGCTTGATGTTACTATTCGACCATTAGATCCCTCAATTCCAGAGTTTTCTCAAACAATAACTCTCCAAAAAGCCCAAAATGGCACAGATGCTGTCGGTGTTCCTTCTACTTACCTAGAAGATAAATATAAAGTAGATTACGGCAGAACTGGCTTTGAATCTTTCTACATTGATGTACCAGAAAGACTGCGCGGTCAAGTGGCAACTGTTGAATTCAAAGGCAAAGCATCTATTCCTGTCTACCTAGATAATGTTTTCTTCCAAAGTGATTCGCTCAAGTTTGGTAATCCCAATCGTGCTAGAAGTTATCTAGATAACACCGATCCGAATAACACCTATCAAACTAACTACTTGATAGAGAAGCCTCAATATACTCTTTCCTACAATGGTCAAACAAATACTCCTAACTGGGTGGGCTGGGTACTTGACAAAGGTTGGGCAAATGGCAGTGCAGGGAGAGCAGCAGAAAAGTTTGCTGAAGATCCAGAATTGCCTGCACCAAATTTCTATAGGGTGCAGGATAATGATTACGATTTTAAATCTCAGATTAGCTACACTAAGGATGAATATGGTCGATTTTTGTGGAACAAGAAAGCTTTCTTTTGGGCAGATCGGGGGCATTTAACTCCTTCTGCGGATCGCCAAAGGAGTAAGAAGGATAACATAGCCACGTTTTTGACAACAAATATTATTCCTCAAGATAGCAAGCAAAACTCAGGAATTTGGGCAACTCAGGAAAAAGGACTTCGGGATCTTGCAAAGAACCGCGATTTTAAATTCTTCATCTTTGCAGGAGGTTCAGGTGAGGGTGGCGGAACAGTAACCGATGGGCCTTTACCTACGGAGGTGAAAGGGCCTACTCCAATTAAAATAGGAGATTCTAGTCCCAACCAATTTACCAATTTTACGGCGGGAACAGACAGCAATAATCAAGCAAAGATTAAAGTGCCGGATGCACTTTGGAAGGTGGTTTTAGGCTTTTCACCTGAAAACAAATCTGAGGTTCCAGATATCCACTTTGCTTGGTGGATACCTAACAATTCCTACAGCATTAAACAAACGCTCGACTACACAAAACCTACTCAATATTTAGATGGTCTGATCGGCCCAACATTTGAAAATCGAGCGTGGAATGATGGAGCGTTTACAATGAGTATCAAAGCATTGGAAGCAAGGCTTAACAAAGATTTACCCCTAGACAGTCAGTACGATTTTCTTTCTAATATCCACGATCCTGCTGTTAAAGACAATCTCAGATCGGTTCAGAGACTTCTTCCACAATAGCTCACATTCTAGCTGAAATAAACTTCTCATCAGAGAAGTCTATAGTAATCCTAAATGAGTCGTAAATTTTTTACCCCACCCCAACCCTCCCCTTGCGAAGGGGAGAGAGTAAGAAATTCACAAATGATTTAGGATTGCTATATTTACTTTAGCTATTACTACGCACGCTGCCATCGGGCATCAGTGTTTCCTCAAAACGGCAATCTCGAAACTTAGCCCAAAAAAGATTATTATCTTTCACCCCGAAGTCGGCTCCACGGAAGTCGGCTCGGGTCAAATTGGCTTTTTCAAAATAAACACCGTTAAAAAACCTGGCTCCCTTAAAGGTTGCCTCCGTCAAATTATCGCGAACAAAGTGGAGATTGCTGATTCTTGCCTTATTCAAATTGGCTCTACTGAAATTGGTATAGAAAAAACTACTCTCGACTAACCCAGCTCTCGTCAAGTCAGCTCCACTCAAATTGGCAAACTCAAAAACCGATTGGAAGATACGGGTTTCCCGCAAAATAGCATTACTCAAATCTGCTCCTTCAAAATGACTCTCACCCAAATCGACCCTAGTCAAGTCAGCCCCGCGCAAAATCACTCCCTCCATGTAGAGACCAATATCTTGGATGCTACTGTTACGCAAAATAATGCCACTTAAATCCAAGCCTTTAAATTGTCCGAGATCCCAATGCTCGCCGGGAGCAATATCATCCCTCTCCACCATAAAACCGCTAAAATTTCTTTCCCCAGCCGCATATCGACTTCGGAGTTCTCGAAATCGAATCTTTTGCATCTCGAAAATAGCGCTATCAATTTGTGCGCCCTGAAAGTTAGCACCTTCGATAACCGCATCCACCAAGAATGCGTTGCTGAAATTAGCTCCTGTACAATTAGTTTCAAGAAAATATACATTACTCAAATCAGCTCCCCACAAATTAGCATGACTGAGATTGGCACCGCTGAAGTCAACTTCTAGTAAATCAGTATCATTTAAATCAGCGTGTTCCAGATTAGCGTTGCTGAGGTTGACGTAAATGAGGCTGGCAGCGCTCAAGTTCGCCCTCTCTAGGTTGGCTCCACTAAGATTAGCCTCCCTCAGATTCGCACCACTCAAGTTGGCATTAATCAACTGAGTTCCATTCAAGTTAGCACCACTCAAGTTAGCATCGCTCAAGTTAGCACCACTCAAGTTAGCATCGCTGAGGTTAGCATTTATTAAATTGGTATTGGTGAGATTGATATCAATGAGCATTGTTCTGTTCAAATCGACACTACTCAAGTCAACCTCATCAAAATTCCTCTCACCAGCAGCATACCGTCGGAGCAATTCTTCAGCATTCATAATTTATCTATTCAATTAGTTTAACTTCTGAATTATTATAGTACGATAATCCTGGTTTTTGCTACTGCAATATAATCAGCAATTAGTCACAAATGCGGGGCAGAAATAAAAGTTTGCTATTGAAGCGAGCAGGTAATAATTAAAAGATGCAGAATTCAATCAAGCACTAGCTGAGATTAACCTCAAAGATGCTTTATCAACTGTTGAAACCCAGAACAGCGATAAATTGGCGGTTGCTATTAACATTCCTGTAGGTAATCCCAATACATCAGACCGACCTGAGTCGATCGCGCCTACTAACAATGCTACCCGCGCCTACGTGACTCTGCGGGACACCGGTCGCGTGTCTGTGGTGGATTTGATGGCGCTGCGAGAGATA
>RDYN01000077.1 GCA_004293365.1 Oscillatoriales cyanobacterium | reverse complement strand
GATTTTAGGCGAACCAGGTCGTGGAGCTTCATACTGAATTGGTATCAGTCTTTTCCATTCCTAAGCCGTTTGGTGCGCATTGCGCACCCTACTGATACCTAAGGAAGAAGACATTTAGGCAGGTTCGCAGTCAGGACTAAAGTCCTCAGAAAGAAGGACTTTAGTCCTCACTACAAACTAATTACCAGGGATTGCCAATCATGGTGAAGGCGGCCCAATAATAGGGATGGGAAAGGATTCGATCGCCCCGCGCGGCAATTTCTGGAGGCAAAATTAGAGGCAAAGCAAGCCCTTCGACTCGCAGCAGCCCGTCTTGAATCCGCACGCGCCCCCGCAGCATCTCCAATTGCGCCTGCCGCAAAGCCTCGGCTTTAATGGTCAAATTGCCCTCCCGGGGGGCGCGCAACTGCCGGTAAAACCCCGTCATCAGCCCCAAAGTTCCCTCGTCGCTGACTTCCCACAAACTCGCTAAAGCCGATCGCGCGCCACTAGCTACCGCTAAACCCGCAAACCCTAACTCTGCCTCTTCGTCGCCCAAAGCGGTACTGCACGCGCTTAAAACTAAGAGATTCACCGGCGGAGAATTCCATCGCAACTGCCGCATTTCAGTGATGAGCAACTTAGTATCCCACAATTGAATGTAAGAATTAGTCGGTTGCCCGGGCTGGAATTCGCTGTGAGTGGCTAAGTGAATGATGCCAAACCGATGATTTGCCCGCTGAGTTTGCAAATTTCTCAGGGTAAAATCTTGATTTAAAAATGATTTTCCGCGCGTCGGCGGCGCGATCGACTCTAACTCCACCGGTACCGCCGGTAATGGCGCTTTATCTTGAAATACCGACGCGCCCATCGCCAAAACTTCATCGTCAGCAATATTCTCGTAGCGGGTATCCGTCAAACTCAGACTCGGGATCACGCTAATGCTGTATTTTTCTACTAAAAATTGTTTGCCATCGTGAAGGGCTGCAAAGGGCAAGCTTCGCAAACCTGCTGCCGGAATTACAATTAAATTGTCAATCTTTAAAGCTGCCAATTCTGTCACTATTGGCGCAATCAACCACCGATAAATCTTTTGGGCTGCATCCAAATAACTGATGCTGTTTCTTCTTCTGGGATTAGTTATTTCGGTTTGCAGGGATTCTGCTAGTTGCAATACCTGCCAGCGCGTTGTTGCTGGAATTAAAATGCGAATTGGTTGAGCGTTAGCTGTGACTAATACTAATTCTAATTGCTCCCCGTTAGGAACATCGGAAATTTCTTTGTTGGCAGGTCGAAGGCTCTCTCCTAATTTTTTTTCTAAGGAGCTAGGAGACGCGGAGGTGAGGTTTTTGATTGCGGGCAATACCTTAGATAAATCCCGAGTTGCCACCAGCACCGAACCATTTTCTTTCGCTGCCCCGTCAGTTCCGCCGACCCAATTCATATAAATAATTGCCGATTTGACGCGGGTAATTTGTTCGTTTTTGCGAAGAGTTTCGTAAATTACCGACATATTAGTTATCGGCGTTCTAGCGGGTAGTTTTAGATGTTTTTCGTACTCGCGAGTGAAGGTTCTCTCAAAGGCTAACACTCCCGAACCTGCCGCATCGTATTTGCGAGAAGGAGCGAAAATATCCGGGCTAATTGGAGAATGCTTGTCTCGATTTGGCGATCGCAATTCTACTTGCAAAGATGCCGGAAGCGATCGCCCAAGCTCAGGAGTTACGGGCACTGGAGTTGGAGTTGGAGTTGGTGCGGGTGTTGGTGCGGGTGTTGGAGTTGGTGCGGGTGTTGGAGTTGGAGTTGGTGCGGGTGTTGGTGCGGGTGTTGGTGTGATTAGGGAAATCAGATTTGGTAAACTTCCTTGGGTGTAAGTTTCCCCAAAAGCAGCGCTAGGAAAAATGATGTTTCCCTCGCCAGAATTAATGCTTCCCTTGGTTCCATTGTCGATCGCGCCGCCAACTAGAAAGGGTCGATTGTTATCGCCGCCGTGCCGAATTGCGATCGCGCCGCCTCTGACACTTCCGGCGGTAGAAATACTGCTGGAAAGATTGCCAGATATATCGTCGTTGAAAACATTGTTCGATCGAAACAAACCGAGGGTTGTCACATCAACGTTGCCACCTGTGCCGTCTTGTTTGCCGCCTCTAGCATCGATAAAACCCAACTGAATGTTACCAGTCGCGCTGAGGGAGACGGTGCCACCGTTTCTCTGAGTGCCGCGGGAGTTGAGATCGAGAGCGGCAATTCCGGCTTGGGAGGTGAGGTCAATATTGCCACCGATCGCTCCCGAAGCGTTCAAAGAGCCGGCAGTTAAAGAGCCGGCATTGCTTTTGAGTGCGATCGCGCCGCCTGTTCCCGCTGCTGACGAAGAGTCGATCGCGCCTGCAACCACAGTATTTCCCTCAACCCGAATGCTGCCGCCGTTGGAGGTAATATTGGCAGTCCTCACCTCGCGAGTTGCTTGCAGGTTGACGCTGCCGCCATCCGTCCTTAAATTACCCTCTAAGAGTAGGTTTCCTGCGTTGATACCGGCAGGTTTACCCGCCCCGTTGTCCCCTCCGAGGGTAGCGGGATCTCGGGCGTTCACGGTCAAATTGCGCGCGGTAATTCTCGAAGTCGCCGCGATGCTAGCAGCATCAGCCGAGAGCTGGCCCAAGCTCTGAGTTTGACCGACGGAGCCCCCAAAAGTAATGTTGCCGCCAGCCCGCAGGGTCAAATTATTTGCTCCGCCGGGGGTGCTGTCGAGGGTATTGGCAAAAGTGATATTGCCGGTACTGGCGGCAAGGGTGGCGGTGCGATCGACTGTGACGGCACTGTTGAAAGTGATGTTGCCCGCAGTCGCGATCGCACCGGATAGCTCGGTACTGCGGCCGTTGACAGTCAAACTAGCTAGGGGCGCAACTTGACCGACTGTACCGCCGAACAGCACTCGCTGAGCGTCAAGTCTCAGGGCGCGAGATCCGTCTAGGCTGCCGGAGAACAGAATGCTGCCCCTAGCTTGAGTGCTCAAAGCTACATCAGCATTTAGGGAGAAGTTGCCTGTCAAAGTGAGATCGGCGCCGGATGTCGAAATGTTGGCGCCGATCGCACCTTGGGACGCATCGAGAGTCAAACTAGCGCTACCAGTGGTTCTGAGGGGATTGTCGATCGCGATTGAGTTGCCTTGAAGTGTCAGCGAACTGTTGAAGGTAATGGGTGTGACGATCGCGATCGGGCTGCTGTTGGGACGCCCGATCGCGATCGAGCCAAAATCCCCTGCCAAAGCAGCGATATCGGTTGCCGTTAAGTCCAAAATCCCTAAATTATCTCCGGTGCCGCCAATCCGAATTTGCCTGCCGTCGTTAGGTTGCAACCTAATTGTTCCCGCCGCACTGCTAACGGAATTGGTGCCGCCCCTGAAGTCAATGCCGTTAGCAGTGAGAGCAATGTTGCCACCGTTCGCATTCAGCCGCCCCAGAGAGATGCTGCTGGCGAAAATGTTGATGTTGCCGCCTTGAGTTTCGATTAAATCCTTGGGGTCATTGACAAAAAACACTCCACCCGCTCTAAATGTTACGCTGTCTCCTCTTCTAGCTGGCAGTGAAAGTTGGTTGTCGGGCAAGTCTTGGACGGTGATGTAGCCCGGAGTGTCTAAAACTACGTTGCTGCCGGCGGCCATCTGTTCCAACTGCATCTCTGAGATCGATGTTTCATTGGTTTCTGTTGTCGCTTGCAGTTCCCCGCCGGTCGATCGCGCGCTGGGAAGGGCGTTACCGCTGATGATGGCAATATTGGCCGGATCGAGCAACAAATTGCCGATCGCCCCGTTAGGCGCGCGGGTATCGACCTCTCCTTGGAAAGTTAGAGCATTTTTGCCGGAAACTTCGACTCTCCCGCCGTTACCTGGGGCAGTGCCGCCGCGAGCAGTAATATTGCCGAAGAAGCCAGTGGTATTGTCTGACCAAATTACCGCTGTGCCACCGTTGCCGCGGTCGATCGCGTTTGCTGCGATCGTAGAATCCGGACTAACATAAGTTACCTGGGCGTTGGGCACTGGTTCGAGTCCCTGGAAACCGCCTCCGACGCGCACCACACCTCCGCCATCAGTGCCCGAAGCATTGATATTTGCGCCGAACAGTCCGACTTTTTCGCCTAAAATATTTACCGTACCGCCAGTCTGGCCAGCAGGGGCAAATACATTTACAGTACCGGAGGCGATCGCACTTCCGGCAGTTACCGCCACTGTTTGGCCGCCCGTCAGCACCAATTCACCTTGTGCGTTTGTCGTTAAACCTGTCGCTGAAGCTACTCCTGGGCCCGTCAGCAACTCAGGCAAAGCAGCCACCGGGGCGATCGCAGATTTTTCTGATTGCAAAGATGGAGTAATTTCTAAACTTAATAAGTTACCCGTTTGACTGATGCGAACAGCATTTTGTCCTGGAACAGCAGCCACAGTAATTTGACCAGCAGGAGCGGATAATTGCCCGCTACTAATCACAGTTCCGCCGAGCAAAGTTAAATTTTGACCGTTGCCAACTGCCAAATTTCCAGCATTGACAATTGCACCGGCTTGTGAGTTATTAAAATTAAATTGATTGGGATTTCCCACTAAAGCTTTATAATCATTAATTCCTGCCGAATTAAACCAGCTATCGCCGAAACCGATACCTGTAGCAGTTGTAGCGAAAAAAGAACCAGGCACGTTTAATCTTGCATTTTGACCGAAGACAATTCCCGCCGGATTCATCAGGAATAAATTCGAGTTGCCGCCGCTGACAGAAATCAGACCGTTAATGACGGAAATATTGCTGCCGGAAATCCGCCCTAAAATATTTTGAATATTTGGATTAGTTATAAAATTTGCGATTTGACCTTCGCTGAGATTAAATTGGCTGAAGCTGTGAAAGAGATTGGCGCCGTTTCCCGACAGTTGTCCGCCGCTAATGTTTAAGCGATTTTGCTCCTGATTGACAACAGTATTAGTGCCGTCATTCGCTGGAACGACAGATTGCGATCGCACTGCTATCGGTAGCAGCCAAAAACCTAATGTCAAAATTAAAGCAGAGCGAAAATAGGTCATTAGTCGTTAGTCATTAGTCAGTAGTCATTAGTCATTAGTCATTAGTCATTAGTCATTAGTCATTAGTCATTAGTCATTAGTCATTAGTCATTAGTCATTAGTCAGTAGTCATTAGTCATTAGTCATTAGTCTGTTGTCCCTTGTCCCTTGTCCCTTGTCCGTTGTCATGGGAAGCAATTCCCAATTCCCAATTCCCGATTCCCGATTCCCAATTCCCAATTCCCGATTCCCAATTCTAATCTATAGTAGTTTTGATTTTGTTTGAGCTGTAATGTTCCGCGAAAGTGCCAATAAACTTAAAAATGTCGATCGCGCGCCAGCACGGGGGGTTTGTCTCCTGGGTGCCAAGGGTTCCTCCTTCAGTCGATCGCACTCCCAAAGCACCTGTTGCCATAATATCGAAAATACCATGTATATTTGACATTTATCTGTAGCAGGTATCTTGACAAAATGCTCGCTTTCGTGGTGTACTGATTGGATAGAAGAGCAGTCAAACCACGAAATCCCTGGATCCTCTGACGGTAGTTGTGTTTACCTGTCAACTGTCAAGGGGTCAACTGTCAACTAAATGAACTTTTTTTATTAGCCGCAGAGAGCGCAGAGTACGCAGAGTAAGAGAATAAAAGAGAAGATTATATTTGAATGTATTTCTATTTACTATTGCTGTTTTTTGGGTAGATTATTGAATTTTTGCATGAATTGGCGATCGATCAAATCTTTCCAGTACCACAGTAGCGCTGATTCCCACATCCACGATCCGCGAGAGGCGATCGCCCTTTTATTCCCAGTACCGATTAAGCCTAAATATTTCTCCTGGGGTACAAAGGGTTTCAGCGGTTTTTGCCATAAAAACTGCTGCAAATTTTCAAACAGCGGTTGGCCCTGACGCACGGCAAACACGCCTGCTTTGGGACGGGGATAATTAACCATCGCCGCGATGTCTCCAGCCCCAAATACGTTGGGGTGAGAGACTGATTGCAGGCAGTCGTTGACTTGCATAAATCCGTTTGAGTCAGTTGCTAAACCCGATTCTCCGATCCAGTGGGCGGCGGAAGCTTGTGTCACCCAAAAAATGCGATCGCACTCAATCTTCAAATTAGATTCACAGTATATTTGGGCATGGGGCATGGGGCATGGGGCATGGGGCATGGGGCATTGAGAATTGGGAATCGGGCATGGGGAATTGGGCATCGGGCATGGGGAATTGGGCATCGGGCATGGGGAATTGGGCATCGGGCATTGGGCATCGGATGCTATCTCAATCGTTTTTATAGCACTGACTTTTTCCATTAAATGTAGTTTAACGCCGCGATTAATCAGAATTTCTTTCAGGCGGTGACGAACCCGTTTGTTATGTCCTGGCATCAATTCTGCCCCGCTATGAAACAAGTGAATTTCTAATCCTTCTTCCCGCTTAAACTTTCCTGCCTCATTCAAAATCCATCCGTTAAATCCCGTACATTGCTCGCTGCCGAACCCTTCTTCCTTCGCAAGACGAGATTGCATATTCAATGCTAATTCTACGCCGCCCGCGCCGCCACCAACAATCGCAATTCGTACAGGTTTTTCTGGATAGTTTTGCGTTGCAGAGATTAACTGATTCCAGCTAGCTAAAAACTCCGGTACGGGTTTAGCGGGAATTGCGTATTCTGCCGCACCTGGAACTGATATAGTTGCGGGAGTGCTGCCGATATCCACAGACAGCACGTCAAAGCTAACAGGAGGCCGTGTTTGACAAATTACTAAATTTTTGTTAAAGTCGATCGCGATCGCCCGATCGACCAATACTTGACATCCGGCAAATTCCGCGAGCGATCGCAAATCGATATGACATTCATCATAATCGTAAAACCCGGCAACGTGTCCCGGCAACATCCCCGAATAAGGCGCGTACAGCACATCGCTAATCAGAGTCAACCGCACGGAGGGCAGCGGTTTAAGACCAAACATTTTCAATACAATAGCATGACTGTGACCGCCGCCAATTAAGACTAAATCTTTCACACTTTCACAATTACAGAATTACAGATGTTCGATCGAAATATTCTTTTCCCCAATATTGTACACCACTCGCACTTGGGCAGACAGGACTGTCCGGTCAGGATAGCTGGCGGTGTGTAATTAAGATTGCCCAGCCCTTTGACAAAATGCTTTCACTTACCCCCGTACATCGCAGATTTACAGCGGCACGATCTGCACATTCAGCACAAATGGCTGTAGACTGTAGAGCGAGCAAATTTTATCGCCAAATTATGCCGGGGTGTGTTTGATAGCTAACTCACCATTCACAATTATGACATTACGGATCATTCCTCGCAGTTGGCAGCGATCGATTAAACGTTTGTTCCCGCTGCTGTTTGCCCTCTCATTCATTATAGTATTGTTGGTCAATAATGCGATCGGCGCGATCGCCCAGCAACCCCGCCAAGAAATTCGCGGAGTTTGGATGACGACAAACGACAAAGACATCCTCAGAGATAGGCGCAAAGTAGCCGAGGCTGTCAGCCAATTAAAGCGATTAAACTTTAACACAATTTATCCCGTAGTCTGGAACTCTGGCTATGCAATGTATCCCAGCCCAGTCGCCCAGCAAAGAGACATTCAACCCTTTGTTTATAGAGGGTTAGACGGACAAGATACGATCGCAGATTTAGTCGCCCAAGCCCACCGCCAAGGGCTGCTAGTAATTCCTTGGTTCGAGTTTGGTTTCATGACACCTCCCACCTCAGAATTAGCATTAAACAATCCCGATTGGCTGACCCAAAAACAAGACGGAACTCAAACATCAAACGGTGCGGGCGGCGAAGTAGTTTGGCTGAATCCATTTCATCCCGAAGTGCAGAAATTTATTACCGAACTCGTACTAGAAATCACCACACAATACAACGCCGACGGCATCCAATTCGACGATCACATGAGTTTGCCCTCGGAATTTGGCTATGACGAATACACAGTGGCTTTGTATACCAAAGAAACGAAAAAAGCTCCTCCAAAAGATTTTCAAGATCCAGCATGGGTGCAGTGGCGAGCCAATAAAATCACCGCTTTTATGTCCCAACTAAATCAAGCCGTCAAAGCAGCCAAACCCAATGCAATTTTCTCAATTTCTCCCAACTACTACGAATTTGCCTACAAACATCACCTGCAAGATTGGCTGGCTTGGGTGCGTTTGGATATTGCCGACGAACTGATCGTGCAAGTGTACCGTCCCAATCTAGAATCATTTGTGGACAAGATTAATCGTCCAGAAATGCGAGAAGCACAGCAAAAAATTCCCACGGGAGTTGGGATTATGACAGGTTTAAGAAATCGGCCAGTAGCCATAGGGCAAATTAAATCCCAGGTACAAGCAGTCCAAGAATACGGCTTAGGCGCTGCTTTCTTCTACTACGAAAGCTTGTGGGAAGATGCACCCGAACCAATGGGCGATCGACTTTCTCAATTTAGCGCCTTCTTTCCATCTTCTGCATTCCGCACAGCGCTACAAATACCGAGACGTGCGGCAACTTTCCCTCCGCCGCCCCCACCCAAACCAGACCCCAAAAATAAGCCAAAGCAACCTACTAAAAACAGTCCACCTTCCCCGGCACCAACCACATCAAAGAAGTAAAAAGTAGGGTGCGCACTGCGCACCTTACCGTGATATCAATCATTAATCATTAATAAAAATGCAAACCCACCAAAAAATCTTTATACCAAAAATGGGCTGTGGCACTTGGGCTTGGGGTAACAGATTACTCTGGAGTTACGATGAAAGTATGGACGACGAATTGCAAGCAGCGTTCAATCTTTGCGTTAACAATGGTGTCACTTTATTCGATACAGGTGATTCCTACGGAACCGGGAAATTAAACGGGCGCAGCGAGCAGCTTTTGGGGCAGTTTTCCCAACAATATCAAGGTGCAAATCGAGACAATATTTGTATTGCAACAAAACTGGCTGCTTATCCTTGGAGACTGACGCGACAATCCATGATATCCGCTGGAAAAGCTTCGGCCTCCCGCCTCGGAAAGAATGTAGATTTGGTGCAAATGCACTGGTCTACAGCTAATTACGCTCCTTGGCAAGAGGGGGCTCTTTTAGATGGTTTGGTAGACCTTTACGAGCAAGGATTGGTCAAGGGAGTGGGTTTATCTAATTACGGGCCGAAACGCTTGAAATGGGTGCATCAAAGATTTAGTTCGCGCCAAGTTCCTATTGTGACTTTACAAGTGCAATATTCGCTACTTTCTACCTATCCGGTAACTGAACTGGGATTGAAAGATGTTTGCGATGAATTGGGGATAAAATTGATTGCTTACAGTCCTTTAGCCTTGGGTTTGCTGACTGGGAAATATTCGGAAAATGGCGCTTTGCCTAAAGGTATTCGAGGTTTAGCGTGCAAGCAATTATTGCCGGGAATGCGATCGCTTTTGGAGTGTTTGCGAGAAATAGCGGCATTCAGAAATAAGACTGTTTCGCAGGTAGCAATCAACTGGTGTATCTCCAAAGAAACTATTCCGATTCCGGGGGCTAAATCGGCGGCGCAGGCGATGGATAATATTGGTGCTTTGGGCTGGGATTTGGACTCGGGCGAGGTTGCAGAATTGGATAAGGCGGCGGCGAGTGTGGATAAGAAAATGGTGCAGAATATATTTCAAACGAGATAACCCGGTTTGTAGTGAGGACTTCAGTCCGCATCAAAGAGAGGACTGAAGTCCTCACTACGAACCTCTAACAAGATAACCCGGTTCGTAGTGAGGACTTCAGTCCTCATCAAAGAGAGGACTGAAGTCCTCACTACGAACCTCTAACAAGATAACCCGGTTCGTAGTGAGGACTTCAGTCCGCATCAAAGAAAGGACTGAAGTCCTTACTACGAACCTAACCGCAAAACTTTTCTACGCACCTCACAAACATTTCTACACCCATCCCCAGCGCAGTTTCATCAAAATCAAAACGCGGGTGGTGGTGCGGGTAAGCCAAGTTTTTTTCGGGATTTGCCGCACCCAAAAAGAAATAGCAACCGGGGACTTCTTGCAAAAAGAATGACATATCCTCGCCGCCCATTGTTTGACATTCCGGCACTATTCCCGCAGGAGTTTCTACAACCGATTCTGCTATGCTGCGTACTAAGTCAGCCATACTGGAATCATTGATAACTGGCGGGTAAAGCGCGCAATAATCGAGTTGGTAATTTGCGCCGTGACTCTCACAAATTCCGGCAATTACTTGTTCGATGCGCTTAGAGAAATAACCTCGATATGTGGGATTGAAATAGCGCACTGTGCCGCCGATTTGGGCGGTGTCGGCGATGACGTTGTGGGTATGCCCTGCGTGGAATTTGCCCACTGTGACTACCGCTGAGTCGATCGGGTTAACGTTCCGTGCGACAATTGCCTGTAGGGCGCTGACAATTTGGGCTGTAACGACGATCGCATCTACAGTCTGGTGCGGCATTCCACCGTGCCCGCCCTTGCCAAAAACCGTGCAGTCAAAAACTTCTACAGCCGCCATCAGCGCGCCGCTGCGGACGCCTACAGTGCCTAAAGGTAGATTGTTCCACAAATGCAAGCCGACGATCGCATCAACATCAGGATTCTGCAAAACTCCCGCTTCAATCATCGGTTTAGCGCCGCCCGGGCCTTCTTCGGCGGGCTGAAAGATGAATTTTACCTTACCCGAAAAGCTGTGTTTGTGCTTGGCGAGATAGCAAGCAGTACCGAGGGCGATCGCAGTATGACCGTCGTGACCGCAAGCGTGCATAATACCATCATGCTGCGATCGATAATCCACCTCATTTTCCTCTTGAATCGGCAAAGCATCCATATCAGCCCGAATTGCCAAAACCCGCCCCGGTTTGCCGCTGTCGATAGTTGCGACAACACCGGTTTTAGCAATATTAGTTTGATGCTCAATTCCCCATTCCTGCAACTTTTGCGAGACAAACTGCGCCGTTAAATTCTCATCAAAACTCAACTCCGGTTTTTGGTGCAAGCGGCGGCGCCATTCGACTAGCTGAGGCTGCAAATTTCTAATCTCCAGCCGCAATTGAGATAAATCGACATCAGTTAAATTCGGTACAGTTGAAACCATGTTTTTTTCTCCTTTTTTAAAATTAGGTTTTATATATTATCGCGGTCGAGCGGCCGCGATAATATTCGTTTGTAGTGCGGACTTCAGTCCGCTCCCAGAATGCGGACTGAAGTCCGCACTACGAACCTATGTAGAAGTTTTAGAAATTAAATTAACTCCCGGCAATAATCGTTCTAAATCTAATTCTGAAGCTGATGCCGCTAATTTTGTCAAGTCATTTGGATCGTCTAAATGCGGCAAAGTACCCAACACGGGTATTTGAGTGAGTGACTGGATTAAATCGATCGGCGCAAAATCGGCAATTTCTTGTTCGGAACAAGCTTGAGGGCAATTGAGGACAATGCCTCTAAGCTGAAAACCCGCGTGTCTGGCGAGGGCAACGTTTGCTACAGCTTGCCCGATCGCCCCCAGCCTCACAGGTACCACCAAAACACCCCTCAGCCGCCAATCTCGGGCAATATCGGCCACCGTCAGTTCCCGCGTTACCGGCGAGCCCAGCCCTCCCAAAGCCTCGACCAGCACAAACTTCTTGCGCTCAGTGAGGCTTTGCAGCGCCGTCCAGACCTTTTCTAGTTCGATCGCTCTCCCCTCGCGTTCGGCAGAAATCGGTGGTGCTAGAGGCGCGCTAAAGTGCAGCGGATTGAGTTCTTCGGGGGATTGGTCGAGGCCAAATAAACGGGTGTAGAGTTCTCGATCGCCCGTGCCGGTTTGCAACAGCTTCATAATTCCCAAACTGCGATCGGGAAAATACATTTGCCAATAAGCAGCCAGAGCACTGGTCAAAACAGTTTTGCCCGCGTCAGTATCAGTTCCAGCAATCAGCAGCGAGTTCATTGGCAAATAGCTAGTAAGTAATTGGCTTCAACTTAAGTCTAGAGGAATTTTGCCAGAACTAGGGTGAAGGCGAGGGTGCCGGAGTTGGCGCAGGTTCCGGTGACGGCGCGGGAGTCGGCGCGGGTTCCGGTGACGGCGCAGGAGTCGGTGCGGGCGCAGGAGTCGGTGCGGGAGTCGGTGCGGGTTCCGGTGACGGCGCAGGAGTTGGTGCGGGCGCAGGAGTAGGTGCGGGTGTCGGTGCGGGCGTCGGTTTGGGTGCGGGTGTCGGCGGTGCGGGCGTCGGTTTCGGCGCGGGTGTCGGTGCGGGTGTCGGTTTCGGCGCGGGTGTCGGTTTCGGCGCGGGAGTTGGCGCGGGTGTCGGTTCTGGTGTTGGCGTCGGTTCTGGCGCTGGCGTTGGTTCTGGTGGTAGCGCTGGTGTGATTTCCGGCGTTGGTTCTGGGGTTATTTCAGGCGTTGGTTCTGGTGTGATTTCAGGCGTTGGTTCTGGGGTTGGGCTGGGCGAAGGTTCTGGAGTTGGGCTGGGCGAAGGTTCCGGGGTTGGAGTTGGCAAAGGTTCAGGGTTTGGAAGCGGAGTTAGTCTCGGCGTCGGAGTTGTTAATTCTGCGGGTGTTGGAGTGGCTGTGGGCTTCGGTTTGCTGTTGAGAAATGAGCCTACTAAGGCCCAGGAACCGAAGCCTGTCAAGATGACTAAGCCTGTTAGCAGCCCGATCGCAGCGGCGGGATTGTCCCACAAAGAGCCACCAGCAGGCTCAATTAGCGGATCTGGCTGGTTTTGCGGGCCGGCACTTGGGGGCACCATCGGCTCGGGTTCTGGCGGCCTGCCCACGGCTACGGTTGCTATTAGCGAAGCATTTGACGGCACTACTGCTGATGCTGGTGGTGCAGTTGGCGCGTTAGATTGAGGCTGAGGATTAATTTGGGCGTCGAGTGCTTGAGCGACTTCGCTGACAGATTGATATCGATCGCCCGGAGAGCGATTTAACATCCGATTCAGCACCGCAGCCAAACCCGGGCTTACCTGCACTCGCTGCTGCCAATTCCAATGTAGCGTTGTTTGATCCAGCAATTCCTGCGGTTCAAAGCCCGTCAGCAGGACGATCGCCGTTACAGCTAAAGCATACAGGTCGCTGCTCGCCGTAGCGCGCCCGCTTTGCAACTGTTCCATCGGCGCGTAGCCAATTTTACCCACAGTTGTCGCATGGGCTGTTCCTTCGGGAGACTGAACTTTGGTAGCGAGTTCTTTCACCACTCCAAAGTCAATCAGTACCGGCAAATTGTCCATTTCTCGGCGGATGATATTTTCAGGCGAGATGTCGCGGTGGATGATGCCCCTGGCGTGGATGTGAGCCAGTACCGGCAGCATTTGCCGGATAAATACCAAGACTTCGGCTTCGCTGAAGGGGCGGCCTGCGTTCGTTCGTTCGAGCAACAGTTCGCGGTAAGTCATCCCTTCCACGTAATCCTGCACTAAAAACAAACGTTGATTCTCTTCAAATATTGCCCTAAACTGGGGAATTTGCGGGTGGGCAATTTGGTAAAGTATAGCCGCCTCTCTTTGAAACAATTCCTTCGATTTTTCCAAAACGTAAGGCCCGCTTTGCATTGGAATCAACTCTTTCAGGGCGCAGCGTTCTTTAAACCGCCCCTCATCTTCTACTAAATAAGTCCGGCCAAATCCCCCTTGACCTAAAATATTCACCAAGCGGTAGCGGTTTTGTAGGAGAGTTCCAATAGCAATAGGTGGCTGCATCAGTTTAAGTAGAAATTGTTGTTAAAAAATAGGCGATCGCTCGCAGACTTAGAATCCTAGGTCTTAATCCCCAAGAGCTTACTCCACTGTCTGTAGTTCCCAGTCCCGATGAAAGTTAGCATTTTACATTTTTTTGAGCAACTTTGAGCAATCGGGTTTTTTCCCGTCAACCAGAAACAACCTCTAACTCAATGCAGGGACAAACCCCCTGCGGTTGCTTTGCGATCGACCCCTAAACCCCACCCGCAAAGAGAAACCCCAGGAGATTTGCTGCTAAATCCTTCCTGACTCTGCCAAATGCTGACTCTGATGACTGCTGACTAATGACTAATGACTAATGACTTCTACCAACTGTCAACTGTCAACTGTCAACTGTCAACTGTTAAGCTTTGCTTTCACCATCTCCTGAATTCTGTTACCGTCTGCTTTGCCTTTAAGCTGCTGCATAGCCTTGCCCATCACCTTGCCCATATCTTTGGCAGAAGTAGCGCCCACCGAGGCAATCACTTCCTCAACCACTTGACTCACCTCTTCATCAGACATCTGCGCCGGCAAATACTCTTCCAGAATTGCCAACTCCGCCTCCTCTTGTGCCACTAAGTCCTCGCGGCCACCTTTGCGGTATTGGTCGATCGAATCCCGGCGCTGTTTCGCTATCTGCATCAAAATTTCCAATTCTTGAGCTTCTGTCAGCGTCTCTTGTCCGGAAGGACGGAGGCTGACTTCTTTTTCGAGAATAACTTTCTTGATGCCGCGAACAGTTTCCAAGCGAACTTTGTCCTTGGACTTCATGGCTGCTTTGATTTCTGCGTCAATCCGTTCTCTTAAGCTCATCGATTTCTACCTTGCTTTGCTATATCAAAAATCAGGAGTATGCTTCCGATTCTTAACTTTTTTTACAGTATTTTGCAAGTTTATTGCCTGTAAATGGCATTTTTATCACCTTGAAGCCGGACTCCGGCCTGCGATCGAATTTTGGGCTGCTGCACTTCGAGTCTCGGCGCAAAATAGACTGTCGGCAGAATTTTGAGACGCAGAGACAGAAGTGCGATCGTACTTCTGTCTGTGCACAGCCCGCCATAAACCCTGTTTCTCGGACATATTTCTGCAAGTCCTATTCAGTTCGCCTAAGTTAACACTTACAGCAGCGCCGAAAGTTAAATCTCTCCAAATATTGGCTGAACATTTCTAATTTCCGATGGTAAGATAGCGGTTAAATAAACGTCTTGCAAGAGGCCTGCTGTGATCCGTTCTGCTACTTTACCGCTTCCGTTTCCCGAGCCGCCGGTTTCCGCTCACGACCGTCTGCGGCTGTTCTCCGGTTCTGCTAATGTTCCCCTCGCCCAAGAGGTGGCTCGCTATCTGGGGATCGATTTGGGGCCGATGGTTCGCAAGCGGTTCGCTGATGGGGAACTCTACGTTCAAATTCAAGAATCGATTCGGGGTTGCGATGTTTACTTAATTCAGCCTACTTGCTGTCCGGTGAACGATCGCCTCATGGAATTGTTAATTATGATCGATGCTTGTCGCCGCGCTTCGGCCAGACAAGTTACAGCCGTGATTCCCTACTACGGCTATGCTAGAGCAGACCGCAAAACAGCCGGAAGAGAGTCGATTACTGCAAAGTTGGTAGCCAATTTGATTACTGAAGCTGGCGCCGATCGCATTTTAGGGATGGATTTGCACTCTGCTCAGATTCAAGGTTATTTTGACATTCCTTTCGATCACGTTTACGGTTCGCCGGTGCTGTTGGATTATCTGGCGAGCAAGCAGTTGACGGATATTGTTGTGGTTTCGCCGGATGTGGGCGGAGTCGCCAGGGCCAGATCTTTTGCCAAAAAGCTGGGCGATGCTCCCCTAGCCATTATTGACAAGCGCCGTCAAGCTCACAACGTCGCCGAAGTCATGAACGTCATCGGGGATGTCAGAGGCAAAACAGCCGTGTTGGTGGACGATATGATCGATACTGCGGGGACGATTACCGAAGGCGCGAGATTGTTGCGCCGCGAAGGTGCCAGACAGGTATATGCTTGTGCTACTCATGCGGTTTTTTCACCTCCGGCGATCGAGCGTTTGTCTAGCGGAGTCTTGGAAGAGGTAATTGTTACAAATACAATTCCCGTACCTGAAGAGAACCGATTCAAGCAGTTGACGGTGCTTTCGGTAGCGAATTTGCTGGGCGAAACTATTTGGCGGATTCACGAAGATAGTTCCGTTAGCAGTATGTTCCGCTAGAGGGAAAAGACTCTTTTTGAATGTTTGTTTTAGGGTGCGTTAACAAGAGTGTAACGCACCATTTTTTATCAGAGATCCCCCTCGCATCCCCCGATCGAAGGGGGACTTTGAGCGAGTTCTTGTCCCCCCTTCGATCGGGGGAGTAGGGGGCAAGCTAAGGGGGGATCAGACTTAATTGCACCGTTTGGATATCCCCCTCGCATCCCCCGATCGAAGGGGGACTTTCGATCGGGTTCTTGTCCCCCCCTTAAGAAGGGGGGCTAGGGGGGATCGGACTTAACTGCACCTTATTAAATTTTATAATATTTGTCCGATCGCGCTTGAGATCGCCGGAACAAGAGATGGTAAAATTCTATCTTGTTGTCTGAGAAGCGCGACCTTTTCATATTCTAGAGATGTCTCGCCAAAAAAGGGGTAAAGAAGGAAAAACTATGAAACATTCACTGGTACGAGCAGCAGCCGCACTCGCAAGTTCAGCAATCTTAACACTCGGGGCGATCGCTCCGGCAAAAGCATATACTTTTGACGAAACCGAAATTAACCAAGACCGAGTAATTGCGATCGCCCAACCGGGCGGTTTGACCGGCTACCAATTACTAATTGTAGAACAAGTCACAGACAGGCGGAAATGCTGGAGCGAAAGCGGCTCTAATCCCGTCGTAGTCAATCCGTTACTAGCTACTTTTGATTTCACCGGCATTTGCGGCCGCGCCACCGACAGCAACGGCTTTTCTATTCGGATGGCAGGCACCGATTTAGGCTTAAAATATAGTCTAAGCGTGCAAAGCATTGACGGCAATGTTTTACTAATTGGAACTTCCATCGATCCCAACGTTAAACCGATAATTATCGGCCGCACAAACGGCGATACTAACGGCTTTATGAAAATTACTCTCGATCCTGCTTGGCGCTTGACAAAAAGAGCTTATCAAGGCAAAGTATTAGGTCATTTTTATTTCACTAGCAAGGAATCCGCACCGGGAGAAACTGGAAATACCGGAGGAAATACTGGCGGAAATACCGGAGGAAATACTGGCGGAAACACTGGCGGAAACACTGGCGGAAATACTGGCGGAAATACATTCGGAGACATTGCAACCGATATCTACGCTTCCGAAATAAAAGAAGCTGTGGCGCTGGGATTTGTAGCCGGATTTGCTCAAGATAATACCTTTCGGCCACAACTTGCCGTTACGCGAGAACAATTGGTATCTTTAGTATTGGAATCCTTGAAAGGAATTCAAGGTGCTAACATTACATTTCCTAGCAATATTTCTACTCGTCCCTACAGCGATGTTGATATTTCCCGCTGGAGTGCGGGAAAAGTTCTATTTGCGCGGGACAACAAGATAGTTAGCGGTTATAAAGATGGAACTTTTAAACCTACGCAGCCGGTGACTCGTGCAGAATTGATGGCGGTGCTGCGAAGAGCCTCAGAATTTGGTTTGTCGGCGCGGGGAAAGCAGCCAGATTTAGTTGCTAAAGAGCCGCCTAAAACTTTTTCTGATACTCAGAATCATTGGGCTGCTGCGATTATTAATCAAATGTCGGGTTATTGTGCTGTTGCTTCCGCTGTTAACGAAGTTGGAACTCGTTTTGCTCCCGATGATTCTGCAAAGCGCAATTACGCGGCGGCTGCTACTTTGCGGATGCTGAAATGCGTTAAAACTCAGTAATATTGTGTCCGTTCAATAACCGATCATCTAGGTGTTTGTAGTGAGGACTTTAGTCCTCAGATTATAAGGACTAAAGTCCTCACTACGAACCTATATTACGCTACACCATAATCAGTATACGGCCGTTTGTATGGGGGTTGCAATCCCAAAACAATATCCTCTCTTGGCACTCCCATCTCAACTAATTCCTCCGCAGGATTTTGGTCGGTTAAATTTTGCTGAAGCCAGATTTTTCCATCTTTGATGTCAATGTGAATGATGCTTCGATAAATTCGGTTAAGGTGTTCCCAGCCGACATTCATCCACTGATAATGATCTCGTTCTGTGTCGCAGATAAGTTGCACTTCGACTTCATCATCAGAAACATCATCTTCAGCATAACGGGTGATTAATGTCTGAACGTATTGACGATATTGAGCTAGTTTGTCCATTGCACAATTACCTCATTTGTTGGCTCGTATACGATTAGCAATACCTGATACTGTTGTACCGCAGCTTGAGTAAATTCCGACTGAAAAAATGTTTTATACACGTCAATTGGTACTGCTAAGTATAATTTGCGATTAGGTTCAACAGACTCCAGCCCTAGCCGATAACTGAGAAATTGCCCCAATGCAGCATAAAAGTCTGTAATCGCAGAGGAATTGAGAAAGCTTTTGATTTCGACTGCAATTTTCTCCCCACCTCGCTCCGCTGCAACTAACTTTTCTGCTCCCAAATCGACCGGAAAGTTAATATTACCAAACTTAAACTTTAGTGGATCGGCAGTAATCACCCACTGTTCTTTTTGAAGGGCCCGTTTTACAGATTCGTGGAAGGTATCTTTGGCGGAGACAGACAAATTTTTATTGGAGTTTCAAACAAGTATTAATTATACCAAATTCGCGGTATCTTGTCAATCGGTAAAATACTAATTTTATACAGGACTTACGCAAAAGATCGTTTGCTCCGCTATTGGCAGGGGTAAGGTGCGCACTGCGCACCCTACAAACTATTGGCAGGGGTAAGGTGCGCACTGCGCACCCTACAAACTTGGCTGCCGATTTCCGAGTTTTTGGAGTAGCGATTATTTCGGGTTGTTCCAAAATAACATCTTCTTCGGTTGATTTGCACAATTCATTCAATAATTTCTGCTGAGATTCGACCTCGTTTAGAAAAATCGTTTGCTCCGCTATTGGCAGGGGTAAGGTGCGCAGTGCGCACCCTACAAACGAGTTTGTAGTGAGGACTTTAGTCCTCATTCTATCGTTTCCTTGCGTTTTTTCTTGGCTGCCGATTTCCGAGTTTTTGGAGTAGCGATTACTTCGGGTTGTTCCAAAATAACATCTTCTTCGGTTGATTTGCACAATTCCTTCAACAATTTCTGCTGATATTCGACCTCGTTTAGAAAGATCGTTTGCTCCGCTATTGGCAGGGGTAAGGTGCGCAGTGCGCACCCTACAAACGAGTTTGTAGTGAGGACTTTAGTCCTCATTCTATCGGTTCCTTGCGTTTTTTCTTGGCTGCCGATTTCCGAGTTTTTGGAGTAGGGATTATTTCGGGTTGTTCCAAAATAACATCTTCTGCGGTTGATTTGCACAATTCCTTCAACAATTTCTGCTGAGATTCAACCTCGTTTAACAAGTTTGATGCTGTTTCTAATATTTGCTTTCCCTGTCGGGCTTGGATGGTAGTTTTATTTTCGATCGCATCCTGCAACACAAAAACTGATACAATTTGCCAAATATCCAAATCGTCGCCGATGACATCGCACTTTGACACGATTTTGCCGTTTTCTGGGACGTGAATCCCTAAGCCGGAAGCTTGGATCGGCGGCTGGATTTCTGCTATGCTTAAATCCGCAAGGTCGCTAATTTTATGATCTAGCGATACGAACTCTGCTAAATCTGGTAAGTTGATTGATTCTGCGCCTACAGCATCGAACTTGAAGGTGAGAGTTTGGTTTAAAGGATCGGAAATGGCGTAGATTGATTGAACGTGCGATCGACTAACTGCACCTTTCTCAAAAAAATCTTGGCCTTGCGGGGCGATCGCAATTTTACCATTTTCCGCAACCTTCAAAATCTCCAAATTAACCAAACTCGCCGCCGCAGTCTTCACAAAAACCTCATCCAACCCCAGCAAATCCGCCAACTCCTGCAAAGTCGGCGCAGGTTCAAACTCCACACCAGCCCGCAAAATAAACTCTTCCAACACATTAAACTCGCGAGGTTCGCTAATCGTCACCTCCAGGGGAGTTTGGCGGATAGCAAAGCGGAATTGACGCGCCGCCAACACCGACAAATCAGGGTTTTGTTGCTCAATTTGTGCGGCTAGCGAACTTAAATTCGCGTCAATTTGTTTAGCTGAGGATGCTAGCAACATCTACAAAACCTCCGCAGCGACGCACCGTTTTTGAAACTTCCTGATACATTTTTCCCACAGTACCTGTTTGTTGGGTAAATAAATCGTGACATCCGACAACTATTAGCAATTCTTGAGCGCGGGAAAAAGCCACATTCACCCGTTCCGGTTCCTTAGCAAAACCAATATCGCCTCTAATATTATTGCACACTGTACTCACAATAATCACAGGTCTTTCCATGCCTTGAAAAATGTCAACCGTACCAGTGCGGATGCTCAAAGAAGGAAATCTTTCTGCTTCTATTCTATTTTTAATTGCGTTCAACTGAGCGCCGTAAAAAGTGATAATTCCGATTTCCTTCGGCGGTTCCCCCTCTACCATTTTAGGCCGCCAAGCTGTTTCCATTTGTTCGCACAAAAGCTCGATCGCATCTATCTCCCTCACATTCAACCGCGAAGTACCCTGCTTTTCCTCCTCAAACCCTTGTCCCACAGGCGTTTTTACCCACAGGAGGTGATTGTTTTCTTTAACTATCTCACCTGCGAGATGGTGCGCGCGTCTCGTGTCTGCTTCCAGAATTCCGCAGTTGAGCTTTTGCTGGTAAAACTGATTGATTGCGCCCATAATTTGCGGGTGCATTCGGTATTGAGTTGTCAGCATTTTTTTGATGCCGTCGCTAGCCTTTTCAAACAATATTTTAAACAGCGATTCTTTGATAAAGCTAAGTTCATCTCCGGTACAACCGATGTCTTCGGCAATATCATCGATCGTACTTTGATTAAACATCGGGGGCAATTGCCTGTGATCGCCCACTAATACTAATTTTCGGCCCTTCAAAGCGGGAATTAATAACTCGGGCGGAGTGCATTTACTAACTTCGTCAATGATGACTGCATCAAAGCTGGGAAAGTTTTTGCTAAAATCGAAACTCGCTGCTTGCACGCAGGTAATGCCGATAACGTTCGCGTTGTCAATATAAATTTGCTTTAAATCTTGACGGTCTTTTTCTGAGGGATTGCGGAGTTTTTCAATCCAATCTGTGACAAAGTTGTGAGAACGCTTGAGGGCTGTTTCTTCTCGTTCTAATTCCCGCTGCCAATGTTTGAACAAACGCTTGATCTTACTTAAAAAATCTACGCTGAACAATCCCGTACTGGGGACTTCTGGCTGGTATTTTGCCGGGATATTTTGCCATGCTGATTCCCACCAACTTCTTTCAATAATTAACGCTGCTGTGGGTTGTTGCTGTTGCAGTTTAGCCGTAATTTCGCTCAATTCCGTTTGAAGTTGTTCGAGTTGCTGCTGCGCGGTTGTAGCGGCAATTTGCAGCGGGGATAATTGCTCGTCAAGAGTGTTTTTGATAACTTCCAAAATGCCGAAGGGATCTAAGTCAGCAATGGATCTTTCAAGCTGAATTACACTGGTTTTCAAAGAGTCAACTTGCTTGACAAACTGCTGCGGTTGTTCCCAAATATTTGATTTTTGTGCTAGGTATTGTTGGGCGAGAATCCGCAATTTTTCTGGAACCTTTGGCTGTTCGACAATTGCTTGCAATAAATTCGTAACTTCGCTAATTTTTAAGTTCGCCTCTTGCTGCGCTGTTTCAACTTGAACTTGGGCGGCAGATATTTGTTGTTGACTGACGGTTTGACCGATTTTATCTAATAACTGTTGCTGTTTAATTAGTTGTTGTTCGGTTTCGGTTTTGAGGGGAACTATGCACTGGCGGGCGTTTCCGAGAATGGTGTGCAGCAATTCTTTAACAAGGCGATCGAAGGTTTCTTGAATTTGATTGGGCTGCAATGATTGACTGTAAAATTGTTGGATGTTAGCTAAGAAAGTGTCAGCTTTTTCAAGGATAAATTTGCGCTGGCTTTGACTGACTTGGGTGTAGCTGGCGAAGTCTTTGGCTAGTTGTTGCCATTGCGCCCGATCGCCCGCAGAGAGCACGATCGGCATTTGAATCAAATTTAGGTGCAAAAACTCGCTAAACCGGAACTGCTGCCCTTGAATGTCCTTAAAACCCGCGCTGGCTTCATGGGCGATCGCCTTTTGCAACCGTTCCAAATCGGGCAAACTGACTTTGCATTTCGGCGGGACGATCGGCAATTTGAGCGATCGGGCAATTTTCAACAATCCTGCGGGCAATTCTACCATATCATCCGTCAGCATCGCCCCCGTTTCCCAGCAAGATTGCACAACAGTATAAAGTCGGGTATCAGCCGTCTCAATCCACTCTGCAACGGCGACAACAACGGCGGCAATTTCCGCTTTTCGCAGTTCCAAATTACTGATTTTCTGTTCGAGATTGTGGCGGTGCGTCTGATTTTGCTTGTCTCCCAACTCGAGTTGATGCACCGCATCGGACAACTGCCGCGACACCCGCAGCGACTCCGCAACTCCTGACATAGCGCGACAAACATCCTGGGCGCGATCGCACGCCGTCTTAAAATCAGATAATTGCGGTGCTACAGTTTCGCGCAACCAAACCGCAATCCCAAACGCGCCGCACATCGGGCGATCGAATCCAATTTGAATAGTATGGTTAACGCAAATCCGCACATTTGCCATAAAGTTTTCGACTAAAACATTCCCTTCAAAATAAGGTTTTAGTTTCGGCATAAACTCGGCAACTTCCGAAGATTCCCAGTTAATCTCCGGCGCAGCCAGTAAATTTGCCAGCCCATCACATAAAAATTCTAGCTCGCTTTTAGCACTTAAACTTAATTGATATGCTGCTAATTGCGCGGTCAACTTTTCCTGAATATCTGCCTTGCTGTCGTGCAGGTGTTTTAGTTCCTTAAAAAAAGCTCTCTCGGCGGCAGAGTAGGCATTAAATCTGTCGAAATCTGCCAGCAACCGCTGCAAAGATTTGACATTAATATGGCGCTGCGATAGCTTTTGTTCGCAATCAGCCGCCGTATTTTGCAGCCAAGTGCCGATCGCATTTTCCTCTAAAAACGGCTGCCCCTCTTCCTGCACCTTATGGGCTTTTCCCTTTCGCAAAGCCCGAATCGCCGGATTGTGAACCAACCGACTCAAAGCATTATCAACCGCTAAATTTGCCTGGGAAGCAATCAGAGTTTTGCCGCCCTGACGCGCAATTTGATAGCAAATTTCCGCAATCACCGTCGTTTTTCCGGTTCCCGGAGGCCCTTGAATTAAAATTAAATCCCGCGCCGACAGCACCATTTCCACAGCGGCGAGTTGGTCGTCGTTAGCATTGCGATTTAATAAATTTTCCCGATCCAATTTTACCAGCTTGTCGGGAATTCTCGCCTCGGAAGAATCAAATAAAAACTCGCTTAAATAGGGATTTTGAGCGCGACCATCCGCCAGCATCTTTAAAGCTTTTTTCTTGCGATCGATCTGACTGATATCGCCCGCCGCCTCGAAATACAAAAATCCTTGTTTGGGAAGTTGATATCTGCCGCCCGCCATGCGAGATCCCAAATCAACATCCAACTCGATCCGTAACTTACCATGTTCAAAGTCAATTTCGGCGATGCTACCCAAAGTCTCGCCATCGCGACTGCTTCTGCTTCCGGGCGGCGAATCAAACAAAATAATGTCTTCATTTCTGGCTTGTTTCAGCCTTTCGCGAAAGTCGCCGACTTGTAACGGATTCTCCTCGTAGCCGTCAAGAGTTGCCGAATTGCGATCGATTTCAAAAGTAACGATTTTGAAGCCCCAAGCGTAGTTGTGGGCGCGGAAAGGTACGCAAAATTGACGCGCTTCGGCGATACGTTTTTCGACATTTAAGAAAGTGTGCCAAACTTTTAATTGTTCGGTTGTCGGTATGTGTCTCTCGTCCCAAAATGGCATTTGTTGAACGCGGGCGATCGACTTTGCGGGAATTGGCGATCTACTTTTCGGCAAAAGTCGCAACTGCACCGGCAAAGCATAGCCATCTTTTCTACCTCTAGGAAGCGCCACCAAACCAGCATCCAGCAGTTTTAAGCCGCCGATTCCGTCTTCTATCCGTACAGTTGCTAACAAGCGTAAAGTGCGATCGGCTTTTTGCAACAATTCCGGTAATTTAAAATCATCTCGATCCGTAGCAACCAGCAATTCCCAGATTTCTTCCTCAGAAAATCTCTCATTTACCTTTTGGCGCCGCACGTAGAAAAGACTGGGAGATTTACCGGCTATTTCCGAAATCAAAACTTCCGCCCGATCTCTGCATTCCCAATCGCAATATTTCGCTAAAGCCGCTTCTCCTTCTATATCGCGAATAAATTTACTAATTGTGCGATCGCCACTAAATTTATATCCCCAATCTTCTGTTACTAAAGATGGCATATTTTGATTTTAGATTTTGGATTTTAGAATTTAGATTGGATTTAAGATTAGCATATATGCTCGTAGGGTGTGCACCGCGCACCGATTGAATTTGTAGGGTGTGCATCGCCCATCGGTTAAGAAAACCGGGCGGTTAGAAACCGGGCGGTTAGAAACCGGGCGGTTAGAAACCGCGTCTACACAGACGAAACCCGGATGGTGCGCGGGTTAAAGCAGCATCGCGCACCGGTTAAGAAAACCGGGCGGTTAGAAACCGGGCGGTTAGAAACCGGGCGGTTAGAAACCGCGTCTACACAGACAAAACCCGGATGGTGCGCGGGTTGAAGACGAACACCGGGCGATAAAAATCACGTTATCTTATTAAGTCCGCGCACCATCCGGACATTGTTTGTGTAGAAGCGGTTTCAACCGCCGTTTGTGTAAACGCGGTTTCTAACCGCCGCCTGCACCTGCACAATAAAATCAAAAGGGCGAATGATGGGAATTGAACCCACGAATGGTGGTACCACAAACCACTGCCTTAACCACTTGGCTACACTCGCCATAACGTTTTTAACTATAACATAACATTTCAGCACAAGTCTAGGGGTAAAGCCAAAATTTTTCAAAATATTTTTCAGCCTCCCCGAACCAGACCGATCGAATGTGCCAGTTGCGTCTCGGAATGTAAGTGAAACGCCCGCGCAGCAAGCAGTCGCACCCCCGGATCAGTGTCAGCTAAGGGCGGTGCACACCGTACAACATCACGATTGAGTCCAGCGGAATAGAATAGCCTTGTATCCATGTGTGCGTCAATTGTCAACTAATTTTCTTCTCTTATCTCTCTTCCTTCGCGCCGCGGAGCAAGGAGGCTATGAAAGCGGTGCATTTAATAAAACTTATTCACAATCCAAAATCTAAAATCCCAAATCGATATGAGCTACTGTATCAACCCAGAATGTCAAAATCCCGAAAATTCCCCAACCGCAAAACTTTGCTTGAACTGCGGCTTTAACCTATTGCTGAGACAGCGGTACCGCCCGATTCAACTCTTAGGTAAAGGCGGATTTGGCAAAACTTTCCTAGCAATTGATGAAGACATCCCATCGCAACCGCGCTGTGCAGTCAAACAATTTTATTTTTGCGATCGCGATCCAGACATATTCAACAAAGCCCTTGACTTATTCCACCAAGAAGCAGTCCGTTTAGACGAACTGGGAAAACACCCGCAAATTCCTACATTATTAGCTGCATTTGAGCAAGAAGGCCATATTTATTTAGTTCAAGAGTTTATAGACGGGCCGACTCTCAAACAAGAATTAGACGACAATGTCTGCGATGAAAATCAAATTTGGCAACTGCTGCAAGACTTATTGCCAGTGCTGCAATTCATCCACGACAAGCGCGTCATTCACCGCGACATCAAACCCGAAAATATTATCCGCCGCCTGTCGGACAACAAACTCGTATTGATCGATTTCGGCATTGCCAAACTGCTGACTGATTCAGCTTTACTCCGTTCAGCAACGCTCATCGGGAGTCAAGATTATGTCGCCCCCGAACAAATGCGCGGTAAAGTATTTCCTGCTAGCGACCTTTACAGTTTAGGTGTTACTTGCATTCGGCTGATGACGCAAGTTCCGCCGTTGGATATGTACGACTGCAAAACCGAGCGCTGGTGGTGGCGCGAGTTTCTCCCCAAAGGCACGACTATTAGCGCCGAGTTAGGTGAGATTTTAGATAAATTGCTGCAAACTCATCTTTGTAAGCGCTACAGTTTTGCGGCGGAAGTTTTGCAAGATATCAATGCAGTTTTAGATATTCGCCAGCAAAATATTGTTTGTCAAGCAAAAAGTGGAAAGAAGCCGATCGCGAAACTTGGGCCGTGATGTGTCAGTCTCTGTCGCTGACATCAGTTGACAGCGTTAATCAGTTGACAGCGTTAATCAGTTGACAGCGTTAATCAGTTGACAGTTGACAGTTGACAGTTGGCAGTCAATTACCGATTACTAATGACTAATGACTAATGACTAATGACTAATGACTAATGACTAATGACTAATGACTAATGACTTCTATTGAACTCTACCTGAAAGCAGAGAAATGGCTCCCGCTAGATGTATCCAGCGAGCGAGGTTCCAGGAGCTCGCTTGTCGCACAATGGATGCTGAAGGTGAACACTGTTAAAGCCTGCAATCAAAACGGCTTTAACAACCGAATTAAATAGAGGTATCGAGCCGTGTTTTTTCATAAAAAACCACTGATGTCTGCGGTAAAAGTAGACGAAGCAAACCCGCGTTTTGCCCAATTGCTCCTAGAACAGTTTGGCGGAGCAACCGGAGAACTGACAGCAGCTTTGCAATACTGGGTGCAGTCCTTTCACTGTGAAGATCCAGGAATTAAGGATATGCTGCAAGATATTGCGATCGAAGAATTTAGCCACTTAGAAATGGTAGGCAAACTCATCGAAATGCACACCAAAAACGTTGACCAAACAGATGCTTACAAAAGCACATTGTTTGCAGTGCGCGGCGTAGGCCCGCACTTGTTGGACAGTCAAGGTCAAGCTTGGACGGGTGCTTATGTCAACGAAGGCGGCGATGTCGTGCGGGATTTGCGCGCTAATATCGGTGCGGAAGCCGGAGCTCGCCAAACCTACGAAGAGTTGATTAAACTAGCGCCGGATACGGGAACGAAAGAGACGCTGCACTTCCTGCTGACTCGGGAAATTTCTCACACTCAAATGTTCATGAAAGCTCTCGAAGCGATGGGCAAACTCACGGATCCGCTGTTCGGCAACATTCCGCCAGATTCCACGGTAGACCTCTACTTTAACTTGTCTACAAATGGCAAGGACGAACGCGGCCCTTGGAACTCTGAACCTACTTTTCAGTACATCGCCGAACCAAGCCCGAGAGCTTAATTCGATCGTTGTTTTGTTGTGCAGGGTGCGCGAGTTGAGAGATGCCGGCGAAATGTCGAGTAACTTTCAACTCGCGCACCCTGCGGTGTTATAATTATTTGAAATTTCCCGATCGACCATTAAGATCGAATCCCTATTGAAATTGCGATCGACCTATTTATTAGTCTCCCACGGCAGCCGCGACCCCAGACCCCAAGTAGCTTTGGAAAAACTCGGTCAACTGCTGTCTCAAAAATGGCCCGACTCGTTCCCCGCAGTCGCCACGGCCACCCTAGAACTCGGCCCCGCGCCGCTGCACGAACAAATTTGCAGTTTTGGCGAACGCACCCTGTCGCTAGGATTTACTCAATTGCAAATCCTGCCCGTATTTCTATTACCGGGAGTGCACGTCGCCGAAGACATACCCGCTGAGGTGGAAATTGCCCAAAAATTTTTTGGTTCCCGGTTAAAAATAGAAGTACGCCCGCATTTAGGTTCCCAAGCAGCAGGCTTAACAAACTTGCTAAAAACTCAGATGCAAGAGGTGGCTTTTCTCCCCAATTTGCTGTTACCAAAATGGATTTTACTATCTCACGGCAGCCGCCGCCCTGGAGGTAACTCGACAGTTGAAGAAATCGCCAGCCAACTCGGCGCCGAGACAGCTTATTGGTCGGTAAAGCCGAGTTTGGAAGAACGAATTGACAGTTTGGTTCGCGGTGGACAGCAGCAAATAGGAATTGTGCCATACTTCTTATTTAACGGAGGAATTACAGATGCGATCGCCAAAAATGTCGCACAGCTAAAACAGCAATTTCCCACGGCAGAGATTCATCTCGCAAATCCTCTAGGCGCAAGTGTAGAATTAGCACACTTAATAAGGAATTTAATTCAAAAATGAACCGCCCAGACACAGAAGACGTAAAGGAAGCCAGAAAAATGTCTTTAGGTAAAGTGTATTTAGTAGGTGCGGGGCCTGGAGACCCGGGTTTGATGACTTTGAAGGGAAAAGCTCTGTTAGAGTGCGCGGATGTGGTAATTTACGACGCTTTAGTCAGCCCTCAAATTTTGGCAGTAATCAACCCGCAAGCAGAACGAATTGATGCCGGCAAACGCAAAGGCCGTCACTCGTTGATACAAGACGAAACTACTCAGCTATTGATAGAAAAAGCTGGAGATAATGCGATCGTAGTTCGTCTCAAAGGCGGCGATCCGTTTATTTTCGGCCGCGGCGGCGAAGAAATGGAAGAGTTGGTGAAAGCTGGAGTTGCGGTGGAAGTTGTACCCGGTGTCACTTCTGGAATTGCGGCCCCGGCTTATGCGGGAATTCCTCTGACACACCGATCGTACAGTTCGTCAGTCACCTTTGTCACCGGCCACGAATCGGCGGGAAAATATCGGCCAGAGGTTAATTGGCAGGCGATCGCCCGCGGCTCCGAAACCATTGTAGTATACATGGGAATCCACAATTTGTCTCACATTATCGGCCAGTTGACAGCAGCCGAATTGAGTGCAGAAACGCCCGTAGCCTTAGTGCGCTGGGGAACGCGGCCGGAACAAGAAGAATTGATCGGCACTTTGAGTACAATTGTAGAGCAAGTTGAGGCGACTGGATTTGCAGCCCCGGCGATCGCCGTCATCGGAAATGTCGTCAATTTGCACTCGATATTATCTGGCTGTCGGCCAGTTTCCCTGACTGTAAAATAAGCGCAGAGATTGCCCCTAAATCCTCCTAGGGTGCGCAGTGCGCACCTTACTGCTAAATCCTCCTAGGGTGCGCAGTGCGCACCTTACTGCTAAATCCTCCTAGGGTGCGCACTGCGCACCTTACCTACTACTTTTGATGCGTCTGTGCTAATGACTTAACGCGCCACCTGCCGCATATATTCCCCCCACAACTGAGCCGCATTTGCACTACCTCCGCCAGTCGGAGAATTATCGTCATTTCCCAACCAAACTCCTGTCACCATTTGCTGGCTGGGAATATAACCCACAAACCACAAATCTTTATTATCATTAGTCGTGCCTGTTTTTCCAGCTTCTCCCAACCCCAAAGCAGCACTGCTTCCCGTACCTCCCCGCACCACACCTTGCAGCATATCAGTCATCGTATCGGCGACGCCTTCAGAAACTAACTGCCGGTTGGCAATCCCATCTTTTTGATAGTCATAAATCACGCGACAACTTTTAAAATTATTGCGATCTTTGCAATCGCTGCTGTCAATAATTCGCTTGATTACGTGGGGGCGATTCCCCAAACCCCGATTCGCTAAAACCCCGAACGCACCCGTTAATTGCAATACGTTAACTTCACTTTCACCTAATACCAAACCCGGGGAAGAACGCAGGGGAGATGTAATTCCCAAACGTCTTGCCATTCCCACTACATTGTCTAAACCGACATCTTGTGCTACTCTCAAAGCAATGGGATTTTCTGACTGTGCTAAACCCCGATACATATCAGCGCTACCGCTGGTTCTGGCGCAGCCATTGTAACTTTGTCCTCCCCAAGAAAGCGGCTCGCAAGAATAGGTTTTGCTGGGTGGGATTCCGCGTTCTAGGGCTGCTGTATACGCAAAAATTTTAAATGTAGAACCGGGCTGTCTCAAGGCTTGAGTAGCTCGATTAAACTGACTTTGCAAATAATCTACGCCTCCAACTAAAGCTAAGACTTCCCCGGTTGCAGAATTGAGAGTTACTACGGCTCCTTGAGAAAAACCGGCACTCGCTCCGGCATTTTCTACGGCATTTTTTAGGGAAGATTCAGCTACTTTTTGCAGGCCGGGATTCAAGCCTGTTTCTACAATAAAATTGCCTTCTCTGGCTAACTGCTCCCCCAGCAAAAACTCCAATTCGTCAAAGACATAATTGTAGAAATAAGGCGCGATCGTACTTTGCAGGTATTGGCGGGCTTTGGGATTGATGTCAATTCGCGATCGCCTCGCGCGATCGGCTTCTTCCTGAGAAACAGTCCCCATGGCGCGCATCCGTTCGATCACCCGATCGCGGTACTGCACCGCCAACTGATAATTTTGAATCGGGTTAAAACTGTTTGGTGCCGGCAAAATACCCGCTAAAGTCGCTGCCTCCGACAAGGTTAAATCCCTCGCCGACTTGCCAAAATAAAACTGAGCCGCATCCTCAAAACCGTACAGGTCAATTCCCAAAAACACTCGATTTAAATAAGTCAGTAACAGCTCATCTTTGCTGTAATAACTCTCCAGTTTCAAAGCAACTACGGCTTCCCGCAACTTGCGCCCAGCCGAATCTTGAGTTCCCACATAATCTCGAAACAAACTCCGGGCTAGCTGCTGCGTCAGAGTGCTGCCGCCTTCGCGAATTCCTCCCCCGCGAACGTTCGTCAACAGCGCCCGCAAAACGCCGATCGGATCTACGCCCAAATGCCAATTGTAGCGGCTGTCTTCCGAAGCAAGTACCGCCTTGGATAAATAAGGCGAAAAATCCTGCAATTGCTTCAATTCTAAGTGAGCGTTATTTTGAGGAGGGCGTAGGGGAGTTTGTCCGTCGCGGGCGTAAACAATCACAGGGCCATTGACGCTTCTCGGGAGAGGTCGCACTTGAAACTTGGTCGATTCAACGCCTACCAAAATAGCTATCAGAGTTGTAATTCCGCTGACACCGTACAAGCTGTAACGCAAAAATTCTAAATACCAAGGTGGCGGATCTACGTACTGAACTCTGACGGCTGCGGCGAGTTCCGGCGGCCCTAAGGTGAACACGTCTCCGTGACGGAGGGACATACTTTTAATTCGTCTTTTCCCTCTGTAAATGCCGTTGGTAGAGTCTTCGTCTTTAATTACAAAAGGTGTTCGCCGCCGAGTATCCCGCGACAGGGATAGGTGTACGTGACTGACAACGGGATTGCGAACTACAATATCTGAAGCTTTGGACGATCGACCTAGCAAATATCGATCGCCCAATAGCGGATAAACCTCAGCTTTAGCTGCACCCGCATCCTGCACCCACAGTTCGGGTACTTTGGCATTTGGTTTCAGGGCTAGCTGGTTAAAATTAACCTTGGCAATAGTCTGGACTGCTTGGGTAATCGCACCCAAGACGGTTTGAGGTTTGCGGGGCGGCTGCGGTGGGGTCATATTTCGCGATGGACTACGATCGAGCGATCGGCTCTTGCATCATTCTACTCGCAACTTTTGGCTATTTCCAAAAGCAAGTCCGATCGGGAAAAAATCGAGTTTTTATGGATATATCTGGAAAGAAACCGGGTTTCGGGCGAGATTGTACCCGTGGCTCAGAAACCGGGTTTCTCACAAAATCTCGGTTGGGTAGCTAAATATCTCGAAATAAACCCGGTTTCGGGCGAGATTGTACCCGTGGCTCAGAAACCGGGTAGGGGGCGAAAATCTCGGTTGGGTGGCTAAATATCTCGAAATAAACCCGGTTTCTGGCGAGATTGCACCAGTGGCTCAGAAACCGGGTTTCTCATAAAATCTCGGTTGGGTGGCTAAATATCTCGAAAGAAACCCGGTTTCTGGCGAGATAAATTATCATAAACTTGCCAAAATCTTCTTTCCTTCTTCTTTCTTTCCTTCTTCTTTCTTTCTTTCTTCCTTCCTTCCTTCCTTCCTTCCTTCCTTCCTTATTCCTTCTTCCCTCTTCCTTCTTCCTTCTTCCTTCTTCCTTCTTCCTTCTTTTATAATTAAAACCCCCCTTAAACAAGGAGGGTTTTAGGAATAAAATATGCCAGATTGTCCTTACATCGAAGAACCCAAACCGGCATAAGCACCGTAGAAGAAAAGTGCCACAATGCTCAGAGCACCGAGACCTGCAACAGTAGCTACCAGCCACAAAGGAATTCTGCCACTTTCACTAAACATAGCGATCACCTCACTAATTCACAGCTAAACAAATTGGATTGAACCACAGAGATTAAACTGAAACACCAGTTAGTTAAAGAAATAACTGGAGAACAAAATCCCCAACACAAAAATCAGCAACAAACCCAAATAAAGAGAAGTCCGATTTAACTCTACGGGCTGTTCGTTGGGATTAGGAACGCGCTCAGGCATTGTAAACTCCTATCGTTGAATAAATTGCATTGCTGCGATCGCGCCCAAAAAGAAAATAGTTGGGACACCTAAAGTATGAACTGCCAACCAGCGTACCGTAAAAATCGGATACGAAATTGGCTCATTGTTTGGCGTTCTGCTCGTCATTTTTCCAAATCCTTGTAAAATTACTTGCCAATGAACTGATCTACTTGTTTCTTAGCTTCAAAGCGATCCGAGATAATCGGCACTTGTTCGCGCTGCTCTGTGAAATACTGGTTAGGGCGAGGAGTTCCGAAAGCATCGTAAGCCAAACCCGTTTGCACAAACAGCCATCCAGCAATAAACAAAGCTGGAATTGTGAGGCTGTGAATTACCCAATAACGGATGCTTGTAATAATGTCCCCAAACGGACGTTCTCCAGTTGTACCGGCCATTTAGAATCCTCCTTTCAACAACAAATCGACAGACAATCTCTATTACTATTCTACTATCAAGCAGCTTGCGCTGGACTTTGATATTTAAGTAGAGTACCGCTCGCACCAATCACGAATCCGCGATCGGGGCCCATGAAGACAATCCTGTAAAAATTAGCAGGAACATCTTCAACTTCGCGGTCTTTTTGCCAAGTTTTCCCGCCGTCCAAACTGCACAGCAAATTGCCGCCGCCGCCGGCTACCCAAACTTCATTATCAGTCCGGTAAGCCATGTCTAGCAAACCCCAACTCGCTTTGCGATCGGGAAAAAACGGTTTTCCCCAACCTTCAGCATTTTCGGGATCGCTAAACTGAATCTGACCGCCGCGGGCGAGCATCCACAAACGCCCGTCTTTGGTAAAGCCCATGTTTTGCAAGCGGCGAGAACTATTGCGGTTGTGGGGTTCCCAAGCTTGTTGTCCTGGTTTCCACACGGAGTAGAAATTACCCTTCGAGGATACCGCAACATACTGCCCGTCTTCAGAGCGGTTGATATTGCGAACTACCCCAAAAGAATCCTGCACGACAGCTTTCCAATTTTTGCCGCCGTCAGAAGTCCGGTAAATCGCCCCGACATCCGTCGTCATCTCAGCCGTATTTGGGCCAATCGCCGCGATCGTACTGGGAGAACCTGGTAACTGAGAGCTCAAAGCAATCCGCGTCCAAGACTTACCCTCATCTTCTGTGTGGAGCAAAACCGAAGGCTGACCGACAATCCAGCCTTCGGAACCGGAAAAGCTCACCGACGCAAAACGCGATCTCGGCTCGTCTATATCCAGTCCGATCTGCTTCCAGTTAGTCCCGCCGTCAGTTGTTTCAAACAGAGTCGCCTCGGAACCCACAACCCAGCCGTGATCGGGATTTCCCGTAAAGGCAATATCCTGTAAATTAGCTTCCGTCGGCAAGGAAATCACCTGCCAAGGGTTGTAACTCACAGAACCGATCGTGCTGCAACTCGTACAGATGAGTGCAGCCGCCAATAACATTACAATTCGTTGCCAAAATCTCACAATCGTTTTACTGCAAACCATACATACTAAGTAACAACAAGAAACCAACGACTAAGCCGCCAAAAATCAGCAAACTTTTCTGACCTTCGGTCATGCCGTTCACACCGACACCGTAGCGCTGATTTGCCTTAAATCCGGATACCCCTTCCATCTGACCGAGATTTTGAAACATCGGCTTGCGCGCCGCGCAAACGGGACATACCCAAGTCACGGGCAAATCTTCAAAAGCCGTGCCGGGGGCTATATCAATTTTAGGATCGCCTTTTTTCGGATTGTAGACGTAGCCGCAGGCGCGGCACTCATGCCGATCGAGGGTTTTAGTCTCAGTGGCTGGATCGCTCATAGCTCCAAAAGAGTAGGTCAGCTAATCGTGAAGTACCTCAACTAAACTTCGTTCGAGTTGGGGCTTCCAACTAAAACTCATCTTAGGACGGTCTTATTCGTCTTCGAGGTTTCCCGTTTCAACCGCCGATGCCACGTTAGGGACACCACAAGGGTGTTCGACACAAAGCGTCGATGATGGTCTTACTCAGCGTCCACAGGCAGCCGCCCGTCTTCCACAGGCAGTTACAATATTAGAATATACATTAAAAATTATTGCAGAAGATGGACAATTAATCTCGATCGACTCGTAATTTTAGCTACCCAAAATCTATATAATGTAAAGACAAGTTACAGAACCCTTTCACAGAGGCAGTAATCATTCACCGTGTTTGCACTTAGCGGCTACGAGTATTTTTTAGGCTTCCTGTTAATTTCGAGCCTAGTGCCTATCCTCGCCCTCACGGCGTCTAAGGTACTGCGGCCCAAAAGTCGTCCCTACGACCGACGCACTACCTACGAATCTGGCGTCGAGCCGATCGGCGGAGCCTGGATTCAGTTCAACATCCGATATTATATGTTCGCCCTGGTCTTCGTCATCTTCGACGTAGAGACCGTCTTCCTCTACCCTTGGGCGGTTGCTTTCAACCAGCTAGGACTCTTGGCTTTTATCGAAGCCTTGTTTTTCATCACGATCCTCGTTATTGCTCTTGTCTACGCATGGCGCAAAGGAGCCTTGGAATGGTCTTAAGTTCAGAATCACAAAAATCCCTAATTGTCAATCCGGCAGAGCGCCCGCAAGTCACATCCGAATTATCAGAGAACGTCATCCTAACCACGGTTGACGACATCTATAACTGGGCGAGACTTTCGAGCCTGTGGCCGTTGCTTTACGGCACCGCTTGCTGCTTCATCGAATTTGCAGCTTTAATTGGATCGCGCTTCGACTTCGACAGATTCGGCTTAGTACCGCGATCGAGTCCGAGACAAGCTGACCTGTTAATCACCGCAGGTACAATTAGCATGAAGTACGCCCCCATCTTGGTGCGGCTGTACGAACAAATGCCCGAACCCAAATACGTCATAGCCATGGGCGCTTGCACCATCACGGGCGGAATGTTCAGCGTAGACTCGCCCACAGCAGTCAGAGGCGTTGACAAACTGATCCCCGTAGATGTGTACATACCGGGCTGTCCTCCCCGTCCAGAAGCGATTATTGATGCGATCGTCAAACTGCGAAAAAAAATCGCCAATGACTCAATGCAAGAAAGGGCAAGCTTGCTACCGACTCACCGCTACTACACCAGACCCCACAAAATGAAAGTAGTAGATGACATTTTGGACGGTAAGTATTTGTCAATTCCCGGCCGGATGGCCCCACCGAAGGAATTGACGGAAGCAATGGGAATGCCCGTACCGCCCGCCCTGCTTGCAGGACAAAAACAGGAGGTACCACGTGGCTGAGACAGAATCTGCGATTGTTGAAGCTGGGAAGGTTTCCCAGTGGTTGACTCAAAATGGCTTTGAACACGAAGCTTTGGCGGCTGATAATTTGGGCGTGGAGATATTAAAGGTCGATCGCGACTTTTTAATTCCCATGTCAACAGCACTGTACGCCTACGGGTTCAATTATATGCAGTGCCAGTGCGCCTACGACCAAGGCCCCGGAGAAGATTTAGTTAGCGTCTACCACTTGGCCAAGCTGACAGATAATGCTTCCAAGCCCGAAGAAGTCCGCGTCAAAGTATTCATTCCCCGCTCCGATCCGAGAGTTCCATCAGTCTATTGGATTTGGAAAGCAGCCGACTTCCAAGAGCGGGAATCTTACGATATGTACGGCATAGTCTACGAAGGACATCCGAATCTGAAACGGATTTTGATGAACGAAGATTGGGTAGGCTGGCCGCTGCGGAAAGATTACATTTCCCCTGATTTTTACGAATTGCAAGACGCTTATTAAGGGAGTTTTGTGAGGGCGGGTTTAGAGCATGAAATTTGACTTTTGCAGTCAAGTTTTGTGTAAAACCCGCCCTCTGTTTTTTGGCTAATTAACTGGTTCCTAGGCTCTGCCTGGGAACCAATGTCTAGAGGCTCTGCCTCGCTGGTAAAAATTGGAGGCAGAGCCGATCGATCTGCGTTCCCAGGCAGAAATTTGCCAGTTAAAAACCTCTTGATTCTTGATAAAGCTTAAACTCATTCCCGATCGGTAGGATGGTTGTGTAACCGTTGCAGAATAGGAGTACAGTCCTCTCCTCAAAGAACTTCTCTCGTTGCTTCGTCAACTCTAAACCGACGCAGGTCATCATCCCAAATGACTTTATTGTCTGACCCAAGGCCTTGCAAAAGTAATTTAGCAATTTTATTTGCACCTATCTCAATTGTTTCTTCAGTATGAACAATTTCATAGGATATCTTAAGGCATTTGAGTTCCACTGAACCAAGATTGTCAACCTCAAGTGTAATATTGGACACGTCTACATCATGCTCAACTGCACCTGGCGGCGTACTAACAGAGAATTTCATGTTTCGTTCAACAAAATCGTTTGCTTGAAAGCGCCCCTCTGGAGTATTAAAGAAAACTGGTTGATCGCGCCCTAATCTGTTTAGAGATATACCAAGAGTTTGAAGATCGTTAGCTATCTTCTGTGGATCGTCATCTTGTTTGAACTCAATATGAATCCTTGGCTGCGATGGAACGACCATATTTATATGTATATCAATTTGTCGAAGACGTCCCTCCCAATCAGATTCGCGAAACTCTCTTAGAATGACAAGACCAATCTGCTTACTTTTCGCATAGAGTTCAGCGTCTTTAGTAAATCCATTGCAGGTTACAATATATGCTTCATCCGGGTTAATATCAGCTTTCACACCGTAGAAATTTCGGATAACATCAAGTCCCACTTTATCACCAGAAATATCAAAATCTTTACATTCCACTAAAGTGCGTTGGCGTTTTCCATTGCGTTCGATGGTGACATCTATTTGATGCAAGACTCCAGAGTCGCCTCGCAGTTTGAGATCGTGGATGACTGTACCGCTTTGCTCAAGATCCTTAAAGACAAAAGCAGCAAGCCTTTCATAACGTGTACCGGACTTTGTTGATAAAATCTCAGAATAGAGATCGTGTAGCTCATCGTAACGAGATATTTGCTTAGGCATAATTACTATAAATCAGATGGCAGAGTTATTATTTCTACCGTTGCTTGTCTTCTCACCCTGACTTAGTATTCTTCCAACAGGAGTTAGACCGTGAGGAATCGGCATAATTTCCGCACCTTTATATTATATACTAAAAGTTCACATTCTAACTCTCTAAACTTGAAATCTACACCGAATAATACCAAACATGATATAACTTAGGTCACTCATAAATAGAGATTAAATCGCGTCATAACCCACCAATATTCATTAAAAGTATATGTTCATAAATTCTGCAAGACTTGCTATATGACCACTTTGACCGTAGAAATCCTTTGTTCTGAGGCCGCAATATTCTCAGCCGCAGAGTCTCAACACCCGGAACCTCTGCTTTACGGCATCACAGACGGAAAGGCTGTTGGGACATATTTGGAGCAAAAGTTCAGACTCTATCTCAAGCAGCAATATGAATTTATAGATGGCAATTCAGCAAGCGGCATCGATTTCCCAGGGATATTGGTTGACGTGAAGGTAACAAGCGTTAGGCAACCGCAGTCGTCATGTCCTTTCAAATCTGCAAGGCAAAAGATTTTTGGGCTGGGATATTCACTGATTATCTTTGTTTATGAAAAGACAGACAACAGTACGATCCGAACTGCAACGCTGAATATTTTGCATACAATTTACGTGAGTGCCGAAAGAACAGCAGATTTTCAAATGACCCGTGGAATTCGCAATATTTTAGACAATGAAGGCAACAAAGATGATTTGCTTGCTTTCATGTTTGACAAAAATCTGCCTGTTGACGAAATTGAAGCAGGTAACATTGCAGACGAAATACTGAGAAACCCACCATTGCAAGGGTTTTTGACCATTTCTAATGCGTTGCAATGGCGACTTCAGTATGGAAGAGTCATTGAGCGTGCCGGACAATAGGAAGGCGTGATAGCAGTTTACAGATTTAACTCATGAGTTCCAACGATCGCAAAACCAAACTAGAATACGGCGATTTTCAGACACCGCCAGCATTAGCACAGATGGTGTGTAGAAAATTGAGAGAACTTGATATTAACCCCAAAATCATCATTGAGCCAACTTGCGGCCTAGGTAATTTCATTCAAGCTGCTGCAAATTCCTTTCCATCCGCTAGTAAGATTATCGGAGTTGAAATAAATCAAAATTACTTAAAAGAATTCAGAGCAAAGCATCAATTGTTACAGGATGAGAGATGTGAAGTTAAGCACGGAGATTTTTTTGAGTTTGACTGGACATCATTAATCAACCATTTTAATCATAGGGTGCTGGTACTTGGCAACTTTCCTTGGGTGACAAACTCGCAACAAGGAACTATTGGCAGTGAAAATTTGCCTAAAAAAAGTAATTTTCAAAAGCACACTGGCTTAGATGCACTAACAGGTAAAAGTAACTTCGATATCTCAGAATGGATGCTGATTAAAGCGATCCACTGGTTGCAAAATCGTGACGCCACTCTGGCAATGCTTTGCAAGACTTCCGTGGCCAGAAAGTTATTGAGTTACATTCATTCAAAAAAACTTAATCTCGCTAGCTGTGCAACTTACAAAATAGATGCTAAAAAGTATTTTGATGCAAATGTTGATGCCTGTCTGTTATTCTGCAAGTTTGACTTAAGTTCACAAAACTATTTCTGCGATGTATTTAGCAGTTTAGAAAGTTCTGACTGCCATCGAATCGGATATCACAACAATCTCCTGGTTAAAGATATAGATTCTTTTAAGAAATCGAGTAATTTATATGCTGTAAAGTCAGGTACGAAATGGCGATCGGGTGTAAAGCACGACTGCTCGAATGTGATGGAGTTTCGGAAAAAGGATAATTTATTGGTCAATGGATTTGGGGAAGCTGTCGAGCTTGAGGAAACTTATCTATTTCCGCTGTTTAAAGGATCTGATGTTGCTCAAAATCGCATTAATGCTACGGATCGATATATCCTCGTTACTCAAAAATTCATCGGTGAATCAACCGAAAATATCAAAACTCTAGCTCCTAAAACCGGACGTTATCTAGAGAAGTGCGGGCAATATCTAGATAATCGGAAAAGCAAAATTTATCAAAATAACCCTCGCTTTTCGATTTTTGGAGTAGGCGATTATAGCTTCCAACCTTGGAAAATTGCGATTTGCGGGCTTTATAAAAAATTGGATTTTAGGTTAATCGGTGAAATAGCTAATAAACCTGCAATCTTCGATGATACTGTTTACTTTCTCAGCTTTGACAGCGAGAGAGTTGCACGTCAAACTTTTGAGCTTTTGAATTCACCGACAGCAATTAACTTTTATTCATCGATCGTATTTTGGGATGAAAAGCGCCCGATTAAATCTAGTATCTTAAATTGTCTGAATCTGGCACTGCTGGCAGATTTGGAATATTTAACCGCAGATGCACGCAGATAAACGCAGATGATTACAGTTAGATGTTGATTTTTCCAGGGAGATTGCAGAGGGCTATTTCCGACCAAAAACATAAAAAGTGGTGATATCGTTCCAAATTCCTTGTTCGGTTTGCAATGCTTCTAATTCAGCCTCAAACTCAGCCTTAGCTTGCGCTAATTGCTCGGTTGAAAGTGTTGACAAAGGCGGCGGATACTGTCCGGGAGCCGGATGAGAACTTCCCGCCCACATTGCTTTTGCTTTTTCCAAACTGATATAGCTACCATCTTGCTCAATTTTAATCTCTACATCCTCAAATCCTGCTTGTTCGAGCAAAGTGCGGCACTTTTCAACAGTACCTGTGGGTTTGCTCATATTGAAGGAAATGCCGTATTTTTCAGCGATTTTCTGCGTTACAACTCCCCCCACAAAAGCGGTATCGGCGAAGGCATGAATTCCCAAGATTCCGCCTGGTTTGAGAAATGTGTGCCAGTGAGTGAGTGCTGCGTGCAGATCCGACATCCAAATGAAAGCTGAAGAGCAAAAAATGCGTGAAGCGAAGCTATCCCGTAGGGAATCGCAACTATTACCTGGAAAGTCTAGATTTTCGGCATCCGCCAGCACAAATTCTGTATTGTTGAGATTTAATTCTAGAGCTTTGTTTCTGGCTACAGCAAGCATTCCAGGCGAAATATCTATGCCAATAACCCGACCTTCAGAACCGACAATTTGAGCGGCTGCGATCGCCACATGACCTGTTCCCGTTGCAATGTCTAAAACCTGCTGACCGGAACTAACTTGCCCGTATTCTACCAGACGGCGAGCAATTTGTAAATGCCAATCGCTATTATCATAGGTTTGACTTCTGCGGGTGTACAAATCTGCTATTTCTTGCTTGTATTTATCTAACTTAGGTTGGTTGTTCATCAATGTTTCTTCCTTCTTCCTTCTTCCTTCTTCCTTCTTCCTTCGGCTATAACTTCAATCATTCCGCAAAGCTGCGATCGGATCTAAGCGAGCGGCATTCCGAGCCGGCAATACTCCTGCTAATAAGCCTACGGTAAAAGATAGCCCAAAACCCGCTGCGATCGACCATACTGAAATTACAAACGGAAATTTGAACGCTGTCGCGGCCCCAAAGGCGATCGCAATTCCCAACCCAATACCCGACGTACCCCCCACCACGGATACTAACACAGATTCCGCCATAAATTGAATCAGAATTGCTGCATTAGTAGCGCCTACCGCTTTGCGAATCCCGATTTCCTTAGTGCGCTCCACCACAGACACCAACATAATATTAGCAATACCGATGCCGCCAACTACCAAAGAAATTCCGGCGATCGCTCCCACCATAACCGTAAATAAACCTATCACATTGCTGAAAGTATTAACGATCTCAACTTGATTGACAACTCGAAAATCATCCGGTTGCGGCGGATAAATATTGTGGCGCAAGCGCAGGATATTTTCCACTTGAAATTGAGCGTCCGCTAAATCCGCTTCGCCGGCAGTTTCCAACCAAAAACCCGAGATTGCAATCCCCGCTAAAGAATTTCTTCCCACAATCCGCGAAGACATATTTTTTAGGGGAATATACACTCGATCGTCCTGATCGGTTCCCCCTACAGACCCCTTGCTTTCCATCACTCCAATGACCTTGTAGCGCCCTCCCTGAATGCGAATATCCGCCGATAGCGCATTAGCTCCGGCTCCAAAAAGTTCGTCCCGCACCTTAGAACCGAGGACAACTACTGGCTCGGCGGCATTCAATTCATCCTCGTTAAAAAACCGTCCTTCTTGGGGTTGAATGTTCTTGACATCGGGATAGTTTAAATCTGTTCCCAAAATCGAAGTAAATGAATTTTGTCCGCCGTAAACGACTTGCACTTGGCGCTGCAAAAAAGCGGTAATTGCTTTGACTGCTGGAGCTTGTTTGGCGATCGCCCTAGCGTCATCCCAAGTCAGGGTAGTAGCAGAACCGCTTCCCTGACTGACACCGCCCGATCGCGAAGCGCCGGATAACACTAACAGCACATTTGTACCCAAAGCTTTTAACTGTTCTTCTGTTGATTTTTGCACTCCCTGTCCCACGGAAGTAATGGCAATTACCGAAGATATCCCAATAATTACGCCCAGCATAGTTAAACTGGTACGCAATTTGTTGTTCCACAGCGCCTCTGTCGCCATGAACGCGATTTGAACGTTTGAGATTTTGTTAATATCGGGGCGAGTCTTTAATTTCATTTGGTAATAGGTAATAGGTAATAGGTAATTGGTAATTGGTAATTGGTAATTGTCAAGCACTAATACGAGGCACGATCCGCCGGGGGTTGAAACCCCCGTCTCATAGCTAAACTCGGTTGAAACCGACTGAAAATTCGTCTGGTGATGCAGCCAGAAACGATATGATTTGTGGCACGATCCGCCGGGGGTTGAAACCCCCGTCTCATAGCTAAACTCGGTTGAAACCGACTGAAAATTCCTCTGAAACTGATGTGTATATCAACTAACTCTTCAGTCCTCTTTCAGAGGACTTTCGCTATGAGACAGGGATTTCAATCCCTGGCGGACTCTGCGACGAACCAACTAGCCCCGACTGCGCGGACTAACTATTAACGCAAACGAGTTCCACCACCCGGTTGCAAACCGGGAATTCCGCCCGATGAGGGATTTTGGGTTCTAGGCCGCAATCCGGGAGGGAAACTAATAAACACTTTTTCATTTCCTTTCAAACCCGATCGCACTTCAGTCTTGTCATCCACCGTCATACCAGTCTTAATCGGCATAAAAGCAGGTTTCCCATCTTCTCCACCCGGAACAAACACCCCCGTTTCCTTTTGTTGGCGGACAATTGCCGCCGTCGGGACTACCAAAACATTTTTGAGCTCGCCGGCTTTAAACTCCACATTTACATTCATTCCCGATCGCAGCATTTGTTTGTCATCATTAATAATTGCCGCTTTTACTTCAAAACTTGTCACATTTTGCTGGACGATCGACTGAGGCGAAATTTGACTGACTTTACCTGCAAAAGTCTTTCCCGCAAAAGCATCGGCTTGAATAGACGCAGCCTGCCCGATCCGAATCTCAGCAATATTAGTTTCTGCTACGTTTGCTACTAATTGATTTTTTGAAGCTAAGGACAAAATCGAAGAAGAAGTCGCTGAAGAAACCGCACTTCCCGCCGTCGTGGGAGTCACAAAAGCGCCCGGATCTGCGTATTTGCGGGTGACAGTGCCGCTGAAAGGAGCCCGGAGTACGGTGTCGTTTATCAGGGCTTGAACGCTTTGCAGGCTGCCTCTAGCAGAGAGAACTTGGGCGCGGGCTTGGGCGATGTCTTCCGGGCGGGAACCGGCTTCTAGCAGCGCCAAAGCTTGCTGTTTTTGCTCCAATGCGGCCCGCCCCGCAGCGATGTCTTCGGGGCGTGCGCCCGATCGCACCACCGACAAAGCCTGCTGTTTTTGCTCCAATGCGGCCCGCCCCGCAGCGATGTCTTCGGGGCGTGGGCCCGATCGCGCTAGGGCCAAAGCTTGCCGTTTTTGCTCCACGGCGGCCCTTGAAGCTGCGATTTCTTCCGGGCGTGCACCGGATTTGAGCAAAGCTACAGCTTGTTCGGCTTGTCTGACTTGCGTCCCAGTTCGATCGCGCGCGGTGCGGGAATTGTTGACAATTTGCAAAGCAATCGCCCCGGCCGCATAGAGTTCCTGATTTCTCTGAAAGTCTTCCTCTGCTTGATTTCTGGCGTATTCGGCATCTCTGAGTTTAGCGGTTGCTTGGGCGATGTCTTCAGCCCGATTGCCCTTGAGCAACTTTTGTAAATTTGCCTGTTGTTCGGCTAATTGTGCCTCGGCGGCGGCAACGTCTTGGGTTCGATTCCCGTTGAGCAATTTTTGCAGCGCTGCCTGTTGTTCTGCCACTTGTGCCTCAGCTACAGCAACGTCTTGGGTGCGATTGCCGTTGAGCAATTTTTCCAGACTTGCCTGTTGTTCTGCTAAAACTGCCTCAGCCGCAGCAATATCTTGGGTGCGATTCCCGTTGAGCAATTTTTGCAGGTTTGCTTCGGCGGCTGCGAGTTGTCCGCGAGTTTGGGTAAGTTGGCCTTGGAGGTTGGAGTCGTCCATGTAGGCGAGAATCTGCCCTTTTTCAACTTTGTCTCCTTCCTTGACAAGCAAACTTTTGAGCATTCCTGAAGTTTTGGGGCTGACGTTAACGGAACGTTCGGGCACAACTGTACCGTTTGCCGAAATTGTAATCGGCAGGTTCACCCTTTCGACAGCAACGGTTTTTTCCTTGCGCCTGGTTTCGCGGCGCTGTTTGACGGAGAGTTGGCTGTAAGCTGTGTAGCCGGCTCCTGCCAGCATTCCGGTGGCTAGGAGCCCGCTCAGCCAGGGAGTTATCCCTTTTTTAATCTGAAAGTTTTTTATGAAATACATATAATTTAGACCTGATGGGTCTGTCTAGAATTTAGACCGATCGGGAACAGAAAAGGTTCAAGTTAAGTCTGATTAAGTTTTTTTGGTGGTGCCGTTGTGTGGCAGGAGTCTTCGGATAATTAGGACATCAGCTACGATTAATCTAAAATCTCGATCGATGAGGAACGCAGACATGAGCATTCAATTAGAGTTGCCGCCGGAGTTAGAAAGTCAACTGTCTACTGAAGCTTTGCGGGTCAACCTACCTTTATCTGAATATATCTTACGTGTTTTATCGATCGGAAAAGTTCTGAGCAACCCACCTAAAACAAAAGCAGAACTTGTTGCTTATTGGCAAAGTGAAGGAGTCATCAACTCACGACCTGATATCACCGATAGTCAAGAATATGCTCGAAAGCTGCGCCAGAGGGCCGAAACACGGACACAAACATAAGAAACGCTATGTACCTTTTAAATATCGACCTTACATCGGAGCAGTCAAATTATAGTGATTTTACCTGCCAGCCATCAACACCTGTTCAGCAGTCAGTTTTAAATCTGGGAAAGTTAGAGAGACAATGGTTTGATTGCCCCGAATCTGCTGAATTTGATATTCCCCATTCACTAAAGTGCAGATTGAGAGGGTGGGTTGTTTGGGCTTCCCAATGTGTTGAGTACCGCCCAATCCTGCGTAGTCTGCAATCCAATATTCAGGAATACCTAAAACTGCGTAGTCTTCGACTTTACGAGAATAGTCATTTTGCCAGTTACTACTAACAACTTCCGCCACAAATTTAATCGAACTGCCCAGTGTTAGAATCGACTCACCAGACCAAAGCAGTTCTTTAGTAAGTTCATCGCGATCGACAACTGCAACATCAGGTCGAAATGCTGTCATACCAATATTTGAAGGGCGCAATAGTCCCCGCTGAAGGACAAACCAAGGTAAGCCTGTTCCGTCGATCTGGACACATATTTTTGTGGTAATGAAGGCTGCAACCTCCTCATGAGGGCCTGTGGGTTCCAAGTCGAATACCTCTCCATCGATCAGCTCATAGCGATTATCGCCACCATAACGGGCGATAAACTCGTCAAAGCTGAGTGGTTTCTGTTGTATTGGTTGGTCGATCGCAATGGTCATAGCTCAACTTAGCCCAATCAATTCCTTTAGTCTATCAGATGGACAAACTGGTTAGATCGATCGAACTTTTCACAAGTTCGATCGCCCATTTCCTCCTTAACAAACAGCAGCCACGCCCAACTCTGTAATCGCCGCCTCCGGGCCCACCAAAGAAATATACGGTTCGACGAAGTATTTGTGAGCAGCTTCCCGAGCTTCCGCAGTTGTAACTGCTGCAATTTCTGCTTGGAATTCCTGGTCAAATTTAATTCCCAATTCCAGAATTTCGTACCAGCCTAAAACTTGGGCAATTTGCGAATTAGTTTGTTTTCCTAAAGCATATTGACCGAGCATTTTATTCTTGCAAGCTTGCAATTCTTCCTCGCTTAGTTGGATGTTGGCGAGCCGATCGACCTCAGTCCGCAATCCTTCAAAAGCAGTCACCGTATTTTCCGGCGCCGTACCCATGTACGCGACAAACTGAGCCGTGTCCAGGCGCGTCGCGTAGAGCGCGGAAACGTCGTAAGCCAAGCCCCGCTTTTCCCGCAATTCCACAAACAACCGGCTCGACAAACCGTTACCCAAATAGGTATTGAGCAACTTAATTGCTGCGTAGTCGGGATTTTTGACCGAGGGTGCGAGGTAGCCCAGCATAATCACTGATTGCTGGGTTTCTTGCGCTTTAGCCACGGATTGCGGGGAGGCTGTGAGGGGGGGAACGGTTAAAGTTGGCAGGGGTGTTAAAGGCGCTTTCCAGTCTTCAAACGTGCGATCGATCAGGGCGATCGCATCTTCGGTAGATATTCTGCCGGCTACCGAAATAACTACGTTGTCGGGACGGAAATAGGTTTTGTGGAACTGTTCGAGCTCGTTTCTGGTGAGCTTTGACATCGTAGCTTCCGTGCCCAAGGTAGAGAAAGCATAGGGATGATCCTTGTACATCGCGTGCCGCAATTGCTCGAAGGCGATCGAAAACGGTTGTTCTTGTTGCGATCGAATTGCTGATATGGCGATGCGGCGTTCGAGTTCCACTTCCGCTTCCGGGAAAGTGGGCGATCGCAGCAATTCCGCAGCCAACTCCAAAATGTCTTGAAAATCCGCAACAACCGTCTTCAAACTCACTAAAAAGTAATCTGTAGTCGAGTCGGTACTCAGTCTCGCTCCCACCGATTCTACACGTTCGGCAATTTCCAGCGAAGACAGGCGATCGGTTCCCTTAGTCATTACCGCCGACAGCAAGTGACACAATCCTGCTTGTTCCGGCTGTACGCAGCGGCTACCGGCGCGCAGGAATATCCTAGCTGCAATAATATCTGCTGCTGGATTTTCTGATGCTAAGACAACCATACCGTTGTCTAAAACCGTGCGCTGAATTTCATTTTTCATCATTAATTTAGTTAGTAATTGGGAATCGGTAATAGGGAATCGGTAATGGGTAATTGGTAATTGATAATTACTCGATCGCCATTTTGCTATTTTCCATTTGCATTTTGGTCTGCGGTCAGACTTAGTAGGGCTTGACGCACAATATCTAAATGTAACAAAATCTACCTGTAGGGTGCGCACTGCGCACAAAAAACCCTGACGCACAACGTCTAAATGTAACAACATCTATCCCGTAGGGTACACACTGCGTATAGAAAACCCCCGAAAAACGCCAAACATCTATCCGGTACAAAAAATATTTATTTCATCCATTTAAGGGTCAGTCAACCGATGCGGTGCGCATTGCGCACCCTACAAGCTCACTGGTGGTAGTAACCAGTAACAACTAACCAATAACAACTAACCAATAACTAAACTGGCTTGAGCGCCACAGCCGCGTAGCGCCGGGGTGAGAGATATTGTTGAGCTAGACGCTGGAGGTCTGATGGCTTAAATGACTGAATCCTGGTAGGATAGCTGAGCGCTAATTCGGCAGTGGCGATCGTACTGTAATATCCGTAAAGACCCGCTAACTGTCCCGGCGTTTCGAGGGAGAAAGCAAAGTCGTTGCACAGCAAACGCTTGCAGCGCATCAGTTCTGCCTCCGAAACCGGCTCAGATTGCAGTTCCCAAAGCCGATCGCAAATCCGAGCTTCCACCTGTTCTAGATCCTTCGCTTCCAAGACTGCACTAATCGTAAACAAACTCGATTCCCGCTGTAGCGAGAAAGAGCTTTCGATCGCCTGTACCAATTGTAATTCTTCCCGCAGTTGGCGGACTAAACGCGAAGTCCGCCCATCTGCGAGCAACACAGAGATCAAATCCAAGCCGCAAGCATTTTGCAAGTGTTCAACTCCCGGCCCACTCCAGGCCATCATCAGCCGCGCTTGTTCCAATCGGGGGAGGCGGAGTTCCTGACGGCGAATTTCTACTAGCGGCGGTTCGGCTTCGGCGACAAATTTAGGACAATCCCATCTGTCAGAAAACTGCTCGAATGCTTGGAGGGTGATATCTCGGGCTTGTTCTTCCTCAATTCCCCCGACTATCACCACAGTCATATTTTCCGGTTGATAGTGCTCTCGGTGAAAACACCGCATTTCGTGGGGAGTGCGCGACATCAGCAATTCTTCCGTCCCCAGTACCGATCGCCTGTAGGGATGCTGCTGGTAAACTGTTTCCATCATTGCTTGGAAACCGAGCCAATCGGGGTCATCTTGAGCTTGACGGATTTCTTCGAGCACCACATCTCGCTCGCGATCGAATTCCGCATCCGGAATCGAAGCGCGCAGCAGCAATTCTGCTAGCGGCTGCGCCGTTTCTGCTAAATAATCGGCCCGGGCGTTGACATAAAAATGGGCGTAGTCGTGACTTGTAGCTGCGTTGGCGACACCGCCGCGATTTTCGATTACCTGGTCAAATTCTCCAGGGGCGATCGCATCCGTCCCTTTAAATATCATGTGTTCCAGAAAATGAGCCATTCCCGACCAAGAATCCGGCTCCTTCGTAGCGCCAGCCTTCACCCACACGTCTAGCGCAACCACCGGTGTGGCCTCTAGGCGCTGGTGAATGACCGTTAACCCATTGTGCAGCTTCCAGACATTGGCTGGGAACTCTAAAGCAGCGAGCAGTTGAGACAAGCTAGTTATTCTTAAACTTCAGTTAACTTCGGCTTCAACTATAGTAGCGCTTTACTGATGTGCGATCGGGATTAATTGATACAAAAGTCAGTTGTCAGTTGACTGTTGACTGTTGACTGTTGACTGCTGACTGTTGTCAGCGGGCTGTTGTCAGTCGGCTGTGGGCTGTTGTCATTCAGGAAGTAATTTTTGCTTTGTTTCAAACAGCCTCAAATTACTACCATTTTTTCGCTCAAAAGTCAATAGCTTGCGCGGGTGATCAATGAATCAGTCGGGAGAAAGAGGAAGTTATCAGAATATTTCAATAAATTAAAAGATGTAAGAACACTAAAAACATCGAGAGGAGAAACGACAGATGGTAGCTACCCTAGAAGATACCAAGCGCCAAGCGATCGCGATGAAATTAGCAGACATGAAAGCGCTGCAAAACCTGCTGATCGCCAACGAGCAATTGTTCATCAATTCCTGCAACGACTCCGAACTGTGCGATCGCTTCCGGGATATGCTGGAGGACGATCGCAAAAACATGGGCGTATTGGAAACCACCATCATCCAATACGGGATTCAAGCTGAACCGAAAGAAACCACCACAAAAATGATTAAAGAAGTTCAGAAACTCATGGAAGGTTCTGAACTCACAATGTTTGAAAAAGTCGGTCAGCACGAACTGCTCAAACACAAACAAACAATGGCCGGCTTGTTAATTCACAAAGCCGCTCAAGTAGTTGGCGCCGACATCGAAGCCGCCATTACTCCCCTCAACACAGTTAACTTTGAAAACCGCGCCCACCAAGAACAACTCAAAGGAGTTCTCGAAATTTTAGGAGTGCGCGAACTCACCGGAAAAGACCCCGATCAAGGCGTGTGGGCCCGCGTCCAAGATGCAATGGCTGCGATGACCGGCATCATCGGCGGTGCAGTTACCCGCACCAAAGAAGAGATGAACATCACCGAAATCATCGCAATGGATCACCGCAAAGTCGATACCCTATTTATGGAAATCGAAAAAACCGACGATCCTCAAAAACTGCAAGAATTCTTCGGTCAACTTTACAAAGACTTAAGCGTTCACTCAGAAGCCGAAGAACAAATTGTTTATCCCGCAGTTCGCAGCTACTACGGCGATACTCAAGAACTGTACGACGAGCAAGCACAAATGAAGCAGATGCTCGCCCAAATCAAGGCTCTCAACCCGAGTTCTTCTGATTTCAAAGGTCAACTGCAACAGCTCAAAGCAGCCGTTCAGGATCACGTCAAGCAAGAAGAAAACGATATGTTCCCTCAAATTCGCCGCAACCTGAGCGAAGCACAAATGGAACAAATGGCTACTCAATTTAAAGCAGCCAAAAGCACGATCCAGCAAGAAATGGCTAAGATGAGCTAATTCAGCAGCCCGCTAATTTCCACTCTAGCAAAACTAGAGAATAGCTAAACTGCAACCTATCAATCCCGCTACCTTGGGTGGCGGGATTACTGTTTTGTCAAAACTCACCAATCTTTAATAAGAGGACTGAAGTCCTGACTGCAAACCAGGTTCGTAGTGAGGACTTTAGTCCTTTCTTTCTTTATTTCTTTCTTTCAATAAGAGGACTGAAGTCCTCACTACAAACATTAGGTTCGTAGTGAGGACTTTAGTCCTTTCTTTCTTTCTTTCTTCTTTCTTTCTTTCTTTCTTTCTTTCTTTCTTTCTTTCTTTCTTTCTTTCTTTCTTTCTTTCTTTCTTTCTTTCTTTCTTTCTTTCTTTCTTTCTTTCAATAAGAGGACTGAAGTCCTCACTACAAACCTTGAGTTCGCAGTCAGAAATGCAAGTCCTGTGTTTCTATCCGTTAATTACAGAGCCGCCGTTGGGATGCAAAATTTGACCCGTCATGTAAGACGAATCTTTAGAAGCTAAAAACACGTAACTGGGAGCAACTTCATCGGGTTGACCGGGGCGTCCCAAGGGCGTGTCTGCACCAAATTTTGCCACTTTTTCTTCGGGGAAAGTTGCAGGAATTAGCGGCGTCCAAATCGGGCCGGGAGCGACTCCGTTGACGCGAATTCCTTTTTCAGCTAAACTTTGAGACAAAGAGCGAGTAAAGGCAACAATTGCTCCTTTTGTGGACGAGTAATCTAACAATTGTTCGTTGCCTTTGTAGGCCGTGACTGAGGTAGTATTGATAATTGCACTGCCTTCTTTGAGGTGTTTTAGAGCGGCTTTGGTGAGGTAAAACATTGAGAAGATATTGGTGCGGAAGGTGCGCTCTAACTGTTCGGCGGTGATGTCTTCGATGCTTTCTTGGGGATGCTGTTCGGCGGCGTTGTTGACGAGGATGTCGAGGTGGCCGAATTCTTTTACTGTTTGTTCTACAAGGTTTTGACAGGTGCTTTCAGAGCCGATGTCTCCGGCTAGGGAAATGCAGCGGCGGCCGAGTTGTTCGATCGCCCCTTTAGTCTGGTTAGCATCTCCATCTTCGTTGAGATAGCCGATCGCCACATCCGCCCCTTCCTTAGCAAATGCAAGAGCCACGGCGCGCCCGATACCGCTATCTCCGCCGGTAATTAAGGCGACTTTGCCGCGCAATTTGTCGCTGCCGCGATATTCGGATGCGAAGGAATCAGGTGCAGGCGTCATCTGCGCTTCGACGCCCGGTTGCTGTTCTTGATGTTGAGCCGGATTAGTTTGTTGTTGAGTTGGCATAACATATTCCTCTAAGTTCTACCTCTATAAATAAAGGTTTTCTGAGGGCGGGGAATCGTTCTTTGTGCCGATCGCAGTCTACTACTAAAGACAGTTTGTGCGATCGGCACAAAAGTAAACTGCACGCCAAAACAATGTTTGACGTGCAGTTTAAACTAGGTAATTACTAATAGTTGAGTTTCAAACTAGAAACCCAACTTCAGATTAGAACACTTGGATTGGAGCAGGAGCAGCCAACAGCCAATCCTCAGACTTATCTTGTGTAGTTGCAAAAGTCAGCGAACTCGCTGTTCTCAATGCCTCAAGATCGTCAAAGTTGGTCACAACTCCACTCGGTGCGAGCAAGGCATCGACGCTGAGCGCCTTCACCACAGCATCGGTTGAACTGCCGCCGTCCGTCAAAAGATCGGGGCTAGCAGCCGCCACACCGGTGCCGCCAATCAACGGATCTAATTCCTCAGTAGCAGTTGTTATTGAGCTCGCTGTGCGAGTTGCCGGCGAAGGCACAGTATTGGGGCCCGGCACGTTAAAGCTAACAGGATTAGGGCCAGTGCGGATCGGGAACGGGTTGGGAACGTTCGGATCGTCGAAAACTTCCAAAACCGAGTAAGTGGCCGGGAACAAATTCGGGAATAGAGCAATCCCTTGCGCGTCCGTTCTTACCAAAGGCTCAGTGGCGGCATCGTAACGATTGTTCCGGTTCAAATCCAAAGTAAATGGAACATTAGCAAGACGCGGTTCGCCCGAATCTTGTACGCCGTTGCGGTTGTCGTCTCGGAATTTTGGAACTAACAAATCATAGCGACGAGAGTTACCAATCAAAGCGCAAGTAAAGGTTTGATTGGGGCCCAAAACGATATTGAGCGGTTGAGTCGTCTGGAAGAAACCAGGAGGAGGTACTTCTCGCAGGTTGTAAGTACCGGGACGCAAATTTCTGAAAGCAAAAGTACCAAACTGATCGCTAGTGGTAGTTGCTTCCCCTGCATCCAGGGCGCCGTTGTTATTGGTATCGAGAAAAACAGTAACGCCGCTAATCGCCGGTTCGTTTCCGTCTCGATAGCCATTCAAGTTAAAGTCCTCGAATTTGCAACCAGTGATGTTGCTATTGGGCGTGTTGGCAAAAGTAACGTTAGCGTCCTGAGTGCCTAGAGTTACCGGAACACCAGCAGTTGTCGAAGCCGAGAAACCAGCCGGTACGACTTCCCGCACCGTGTAATTGCCCAGTTGCAAGTTGGTAAATGCTCCTCTTCCTTGAGCATTCGTCTGTATTTGTTGTTCTCCGGCGTCAGGAGTGCCATTATTGTTGGTGTCTAGGAAGACAGTGACACCGCTAATTGGTGCTTCACCCTGAATAGGCTCGAAGCGACCGTTTCCGTTCAGGTCATTGTATTTGAATACAGTGATGTTAGGTAGAGTGTTTCCCACACCAGAATTACTTCCATTCCCAGTATTAGCTCCCACAGGAGTAAAGATAACTGCTGGTGAGGGGTTAGTCGCTGGGAAAGGTAAAGGCGTGTTGGCAAAAATCGGCCGTTCGCCAGTTGCCGCGATCGATCTTTCCCCAGCCTGTTGAACGCCGTCGCGGTTGGTATCTACAAACTTAGGGTCGTTTGGTTTGAGTGTGTAGGTTGAATCTGTTACTAAGATCGGTTGCTCTCTGCTGATCGTACCCTGGAACCGTGCTTGCGGGCCTGGTGCCGAAACCAGAGCGGGGTTAGGAGTAGTTGCCACTGGAGCATTGAGGTTGCCTGGGGCACCGCCACCGGGCAGTGTCGCTGGAAAAATTTCCAAGACAGAGTAATTGGCAGCTCTCAAATCCCTGAAGGTAGCAACTCCGTTTACATCAGTGATAGCGATGGGTTCTGAGGCTTGATCCCAGCGACCGTTACCGTTCAAATCTAAAATGAAGGGTACGTTAGCAATCGGGGGTTCAAAAACTCCATTGACCACATTTCGCGTGCCACTGCGGTCAACGTCCCGAAATTTGTTAATTTCAATTTGATACAGCGGAGTGTCGCCAACTTGAGCGCAGGCAAAAGTTTGACCGGCGGCTACCGTTACGTCCAGTACGGGAATGTTGTTGGGTGGGGTGCTTTGGGGGAAATCTCTTTCTAGGGGTTCTCCGTTGATGCCGTTGACTCGTTCTTCCCGAACTCTGTATGTTCCAGGTGTTACATTAAACGACCACGCACCATTTTTGTCTGTTAATGTGTTAAGTTCCCCTGGATCTAATCGGCCGTTGGGGACGCTACCGTTGCTGCCATCAAGATATATCCTGACATTTTTAATGCCCGGTTCATTCCCGTCTCGAAAGCCGTCGGCATCTATGTCTAAGTATTTGCATCCAACAATCCGGCTGCCCACAAGCTGGGTGTTGCCAAAGAAAACGTTGGTGTTTGTGTTTCCAACAGTGACAGCGAGGGGATTCGGAGTCGTGGTACGGAAACCAGCCGGTACTGTTGTTTCTGTGACTACGTAGTTGCCAGGAACCAGATTTATGAATGAGAATGCTCCGTTAGCGTCTGTAAGGACGGAGACATCCCCTGCATCTAATCGGCCGTTGCTGCCGATCGCAGGTTCGAGGAGAATGGGGATATTTGCCAGACCTGGTTCATTTGCCTGTCTGATGCCATCCGCGTTCAAGTCATTGAACTTGATACCTAAAATTGCCGGGCCGGTGTTCCCAACCTGTAATTGCTGGGCAATCCGCTCTTCGCTAGTTAAATCTGCCATGATTTCTCTCCTTCACACCTAAATCCACGTAAATTACAGACTACTGTATGGGTTTGTCAATAGCTGAGTAGTTTTTGCTAGTCGCTGACAATTGCCACTCGATTTTACATACGTCTGTGCTTGAGGTAATGTTCCCCATCTCACACAACAATGCCTCAAGCTTTGTCGCTGGCCAGTATATCAGGTTTTGAAGAGCCCTGGCAATTTGAGGGCAACATCTTTAAGATTTGCACGCCTTCTCTCTCCGTACATACTTGCTGGTTTGAGCTTTAAAAAGGTCTTGATTGAGTGTCCCCCCCGATCGCAAGTCGGGTGGCATCGTTCAGGTTTGTCATCGTTCGCTGTGAAGAGACGATCGCAGCCTCTGGGATTGCCTCGAAACAACAAGCTTTAGACCGATCGAACTACCGGACTGGATCTGATTTGCTTTGCCTGAAAATATGCCGGTCGGGGTTAGGGGAACTGTCTGATAGTTTCTGACTTACGCTCAATGCTACAGCCTCTGAAATATTGCACCCAATATACAACAAGCCAGCTTCGGGGTTCCCGGAACTTACGCTTGAGTGTTGGAGGTTGCCAAACAATAGGGTATCACGAGATCGCCCTTTAACCTCTTGCTGATTTTTATCTGCTGTTTGGGATGGGGGGCGATCGACCTTGATTGAAACCTAAATCACCGACCCGAACGAGTTTCCCAGATTCCAATTAATTAATTCATTTCTATTGACAAATCCACCGATTTGTGTATTTTGCTCCCAGCCGGCATTCTGTTGCCCAAAGTTAGGAAGATTGCCTAAATTCGCGACAGGTCGATCGAGCAAAAGATCGCTAATTTGATAACTATCGCGGGTCGCGAACGAAAGCAAGCTATCCGCCCCAAGATTACCCGCAACTTCCGGCCCGGCATAGCTGCTAGCATCCGCCTGTTGGTCGCCATTTAAGGATTTAGCCGATGGCTTACGCCCCGCTACGCTACGACTTTCAGGATCTCCCGTCAGCAGATCGATACTGCTGGCCCGAACATCTGCCGAGACAACTACCAGCGCAGGCGGAGTCGTTTGAATGAAACCGGGCGGCGGAACTTCCCTAATGATGTAACTACCTACCGGAACATTGCGGAAACTGTAATTGCCCTGACTGTCGCTAAAGGTACTGGCTTCGCCCGGATCTAAACGGCTGTTGTTATTGAGGTCAATGTAAATTTGGGTATTGGCGATCGGCGGTTCCCCGGCATCTAGCCGACCGTTGGCGTTAAAATCGTTAAATTTGACACCGCTGATCGTACCCGTCACCAACACGTTACCAAAGCTGAGATTAGTGGCATTTGTGCCGTTACCCACAGTAATCGGAGTCGGATTTGGCGTAGTTTGTCGGAAACCGGGCTGCGGGACTTCCCTCACCGAATAAATGCCTTGGGGCAAGTTGATAAAAGAGAAATTACCTTGGGGGTTTGTTAAAGTCGAAGGTTCGTTGGGATCTCGGGCGTTGTTGTTGTTGATGTCGAGGTAAATCGGCCAGTTGGCAACTCTCGGTTCCGTCGGTTCGTTGACACCGTTAGAGTTGAGGTCGTTGAACTTAAAGCCGCTGATGCTGCCGGTGGGGAAATTGTTGCCGAAATTGACCCCGACAGCGTTGGTATTGCCCGTAATGTCGATCGGCCCTGGATTTGGCGTAGTCTGAATCCATCCCGGTTGCTGAACTTCCCTCACCAAATACCGGCCCGGGGAAACATTGCCAAAAGTGTAATTTCCTTGCGGGTTAGTGATAGTATTCGGTTCGCCCGGATCTAACCTGTTGTTGGCGTTGAGGTCGAGGTAAATTTGCCAGTTGGCCAGAGGCGGATCTGTCGCATCTCGGACGCTGTTGGCATTGAGGTCGTTGAACTTGAGACCGCTGATGCTGCCGACAAAAAAGACATTGCCAAAATTGATGTTGGTGATAGCGGCGTTGGAAGTAACGTTAATCGGGCCCGGGTCAGGGGTAGTTTGGCGAAAACCCGGTTGCTGGACTTCTCTCACCAAATATGTATCTGCGGGAATATTGACAAAAGCGTAATTGCCTTGAAGGTTTGTAATAGTAGAAGGTTCGCCGCCGTCGAGCCGGTTGTTGCGGTTGAGGTCGAGGTAGATTTGCCAGTTAGCTAGCGGTGGTTCGCCGAAGTCTTGGCGGCCGTTGCTGTTGATGTCGTTGAATTTTGTACCTGCGATCGTCCCGGCGTTGAAGTTATTGCCAAAATTGATATTACCCGCGTTTGTGCCGCTGGTAATTGCGATCGGTGCGGGATTGGGCGTAGTTTGGCGAAAGTTCGGCTGCTGGACTTCTCTAACTTGATAAGTCCCCGGTGGCAGGTTGGTAAAGATGTAGTTGCCTTGGGCGTTGGTGAGGGTGGAAGGTTCACCGCCGTCAAGCCTGTTGTTGTTGTTGATGTCGAGGTAGATTTGCCAGTTGGGAATTGGCACATCACCGCCGTCGGGCCGCCCGTTGGCGTTGAAGTCGTTGTATTTGTTGCCGCTGATGCTGCCGACTTGGAAGTTGCCGATGTTGACATTGCCGATGTCTATTTGGCTGGCGGTTCTGGTGGGGTTGCTGGATTCGGTCATGGTGTTGGTGGGGCCCAATGAACGCGGTTTAATCTTTGCTCTACGGCAATCTAGCAGTTTTTTTGCCAATTGCAGCTATTTTAGGGGATTAATTTTTTTATCAAAGGGAAGGACTGGGAATCAAAAATGCCCGATGCCCGATGCCCGATGCCCGATGCCCGATGCCCGATGCCCCATGCCCCATGCCCGATGCCCCATGCCCCATGCCCCATCCCTCCGCTTCGCTCCGCCCAATTTTTGCCAGATTTGATGTACGATCGCTACCAAGTTTTGCAGAGGTCGAATTTCCCATGTCCCGAAACCTGACAGCAAGCTGGAATAAAGCCCGCAAGGTTCCGAGTTTGCTCCTCGGCTGGAGTTTGTACGGTTTATTGGCACTGGGCGCGATCGCCTCTACTCCTGCTCGTGGACAGCTACCTACCTCCGAACCAGGTAATAATAATAGCCCGATCGCCCAAACAGCCCAAACAGGTGCGATCGTCCGCCCCGCGCTCAAAATCGGCAGTCGCGGCTCAGATGTTACCGAACTCCAAGCTGCTCTTAAATTATTGGGATTTTATAACGGCGAGGTAGACGGGATTTTCTCGCAAAGCACAGCTAAAGCCGTGTCTCAGTTCCAGGAAGCCGCAGGCATCGCCCCAGATGGCATAGTCGGTCAAGATACTTGGAACCGGCTGTTTCCAGTGGCTGTGGGGGCGATCGAAAACCCGATCGCCCCCACAGCCACAACCCCCGAAAACACAGAGATTAGCCCCCAACCGCAGCCCACCAATTTTCCTGTTTTGAGAAGACGAATGCGGGGCCCAGCAGTCAGAGAATTGCAAGAGCGACTGAGGGCCAAGGGATTTTTGCGCGCGAGTGCTGACGGCGTGTTCGGGCGGGAAACTGAAGCTGCTGTCAAGGCTGCTCAACGACGATATCAGCTACCAGCAGACGGCATTGTCGGCCGCGCTACTTGGGAAGCCCTGCTGCGGTGAAAGTCAACAAATATTGCCGGATATGCACATTGTGCTAACGCGCGATCGTACAAATTGTTAATAATCGATTTCTGAAGTATTTCGGTGCGTCAAAAAGTGTCAAGTTTCGTAAACAAAGTAGAGTTAGTGCAGAATTGGTGTTAGTTTAAATACATGAGGGGCAGAAACCAAGCAGCACAAAAAACTTGGATAAAAAAAATTGAATTAGAGTGTTTGTCCCGCTCGGCTCTAGTTCGCAGGCAACGCCTGAATCGTGTAGTTTATTAGCAGATAAAAGAAAGGTTGATATTGCGCTCGGAATTTGTGAAATAGCTTGAGGCGATTTGAGAAATCGAAAGTTATCAAGTTAGAATTGCGATCGCACAATCAAACACAGAAGTCTGAATAGGCTCCGCTAATAGCTAGCTCCCTCGCAGAGCAGTTGCCAAAAAGTCAACCTTAGTAGTAGTTGTTTGCTGAATTTCAGCAGAGCTAAAAACCCACTTGAATCAATTTAACTCACAAATGTTTTAGGGTCTGGCATCCGATATGCTAGGCCCTAAAATTTTTCATGTATACAATTCCTATGATGCCATAGCAAATAAAATTGGTTCGTAGTGAGGACTTCAGTCCTCAGAAATTGATGCAAAATTGGTTCGTAGTGAGGACTTCAGTCCTCAGAAATTGATGCGGACTGAAGTCCTCACTACGAACCTAAATGACCATTTCATTTGATGTCTTCAATGCGAGCATTCAAACCGTTAGTAGTGAGAATTTCTAGCAATTCCTCAGCTTTTTCGCGTTCTTGAAAAACACCAGCTTGAATCACCGATCGCCCGTTGGTAAAAGTCCGAAAAGCATCGGGAACCAAGGATAGCATTTTTTGCCGATCGCCCGAACTCTCGGCATCCACCACAACTCGATACCGGAAACCCAACGCAGAAGCTCGATCGACTGACGGCGAACTCTCGGAATCGGGCAAAGAATTCCCCCCTAAACCAGCAGGTACAAAGCCGCCCCTTCCGAGAGGAATGTTGCGGCCCGGAACCGGCAATTTACCCTCGGAAGTAACCCCACTCGAACTATCAAAATTCGGAGGAATCATTGGTTGCTGTACCGAACTTTCCCTAACCGATCGAGAATCTGGATCGGGTACAGGAATTGCGATCGCCCCTGTTCCTTCAGCAGCAGAATCGGCGTTTCTCGGAGGAAGCAGAGGCCGCAACTGAGTGCTGGTGGGTGCCGATCGCCTGGAAACTGGCGCTGGTGGCGCAATTGAAGCTCTTTCAACTCGGGGAGTTAGCCGCCCGGGAGTATAAGCAGGGAGAGAAGTTTCTGGGCCGCCGATACCCGAAGGTCGATCGACCCTTAGCTGCAAAGCAGTTCCCGCCATCGGTGGAGGCGGGCTAAAAGTTCCCGCCATATCAACCGATCCAGTTGTGCGGTTGCTCAACAATTGATTGCCGTAAGCTGGGATGACTTGACCTTTCGCGGCATTGTTAATATCGTACTGGCCGTTATTGCGAATCACATTCCCCCCCGGTTCCGCCGAAGTTCCCAAATCTGGCAGAGCTCTGGATATCGCCACAATTCCATCTCGGCGGTTGCTTTCGATATAATTGTTACGCAGCACCGGTCTTGCATCAGCTTGCACCACCACGCCGTCTTTATTCCGAGTAATTTTGTTGCCGATTAACAAAGGCGAAGCATTCTGGGCGACATTCACCCCAAATCCCGTATCTTCAAACACATTATCTCGAACTTCCGGGCGAGAATCCCCAAAAATCGTAATCCCGTTAGCTCCATTTTTCGAGAAAAAATTCCCGCCAATCGTCGGCCTTCCAGTACCAACTACCGAAATGCCGTCGTGAGTGCTACCCGAAAAAGTATTGTTAACAACCGTCGGAGAACTCGATTCGATCCACAAAGCGTAACCGCGATAGTTGGTGTTTGTCACCGTCACCCCGCTGAGTCCTGCCCCGTCTGCGCCTAAAATCGCGATATTTTGACCCGCCGAAGTCGGGCTGATAAATTCTCCTCCGCCTTTGATGACAATATTTTGGCCGCGAGTGTTGGGATTTCCTTGAACAGTCACGCTGGGCCTGAGCATTAATGGAAATTTTTCGCCGCTTTGAGCGCTGTAAGTACCGGGCGCTAGTAAAATCGCGGTTTTCGGCGGGGCGACGCTGAGGGCATAGGTGAGGGTTTTGAACGGTGCTCGATCGCTCCCATTACCTGCCGTGTCGCTGCCACCGCTAGAACTCACGTAGAGTATGTTAATGTCGCTCTCTGGCCCTTGCGAAAGTAGCTGCACGGAGCCGGTTACGGCCGCGATCGCCGAGGGTTGAGGGTGGCAAAAAGCCGTGCTGGCAAAGACGAGCAGCAGGCAAGAACTTAAACTCTTGCTTGGCGATGGCGTTCCGCCCCGCAAGCTACGACTTTTTTGGCACTTGCTCTGTTTGGAATTTAGGATCATAAAAAAACACAATTTATCTTTGAGCCAAATTTCGCATCCCCTGTTTCCTGTCGGGTTTGGGCGATCGCATTTTAATCTCACCCGCCTGCTGGGGTTTTCTGCTGTTAATCTTTTGTTTTGTTCTGCGAACCTCACGGCTTTCCTCCGAAGTGCGGTATGCAGCTTCACGATTCCACTTATATCGAGTTTGATCTATTATGCTTCGTTTTTTTGAAATGCCATAAAACTTAAAAAATTGTCAAATTGAGATCCGTTGATGGCAAAATTAGGTCGATCGGCTTCACCACAATTTTGATGCCGTGGGACAATGTAGCGGGTAGACTGCTAGGAATTAGTTTAATCAAGGTGGTTCTGAATGACCGAGAAACAAAACAGAACTTTACCGGCACAGCCAGCCCTCTGCCGGATTTTAGATGCAAATTTAGATCGATCGCGCGAAGGGTTGAGAATTATTGAAGAATGGTGCAGGTTTGGTCTCAACAGCGCCGATTTAGCCGGCGAGTGCAAGCAACTGCGTCAGGAATTGGCTGCTTGGCACACCGCAGAATTACGCAGCGCTAGGGATACGCCGGCAGATCCGGGGACGGAGCTGACTCACCCGCAGGAAGAGCAGCGTGCGGGCATTCAGCAGCTACTGGCGGCGAATTTTTGTCGGGTGGAAGAAGCTCTGCGGGTACTGGAAGAGTACGGCAAAGTTTACGATCCGAATATGGGCAAGGCTTTGAAGCAGATGCGCTATCGGGTGTATAGTCTCGAAAGCGATTTATTGGCTTACCGACGCTACCAGCAGTTACTTCGATCGCAGTTATACCTCGTAACTTCGCCCAGAGACAACTTGTTAGCAGTGGTAGAAGCTGCTTTGCAAGGCGGAGTGACGTTGGTGCAGTACCGCGACAAAACCTCAGACGACGGAGTAAGGCTGGCCAACGCGCGACAGATGAGCGAACTTTGTCACCGCTACGATGCTTTGCTGATTGTGAACGATCGCGTGGATTTGGCGATCGCCGCAGATGCCGACGGCGTACACTTAGGACAGCAAGATTTGCCTGTAGCCGAAGCGCGCAGGTTGCTCGGCCCCGGACGCATCATCGGCTGTTCGACGACGAATGGCGAAGAAATGCAGCGAGCGATTGATGCGGGAGCCGATTATATTGGAGTTGGGCCAGTTTACTCTACTCCGACTAAACCTGATAAACAAGCGGCGGGTTTGGACTACGTGCGGTATGCTGCTAGTAAGTCTCCGGTTCCTTGGTTTGCGATCGGCTCAATTGATATCAACAACCTCGATGAAGTATTGAATGCCGGAGCTCAAAGAGTTGCCGTAGTGCGATCGATCATGGATGCAGAACAGCCTACTTTAGTCACGCAATTTTTCATCTCGCAGTTGATTCGGATGCAGAATCTGAAAGCTCAGAAAGCTTTGCTGGCGAAAACCTAGGTTGATTGCCGATTTTTCATGGGGGTTGACTGTACCGACATTCAACCCGCGCACCATCCGGGTTTTGTCTGTGTCGCAGCGGTTTCAACCGCCGAGTCTTCTAAAAAATGATATTTTAATCATGACAAATCAAATTGCGCTGCAAGTTAACGGAGAAAATCGCAATTGTGCGATCGACACACCGTTACCAAAATTACTAGAACAATTAGGATTAAACCCGCGCTTAGTAGCTGTAGAGTACAACGGCGAAATCCTGCACAAACAATTTTGGGAAACCACAAAGATAAAAGAGGGCGACATCCTAGAAGTTGTGACAATCGTCGGAGGAGGCTAGCCACAAATTAGCCAATCATACCAAATCCCTTGGTATCCAAATTATTCATCTCTCTCTTCTCTTCCTCTGTGATCTCTGCGGCCTCTGCGGTTAAATCATTCCGAATTTCTCACAAAACTTTTCTACCAAACATGACATCCCCGACTTCTTAAAGAAGTCGGGGATATTGGTATATTAAGATAGAAAATCAGGAAGCAGGGCTTCTAGAGGTTCGTTCCCAAGCAGAGCCTAGGAACGAGGAAACTATCCAAAATTAAACTGCGACAGCTTCAGCCACAGGTGCAGCCGCAGGTGCAACCACAGGATAAATGCTCACTTTCTTGCGAGTCTTACCCTTTCTTTCAAAAGTCACCACACCATCAACCAAAGCAAACAAAGTATCATCTCTGCCGATACCAACATTATTACCGGGGTGAACCTTAGTGCCGCGTTGACGAATCAAAATGTTGCCAGCTTTGACAACTTGACCGCCGTACTTTTTGACACCCAAACGCTGGGAATTAGAATCGCGACCGTTGCGCGTGCTACCTGTACCTTTCTTGTGGGCCATAGTATCCTCAAACTGTATTTACTATTGTTTATTCTGATTCAGATTCGCCGGTTTGGGGAGTTTCAACAACTGCTTGAGTCAAATCTCTCGCAGCCAAAACAACACCGTTGACTGTAATAGAGTCAATCATAAACCGAGTTGTTTCTTGGCGGTGGCCTTTTTTCTTCCGAGTTTTCTTTTTCGGCTTCATCTTGTAGACGAGGACTTTGCGGCCCCGGAAATGCCGCAGCACAGTTCCTTCTACAGTGGCATTTTCTACTAGAGGCTGACCGATGTGAACGTCATCTTCGTGCTGGATCAGAAATACTTTGTCAATGGTGACTTTGGATTCAGCTTCGACGTGAAGCAGTTCGATGTCGTAGAAGCGGCCTGGTTCTACCCGAAATTGTTTGCCGCCGGTTTCAATGATTGCGTAAGTCATGGGATGGTTGTTGAGATTGCCGTACAGGTAGCTGATGAGTCATCGGTCATTGGTCATTGTGGACTTTTGACTGTGGACTGTTTTGCAGCTTTTGGAATGTCTTAACCTGATCCGAGCCGGATTTAGACAGACAATCTACAATTATTGCTGATTTGGGGATTTTTGTCAAGCTATAGTGCACGCGATATTTTCTCATTGCGAATTTGAGAACGGATTTTTAGCACCTAACTGCGGGATGTTTAGAATGTTGAATGTAGAAAATTTTATGAAATTCTCTCTTCCCACGCACGGCAGGTAAAAATGGCAAATTGGATATGGAAACTCTGAATATCGGCAGCGTTGTGCAATTCGTCTGGTTGAAATTGTGCTTGATATTAATACCTATATGGGTGTGAGTCGGCTTTTCATCCCATGAGGCGGGGTCGAGATTGTTCCAGAAGTGCGATCGCCCTTCTGGAACTTGCAAGTAATCAGCAGTTTTTGATTCCCAAGTATGATAGAGTGAATCTATCAGGACTTACGTAAACAAACCGGGTTTCTTAGAATAATTGACGATCCTCAATGAGGTATCTACGAAGAAACCTGGTTTCTAGCCTCGACGTGCATAAGTTCTGTCGATCGCTCTTTTTCCTCAATCCCGTATTCAAAGCATACATTCAGTGCAGGTGAAATCTTATATAATTTATGAGAGATTACATTTCTTACATTTGACGGATCGAAAGCGAATCTAACATAATCTCAAAGTGAAAAAACTATGGATACACCACCACTGCCACAACCACAGCTCGATCGCGCGCCGATTACTTTTGACCAATATGCAGCGTACACACCCGAAAAGCTAGAACTACGACGAGGTTTCTATAATTATGGAGGACAAGACTTCACAGGTTTTTATCTCGCAGTATTGGCAAATATGGGGTTACGGGAAGCTGTTCGCCACGTACCGCTTTCACTATGGCTAGAGGCAATTCAAGAGTTAACTTTTCAAAATCCCAAACTCAATTTTGATACAGATATCGGGGAAGCTATGCTTAACAAATTGAACCGAGGATTGCAAGATTTACAAGAAGTTGCAGGCTATTTGGAAGAATCTGATTAGCTACGATGGCTACAAATACAGCGTGTCGTACAATGTAAGCAAGGCTGGAACTACGATCGCAATTTTCAACTTCTACATCGATCGCATAAAAGCATTCACCGCATCATATTGATCTGCCATCCGCGAATAAAACTCGATCGCAAAAACTTACCCATCAGACCAAAGAAACCGGGTTTTTTAGCCTTACTGTGGACTACAACGAAAGATTTTGGCAAAAAACCCGGTTTCTGACTACCCGTGCGTCCGGGAACTAATACAAACACAGAATTTTTCCCCAAATAAAAAGCGCCCCTATTTCTAGGAGCGCTTTTTGTCAATCTCAAGCTAAAACTTAGCCGTTGATGGAAGGAGCAACCAAAGCCACAGGAGTGGTATCAGCAGCAGCCAAATCGAGCGGGAAGTTGTGAGCGTTGCGCTCGTGCATTACTTCCATACCCAAGTTAGCGCGGTTGATAACATCAGCCCAGGTGTTG